>CAZTYJ010000019.1:0-39483 GCA_964618025.1 uncultured Halothiobacillus sp. | reverse complement strand
CTGGTGAGGGCATCAAATCGGAAACAGGCTCGAAAACCAAAGCACCCAGTCCATGATGACCAACTAAAGCAAGGCGATCCATTGCCGTCACTTGGTTCGGTAAAATGCCTTGCTGGCGATACAAACGGTCTTGCAGCAACAACCCCCACCCATCGGGTAGGCTGTCACCAAACACACCATGAACACCTTGATGCGGTGTTTTAGGTGCAGGCTGTAACGCCGTCGTCGCTTTTAGAGTAAAGGGCGACAAGTTGCCATAGGTTGCTAAATAATCTGCGTCGTATTGAAAAAACACACCTTGACGATTTTGCGCTAATACACCCACGCACACACGATCAGCCGAAGATAAAATTCGACTCACCTGCAGTTGTTGAATCGGCTTAAAAACCATCTTTAAGCACTTCAGCGATAGAGGTTGGTACATGAGATATGGCATGACTTGGCTGTGTGAGCTGATAGAGTCGTTGTAAGTCGTCTAAACTTTGCCAGAGAAGTAGCAGTTGACGAAAGGCAATGTGCCCCGTTAGCTCGAACTTTTTGATGGTTGCCGCTGGCACACCACTGCGCTGTGCCAAGGCATCACGCGAGAGCTTTTCTTGTTCGCGTCGCAAGCGCAAATGTGCGGCAAAGGCTTGTTGCACATCGCCATCATCTAACAACAGATAACCAGACATCTCACCCACCAAAAAGACATAGCTGTATCTATTTTAGCTTAAATAAGGCAATAATGGATACTATTGTATCTATTTAAATCGACGACCCGTCAAACAGCATCCCTAATATCAGCGAAAAGCGCCCTAACTCTGCGATCATGGTTGTGCCTTCTTCAACGAGTCGGCCACTTCTGGCGACATACAGTTTTCATCGTGCTTGGCGAGCACTTCTTCGGCAACAAAGCTACCACCTTGCATCCTTTCCGTAATAATCACGCCCTGCCCTTCGCGGAATAGGTCGGGCAAAATGCCCTCGTACACCAGGGGAACTTCTTGCGCCATATTGGTGAGACGAAAGCTAACTTTCAGGCTATCGGTAGCGCGTTGCACGCTGCCATTCAACACCAAGCCACCCATTCTGAAGTTACGTTCAGTCGGGGCTTTGCCCTGTGTCGCAACCATGCGGTTCACCTCTTCGCAGAGCGCACGGCGCGCTATTCAGACGCGTCGTGATTCCTTCTTATCTACTACGATGCCGAACGCAACAACACATACATCGCCCCCTGTCCGCCATCGTCGGGACGCGCTGTGCAAAACGCCAGTACACGCTCGCTTTGCGGTAGCCAAATGGCCAGCAGGCGCTTGAGTTTGCCTTGCCCTTGCGGCGAGTTATAACCCTGACCGTGAATGATACGCACGCATAACGCCTCGCCGGGATATCGCTTGGATGCAGGTTGTTGCAACAGCCAGGCGACGCGCTGTTTGGCATCTTCGACGGGGCAGCCGTGCAGATCCAGACTGCTTTCGATGCGATGTTTGCCCTGTCGCAGACGGCGCAGCGTTTGCGCGGGGAGGGAGGGGCGGTGAAATTCGGTTCTTGTGTGCCATGTGCTTGCGCTTTCATGCGCGAGTGCGGCGTAAGGATCGTGGTCGCTGAAATAGGGTAGTTTTGCGGGCGAGTCTGCGCACGCTCTGGGACGAGGCTGTAACTTGGGCGCCGGTTTTTTGCTGGCATGTAACACCTTGCCGTGCTGGCGTATGCGACGCACTTCACCACGGGTTACGCCGATAGCGTCAAGGAACAGTTGAATATCGTCATCATTCATGGCGTTTGTGTTGTGTAAAGCGTGGATTCGGGTTGATGCGTCAGGGGGGCTTAGGGCAAGATGTTCGAGGTTTTCAGAACCTACTTCTTAAACTACCGTGTGCATTCAATACCATGAATATCCTGATTTCCAATGATGATGGAGTGTATTCGCCGGGTATTCGTATTTTGGCGGAGACGATGCGTGTGCTGGGGCGGGTCGTCATTGTGGCGCCTGATCGTGATCGCAGTGGCGCCAGCAATTCGCTTACGCTGTCCTCTCCGCTGCGTCCGCGCATGATTGAGCCGGATGTTTGGTCGGTGGATGGCACGCCCACGGATTGTGTGCATCTTGCGCTGACCGGCTTGCTGGACTTCCAGCCGGATATCGTGATTTCCGGCATCAATCATGGCGCGAATATGGGAGATGATGTGCTGTATTCCGGCACGGTGGCGGCGGCGACCGAGGGGCGTTCACTGGGGCTGCCGGCGATTGCCTTGTCGATGGATGCGCACGAGCCGCAACACTTGCTCGCGGCGGGGCAGGCGGCGCAGGTTCTGGTGCAGAGCATTGTGTCGCATCCCTTGCCGCCGGATACCCTGTTGAATGTGAATATTCCTGATCGGCCTTGGGCGGAGATTCGCGGCTTGCGTGCCACGCGCCTGGGCAAGCGTCATCCTTCCGCGCCGATGGTGCCTTCGCTTGATCCGCGTGGCAAGCCGATTTACTGGGTTGGGCCTGCGGGCGCAGCGGCCGATGAGGGCGAGGGTACGGATTTTGCCGCGTTACGCGAGGGTTGGGTGTCGATTACGCCGATTCATTTCGACATGACGCGCCATGAGGCGATTGCGGGTCTGGCGCAGTGGTTGCCCGATGTCGCAGCGCGCTGAAGTGTCAAGCGAGCTTTCCCTGCGCGGCAGTGGCTTAACCTCGCCGCGCAGTCGTGAGCGCCTGATTGAGCGTTTGCAAAGTATGGGCATTCGCCATAAGCGCGTGCTGGAGGTGATTCGCCAGGTGCCGCGTCATGTGTTTGTGGATGAAGCCTTCGCCGGACGTGCTTACGAGGATACGGCTTTGCCGATTGGCCTTGGGCAGACCATCTCGCAGCCTTACATGGTGGCGCGTATGAGTGAGGCGATTCTGCTGAATGGTACGCCGCAGCGCGTGCTGGAAGTCGGCACCGGCTCGGGCTACCAGACGGCGGTGCTGGCGCATCTGTGCGGGCGGGTGTACAGCGTGGAGCGGATTGGGAGTTTGCTCGAACAGGCGCGGGAGCGCTTCAAGCGCCTGGATGTACACAATATCGCCTTGCGCCATGCCGATGGAACGCAAGGCTGGTCTGCTCACGCGCCTTATGATGCCATTGTGGTCACCGCTGCGCCGGAGGAGATTCCGCCGCGTTTGTTGGAGCAGCTCGCCGAAGGCGGGCGCATGGTGATTCCTGTGGGCGCACAGGGCGGCGTGCAGCATTTATTGATGATTCGGCGTGAGCATGGCGTGTTGACTGAACAGATTTTGGAAGATGTGGCTTTCGTGCCCTTGATTCGTGGAGCCTTGGCATGAAGTTGTTTGGTGGTTTGTATGACAGGGTGATCGGTTGGAGTAAGCATCCGCGTGCGCCGTGGTTTTTGGGCGGCATGAGTTTTGCGGAATCTTCATTTTTCCCCATTCCGCCGGATGTGTTGCTGGCACCGATGTGCATTGCGCGACCCGAAAAATGGTGGCGTTTGGCTTTGCTGACCACGCTGATGTCGGTGGTGGGCGGTTTGTTTGGTTATCTGTTGGGCGCGGTATTTTTTGAAATGCTTACTCCCTGGATTGAGCGTATGGGCTATGCCCCAGCGATGGAAAAGGCGCGCGCCTGGTTTACCGAATGGGGGTTCTGGGCGGTATTTCTCGCGGGCTTTTCACCGATTCCCTATAAGGCGTTCACTGTGACAGCAGGTGCGATGGGAATGCCCTTGCTGCCTTTTGTCGTGGCTTCAATCTTTGGACGGGGCGGGCGTTTTTTTCTCGTGGCCTGGTTGATGGGGCGTTTTGGCGTATCGTTTGAAGCGCGTTTGCGCCCGTTTATGGAATGGCTGGGCTGGGGCATGGTGGTCGTGGTCGTGGCTTATTTGCTCATGAGGCCATAGGCTGTGAGAATTTTTGCGAGTGGTATGTTATCTGCTGGTTTGCTGCTTGCGATCCTGCTTTTGCTGGGGTGTAGTTCTGCGCCAAGCCGAGATGTGCCGGCTAACGGCGTGCATGTGGTGCAAAAAGGCGAGTTCATCAGTCAGATTGCAGAACTCTATGATCTGGACTGGCAGGAATTGGCTCGACTCAATGGGTTGAAGCCACCTTATGTTCTGCGGGTTGGACAGCGCTTGCGTTTAAGTTCAAAAGCATCAAGCCAAGCTGCAACCGCCAGTCGTCCTGCTGCGATGGATGTTGATCCGGGCGAGCCGATCGGCACTATCCCCTGGGTATGGCCGACGGAAGGCCGGGTTGTTACAGGCTTCAAGGCTAACGATGCTACGCGCAAAGGGATTGATATTGCTGGAGTTGTCGGACAGCCGGTCGTCGCAGCCGCAGAGGGTGAGGTGGTGTACAGCGGGTCGGGGCTGGCAGGATATGGCAAGCTCATTATCATCAAACACGACGCGCGCTTTTTAAGCGCCTATGCGTATAACGAAAAACTTCTTGTCAGCGAAGGACAAAAGGTTAAATCCGGGCAGGTCATTGCGCGTATGGGGCTGGAAAGCGTGGATAAGCCAAGGTTGCATTTTGAAATCCGGCTGGATGGTCAACCCATTGATCCACTCCGCCAGTTGCCACGCCGCAAGCCAGAGTAGGGACTTGGGTTAAGTATTGGCCATGCCATAGCAGATTTCTGCATACTTGTTTCAGCAGTCTGCTCATGACATCGTATGGCGGCGAGATTCATGTGGGGGTGTTATGCCGAGAAATGACGAAACAGACGAAATGATGCGCGAAATGGCCGGGGCGGATACAGCCGAGGCTGATTATGACATTGTGAGTGAACAGGACGTTCTTGAGGCCTCTGAATTGGTTGCAGATTCAGAGACCGGCTCTGTAGCCATTTTCGAGCGTAGCGAGCGCGCTGATATAACGCGTATGTATCTGCATGATGTCGAGTGCCATAAACTTCTCAGTCCTGAAGACGAACAACACTATGCCCGCCTGGCATTAAAGGGCGATGCTGTGGCGCGTGAGCGCATGATTGTCTGCAACCTGCGCCTGGTGGTGAAAATCGCCCGGCGCTACATGTATCGCGGTTTGGAGCTTGCTGACCTTATCGAAGAAGGCAATCTGGGTTTGTTGCGCGCCGTGGAAAAATTTGACCCCGAAAGGGGTTTTCGTTTTTCGACCTATGGCACATGGTGGATACGTCAAACCATTGAGCGTGCGTTGATGAATCAGGGGCGCACGGTACGTTTGCCGATTCATATCGCCAAGGAGCTGAATGCCTACAAGCGGGCAGCGCGCAAAATATCCCAGGATCAGCAGCATGAAGCCAGTATCGGTGAAATTGCTGAAGTTATGGAGCGTGCTGTGGATGATGTTCAGCGCCACATGCGCTATGGCGAACGCATCACCTCGATGAGCACGCCGTTACATGATGACCCCGATCATTCGCTGCTGGAAATGATCCCGGATGAAAACAATGTTGATCCGGCGGAGTTGTTACAGGGTGAGCTGCTGCATGGGCGTGTGGGGGCGTGGTTGCAACAGCTGGATGCCAAGCAGCGTGAAGTGATTGAGCGTCGCTTTGGTTTGCGTGGTCATGAACCGCATACCCTGGAGTCGATCGGTGAGCTGCTTGGAGTCACGCGCGAGCGTGTGCGCCAGATTCAGCTTGATGCGCTGGGGCGCTTGCGGCGCATGATGCAGGCCGAGGGGCAGACAGTGGATGTTCTGCTTGAGGAATAGGCATCTGCACAAACCGGGCAATGAAAAACGGGGTCGAATGACCCCGTTGTGCTGTGTGTAGCGCGAAAAATTACACCTTGACGATGCGGCGGTTGCCCTTGCCGGGTAGCACCTTCAGCGCCTTGTCGTTGATTAAGGTATAGGTCTTGGATTTGACCGTGCTGACCGCTATCCACTCGGCGGTGGTGGCTTGTGGGGTGATGTCGATCACCATATAGCCGCGCTGGTAGGTGTTGGCGTATTTCAGGGTGGGGATAAGTTGTTGCACGCCCGCCGCCAGTTCAAGTGGATTTTGGCCAGGCAAATATTCCTCCAGACCGGGTGAGGATACGCTGGAGACGGCAAATTCTACGCCAATCGGATTGCCGTTGATGTCGTCGAGATTGCTCGCCCAGGCGTTATGGGTGTCGCCGGAAATCACGATCAGGTTCTTGTCCAGCGCTTTGACCATGCCATACACCGTTTGGCGTGGCGCTTCATAACCGTCCCATGCGTCCAGATTATAGGGAATGGCGGGTGCCTGGATGATGGCCTGGTTTTTCGGCTCGGCAACGATGGCGAGTTGCTCGGCGGTCATGCCTGCGTTGAGGTAATCCGTCGGAGTCGGGTGGGTATTGCCCGCTGCGGCGAGTTGTTTGGTGATGGTTTGGTAAGTGATAAACGCGGTGGCGATCACGCCGTATTGCGCAAAACTGACGCTGGGATTTTGCGGAGTAGGCGTAAGCAGGGGCGAGGGCAGATACATTTTGCCCATCAGGATTTGCTGACCCAGGATCTGCCATGTGGCGGTCGAGGCCGTCAGCTGACCTTGCAGCCACTGGGTTTGTGCCGCGCCCAAGAGTTGGCGATTCGGATTGGCCATGGCCTGACCGAAGGCAGTTGCGTCAAAGACACCGGTGGCCGGGTTGATGAAGTTGGCGTAGTCGAGTTGCAAGTCGCGTCCGATCAGGCGGGTGTCGAGCATGTGCAGGCTCAGCAAGTTGCCAAAATCGAAGGAGCGGTAGATGCGCAACGGATTGCTGGCATCCGGCATACGGACGGGCAGCCACTCGTAATAGGCTTGCAGTGCTGCGTTGCGGCGTGCCGTGAAGCTGCCTTCCTTGCTGGAGTCATGATTCTCGGCGCCGTCTTTCCAGGCATCATTGGCGACTTCGTGATCGTCCCAGACGCAGATGAAGGGCAGTTTGGCATGGATGGCTTGCAGGTCGCTGTCGCTACGGTATTGCGCATAACGGGTGCGGTAATCGCTAAGGCTCAGGAGCTCATTGGCGGGCAGGGAGACGCGGTTCAGTTTCACTGCATCTTCCGAGGCGTAACCGTCCTTGGCATATTCGTAAATGTAGTCGCCCAAATGAATGACGGCAGCGAGGTCGCTACGCTTGGCGGCTTCGGCATACACGTTGAAAAAGCCCGCCGGGAAGTTGGCGCAAGAGAACACGCCGAGTTTGATTTGGCTGACGCTACCAGTGGGCAGGGTGCGGGTACGACCCGTGATCGAGGTGGTACTCTCGTGCTTGAAGCGGTAGAAGTAGGCTTGATTGGGCTTGAGGCCGGTGGCATCGACTTTGACGGTGTAGTCTTTGCTTGCATCGGTGCTGGCGCTGCCCTTGCTGACGATGCTGGTGAAGGCTTCGTCGCTGGCGACTTCCCAGTGGATCGTGGGCGTGAATGTTTCACTTGGCGTGGCGCGCGTCCAGAGGATGACGCGGTCGCTTAAAGGGTCGCCACTGGCAACCCCGTAGTTAAAACTGACGCTGGGTGCGGGGAGAATGACAGCATCGTTATCCCCGCCGCAACCACTGAGACTCAGTCCGGTGGTTGCGGCGGCGGTGCCGACGGCAAGGTGTTGCAAGAATTGACGGCGGGAGTCATGAAGGTTCGACATGGGACGGCTCTGTGGTGATGGAAAGACCCCAGCAGCCTAGTGGTCGCACTTTTCAGCACGGTGACACGCTGCATAAATACCGCGAGATCGGCTCAGTGTCATGATTTTGGCGGTCGCTCCGAACGCATTTCGTCCAGAATACTGCTCATCGACATGAAGAACGCACGGTAAAACACCGGGTCGGTGATGGTTTCGTCGGTGGTTTTGACCATGCTATCAGCGCTCTGGCCGATGGGCACGGAGAGCGAACCAAACACGCTGACCCCGACGCTGGCCGAGGTGGAGGATTTTTTCAGCTCATAGGCGCTGCGCAGGCCATTGGCATACACCGTGCTGGTGCCATCGTTGTTGGCCAGGCAGTTGATGGTCATCTCCACCACGTTGCCGTGCTCACTGTTCACGCGGAATGATTTGCGGCCTTTAAGCCGGTCTGCGGCCAGCGCTTCCACCAGATAGCCATCCCCTAACAGGGCGCGATGCGCAGCTTTACAGCTGGTCACACTATCCTCAGCGAAGTCCTTCTGAAAAGGGCGTTCAGGAGGGGTATTGGTTGACGCACTGTTGGTTTTTGGCGCAGCGCAGGCCAACAGGCTGCCAAACAGTAACGCCACAAGCGTATTACGCAGCAGATCAATGCTCATTCAACGGCGCTCACTCATCCTTCCAGGCGCTTGTACTTCAAGCGCTTGGGCTGGTCGGCATCGATGCCCAGACGCTTGTGGCGATCGGCCTCGTAATCCTGGAAGTTGCCTTCGACGAAGATCACGCTGCCATCGTCCTCAAACGCGAGGATATGCGTGGCGATACGATCCAAAAACCAGCGATCGTGCGAGATCACCAACACATCACCGGGGAAATCGAGAATCGCCTGTTCCAGCGCGCGCAGGGTTTCCACGTCCAGGTCGTTGGTCGGTTCGTCGAGCAGAATCACGTTGCCGCCGGATTTGAGCAGCTTGGCGAGGTGTACGCGGTTGCGCTCGCCGCCGGAGAGATCCTTGATGAATTTCTGCTGCGACTCGCCCTTGAAGTTGAAGCGGCCAAGATAGGCGCGCGAGGGCATGTGGAAGCTGCCGACCTGGATGGTGTCCAGCCCGTCGGAAACCTCCTGCCACACGGTATTTTTGTCATTCAGCGCGTCGCGGCTTTGATCGACACAAGCCAGTTGCACGGTTTCCCCAAGGGTGATGCTACCGGAATCCGGCTTTTCCGCCCCGGTGAGCATCTTGAACAGGGTGGATTTGCCCACGCCGTTCGCGCCGATAATGCCGACTACCGCACCCTTGGGTACGGAGAAACTCATGCCCTGATACAGCACGCGCTCGCCGAAGGCTTTGGACAGGTTTTCCACTTCGATCACCTTGTCACCCAGACGCGGCCCAGGCGGGATGTACAGCTCGTTGGTTTCCGAACGCTTCTGGAATTCGACCGATTGCATGTCCTCGAAGCGCGCCAGACGCGCCTTGGACTTGGCCTGACGGCCTTTTGCGCCCTGACGCACCCATTCCAGTTCCTGCGCCATCGCCTTGTGGCGCGCGGATTCGGTCTTCTCTTCCTGCGCCAGACGCTTTTCCTTGGCCTCCAGCCATTGCGAGTAATTGCCCTCAAACGGAATGCCCTGGCCGCGATCCAGCTCCAGAATCCAGCCCGCCACGTTGTCGAGGAAATAACGGTCATGCGTGACCGCCACCACCGTACCGGGGAAGTCTTGCAGGAAGCGCTCCAGCCAAGCCACGGATTCGGCATCCAGATGGTTGGTCGGTTCGTCGAGAATCAGCATGTCCGGGTTGGAGAGCAGCAGGCGGCACAACGCCACGCGCCGCTTTTCGCCGCCGGAGAGGTGATTCACGTCCGCATCCCAGGGCGGCAGGCGCAGCGCATCGGCGGCGATTTCCAGCTTGCGGTCGATGTCCCAGCCGCCGCTGGCATCAATCTTGTCCTGCAATTCGGCCTGTTCGGCCAAAAGCTTGTCAAAATCGGCATCCGGGTCGGCGAAGGCATCGCTGATTTCGTTAAAACGTTGCAGCAAAGCAGCGATTTCACCCACGCCTTCCATCACATTGCCGCGCACGTCCTTGTCGGCATTGAGCTGCGGTTCTTGTGGCAGATAGCCGATCTTGATGCCGGGCTGCGGGCGCGCCTCGCCGACGATGTCGGTGTCCACACCGGCCATGATGCGCAGCAGGGTGGACTTGCCCGCGCCGTTGTAGCCGAGCACGCCGATCTTCGCGCCGGGGAAGAAGTTGAGGTAGATGTCCTTGAGGATAAATTTCTTCGGCGGGACGATCTTGCCCACGCCGTTCATGGTGAAAATGTATTGAGCCATGTTGAGTTATTTTTTCCCGCTGCCGAAAACGTAAAGATTGAGATTGGACACGTCCTCGCTGGCGCGACGGAACAGGTGATCCAGGCTGATGATGGCGTATTCGAGCAGATTCACCGCAATGTAGGGGTGTTCGATGCGCATGCGCTTGTACATCGGGCGGGTGAGCTTGAGCAGGCGGTCGCGCGGGGTGGCGGCTTTGAGGCGCACCTGACGCGGCTTGCGGTCGAAAAAGCTCATTTCACCCATCAGTTCGCCTTCAAAGATGCGACCGACTTCTACCTCCGAAGCGGTGCTGCCGGTGACCAGGGCGACTTCGCCCTCGACTACAAAGTACAACGCATCACCCACTTCGCCGATGTCGGCGATAACGTCGCCTTCCTTGAACTCCACCAGTTCGCAGTATTCGAGAAAGGTGGCGTATTCGCTGATTTTCATGGTTTCGCTGCACCACTGGGTGCGCAGTTGTTCGATGAGTTCGGGGTGGTTGGTCACGGGAAGCATGGCCGTATTCCTGTTCAATGGGGTTCCTGGGGCTCAGTTTAACCGAGATGAGGCTGGGACAAAGGGTTGTGTGAAGGGTTCAAGGCATGAAATGCGTTGTGCGCACCCTACAAACGCCGTACTTCATCCAGCCCGCCAAGTGTGCTCAACTTGTCAATCATCGGCTGCACACTCTCCAGATTGGGCAGTTCGAGCTTGAGGCGCATTTGCACCTGCTGTGTGCGCTTGTCGCGCTGGCTGTCGATGGCGTTGACCCGTGCCTTGAACTGAGAGAGTACATGACTGATGTCGCTGAGCAGCTCGCTACGGTCTTCAGCCAGAACAAGCACGTCGGCGCGCACGGCCATGCCTTGCAGGTAGGGCCATTCCACCTCCAACAGGCGCTCGGGCTGGGTTTGGCGCAAATGAGCCAGATTGTGGCAATCCGCACGATGCAGACGCAGCCCCTGCCCACGGGTGATAAAGCCGACAATCGCATCCCTTGGCATGGGGTTGCAGCAACGCGCGGGTTCGGCCTGTAGGCCCTCAAGGCTCAGGCTGCGCGGGATCGAGCTTGCCGCCAGGCGACGCGGTAGGGTGGGTTCTGTGTCCGCATCAAGGTTTTGCGCGAGCGTGGCGCGGGCGGCTTCCAGAAAGGCGGCATGGGAAAGATGCCCTTCGCCCAAGGCTTCCCAGACGGCAGCTTCGCTTTTGAGTTTGAGCTTTTGCAACAGGCTTTCGCGCTGTTCGCGTGCAAGACCCAGGCGGCGCACGGTTTTGTCCCAGTGCGCATGACCCTCTTCACGCGCACTTTCCCGTTCGCGCTGTTTGAACCAGGCGCGGATGCGCGCGCGTGCACTTTTCGAGACCAGATAACCGCTTTTCGCATCCGCCCATTCCCGACTGGGTACGCCTTGCGGCGCACGCATCAATTCCACGCGGTCGGTGTTTTTCAGCGGGGTATTGAGCGGCACGAGGCGGCCATTCACTTTCGCGCCCTTGCATTGGTGTCCAAGCTCGGTGTGCAGGCTGTAGGCCAAATCCAGCGGCGTTGCGCCCTGCGGCAGTTCCATGACGTGCCCTTTGGGGGTGAAGACGTACACGCTGCGCGCATTCGGTGCGCCGCCTGCGCCTTCTTCCAGCGCAAGGCGCAGACGTTCCAGATCATCCTCAAATTCATCGCCGCGCGTCTTGCCGCCCGCCTTGTAGCGCCAGTGCGCCGCCACGCCCAGCTCGGCCTGATTGTGCATGGCGGCGGTGCGGATCTGCACTTCCAGCGTTTTATTGTCCAGCGCATGGACGGCGGTGTGCAGGGATTGGTAGCCATTGGGTTTGGGCTGGGCGATGTAGTCGTCGTACTCGCTGGCAATCGGCTGCCACAGGGTATGCACCACGCTGAGCACCGCGTAACAGTCTGCGATGCTGTTCACTTGCACACGCAGGGCGCGCACATCAAAAAGCTGTGCAAAGTCGAGCTTCTTGCGGCGCATTTTTTCAAAGATGCTGTAAATATGCTTCGGGCGACCGTAAACCTCGGCCACGATGTTTTCCTTGGACAGCGCCTGCTCAAGCTGTTGTCTGACCTGGGTGATATAGGTCTCGCGTTCCACGCGCCGCTCATCCAACAGGCTGGCGATGCGCTTGTAGGTTTCCGGTTCAAGATGGCGAAAGGCGAGATCTTCCAGCTCCCACTTGAGCTGGCCAAGCCCCAGACGGTGGGCGAGGGGGGTGAACAGCGCCAGCGTTTCGCCTGCGACATGACGGCGCAATTTGACATCATTCACCAAGGGCAGGGCACGCAGGCACTCCAGGCGGTAGGCCAGCTTGATGAGAATGACGCGCACATCGCTGACCATCGCCAGCAGCAGGCGGCGCAGGTTTTCCGCCTGTTGCGGGTTGTCCATCGCCAGTTGCGTTTCGCTAAAGGTATTGAGCCGATGCAGCTCGGCCACCATGCGCGCCACAGGCACTCCGTACTGCTCTGTCATGACGCGCTCGCTGAAACCCGCACGCAGACGCGGGTCGCCAAGCGTAGCGACCAGTAAGGTGTCCTGATCGGCCTTCATCTCACACAGCAACAAGGCGACCCGCGCGCCGCGTGGGCGGGTCGGGTCACCGTCCCAGACGGCGCTGGCCTGCGTGCAGGCTTGACGCAAGCGCGGATGCTCCCCGGTTTGGGTGAGCAAATCGGCGCAGAGTGCTGCGGGATTCTGGTCAAGAGGGTGCTGCATGAGCAAAGGATGGCACAATGCCCGCTTCTTGAGTACCCAACGATGACATACAACATGAACCTGCCTTATGCCCACGGCTTGCCTGCTGTCTGCGGCGCGCTGCGCAGCCAGCCCGAAGATTTTATCGTTGATGAACAGCTCGGCTTCATGCCAGAGGGACGCGGCGAACATCTATGGCTTGCCGTGCGTAAGCGCGGCGAAAACACCGCCTGGGTGGCCAGGCAGCTTGCGCGTTTGGCGGGCTGTGCTGAACGTGATGTCGGCTATTCCGGTTTGAAGGATCGGCACGCGCTGACGACACAGTGGTTCAGCCTGCCCGCACCGCGTCGTGCGGTGAACTGGGCGGACTTAGGCCAGAAAACGGCAGCGGAAATCATCGTCATCACCCGTCACACGCGCAAATTGCGCCGGGGTACGCATCGTGGCAATCGGTTTTTGCTCACGGTGCGCGGGCTGGAAGGCGATTTGAGTGGGTTAAACGCGCGACTGGAGCGCATTGCCCAAGTCGGTGTGCCGAACGGGTTTGCCGAGCAACGCTTTGGGCATGAGGGCGGCAATCTGGATGCGGTGCGCGCCTGGTTTGCCGGCGGCAAAGCGCCACCCTGCGCCCAGCAGGGAATGCTGCTTTCCACGGCGCGCAGCGAGCTGTTCAATGCCATTCTTGCCCGGCGCATCGCTGATGGAAGCTGGCTGGACGCGCTGGCGGGTGAGCCGCTGATGCTGGATGGGCGGCACAGTTTTTTCATTGCTGAACCGGATGATGCTGCGCTGGCGGGGCGGATTGCAGCGGGGGATGTTCACACCAGCGGCGCGCTCTGGGGCAAGGAAGGTAGCCAGGCGCAAGGCCTGTGTGCTGCATTGGAGCAGGCGGTGATTGCGCAGGATGCGTTATTGGCCGAAGGTTTGGTACGTGAAGGGCTGGAGGCTGCGCGTCGTCCGTTGCGCGTGATTCCGCGTGCAATGCACTGGCGTTTGGATGAGGCGCATCGTGTCCTCACCGTGGGATTCGTGTTGCCTGCGGGGAGTTATGCCACAGCGGTGATGCGGGAGATTGTTTGCTTGTAATGTCAGCAGGGTGGCGCTGACGCTGGATTTTACTCCCTCTCTCCTGCCCCTCACTCCGTCAAGGGGGAGGGCTTTAAGTCTTAATCGGCGCAATAAAAAGCCCCGCACCAAGGCGGGGCTTTTACGCGGCGTGTTGCGCGCTCTTACTTCGACAGGCGCGCAATACCAATCGCTTTCATGATGTACTTTTCATAAATCGGCTCGGAACTGCCGGATTTCATCTTGCGGATGAAATATTTCTCGAAGGCGATTTTCGCCAGATGCACCCACTTGCCCTTGGCGAACCAGTTGACGTTGCGCGGCGGAATCTGCGGCAGGGCGATAAAGGCTGCGCCACGGTCGCCCATGTCGGCGAGACAGATGGCTTGCCAGGTGCCTTTGTGGGTAGGCTCCTCGCCTTTAAGCTCTTGCGCGATGTTATGCACAATCGCCGTGACCATGGACTCGATCATGTAGCCGGTTTTCGGTGTGCCCACAGGAACGGGCGTAACCTCAACCGGCGGAATGGCGACACAAACACCTGCCGAGTAGATGCTGGGGTACTTCGGATTGCGCTGTTTGTCGTCGATCAGTACAAAGCCGCCAGGGTTGACCATGCCTTCAACGGCAGCGACCGCATCCACGCCACGGAAGGGCGGCAACATCATGGAGTGATTAAAGGGAAGCGCATGGGTTTTGATGACATTGCCCTGCATGTCGAGTTCTTCAACGTGCATTTTGCCAGCTTCAACCTTGGTGGTGCGAGCATTGCAGATCCATTTGATGTCGTGCATCCGCAGTTCGGATTCGAGCATTCCCTTGGAGTCGCCCACGCCCCCCAGTCCGAGGTGGCCAATGTAAGGTTCGGCGGTGACAAAAGTGATGGGGACTTTATCGCGGATTTTTCTCTTGCGCAGGGCGGCATCAAGGATAAACACATACTCGTAGGCCGGGCCGTAGCAGCTTGCGCCCTGGAAAGCGCCGACAATAACGGGGCCAGGATTCTCGCACAGGCGCTGGTAGTCACCATAGGCCAGCTCGGCGTGATCGACGGTACACACGGAATGCGTGTGCCCTCCGTGTGGTCCTGCGCCCTCAATGGCGGCAAAATTGAGCTTGGGGCCGGTAGTGATAATCAGATAGTCGTAGCTGACGCTATTGCCGTTGCTCAGGGTGAGCGTCTTGGTCTCGGGGCTGAGTTTGGTGACGCTGGCATGGATGAAGTCGATGCCCTTGCGCTTGAGGTAGGGTTCAATGGGAAAGGTGATTTCGTCGCGTGATCTCCAGCCAACAGCAACCCAAGGGTTGGAGGGCGTGAACTGGAAATAGTCCGTCGCGTTGATGGCGGTGATTTGGTGGGATTTGCCCAAAAACTCACGCGCTTCATACGCGGCGGGCATGCCGCCGATACCTGCGCCTAAAATGACGATATGTGCCATGTTTTATTGTGCCTCTGCCGTTGAAGTCTGAAACCATGCGCCTGCTCAAGCCTTGAATAAAACCCTTGGGTGCGTGACGCTGTTCGATAAGCCGAGGCACTCTAGCATGGTGGTTCTGCGCAAACTCATTGGAGTGTCTTATGCTCTATGGTTGTATTCTATGAGCAAATAAAATCGCATCTTTATATAAGGTTATTGTATGCGAGATGGCAGAGGGGAGATTGAGGTGAAAGGCGCGACAAAGGCAGGCAAATCCCCCTCCCGCTCTCCTTTTACAAAGGGGGGAAATCAGATGTTGAGGGGAGTGAGGTAAGCTTTTGCCTATTGATGCGGCACGAATATATCTTGAAGTGTAGATACTCCGTTCATCGTCAAGCCTTTTCCAAGTGAACATCACTAAAAAGCTTGATACAGCACGCAGGCCTTACCCCCGCGCTTTCAGATAAGCCAGTTCGGACACATTGGTCCAGGGTTTGACGTTGTTTAAAAACGCCTGATAAGAGGTGTAGACCTTGGCCGAGAGTGCGTCTTTTTTCGCCAGATCGGCCATGACCTGTGCGGAGAGTTTTTTCAGTTCGTCGATCACATCTTGCGGCAACATGCGCACGCTTATGCCGTGTTCCTTTTTCAGCGTTTCCAGCGCTTGGTTGTTGCGTGCGGTGAATTCGGCCAGCATGTCGGCATTCACCACCTTGCAGGCGTTGAGTACGATGCTTTGCAAATCCTTGGGCAGTTTATGGAGCGCTTCGGTGTTGATGATCGCCTCCATGGTGCTGCCCGGTTCCTGCCAGCCGGGAGCGTAGTAATACTTGGCCGCCTTGTATAGACCAAAGGCCAGATCGTTGTACGGTCCTACCCATTCGGTGGCATCAATGGTGCCGGATTGCAGTGCGGTAAACAGTTCGCCGCCCGGCAGGTTGACCGGTGTGCCGCCGGCCAGACGCAGTACTTCGCCGCCTAAGCCCGGGATGCGCATTTTCAGGCCTTTAAGGTCGGTGACGCTGTTGATTTCCTTGTTAAACCAGCCAGCCATCTGCACGCCGGTATTGCCGCAGGGCATGGGGGTGAGGCCGAAGGGGGCGTAGACTTCTTGCCAGAGCTTGAGTCCGTCGCCATAAAACAGCCAGGCGTTGACTTCTTGTGCGGTCATGCCAAAGGGAACCGAGGTGAAAAACTGCGTGGCCTCGTGTTTGCCTTTCCAGTAATACGCGCCGCCGTGGCCGATTTGCGCTGTGCCGCGTTGTACTGCGTCGAACACTTCCAGCGCGGGGACTAGCTCGCCAGCGGCATAGACTTTGACCTGGATACGTCCGCCGGACATTTCGTTAATGAGTTTGGCGAAATTTTCCGCGCCGGTGCCGAGTCCGGGGAAGTTTTTCGGCCAGGTGGTGACCATTTTCCATTGGATGACTTCGGCAGGTTTGTTTTCGGCGACGGTGGGGGTGGCGGTGTTGTCCTTGCAGCCCGCAAGGGTGGCGGCTCCAGCGAGGCTGGCGGCGGAGAGAAAGTGGCGACGGTTCATGGAGGGTTCCTAAAGTTAGCGTGTTTTCAGAAGTTTACGGCACGATGGAGAGGAATAGAAAGGCGGCGAAAATCACCAGGTGCACTGCGCCTTGCATGATGGTCGAGCGTCCGGTGACCAGGGTCAGGGTGGCGACGATAAACGATAGAGCCAGCAGTACCATGTCCTTGGCATCCAGTCCCAGTTCCAACGGTAGACCGAGGATTATGGCGGTGAGCGCGACCACGGGAATGGTTAGGCCAATGCTGGCCAGCCCGGAGCCGAGCGCAAGGTTGATGCTGGTTTGCAGGCGGTTATTGATGGCGGCGCGGATGGCGGTGAGGGTTTCCGGCAACAATACCAGCAGGGCGATGATGATGCCGATCACCGCTTGCGGCAGTCCGAGATGATCGACGGCCTGTTCGACGCTGGGTGCCAGTGATTCGGCCAGACCGACTACGGCCATCAGGGCGAGCAGGAGCAGGGCAAGGCTGAGCCAGGCTTGGCGAGAACTGGGGCGTGTGTGGGGTGTTGCGTGCGTTTCATGCGGCTGCCTCGGGATTGGCAGAAAGTCCGCGCGATGGCGCACGGTCTGGCTGAAAATGAATACCGACCATAGGGTGAGCGAGACCAGAGCGTCAAAGGCCAGTTGGGCGGTGGTGTAGGTGGCATCGGGCGTACTGGTGGTAAAGCGCGGCAGAACCAGGGTTAGTACGGATAGGGCGATCAGCACCGCCAGTGCGGGGGCGGCACCTTCGATACGAAAGCTTTGCGTGTGGTGGTGCAGGCCGCCAAGCAACAGGCTGAGACCGATCACGCCGTTGGTGACGATCATGATGGTGGCGAAGATGGCATCGCGGGTCAGGGTGGCACGTTCTGTGCCGCCCTCATCACCTTGTAGCATCATGGAAATAATCAGCGCCACTTCGATCACTGTGACGGCGAGGGCGAGGATTAGTGCGCCATACGGCTCACCGACGCGGTGCGCGACCACATCGGCATGGTGAACGGCGGTCATCACGGCGACAAAGATGCTGATGCCAGCCAGGATAATGACCCAGGTCTGAGCATGAAAAAAATGCGCCAAGGCAAAAACCCCGAGCGCGGCTACGGGAGCGAGAGTATGAAACGAGGGCTTGAACATGGGTTTGACGTTGTTTGCATGATTAAGAGGCATGGCATCATGCAAACCGCTGGCGTGCGTGGCAAGTCCATCGATTTAAAATCGTTAGTGTCTAGCCCGGATGAAGCAAAGCGTGAGGGTGGTTGCTCGCGATTTACCGCATGGCGCGCAAGCGTCGCGTCGCCTCCAGCATATTGCGCAAGCTGGCCTCGCTTTCTGCCCAGTTGCGCGTTTTCAGCCCACAATCCGGGTTGACCCACAGGTTTTGCGCTGGGATGACTTCAGCCGCCTTGTGCAGCAGGCGCTCCATTTCCTCCACGCTAGGGACGCGCGGCGAGTGAATATCCCACACGCCAGGGCCGATCTCGTTCGGGTATTTGAAGCTGCCGAAGCCGCGCAAAAGCTCCATGTCCGAACGTGAGGTTTCGATGGTAATGACATCGGCATCGAGTGCGGCAATGGCGGGCAGAATATCGTTGAACTCGGAATAGCACATGTGGGTGTGAATCTGGGTGGCGTTGGCGACCGGCGAGGCGCTGATGCGGAAACAGCGCCCCGCCCAGTCAAGATAAGCTTGCCAGGCGGCCTTGCGTAGCGGCAGCCCCTCGCGGAAGGCCGGTTCGTCGATCTGGATCACGCGGATGCCGGCCCGTTCCAAATCGGCCACTTCGTCACGGATGGCCAGCGCGATTTGTTCACAGGTGAGGCGACGCGGCTGGTCGTCACGCACAAATGACCACTGCAACAGGGTCACAGGACCGGTCAACATGCCTTTCATCGGCTTGTCAGTCAGCGCTTGGGCGTAGCGTGTCCAGTCCACCGTTAAGGCCTGCGGGCGGCTGACATCGCCAAAAATCAGCGGTGGTTTGACGCAGCGCGAGCCGTAGGATTGCACCCAGCCATGCCGGGTGAAGGCGAAGCCGGCCAGCTGTTCGCCGAAGTATTCCACCATGTCGTTGCGCTCCGGCTCGCCGTGCACCAGGACATCCAGGCCAATCTCGCTTTGCTTTTGCACCACCAGCCGGATTTCCTGACGAATCACCTCGTCGTAGGCCAGTTGACTAATTTCGCCGCGACGGAAGGCGGCGCGTGCGGCGCGCAGTTCGCCTGTTTGCGGGAAGGAGCCGATGGTGGTGGTGGGGAAGGGTGGCAGCTTCAATGCCTCGCGCTGGATGCGCTGGCGTTCGGTGAAGGCGGCAGGGCGTTGGTCGGCATCTTCAGGCAGGGCGGCCAGGCGCGCCGTCACCTCGGTATTATGCACACGCGGGCTGGCGCGGCGGCTGGCGAGCGCAGTGCGGGCGGTGTTGAGTTGATCGGCCATGCTGGCTTCATCTGATAAAGCATGGCGCAAGATGTTCAGCTCGATCAGCTTTTGCCGCGCAAAGGCCAGCCACGACTTCAGTTCGCCATCCAGCAGGTTTTCCTGCTCCAGATCAATGGGGACATGCAGCAGTGAGCAACTCGGTGCCAGCCACAGATTCGCGCCGCGTTGCGCGTACAGCGGCTTGAGGCGGGCGAGAGCGGCATCCAGATCGCTGCGCCAGATATTGCGTCCGTCGATAATGCCGACGGACAGCACTTTGTGCGCGGGCAGCCAGTCATGCACACGTTCGAGTTCGTCCGCCGCGCGCAGCGCATCGACATGCAGACCGTCCGCTGGTAGCTGGCAAGCCAGACGCAGGTTATCGGCAAGCTCGCTGAAATAGGTGGTCAAAAGCAATTGCGGGCGGTTATGCGCCAGGCGGTTGTAAGCCTGTTCAAACGCGCTTTGCCAGGCGGCGGGCAGATCGAGGCCAAGGATCGGTTCGTCGATTTGCACCCAGCTTATGCCGAGTTTTTTCAGGCGGGCGAGAATCTCGCCGTACACTGGCAGCAACCTATTGAGCAGGTCGAGGCGGTTGAAGTCCGCGCTTTTTTCCTTGCCCAGCCAGAGGAATGTGAGCGGGCCGATCAGCACCGCCTTGGGGGTATGACCCAACGCCTGCGCCTCGGCGATTTCGTTAAACAGGCGCGAGGAGTTGAGCTTGAAGCTGGTGTCGGCGGTAAATTCCGGCACCAGATAGTGGTAGTTGGTATCGAACCACTTGGTCATTTCCAAGGCATACACGCTGGCATCGGCTGCTTGCGGCGCTGGGTCGCAGGCATCCGCCTGTTGATTGCGTCGCCCGCGCGCCATGATGAAATAACGCTCAAGTTCGCCTTCATTGCTGAAATTGAAGCGCGCCGCTTCGCAGCCAAGCAGCTGGATATGGTTGAGCACATGGTCGTAGAGGGCGAAATCGCCCACGCTGACGCACTCCAACCCGGCATCACGCTGCACTTGCCAGTGACGGGCGCGCAGTTCGCGGGCGGTATTTTCCAGCGCGGCGGCCTCGGTTTCGCCGCGCCAGTAGGCTTCGAGGGCGAATTTCAGCTCGCGTTGTGCGCCAATACGCGGGAAGCCGAGGGTGTGGGTGGTGGTATGTGAATGGCTCATGTTGTTGCTCGTGATATGAAATCGTGAGCAGTATCATGCGCAGCGCAATTTAATGAATCAAACGAATGATTTGCATGGTTTTATGATTTTAATTCATTTTAAGGATTCAATAATTGGCGCAACGACGCGCCAGACATTCTCCAGAATCTTGCTTTGTGCGGCGGCGTTGGGGTGCAGGCCGTCGGGCTGCATCAGCCTAGGGTCATTGGCCACGCCTTCGAGCAGGAAGGGTACGAGGGGGAGCTGGTTTTGCTCGGCCAATTCGCGGTACATGAGGGCAAACGGGTCGCGGTAGGCGGCACCATAATTGGGCGGCAGCATGATGCCGATCAGGATGACTTTGGCACCGCTGGCCTGACTGAGTTGGATCATTTTTTGCAGATTGGCGCGTGTGTATTTCAGTGGCAGACCGCGCAGACCATCATTGGCACCGAGTTCGAGCATGACCCATTGTGGCGGGTGTTGTTTGAGAAGATGAGGCAGGCGACTCAGGCCGCCGGAGCTGGTCTCGCCGCTGACGGAGGCATTCATCACCGTCCAAGGCGGATTCGCTTGCGCAAGTTTTGTCGCCAGCAAGCTGACCCAGCCCTGGTTTTGCGGGATATTGTGCGCAGCGGAAAGCGAATCCCCCAAAACCAGCAGGGTTGGGCGCGGCGATGAAACGGGGGATGCTTCCTGTCCATAAACGAGATTTGCATTCAGGCCAATCAAAAGCAATGCGAGGCGGAAAAACATAAACATGTCCTTGAATTCTGAGCGTTCACCCATTCTGCGGGCAAACAAGGTAAGTAAAACGGTCAGCGTACCCGATGCGGGCGGCACGGGCGATCTGACCATTTTGCACGCCGCAAGTTTAGAGGTTTATGCCGGCGAGGCGGTGGCTTTGATCGGCGCTTCGGGTGCGGGTAAATCCACCTTGCTGGCGCTGCTGGCCGGGTTGGATGTGCCGAGCAGCGGTGAAATCGAGCTGGCCGGGCAGGTGTTAAACACGCTGTCCGAGAACCAGCGTGCAGCGCTGCGCGCCGGGCGGGTGGGCTTTGTGTTTCAGTCCTTTCAACTGATTGATGGTCTGAACGCGCTGGAAAACGTGGCCTTGCCGCTGGAGCTGCAAGGCGTGCGTGATGCCGAAGCGCGTGCCAAAACTGCGCTGGAGGAGGTGGGCTTGAGTCATCGTCTGCGCCATTTTCCCAAAGTGCTCTCCGGCGGTGAGCAACAGCGCGTGGCGCTGGCGCGCGCTTTTGCCGGTACACCGGCGATTCTGTTTGCCGATGAACCGACCGGTTCGCTGGACACCGCCACAGGCGAGCGGGTGATCGAGCTAATGTTTGATTTGCGTGATAGGCACAACACCGCGCTGGTGTTGGTGACGCATGATCCGGCATTGGCGGCGCGTTGTGATCGGGGGTATGAAATCAAGGCGGGTGAAGTTCGAGCCGGGCGTTTCACTTGACTGGTAATCTATTGCACCAGGTGGTAGGTTTCTTCGATGAGAAGAGTGTTTTTGACGCGGACGTTCACCCGCTGGATGCGAAAAGCGGGTTTGGCAAGCGATGCCTTATGCAATGCCGTTTCCGAGATGGCTCAAGGGCTTGTCGATGCAGACTTGGGCGGCAATGTGTTGAAAAAGCGCGTCGCGCTGCCCGGGCAGGGCAGACGGGGCGGAGCGCGAACCCTTGTCGCCAGCAAGATGGCGGATCGCTGGTTCTTTACTCTACGGATTTGGCAAGAACGAGCGCGCGAATATCAATAAGGACGAACTGAAAGTGTTGCAGGAAGTTGCAAAAGACTTGCTTGGTTTTGATGACAAACAGCTGATGAGCGCCCTGCTGGCCAGAGAAATTGTGGAGGTGTGCAATGACAACAACGAAGCGTAAAAGCCGAATTCTGGACGAAATACATGAAACGGCGCATGGCCTGCACGGGCTTGGTTTAATCAGCAAGCGGCGTATGGGCGAGTTCGATGCGCTGTGCCATCTCGATGTCCACGAAATGCCGCCGCAGAAGATCAAGTCACTGCGCGAACATGCTCATGTGAGCCAGGCGGTGTTTGCTGCCGTGCTGAATACCAGCGTGTCCACGGTGCAGAAGTGGGAAGTCGGTGACAAGAAACCGAGCGGCCCATCTCTGAAACTCTTGAATCTGATTGAACGCAAGGGGCTTGAGGCGGTCATTTGATCTGGTTTCAGGCCTAATCCGGCGAGGGCGCTTGTAATGGTTAATAAATCTTGGGCAGTCTATTGGACGCAGTGTTGAGCCGCTGGCTCGTGCGCCATTTTCCAGATGACCGTGGTTATGAAATCAAGGCTGGGGTGGTGCAGGCATGGCATTGACGCGCATCGGATTGTTGGCCTTGGCCTGGCGCGGCTTGTGGCGCGAGCTGAGAAACGGCGAGCTGAGCACCATGTTGCTGGCCTTGCTGGTGGCGGTGGCTTCGGTGACGGCGGTGGGCTTTTTCACCGACCGGGTCGATCAGGCCATGCGTGCGCAGGCCTCTGAATTTCTGGCGGCGGATGGACGCATCGCTTCGCCCCAGCCTTTGCAGACGCAGCTTGAGCAGGCACAGACGCTGGGGCTTGTGAGCGCGCAGACGCTGGAGTTTCCTAGCGTGTTGCTGGTGGGGGAGATGACCCAGTTGGTCAGTATGAAGGCTGTGGGCGAGGGCTATCCTCTGCGCGGCGAGTTGAGTGTGCAGACGCAGGCCGACGCGCCTGCCCAAGCGCTGCGTCACGCGCCCGCGCCCGGTACGCTCTGGCTTGCGCCGCGTGCCATCGCCATGCTGGAGCTGAAGCTGGGCGATAGGGTGCAGATCGGGCAGGCGAGCCTGCGCTTGGCGGGCGTTTTGTTGCGTGAGCCGGATGTGGGCAATTTTTTCGCTCAGGCCGCGCCGCGCGCCATGCTCAATCTGGCAGATATTCCGGCCACGGGGCTGGTTACGCCACAAAGCCGGGTGAAACATTATCTTTTGCTGGCCGCACCCTCGGCGCAGCGGGCGAGTCTGTTTGCGGCTTTGAGCGCGCAACTGCCCAAGGGTTTGAGCATCGAGCGTCCGGAAAGCAGCCAACCGGCTTTCAAAACGGCGTTTGAGCGTGCAGCGCGTTTTCTGGGGCTGGCCGCCATGGTGGCGGTACTGCTGGCGGGCGCGGCGCTGTTGTTGGCGGCGCAGCAATACAACCGCGTGCAGCAAGACCCGGCGGCCTTGATGCGTGCCTTTGGGGCTTCATCGTCCACGATTTTCTGGCTCTACACGCTGCGTCTTGGCATGTTGGCGCTGTTGGCCGCCGTGCCGGGGATTCTGCTTGGCGCGTTGGCGCAACTGGCCTTGGCGCATCTGTTGGGGTCGTTGTTGCAATTCGATTTGCCGTCGCCTTCATGGGCTCCGGTGGGGTTTGGCATTGCGATTGCGTGGGTGGCCTTGCTGGGCTTTGCCCTGCCTGCCTTGGTGCGTTTACAGGATACGCCGCCCTTGCGTGTGTTGAATCGGCAACTTGCCGCACCGCCTCCTGCGGCTGCCTTGCTGTTCGGCGCGGGCTTATTGGCCATGGGTTTGCTGGTGTGGCTGCAAGCGCAGGACGCGGCGCTGACGGCGTATGTGCTTGGTGGTTTGCTGCTCAGTCTGCTGTTGTTTATGGGCGTGATCGGGGTGCTGTTGCGCCTGTTGCGCCGTTTGCCGACACGCGGCATGGCGCGTTTTGGTCTGGCGCGTTTGGCGCGTGAGCCTTGGGCGAGTGCGGCGCAGGTCTCGGCCTTGACCTTGGGGCTGACCGCCCTGCTGCTGCTTGGGGTGGTGCGCGGCGATTTGTTGCAAGCCTGGCGCGATCAGGTGCCGCAGGATGCGCCGAATGTGTTCGCCATCAATATCCAACCGGATGAGGTGGCGGCGCTGCAAGCGGTTTTGTATGCGCAAAATATCCATGCGGCGGGGATCTATCCGATGTTTGCGGCACGGCTTGCAGCAGTCAATGGCACGGCGTTTGATGCCTCCACGCTGGAGGGGCGCGCCAAGGCCTTGATTGATCGGCAGTTGAATCTGTCGGTCATGCCGCAAAGCCTGGCGCTGGATAATCAGTTGCTCGAAGGGGCATGGCGGCTGGATGTTCCGGGCTGGTCGGTGGAGCAGGACATGCTGAAAAACATGCACTGGAGGCTGGGCGATCAACTCATGTTTGCGGTTGAAGGACGTGAAGTGAGCGCGCCGATCACCAGCATCCGCAAGGTGAACTGGGACTCGATGCGGCCTAATTTTTTCATTATCGGCACGCCGGGCTTGCTGGCCGATTTACCCGCGCAGTACGTCACCAGTTTTCATTTGCCTGAGCCGAATATTGCGCAGCAAAAGGCCTTGTTGCAGCAGTTTCCCACCATCACCCTGTTTGATTTGAGTCAGATTCTGGGCGAGGTGCGCAAGCTGATCGAACGCGCCAGCCAGGCGGTGCAGGTTGTGTTTGTGTTCACCCTGCTGGCCGGGTTGGTGGTGTTGCTGGCTGCTTTTCATGCCTCGGAGGCGGCACGGCTGCGTGAAACCGCAATTCTGCGCGTGCTGGGCGCACGCCAGCGGCATATCTGGCAAAGCCTGTGGGTGGAGTTTGGCGTGCTGGGGGTGTTGAGCGGTGTGTTGGCGGCACTGGCAGCGGGCGTTTTGGGGGCGGTGTTGGCGTTGAAGTTATTTAATGTGCCGTTGCTATTTGATGGATTGTTGTGGCTGTACGGCCTGGCGGCGGGCTTGCTTTTGGCGCTGCTTCTGGTGCCTTGGTTGGGGCGTAGGGTGTTGGCAGGCACGCCGGGGGTGTTGTTGCGGGGGTAAGAGCCCGCAGGATCTGTTGGATTCGCGTGATCGGCATGACGCTTCTTGAGGGCGTCGTGCTGAAGGCGTTCTGGAGAGAGCGGATGCGGACGGGGATAAAGTGCGCTAGCCCTGACACGCGCTGAGCGCAATATTCTGGCAAACCTGTTGAGGGCGCTGCTATACATCTGCTGAAGCCGCGTATGCTCCACCCAAAACCCGCTCAGAATGCTCACATACGGCGTGTATACTCCTCTTGTGCGCCGGTTTTTGGCTTGCATCCATCGGCCTGATCGAACGTATAGAAGTAACCTTGAGTATTAATCCCATGAAAAAAATAAATTTATTAAGCACATCATTCCTCATCATGCTTGCCGGGTGCGACGGTTCTTCGGACACTCAGTCCGCTGCATCCGTCTATGTGCCACAGGCCGGCGATCCGCTGTATGTCAGTATGAAAGTTGATGGACAGGAAGTTCTCAGCGAGAGCTATCGTTATTACGCACTGACCGATTCCGGGCGGTTGGTGGCCGAAGCCAGGCCTGAAAACGCGCAGCTGCCACATATCGCGCTCAGAGTATCGTCTCAGGTCAAGCCGATGTCAGTGGCTTTTTTAAATGCCGGGCTTATCAAGCCGCAGGCGGCCGATCCGTCGCTTGACCCGGCAAGTATGGTGGTCTTTGCCGAAGAGCTTGTGGCCGCGCTGCGCCGCTATTACCCCAAGGCCTCCGTGCGTGATGTGGCTTTTGAATTGGGCGATTTCGACCGCTCGCTTGAAGATGTGTATGTCGATTACAAAAATTCGGGACTCACTTCGCTGGATGCGTATGTTGGTTTTTTTGAGGCCATGGACGATTTCTTCACGCCGGAAGATGTAACCGTAGAAAGCGGCATCATGGATTTTTTACGCCTCTCGGGCATGGGGGTCGGGGATTTTCTGACGGTATTGCAAGGTCAGGATCTCACATGGGAGCAACTTTTGACGGTGATGAAGGCGAGAGGCGTGAGTTTCACCATGCTGTACCAAGGCTATTCCAGCTCGCTACAACCACTGGGTTCCTATCTTTCTGCGTTTGTCCATGGCAAAAAGGCCAGCGTTGCCAGCTTGAAGCATCCCGCAGGCGACCCGGCTACCGATGCAGCCAAGGTTGCAGTCGAAGCCGCCAAGCTAGGACTGGATGTGGCGAAATTTGCCTGGGAAATCATCAAGGACGGACGCCCGGTGACCAAGGCGGAAGGTGCCTATACTTCGATTTTGTCGGTTAAGGACAAGAATTACGAGAATTATGGTTACGCGGTTAACGGAACCTCGGCAGAGGTGGACTATGAAGGCAAAAATCTCTTCACCATGACCCTGTTCCATGCCAAATTCCGCGTGGATGGCTATTACAAAGCAGCCAATCCGTCCGTGCCTGGTTACTGGATGCCTAGCGTGGCTTTCAAGGTTGATGAATCCTTTGCGGCTTTTACCTGGAACCTGAATGCGGGCGCGGCGATTACCTCGGCAGCCAACCTTGCCAGTCCCGCTGCGCCAGAGCCTGAAATTCAGATTGTGGCGAACGTACAGGCGAATGGCTGGTTCCAGTCGTTCACCAAGTCTTTTGCGTTCCATGCCAATGGGCGCACGGGATTCAGGAAGCAGTGACAGGGATGTGGGCGCTCTGCTCGTCGTAGGCGGGATCAATAACGGATACATCGCGCCATGATCGAACTTCGCCATTTACGCATGATTCAGGCTTTATCCGAGACCGGTTCGGTGTCGGCAGCAGCGGAGCGGGTGCATCTGACCCAATCGGCGTTGTCGCATCAGCTCGGAGCTTTGGAGCGCTATTTCGGCGTGAGCCTGCTGGATCGCTCCAAGCGGCCTTTGCGTTTGACGGCGGCGGGCGAGCGTCTGCTGATGGCGGCGCGGCGGACTTTGCCGGAAGTGGAGGCGGCGCGTGCCGAGGTATTGCGTCTGTCGAACCATCATGCGCCGGAGCAGTTGCGCATTGCGGTGGAGTGTCACTCCTGTTTCGATTGGCTGATGCCGGCGATGGATGCTTATCGAGCCGAACACCCGGAAGCCGAGCTGGATTTGGTGAGCGGTTTTTTGCCCGAGCCGCTGGATTTGTTGCTCGATGGGCGGGCAGATTTGGCCGTGGTGTCGGAGATGCGCGACTGGCCGGGGGTGAGCTATCTGCCGCTGTTTCGCTATGAAATTGTGGCTCTGCTCGCGCCGGGGCATGTTTTGGCGGATAAGCCTTGGCTTGCGGCGGCAGACTTTGCCGGGCAAACGCTGATTACCTATCCCGTGCCCGATCAGGCGCTGGATGTGGTGCAGCGCGTGCTCAAGCCTGCGGGGGTTAGCCCAGCGCGGCGCACGGCGGAGCTGACGGTGGCGATTTTGCAGCTGGTGGCCTCCAGGCGTGGTTTGGCGGCCTTGCCGCGTTGGGCGGCGCAGGCGCAGATTGAACGTGGTTATGTGCTGGAGCGCCCGATGGGTGAACATGGTTTGTGGAGCGGGTTGTTTGCCGCGTTTCGTGTGGATGATCTGGAGCTGCGCCGAGGATTTGTCGAAGTGCTGCGGCGCAGTGCGTTCCAGACGCTGACGGGGTTGGCGCAGGCGGAGGAGGTGCTTGTAAAACCCCTTTGATCTGGGTGTGATCTGCTCGGCTGTCATGAGCGTGGCTTAGACTCAAGCTTGTTGATGAAAAAGAGGAGATTTTTATGTCCGAAGCTCATGATGATCTTGCCGAAGCTGCACGTCGTACCTTCTTGCGCCAGGGTGCAGCTTTAGCCGGAGGCTTGCTAACGGCCTCGCAGTCTGCTTTGCTAGTGGCGCAAGACGCGGTTCCTGCGTCGCTGAAACCTTTACCCCTCGTTGTTAATAAAGGAGAAATCCATGGCTCTTGTACTTCCTGATTTGACCTATGCTTATGATTCACTTGAGAAATCCATTGATGCGCGCACCATGGAAATCCACCATACCAAGCACCACGGCGCGTATGTGACCAACTGCAATAACGCGATTGCCGGTACGGAATGGGAAGACAAGTCGGTTGAAGACATGATGGCGAACATATCCAAATTGCCGCTGGCGGTGCGCAACAACGGCGGCGGTCATTACAACCACACGCTGTTTTGGACGGTGTTATCGCCCAATGGCGGCGGTCAGCCGGATGGCGCTCTGTTGACGGATATTGAATCCACCTTCGGCGACTTCGCCAAATTCCGCGAGAAATTTGCAGCGGCGGGCGCGACCCGTTTCGGCTCCGGCTGGGCGTGGCTGATCGTGAATGCCGAAGGCAAGCTGGACGTATGCTCCACTCCGAATCAGGACAACCCGATCATGGATATTGCTGAGGTCAAGGGCACGCCGATTCTGGGGATGGATGTGTGGGAGCACGCCTACTATCTGCGCTACCAGAATCGCCGCCCGGATTACATCAATGCCTTTTGGGATGTGGTTAACTGGGACGAAGTCAGTCGCCGCTATGCGGCGCTCAAGGGCTGAGTGTCTGCGGTTTGACTTGATTTTCGGGTGGTTTTAATCGCACGCCGAGGCTTCACAAGTCCAGGTGGCGCGGTTAAACTCCAATCAACCAGACCCCTTTTGGGGTCTTTATCATTTATGAATTTGAAATTTTCATGGGGGCTTCGGCCATGAGCGCACATCACTTAATGAATACCTACAATCGTCAGCCCGTGACCTTTGTGCGCGGCGAGGGCGCGTTCCTTTGGGACACCGAGGGCAAGCGCTATCTGGATGCGATTATGGGCGTGGCGGTGTGTGGTTTGGGTCATGCGCAGGCAGATATTGCTGAAGCCATCTGCGATCAGGCGCGCACCCTGATTCATACCTCCAATATTTACGGTATCGCCTGGCAAGAAGCGCTGGGGGATCGCTTGGCATCCATCTCGGGCATGGACAAGGTATTTTTCTGCAACTCCGGCGCTGAGGCCAATGAGGCGGCGATCAAGCTCGCGCGTCTGCATGGGCATCGTAAGGGTTTGTCTGACCCGCATATCGTGGTGATGGAATCGAGTTTTCATGGACGTACCCTGGCCACGCTTTCGGCTACGGGAAACCGTAAGGTGCAGGCGGGTTTCGAGCCTCTGGTGAGCGGTTTTGTGCGGGTGCCTTACGGCGATCTGGATAAATTGCGGCAAGTGGCGGCGCATGATCGCAATATCGTGGCCGTGCTGGTTGAGCCGGTGCAGGGGGAGGGCGGGATTCGTATCCCGCCTGCCAGTTATTTGCAGGAGATTCGTGCGCTGTGTGATACCCACGGTTGGTTGATGATGGTTGATGAGGTGCAAACCGGTATTGCGCGCACCGGCGCGTGGTTTGGGCATCAACATGCCGCGATCCGTCCGGATGTGATGAGCCTGGCCAAGGGCTTGGGCAATGGCGTGCCGGTAGGCGCTTGCCTCGCTGCTGGTGCCGCAGCGGATTTGTTCGGGCCGGGCAATCATGGTTCAACCTTTGGCGGCAATCCGCTGGTGTGCCGCGTGGCGCATACCGTGTTGGAGGTCATTGAGCGCGATGGGCTGATCGCTCGGGCAGAAGAGCTGGGGCGGCGTATCGTACAAGGCTTGCGCCAGCACTTGCAGGGCGTGCCCGGGGTGGTGGAGGTGCGCGGCCTGGGGCTGATGATCGGCGTGCAGCTTGATCGTCCTTGTGCGGCACTGGTCGGACAGGCTTTGCAGCAAGGGTTGCTGATTAATGTAACCGCCGATTCGGTGGTGCGCCTGTTGCCGGCCTTGGTGATGAGTGACGAGCAGACGGACGACCTGGTCGTGAGCCTTGCTGAACTGATCCGGGGCTTTTTGGCTGAGTCGGTCGTTACAGGGAGTTAAGCATGAGTGTGCGTCATTTTCTGAGTCTGGATGATTTATCGCTGGATGAGCTGCGCTCCATCCTGCAACGTGCGCGGCATCTGAAAGAGGCACGGGCACGCTCTGAGCCGGTGTTGAGCTTGCAAAACCGCGTGTTGGGGATGATCTTTGAGAAGGCCTCAACGCGCACCCGGGTGTCTTTTGAGGCGGGCATGGCGCAACTTGGCGGTCATGCCATCTTTTTGTCGCATCGGGATACCCAGCTTGGACGCGGCGAGCCGATTGCCGACAGTGCGCGTGTACTTTCGCGTATGGTGGATGTGATGATGATCCGTGCGCACCGCCATGCCGATATTGAGGAGTTTGCTCGCCATTCGCGGGTTCCGGTGATTAACGCGCTGACGGAGAGGGTGCATCCCTGTCAATTACTGGCCGACATCATGACCTACGAGGAGCATCGCGGCTCGATTCAGGGCAAAACCGTGGCCTGGGTGGGTGATGGTTTTAATATGTGCAACACGTTTATCAATGCTTCACAAGTATTTGATTTTAAATTGAATATTGCCTCACCTTCCAGCTACGCGCCGGATGCGCAGATGTTATTGGCAGCCGGTTCACGGGTGAATTTTTCACATGACCCGGCACAAGCCTGTCAGGATGCCGATCTGGTGGTGACTGATGTGTGGATCAGCATGGGGCAGGAAGAGGAAAACGAGCGTCGTCTGCGTGATTTTGCTGGATTTAATGTCACGGAGGAGTTGATGTCGCGGGCGCGTGCGGATGCGCTGTTCATGCACTGTCTGCCGGCGCATCGTGGTGAGGAGGTTACAGCGGGCGTGATCGACGGGCGCTGGAGTGTGGTGTGGGATGAGGCGGAAAATCGTTTGCATACGCAAAAGGCGCTGCTTGAATTTTTGTTGGGTGTGCCTTTTTAAGAGGTCATTCACGCCATGAATACGCCTGAAATTTCGCAGATGGCGCAATGGTTGCGCGATGCTTCGCCGTACATCGATGCGCATCAGGATCGGATCTTTGTGCTGGCTTTTGCGGGCGAAGCCTTGGTCGATGAAGACAGTAGCAGTGTGGATGCGCTGATTTCCGATATTGCCCTGCTCACGTCCCTGGATGTGCGTCTGGTGATCGTGCCCGGCTCCAGGCCGCAAATCCAGGCCGAGTTGCTGGATGATGGCGTGGTCACGCAGCAGCACCTGGGGATGCGGGTGAGTAGCGAGCAGGCCATGGCTTCGATCAAACGTGCGGTGGCGGTGCAAATGCTGGATTTGACCGCGCGTTTGTCGATGGGCTTGCCCAACACGCCGCTTGAGGGCGCACGCTTGTCAGTGGTGAGCAGCAATGCCGTGGTCGCGCGTCCGATGGGGGTGCGTGAAGGCGTTGATCTGGCCTGGACGGGGGAAGTGCGCAAGGTTGAGGTCTCTCGCCTGCGCTCTTTGCTGGAGGCCGGGCATACGGTGTTGCAGTCTTGTTTGTGCGCTTCACCCACCGGTGAGGTGTTCAATCTGCGCGCTGAGGATGTGGCTTTGGAGGTCGCGGCATGGTTGCAGGCCGATAAGCTGATTTTTCTGACTGAATCGACGCTGGCGCTGCCTGCGCAAATGACGGTGAGCGAAGCTCAGCCCTTGCTGGAGGATGGCAAGGGTTTGAGTCGTGAGATGGCCTTGCATCTGGAGAGTGCCTGCAAGGCGGTGCGTCGCGGGGTCGAACGTGTGCATCTGGTCGATCGGCGCACGCCAGGCGCCTTGGTTCAGGAGCTATACAGCCGTTCCGGTTGTGGCACGCTGCTGACCGCCGAAACGCTGGAGAGTATGCGCCGGGCGACGATTGATGATGTTCCGGGCATTCTGGAACTGATTCGCCCGCTGGAGGAGGAGGGCGTGCTGGTGCGCCGTCCGCGTGAGCAGCTGGAGCTGGAAATTGACCGCTATTGGCTGGTTGAGCTGGATGGGCAGATTATCGCGACGGCGGCGCTGCATTTTTTCAGTGCGGGGCGGGTGGCTGAATTGGCTTGTTTGGTGGTGAAGCCGCTTTATCGTCGGGGAGGGCGTGCCGCCCGATTGTTGGCACGGATGGAGGCCGAGGCCAGGCAGCGCGGGATGCAAACCTTGTTTGTGTTGACTACACATACCGCGCATTGGTTCGTTGAGCATGGCTTTCGTGCGGCGCAGGTGCAGGATTTGCCGGTTGAGCGTCAGGTGATGTACAACGCACAGCGCCGCTCGAAGGTGTTTATCAAGTCGCTGGATGTAACGCATTCTGCGTCGCCCCGTTTGTCCTGATCGCGTGCTCTTGTCCAAGCCCCTTCTTTTTGCCGAAAATCACGATGACCTTGCCGAGGTCGAGCGGCTCGCCGTGCGCATGGGCGGGCGGGTGCTCGATACGCTGCCGTCTGAGGGTTTGGTGCTCACCCTGGGTGCTCGCGGCTTGGCTTTATGTGACTGCGCTGCGCCGCGTGATGAGCCTTTGTACGTGGATTTTCAGGCGGGTGCGCTGGGGTATCGTCAGCGTGCCGGGTTTCGTCGGGACGAGCTTCTGGCGCGAGCCGTGGGGGTTAAAGGCCAGGTACTGCCGCGTGTACTTGATGCAACGGCGGGGCTGGGACGGGATGCCTTCATGTTGGCAAGTCTTGGGTGTGAGCTGAATTTATGCGAGCGTCACCCCGTGGTTCACGCTCTCTTGGCGGATGGCTTGCGTCGGGCGGGGCATTTGGCCGCGACGGCCCGAATGCAGTTGCGCGCTGAAGATGCAGCGGTTTATTTGCGTGATTCCGCAAGCGTGGGACGCTTTGATGTGATTGTGCTTGACCCGATGTTTCCTGAGCGTAGCAAATCCGCTTTGGTCAAAAAACCGATGCGCATGTTTCATACTTTGGTCGGGGCAGATGAGGATGCGGCTGAGCTTTTGGAGCTGGCGCTGTCGCGCGCTTTGCGCCGGGTGGTGGTGAAGCGTCCTTTACATGCCGAGTATCTTGCCGGGCGTAAGTCAACGCTGGATTATCGGGGCAAGGCGGTGCGTTTTGATGTGTATCTGACGGCTTGTTAGCCGCCTACTGAAATATTCGACCTTGGCAAGCGGCTCAGTGGGATATGGATGTTCCGCTCGCAAAGCGAGTCGCAGGCTGCTCGGCCAATCCTCTTTTTACAAAGGGGGAGTTTTTTCATTTCAGTGAATCGCTCAGCGAGTCTGTTTAGGTTGGAGCTTGCCGTCCTGGTTAATTTCAGGGCTGCGCTCGGTGAGCCAGATGAGTAATTCGTAATAACTGCGCACGCTGTCTACATAGTGCAAGGCGAGTTTTCTGCGTTGTTGACTGAAGCCGCTGCCTTGGGTTTCCTGTAACAGTGTTTCTTTGAAATCCTGCCAGTACAGGGTCTCCCTGGGGTGTTGGCGTTGATGGTGACGCAGGGCGTGCAGTACCGTGCCAATGCCAATGTTATAGGCGGCGAGGGAAAACCAGGGACGTTCATTGGGCGGGATGCTGTGGGGTAGCTGCTGGTCAAGGATTTTCAGGTAGCGTGCAGCGCCTTCGATACTCGAACGCGGGTCATGCGGATCAATGCCCAGTTTTTGTGCCGTGTTTGTCGTGAACTGCATCATGCCGCGTGGGCCGGAAGCCGAAACGGCATCGGGTTCCCATTTGGACTCCTGGTATCCGGTTGCAGCAAGCAAGCGCCAGTCGATGTTGTGCCGTTGGCCAGCCTGCACGAAGTGGCTGCGGTAAGGGCTAAGCTGATAGCGCACTGCGCGCAGAAACTGCCTTGAGCCATCGGGGTCGAGTGTGTCCAGGTAGTCAAAATAGCCGTCAATAATGCGCTGTAACTCACCGCTTTGTTTGATGGTGTCCAGGAAAGATTCAGCCGCTTGCACCAGGCTATCGTTGTCACGCCCCTTGCAGTTGCGCTCTTGCGGGTTTTGATTGCATATGGCGATGGATGGAGAAAACACCCATGCGTAGTCCTTGGGCTCGCCAATATCCAGCGCCAGTTTGACTTCAGGGAAGCGCATTTGTGCCCAGTGCGCCATTTTGGCATCAATCAGTACGTAATCCAGTTCTTTGCGCGCGAGTTTTGCCACCAATTCCATGCCAGAGGCTGCGTTCATGGCTTGTGGCACGACATTCGGGTTGCTTTCACTCAAGGCGCGTGCGGTTTCGCTGTGACCACTGCCGGCCACGACGCTGATGTAGACGTTATCAAGATCGTCCAGTTTGCGCGGTTTGTCTTCATCTTCACGCATAAGAAGTTGCTGGCGCAGCTTCATGTAACTTGAGCCAAAGCGAAATTGCGGGTTTTGATTGGGGTCTCGAATCAAGCTCGCGGCGGCGATATCAGCCTCGCCCGTGCGTAATAGTTCAAAAATGGCGGGGATGGAGTCAGCGACGATAAATTCCACTTTGACTCCAAGGCTTGCCGCAAACAGACCGCATAAATCAGCCTCAAGACCGCTGATATTTCCAGTTTCGTTTTTGAAATACGTCAGTGGGCTTTCCCGTGTGGCGACGCGCAAGACCCCTCGGCTGAGAATGCTTTCCAGTTGGGAGGGGGCGGCTTGCGCTGACTCCGGTAAGGGGGAGGGATCTGGACGATTGAAGTTGAAAATCAGCCAGAGTAAAGGTAGTAAAAATAAAAACAGCACGCCTACGGGCGCAAAAAAGCAGGTATGTGCAGGTTTTGTATGTGCTTTGATAATCAAAAATGAACTCATGGATGTGAAAGATTGAGGGCTTACGCAAAAACTGAATTTAGCTTCCTTTTCCTTGAAGGGAGTCAGGAGTGAAAATCCACTTTTGCGTAAGTCCCAAGATTTTCAGATTTTTTCTGTGATAGGAATATAGCCAAACAAGTTCCTTTGGGGGCTTTGTTGCTTGGGTCTTAGAGCCTGTTTACGATCTGAAAAATAAGCAGTTGCAGCACAGAAACAGGTTCTTAGGACAACAGGTTCATAGATATAGGCAACAAAAAAGGCACCTTTCGGTGCCTTTTTATCAGTTCCAGTTTTTACCGTCAGGTATTACTTGGAAGAAACGCCCACAGTGATGACTGCACGGCGGTTTGGTGCCAGGCACTTAATCAGCTCAGGCGTTGCCTTGCTGCCTTTGCATTCCTTGACCGGCTGGGTCAGGCCTACGCCGCTTGCCTTGATCTTGGAGGCAGGTACGCCCTTCGCGGTCAGGTAGTTGGCCACAGTTTGTGCGCGGCGCTCAGACAGCTTCTGGTTGTACTCTTTGCTACCAATGCGGTCGGTGTGGCCGACAACGGTGATGTACTCTACCTGATCCAGCTTCATGTCCTTGACCAGTTGATCCAGAGAGGCCTTGCCTTCCTTCTTCAGGGTTGCCTTGTCGAAGTCGAAGAATGTGTCAGCGTTCAGGGTGATGGCCTTGGCCTGCACAACGGGTGCAGTTGGCGCATCGACCTTGGCAACATCCTTGAAGAAATCAGGGTGGCATTCTTTGATGGCAGAAGAGGCTTCCAAAGGAATGTGGCCATTCAGCAGGCAAGCACCCATGCCGTCACGTACAACCTTGCCCATGCTGTCGTACACATAGGCGGTGCACTTGTCGGTGTCAGATTTGAGGCAGCCAGGGTAGCCTTCGCCAGCAGCGAAAGCGGGGGTAGCGATAATCGCAGCAGCCAACAGGCCGGTGCTCAGAGCAGCGAAGTTCTTCATGTGGTTCTTCCTATCTCATAGGTGTGTTTGCAAGGGGGGCAAATCGTGGTTTGTACACGATTTGTTCTGCCTGATGATACGCATTTGAGGCCGGAAAATCTAAGGAGTCGTTGTTTTTTTGCACAATAACGGTGCTTCATGCGAGATCAAACTTTTTCAGGCGATAGAGCAGGGTGTCACGGGTGATGCCCAGTAAGCGTGCGGCACGGCTCTTGTTTCCGCGTGCGCGCTCAAGTGCCTGACGAATAATGTCGGACTCAAGCCACTCAAGATCAATACCATCTTCGGGCAGGCTGAAACCTCGTCCTTGCGCGTTTGTGCAGTGCGAGCCAGTGCTTGAGCGTTGTGCGTGACGTGTGATTTCAACAGGAAGATTGCCTGTTTCAATCGTGCGGCCATGAAACAGAACCACCAGGCGTTCACACAGATTGCGTAGTTCACGCACATTGCCAGGCCATGTGTGACGGCGCAAGATGCTGCGCGCTTCTTGCGTCAATTTGGGCAGCGGGAGTTGGTGCTCGCCTGAGAAGTGCAGCAGGAACCGATTGAGCAGCATGTCGATGTCACCGCTGCGTTCGCGCAGACTGGGCATTTCTATCGGCACGACTTGCAGCCGGTACAGCAGGTCTTCACGAAAGCGCGACTCTCGCACTAATTGATTCAGGTCTTGGTGGGTTGCGGCAATGATGCGCGCATCAACCCGGGTGGCCTGGCTTTCACCGACTGCCATGATGTCACCCGATTCAAGGAAGCGCAGGAGTTTGGCCTGGGCGGCCAAGGGCAGTTCACCAATTTCATCCAGGAACAGCGTACCGCCATGCGCGCTGCGAATATGCCCCAGGCGATCTTCAATGGCTCCGGTGAACGCGCCACGTTTGTGGCCGAATAACTCGGATTCGACCAAGGTATCCGGCAGCGCTGCGCAGTTAATGGCGATAAAAGGCTGATGCGCACGCGGGCTGGCCTGGTGAATCGCCTGTGCCATGAGGTCTTTCCCGGTGCCTGTTTCTCCGGTCAGCAACACGCTCACGCCCGTGCGTGCCACAATCTGCGCCGAGCGAATCACGGTTTCCAGAAGAGGTGACTGGGTCATGAGTTGTGAAAAATGCTGCATATTTTCGCCTCGCTCGTAACATTCGGCTCGAATGGATTGCAGAATTATGCCATAGCATCAAGGGGAATTTCAGTGAAGACTTATCTTGTGGGCGGCGCGGTGCGTGATGCCTTGTTGGGTTTGCCGGTGCATGAGCGGGATTATGTGGTGGTGGGCTCTTCGGTGGAGGCCATGCTGGCGCAAGGCTTTCAGCAGGTCGGTAGGGATTTCCCGGTGTTTTTGCATCCGCAAACCCAGGAGGAATACGCTTTGGCGCGCACCGAGCGTAAATCGGCACCGGGTTATCACGGTTTTGTGGTGCATGCGGCGGCGGATGTAACACTGGACGATGATCTGGCTCGACGTGATTTGACGATTAATGCCATGGCACAGGACGAGCATGGGGTGATTGTTGATCCTTTCGGCGGTCAAGCTGATCTTGCGGCGCGTGTGTTACGTCACGTTTCTCCGGCGTTTGGCGAAGACCCGGTGCGTATTTTGCGCGCGGCGCGTTTTGCCGCGCGTTTTGCCGGTTTGGGCTTTACAGTGGCGGAAGAAACGCTGCGCTTGATGCGGGATATGGTGGCAAGCGGCGAGGTCGATGCGCTGGTGCCAGAACGGGTGTGGCAGGAAATGCTCAAGGCCTTGATGACCGAGCGCCCGGCGCGTTTTTTTGAGGTTTTGCGCGAGGTTGGCGCATTAAAACGCTTGTTGCCCGAGGTGGATGCGCTGTTTGGCGTGCCCCAGCCGGAAAAATATCATCCGGAGATTGATAGCGGTGTGCATAGTTTGATGGTGTTGCAACAGGCGGTGCTTATGGGCGCAAATGCAGTCACGCGCTGGGCGGCGCTGTTGCATGATTTGGGTAAGGGCAATACGCTCCCCGAGTTGTGGCCGCATCACTATGGGCATGAACAGCGCGGTGCGATCCTGGCGGAACAGATCGCGGAGCGTTTGCGCTGTCCTGGCGAGTTTCGTGAGCTTGCCAGCATGACGGCCTCCTGGCATTCGCATGTGCATCGTGCCTTGGAGTTGCGCCCCAAGACGGTGTTGCGCGTGCTGGAAGGCACGGATGCTCTGCGTCGCCCGCAGCGTTTTGAACAGTTGCTGTTGGTCTGCGAGGCCGATGCGCGCGGTCGTCTGGGGTTTGAGAATTGCGCTTACCCGCAGGCGGATGTGATGCGCCGTGCGCTTGCCTGCGTGAAAGCGGTGGCTGTTCAACCGCTGCTGGAGCGAGGTTTGCGCGGCGAATCCTTGGGCAGGGCGCTGGCACGGGAGCGCCTGCGTGCCTTGTCAAGCGGCGAGTTTAAGCACGATCACTCCAGCCAGAATCAGCATGACACCAAGGTAGCGCATAAAATTGGCGGGTTCATGGAAAAAATAAATGCCGATTAAAAAGGTGCCTGCTGCGCCGATGCCTGTCCATACGGCATAAGCTGTACCAATGGGGATGTCGCGTTGTGCCAGCCACAAAAAGATGCCGCTGAGGGTGATGGCGACAAGGGCGATGACCCAACCCAATAACCGAAAACCGGGCAGTGCGGTCAGTTTGTAGCCGATCGGCCAGCCGATTTCGAAAAGACCCGCCACGAGTAGATAAAACCAGGCCACAGCCGCTCCTCATAATGCTTTACCAGGAGCATGATTGCGTCTTGCGCAGGGCGTGTCTATCCTGCCTGTGATTAGATAAGGAGAACGCTATGCTGCAAGACATTCAACCGCCGCCGGTTGTGCTGGTATTCGCCGGGCTTGATCCGACCGGTGGCGCGGGCTTGTCGGCAGATATCGAGGCGATTATCAGCCAGGGCTGTCATGCTGCGCCGATTGCCACCGCCTTGACGGTGCAAAACACGCGCAACGTGCTGGGCGTGCGCGCCATTGATCCTCTGTGGGTGATTGAGCAAGCGCGAGCGCTGATTGAAGACATGCCGATCGCCGCTGTGAAAATCGGTATGTTGGGCAGTGCAGGCATGGTCGAGGCGATTCATACGCTGCTGCGCGATCTGCCGCGCGTTCCGGTGATTCTTGACCCTGTACTGCAAGCCGGTGGCGGGACTGAATTGGCGAATGAGGCTTTGATTGAAGCCATGCGTGAGTTGTTGCTGCCACAAAGTACCATCATCACGCCCAATAGTCTGGAGGCTCGCCGCTTGGCGCTGGGTGCGGACAATTTACATGCCTGCGCCTTGTCTTTACTGGAGCAGGGGAGTGAGTATGTGCTGATTACCGGCACGCATGAACCTGGTGATGAGGTTGAAAACCTGCTGTTTGCCGGTCATCGTTTGCTGGAAACTTACGCTTGGCCTCGCCTGGAGGGTAGCTTCCACGGTTCGGGCTGCACCTTGGCCTCGGCGATTGCCGGATTGATGGCACAGGGTAACGAACCGATGACCGCAATTCATCAGGCGCAGGATTACACCTGGCAAACCCTGGAACATGCCTACCGCCTGGGACGCGGGCAGATGATGCCCAATCGCCTGTTTTGGGGTGGGGATGATGAGGCGATGCTGGAGGAAGGAGGGGGGGCGCATGCACGTCTGCACTGAAAAATCGCAATTACTGGAACAACTTGATGTGGTTGAGCATGAGTTACGCCAGCTTGGGCTATGGTCGCTACATCCGCCCGCTGCGGATGCTCTGGCAAGTACAACGCCATTCGCCTGTGACTCCATGCCGCTGGAAATGTGGCTGCAATGGATATTTCTGCCGCGTATGCGTGAAACCGTGCGCCAGAACCTTCGTCCACCCGCTGCCTGTCATATCCACGCTTACGCAGCGCATGTTTTTGTAGCGCATGGCGTAGCGGCAAAGCCACTGGTGCAGGCAATTCGCAGCTTTGATGAGTACTTTGCGGAGTGGGTGGAGCAGGTTTATTGATCAGGACTTACGCAAAACCCGGATCTAGCCCCCTCGCCCCTCGCGGGGAGAGCGAAG
>CAZTYJ010000018.1:0-40543 GCA_964618025.1 uncultured Halothiobacillus sp. | reverse complement strand
CGTGTCGGATCAATAAGTTAGGACTTACGCAAAACCCGGATCTAGCCCCCTCGCCCCTCGCGGGGAGAGCGAAGCGAGGGGGCGAAGCCGCTGGGGAGAGGGGGAGCAACCTTTGCCAAAACATAGATTTGTGCCAACTTCACCACCCTCTCCCCAACCCTCCCCCATCAAGGGGGAGGGGGCGAAAACCGCTATCTTGCGTAAGTCCTGTAAGTGACAAACGTGGCTTTTCAGCCACACAACATACTAGACCAACTGCACCTTGCCTATTAAGTTCTATGGGCATTCACCCCTTTTAACCCGCACTCTGGAGAACAAGACAATGATGAAAGCATATCTGGCCGAAACCATCGGCACTTTCTGGCTGGTACTCGGCGGCTGCGGCAGTGCCGTTCTTGCGGCGGCTTTTCCTGAACTGGGCATTGGCCTTCTGGGCGTTGCCCTCGCCTTCGGCCTCACCGTGGTGACCATGGCCTACGCTATCGGCCCGATTTCCGGCTGCCACCTCAACCCGGCAATTTCCATCGGCCTGTGGGCGGGCGGACGCTTCCCGGCGGGACAGGTGCTGCCCTACATCGCTGCGCAGGTGATCGGCGGCATTATCGCGGGCGGCGTGTTATACCTGATCGCCACCGGCAAGGCGGGCTTTGATGTCTCCGCAGGCTTTGCCTCCAATGGCTATGGCGAGCACTCGCCCGGCGGTTACTCCATGATGGCGGCACTCATCACTGAAGTCGTCATGACCGCCATGTTCCTGTTCGTCATCATGGGCGCAACCAACAAAAACGCGCATCCGATGATGGCGGGACTGGCGATTGGCCTCACCCTGACCCTGATTCACCTCATCAGCATTCCCGTGACCAATACCTCGGTCAACCCGGCGCGCAGCACCGGCGTGGCGGTGTATGTCGGCGGCTGGGCGGTGGCGCAGCTCTGGCTGTTCTGGGTCGCTCCCATCATCGGCGGCGTGATCGGCGCGTTGATGTACAAGGCGGTGAATGTCGCCAAGGACTGAGTTTTGCGCTTGCGCGACTAGCAGAAAGGGAGCTTCGGCTCCCTTTTTTGTGGGAAGTGGATGATTCGGCTTGCGCACACAGTGTGCGGATTTGGATTTTGGATTTCCCTCCCCCCTTGGCAAGCGCACCGTGAGCCGTAAGGGTGCGCTTGTGGGGGTGCATTTCTTTGGTGACTTTCTTTGTGCAAGCAAAGAAAGTTACTCGCTCGTGAGCGGAATCGTTTGCTTACGAAGCAAGGCCGTTGCTGCGGGACTAAACAGGCCATCCTTGGCCTGTTTACCATGCCTCCAGCACTGCGTTCACGATGCCCCCAAGGGGGAAGAAAAATCCAAATCCGCGCATTACATGCGCCACGAGCACAACAAAAACTACCGCTTAAACCCATTGGTTATCGGCAAACGCCGTTCGCGCCCGAAGGCTCGCGCCGTAATCTTTACCCCCGGCGGCGCTTGGCGGCGTTTGTACTCGGCCAAATCGACCAGCCGGATGATGCGGCGCACGGTGGCCTCATCAAAGCCTTGCGCCACGATCTGCTCCACGCCCTCCATACGCTCCACATAGGCAGCGAGAATAGCATCCAGCACCGGATAGGCCGGCAGGCTGTCTTCGTCTTTTTGATCGGGGCGCAACTCGGCGGAGGGTGGGCGGGTAATGACGCGCTCAGGAATCACCCGCCCCAAGGTATTGCGATATTCGGCCAGACGATACACCAACATCTTCGGCACATCTTTCAGCGGTGCAAAACCGCCCGCCATATCGCCGTACAGGGTGGCGTAACCCACCGCCATTTCACTCTTGTTGCCGGTGGTGAGCAACAGCTTGCCGCTGGCGTTGGACAAGGCCATGAGAATCACCCCACGCGAGCGCGCTTGCAGATTTTCGTCGGTCGCACCCACCGGTTCAGCGCCCAAAACAGGAGCGAGCATCTGACGAAAGGCGAGATAAGACGGCTCAATCGGCACGAGATGTTGGCACACACCCATGATTCTGGCCTGCTCCAGCGCATCCTCATTACTCATCCCAGAGGTGTAACGACTAGGTAACAGTACCGCTTCGACCTGCTCTGCACCCAGCGCATCCACCGCCAGCGCCAGGGTGAGTGCCGAATCAATGCCGCCGGAAAGGCCGAGCAATGCGCCCTTGAAGCCGTTTTTGCGCGCATAGTCACGCACCGCGAGCACCAGGGCGCGGTAAATGGCGGTGGTTTCATCCACAGGAGCTTGCGGCACGGCATCAACCGCCGTCACACGCCCTGCTGCATCCAGCTCCACGCAGCCCAGGGCTTCCTCGAACATCGGCATACGCAGCACAACCTCGCCTGCGCCGTCCATCACCAGCGAACCGCCATCGAAGACCAGCTCGTCTTGGCCGCCGACCAGATTGACATACACCATCGGCAAGCCGCTTTCGCTCACCCTCGCACGCAACACCTGTTCGCGGCTCTCCGGCTTGTCGTACTGATAGGGCGAAGCATTCAGACTGAGCACGCAGCGCGCCCCCGCGCCCCTGGCCTGATTCACCGGGTCGTCGTGCCAGATGTCCTCGCAAATGCTCAGAGCCAGGTCGCCGTCAAACACCACCGATTCCACGCCGGGCGAAAAATAGCGCAGTTCGTCGAACACACCGTCATTGGGCAGATACTGCTTGTAGTAACGCGCCTGCACCGCGCCGTCGCGCAACACGAAGGCCGCGTTGTAACGCCCTTGCGGCGTTTTTTCCGGCAGGCCGATCACCACGCTGATGCCATACGGCAAGTCACGCAGCAACTGCTCCACCGCAGCTTCGAGCGCCGCCATGAAATCCGGGCGCTTGACCAAGTCTTCCGGCGGATAACCCGTCAGAGCCAACTCGGGAAACAGCACCACATCCGCCTGATATTGCGCCTGCGCACGCTGCGTCCAGTCGATGATTTCGGCCGCATTACCGGCAATATCACCGACGGTTAAGTTGACTTGAGCCAGGGCAATTCGCACGGTTGATCCTCGATTTAAGCGGGTTGTTTTTAGCCACAGAGAACACAGAGAGCGCTGAGGTGAAAACCTTAAAGACCCATGCAGAAGCTCATCTATCCCCCTCTCCTGCAAGCGGGAGAGGGTTGGGGTGAGGGCGCTTTGTTGAGTGACCACAATGCGCCACTACCGCACACCCCTACCCTCTCCCCGAAGGGGCGAAGGAGATAAATCCGAACTCCATGAATTCTGTGTCCTCTGTGGCTAAAAATTCCTGGACTGGATGACAGCCCAATATTCAAACCTAACGCAACACCTCAGCCATTTTCACCCCCAGCAGCGCTGGCGAACGCACGATATGGCAGCCTGCTGCGTCCAGCGCGGCAAACTTGGCCTCTGCCGTACCCTGCCCGCCCGCCACAATCGCCCCGGCATGTCCCATGCGCTTGCCGCTCGGCGCGGTCGCACCGGCGATATAGGCCACCACCGGCTTGCTCACGCTGCATTTGATAAATTCAGCCGCCTCCTCTTCCGCCGTACCACCGATTTCACCCACCATAATGATGCCTTCAGTCTGCGGATCGGCCTCAAACAGACGCAAACAGTCGATAAAGTTCATGCCATGAATCGGGTCACCGCCAATGCCCACGCAGGTACTCTGCCCCAACCCCGCGCCGGTGGTTTGATGCACCGCCTCATAGGTCAGCGTGCCGGAGCGCGAGACAATGCCGATGCGCCCTTTTTGGTGGATATAGCCCGGCATAATGCCAATCTTGCAGCCTTGTCCCGCATCCCCCGGGGTCATCACCCCCGGACAGTTCGGTCCGATCAGATAAGTATCGGGATAATCCTTTAACACCGCTTTCACTTGCAGCATATCCAGCACCGGAATGCCCTCGGTAATGCACACGATCACGCGCACCCCGGCATCCGCCGCCTCCAGAATCGCATCGGCGGCAAACGGCGCGGGTACGTAAATCATGCTCGCTTCCGCGCCCGTCTCGCGTACCGCATCGGCCACCGTGTCGAACACCGGCAAATCCAGATGCCGCGTGCCGCCCTTGCCCGGTGTCACCCCGCCGACCATGCGCGTACCATAGGCCAGCGCCTGCTCGGAGTGGAACGTACCTTGTTTGCCGGTAAACCCCTGACAAATCACCTTGGTTGCGCCATCAATCAAAATTGCCATCAGCTCATCTCCTTCATGCCGTGCGCACCCCTACCTCCCTCTCCCGCAAGCGGGAGAGGGTCGGGGTGAGGGGAATACAGCGTTGAAGCACGATACTCACTCGCCGCCCGCACCACCGCCTGGGTGGCACGGGTCAAATCCGTTTCCGCCATCAGATTCAGGCCGGACTCGGCCAATAGCGCCCGCCCCTGCGCCGCATTCGTACCTTCCAGACGCACCACCAGCGGCAGCTTCAAATCCACCTCGCGCACCGCCTGCAAAATACCTTCGGCAATCAAATCGCAGCGCACGATGCCGCCGAAAATATTAATCAAAATGGCGCGCACCTTGCCATCTGACAAAATCAGCTTGAAGGCTTCGGCCACCCGCGCCGCCGTCGCCCCTCCGCCCACGTCGAGGAAATTGGCCGGTTGACCGCCCTCGCGCTGAATCAAATCCATGGTCGCCATCGCCAGCCCGGCACCGTTCACCATGCAGGCGATATCGCCCTCCAGCGTGACATAGTTCAACTGATGCTTGACCGCCTCGCGCTCACGCGGGTCTTCCTGCGCCTCGTCGCGCATGGCAACAATCTGCGGCTGACGATAAGCTGCATTCGAATCGAGAATAAACTTGCAATCCAGCGCCAGCAGCGCGCCATCTTCGGTCACAGCCAACGGATTGATCTCCAACATGCTGGCATCTTTCTGCGTAAACACCGCGTACAAACCCTTGAGCATGGCTGCGAACGACTTGGCCGCCTCGCCGCTCAAACCCAGCGCAAACGCCAGTTTGCGTGCGTGATACGGCATCAAACCCGCTGCCGGATGCACGCTTAACGCATGAATGCGCTCCGGTGTTGTCTCCGCCACCGCCTCAATATCCATCCCGCCCGCATCGGAGGCGATAAAGGTCACTTTGGACGTGGCGCGATCGATCATCAGGCTCAAATACAGCTCACGCGCAATGCGGCTGGCCCGCTCAATGTACAGCGTATCCACCGGCAAGCCCGCCGCCCCGCTCTGCACGCTGACCAGGCGCTTGCCTAGCCACTCTGCGGCAAAGTCCTGCGCCTCAGGCAAGGAGTGAACAACACGCACCCCGCCCGCCTTGCCACGCCCGCCAGCATGAACCTGCACCTTCATCACCCACGGCGCAGCACCCAAATCGGCCAACGCAGACGTAACATCATCAAGCGAGCGGATCACCCGCCCCTCAGGAACCGCCACCCCGGCATCACGCAACAGGGTCTTGGCTTGGTATTCATGCAAATTCATGCGTCGCCTTTATTCTTCCATCCCATCATTCAAGCCCTGCATTGTGCGGAATTATCGTCCAAGGAACAACGCCCAAAACTTGCCATAAACCGCCGCACGCGCTAACACTAGCCCGCATGAACACCCAACACTCAACACCAACGACCCAGCGCACCAACTGGCGCGGCCTACGTTTTTTCAATGCCTACCGCCTGGTCGTCGCAACCCTGCTGCTCGGCATTCATGCGTTTATCCAGGCCGAACGCTCAAGTGATTTTTTCGCATCCCCCCAAGCCTTCGATCTTTTCACCGTTCTGGCAGCCACTTACGCCCTGCTCGCACTCATCCTCTTCGCCATCGACGAATGGCGCCCCGGGCGTTTTGCTGCACGCCTGCAACTTGGCTTAGCCCTCGACATTGTTTTTCTCGCCGTGCTGGGCGCTCTTGATACCTCACCCATCAATAACCTGCATATCCTGATGGTCGTCAATATGGCCTACGCCTCATTGCTCATGGGAGGGCGCGCGTCCATCACCTATGCCGCCATCGGCAGCCTGCTGCTGTTAGGCATGAATTTTTGGGATCATCGCCTGGGTATTGATCTGGGCGTTTCATTCACCCACGCGGGTCTCAATGGCCTGGCGCTGTTCGCCGTCGCCATCCTGGCCAGCAGTCTGGCCAAGCGCGCGCAAGCCAACGAACAGATCGCCGAACAGCGCGGCATTGACCTCGCCAACGAGACCCAGCTTAACCGCCTGATTCTTGAACAAAGTCACGAAGGCGTGATTGTGGTCGATGAAGATCACCGCATCCGTTACGCCAATCCCACAGCCACCCGGCTTTTACGCATCCCCCTGCCACAGATTGGCGAAGGCAGCCGCATCCGCCCCCCGCTTGCCACCATTAACGCAGACCTCAACAATGCCTTACATGCCTGGCGCGAAACACCCGAGCGCGACCTGAGCACAACCCACATTCATTACCCGCTACACCTGCACGTTCACCTGCGCCCCCTCACCGCCGACTCACAAGGCCCGGTCGCCCTGTTTATCGAAGACGATGCCTACCTCCTGGAAAAACACCAACAGGAAAAACTTGCCGCCATGGGGCGACTTACCGCCAGCATTGCGCATGAAATCCGCAACCCTCTAAGCGCCATCAGCCAAGCGGGTCAACTGCTCGAACAAACCATTCAGGACGAACAGGATCGCCAGATGCTAGGCATCGTGCGCAGCCAGGTCGCACGCATCAACCAACTGATTGAAAACGTACTCACCACCGCCAAACGCAAACACGCCCAACCAAAAACCATTCGCCTGGCGCCCTGGCTACACGAGCTGCTCGAACGCTATCGATCCCATGCAGCCGTCGATGAGATCAACATAGACCTCACCGTCGAACCGGCGTTATGCGCCCATGTTGACCCAAGCCACCTGGAACAGATACTGGTCATCCTGCTCGACAACGCACGCCAACACGGCAAACCCCCACTCGGCATCCAACGCATCCGGATTGATGCCCAGGCTATTGGCGCGCAGCATCGCCCGCGCATCGACATTCGTGACAACGGCCCCGGTATCCCTGAAAACGTGCGCAACCGTCTGTTTGAGCCCTTTTTCAGCACCCATGCCCAAGGCCACGGCCTCGGTTTATTCATCGCCCGCGAACTCGCCGAAGCCAACCACCTAAGCCTGAACTACCATCACGACATTCACGGCGAACGCTGTTTCCGTATCACCTTTCCCGTACAGGAATTCTGCCGCGACGGCGCGCTCAAGGATGCCCCGTAGCCCGGATGAAGGCCAAAGGCCGCAATCCGGGAACACTCTCACACCGGAGCACAACAGCGCACCATGCACCAACCTCCTCGGATTGCGCTAAACGCGGAGCTGGCGCAAGCCCGCTCCGTCCAAGTCACATTGCCCCATGTATCTCCACAAGATACACTCCACCTCATGATAAAAAGCTTTCGCCACAAAGAACTGGAACAATTCTTCCTCACAGGCTCCAAGGCCAGCATCCAGCCTGCCCATGCGGCCAAACTGACGCGTCAGTTGCAAACCCTGCATACGGCAAGTGGTGCAGAGGAAATGGATGTCGCCGGGTGGCGGCTGCACCGTCTTGCAGGCGAGCTTGATAACCATTACTCCATCTGGGTCAACGGCAATTGGCGCATCACGTTCCGCTTTGAAGATCAGGATGCCATCCTTGTCGATTACCAGGACTACCACTAGGACACCCACCCATGTACCGTATGCACAACCCACCTCACCCCGCCGCCATCCTGCGCGAAGATGTCCTGCCGGAACTCAAGCTCAGCGTCACCCAAGCCGCCAAACAACTGGGCATTTCGCGCGTGCAACTCTCTCGCGTGCTGAATGAGCACGCCGCCATCAGTACAGACCTCGCCCTGCGCCTGGAACAGTGGATCAGCGGTCCCAAAGCCGAAACCTGGCTCAAAATGCAAACCGACTACGACCTCTGGCAAGCCCAACAAAAGCCGCGCCCAGTGATCCAGCCCGCCATCATCCCCGCTGAACCCTCCGAACCCGGCGCAGAACTGACATGACCCAAACCCGCCGCATCGCTCTTATCATCGACGACGAAGCCGACATCCTCACCCTGCTCGGCATCAGCCTTGCACGCATGGGCATTCAAGCCCATCCAGCGAGCGATCTTGCACAGGCTCGCGCCGCCCTCGCCGCGCAAACCTTCGACTTCTGTCTCACCGACATGCGCCTGCCCGACGGCAACGGCCTGGAACTGGTGCGCGAAATTGCGCAAAACCACCCCGGCCTTCCCATCGCCGTCATCACCGCCCACGGCGACATGCAAAGCGCCATCGAAGCCCTCAAATCCGGCGCGTTCGACTTCGTCAACAAACCGCTCGACCTTGAGCGCCTGCGCGACATGGTTGAAACCGCCCTACGCCTCAACCCCGCCAAAGCCAGCGCCTCCAACAGCGACCAAGGCGCAGAGCGCCTTATCGGCCAAACCCCCGTCATGCGCCAGCTACGCGCCCAAATCGCCAAAGTCGCCCGTAGCCAGGCACCGGTCTTTATCCACGGCGAATCCGGCACCGGCAAAGAAGTGATCGCCCGCCTGATTCACGAGCAAGGCCCACGCAGCCAAAAACCCTTCCTCCCCATCAACTGCGGCGCCATCCCCGCCGAACTGATGGAAAGCGAATTTTTCGGCCACCGCAAAGGCAGCTTCACCGGCGCATCCGCCGACAAACAAGGCTTGTTCCAGGCCGCCAAAGGCGGAACCCTCTTCCTCGACGAAGTCGCCGAATTGCCCCTTGCCATGCAGATCAAACTGCTGCGCGCCCTGCAAGAGCGCGCCGTGCGCCCGGTTGGCGCCACCTTTGAAGAAGCCGTAGACGTGCGCATCCTCTCCGCCACCCACAAAGATCTTGCCCAACGGATACAGAACGGCGAATTTCGTCAAGACCTGTTCTATCGCCTGAACGTCATCCAGCTCGATGCCCCGCCCCTGCGCGAGCGCAAGGCAGACCTCCCCCTCCTCGCGGCTCACATCCTGCACCGTCTGGCCGAACGCGACGGAACCCTCCAACGCACGCTCAGCGCAGAAGCACAAGCCACACTGAGCGGCTACAGCTTTCCCGGCAACGTGCGCGAACTGGAAAACATCCTCGAACGCAGCCTCGCCCTTGGCGAAGAAGGACCGATACAGGCGCACGAACTGAACCTCCCAAGCGCCCCACACCCCAACCCAGCCTCCAGCGCCCATCCAGACGCAACCCGCTTAGACATCAACAGCGCAGCCCCAAACGACGAAAACACCCTGCTCCAAACCCTGGAAAGCCACCGCTGGAACCGCACCCGCGCCGCCGAAGCCCTCGGCCTCACCCTGCGTCAACTCCGCTACCGACTGGAAAAAATGGGATTGAAGTAAAGCTTGAGACTCAGCCCCCGGATTACGCTGCGCTTCATCCGGGCTACACAAACCACAATCCGGGAACGACACCCGCTCGTCACATCCTGACAAAAATGTCACTTTTGAACAGGTATTTCAGCCATCCTCGCCATTGCGCCCCCTTCATCATTGCGCTGGTCGCGTCGCGTTGCTCCTGACGCGAAGTTGGCGCAAGCCCACATGACGCTACCGAAACCCCATCCCTCCGCCATTGCACGCTTAGTACGCCAATCCACCACCCACCGCCCACCACAATCTGGCACAACCCATGCTTTACTTAAAAACGCTAAACCAGCAAACCTCTCAAACAGGAGAAAAATGATGAACATGTTCAAGAAAGTACAAAAGGGCTTCACCCTGATCGAATTGATGATCGTTGTTGCGATTATCGGTATCCTCGCCGCCATCGCCCTGCCGGCCTATCAGGACTACATGATCCGTACCAAGGTCAGCGAAGGTCTGTCTGTAGCCAACGGCTTCAAGACTTTGATTGCCGAATCTACGACCGTGGCTGAACTGACCGCCAACGTCAACGCCGCCAACTCCTCCGTGGCAGCGGCCAACCCAAGCAAATACCTCGCCAGCATCGTCGCGGCTCCTGCTACAGGCGTGATTACCCTGACGTTTAACCGCACCAACGTGGGCACGCCTGCTGGCGCGACCTTGGTGATCTCTCCGTTTACAAAAACATCCAGCGCAGGTGTTCAGACCTTCGCTGCCGCTCTTGCAGCAGGCAACACCGGCCCGATTGACTGGGCTTGCCGTGGCGTAGGCACCACTACTGCCACTGCGGGCGGCATGGGTGCTGCGGCTGCGGGAACTCTGGCGACCAAGTTTTCTCCTGCTCAGTGCCGTTAATGTGTAATGTGTAATGGCTACGCCCTGAATCTGTTCAGCTAAGGTCTGGCGCTAAACATTCAGCGCAGCGCGTGCAGACAGGGCGGATACGACAGCCCGGTGCCATAGGCTCCGGGTTTTTTTTTAGGCGGCTTCTATAAACAGGACTTACGCAAAACCCGGATCTAGCCCCCTCGCCCCTCGCGGGACAAGCGCTGTCTGGAACAGCGCTGGATCGCGCAGCGAACCCGAAGGGGGCGGGCAGGATAGCCCGGCATCAAAGGGTTGGGGAGATGGGGGCAAGCTTTGCCAAAACATAGACTTGTGCCAACTTCACCACCCTCTCCCCAACAGCCCCCTCGGCACGGCCTCTCACCCATCAAGGGGGGAAAACCGCCATCTTGCGTAAGTCCTATTGAAGTGCAGGAGCGGGCTTGCCCGCGAAAAAGCGTATATTGAAGGCTTCGCGGGCAAGCTCGCTCCTACCGTCCATTCACGCTTCATTCACGCTTCATTCAGGCAAGGATCAATAACCGTTCAAACATTTTCAGGCCGAATCACATAGACACGGCGATCTCGATAACACTGACGCAGTCATCCAGGAAACACCTTATGCCCTCTTTTCGCCTGCGGATTTTTTTTACGCATTTGCTTCTGACCATGGCCTTGCTTGGCGTGATTCTTGGACTTGGCTATCTGGGCTGGTATGCCTGGCCGGCATGGTATCTTTTGGAGGCAGAGCGCGTTGTCATGCCTTGGGTCGCGAGCGTGCTGCTGCTTGGCCCGTTCGCCAGTCTGCTGGTTGCTTCGCCCGCCAAGCCCGCTCATTTGCTGCGCATGAATCTTGTCGTCATCACGCTGCTGCAACTTGGGGCGCTGGGCGGCGGCGCATGGACGCTGTGGCAAGCTCGCCCTCTGTTTTACGTCCTGACCATAGACCGTATCGAGCTTGTCACCGCTGCCGACTTCGCCAGCACTGAACGTGGCGAGCTGCAAGGCATGACCTTTGAATATCCTTATGCGCGCTCGCCCCAGGTCGCCTGGGTCTGGGCTCCGCTGCCTGAGAGTATCGAAGAAAAGGAGTCGATCATTTTTTCTGCCATCGTCGAGGGCAAGGACATCACGCAAATGCCCGGCTATTTCCGCCCATGGAACGCCGGTCTGGATGATTTGCGCCGCCAGTTACATCCAATGTCCGAACTGGCGCTGGTGCTGAAGTCTGGCGAAAACCAGATTCAGTCCTTGGCCATCACTCTGGGGTACGACGAAGCCGAACTGGGCTGGTTGCGTCTGGATGGCTCACAGCGTGGCGGCGTGATGATTTTTCATCGTCTTTCAGGCGAGCCTTTGCGCTTTGTGGCGCAAAAATGAATCTTCATGGGCATAGTCAACCAGACGTACCCTCTCCCCAGAGGTGGGGCGGGCTAAATCCTCTGTTTTGCCTAAACCCTATTGATGCGGCACGAATATATCTTGAAGCGGAGCGGGCTTGCCCGCGAAAAAGCGTATGTTGAAGCCTTCGCGGGCTTGCCCGCTCCTACCGTCCATTCACGGTTCATTCAGGCCGCATCAATAGGTAAACTTCCTTGCGCCTGTCCCTGCAACATTGAGACCCCCTGATTCATGCGTTTACATCCTGTCGTTGCTGCCATCGCCGCCATGTCACTGCTTCTTGTCGGTGTGTTTCTGGCTTTATTACCCGGCATTAATGGCACGTTTTATTACGATGATCTGAGCCTTCTCAACTCGCTACCCGAGTTTTACTCTGGTGCTTTAAGTTTTTATCAGTATATGCAGGGGGGCTTTATTGTCGGTTCGCTCGGTCGGCCATTGTCCATGCTGAGCTTCCTTTGGCCTGCGTCGGCCTATCCGGATCATGCGCAGGCCATTTTCGCTCTCAATATCGCCCTGCATGTCACAAACACTCTGCTGGTTGGTCTGCTTGCCTGGCGAATCGGGCTGTTACTGGAGACTGAGCACGCGCTTTGGCTGGGTGTTTTGACTGCTGCATTCTGGGGGCTTGCGCCCATTCAGGTTGGCACGGTGCTGATTGCCGTACAGCGCATGACCGAACTTTCGGCCTTTTTCGTTTTTCTGGGCTTGCTGCTTTGGGTGGTCGGCTTGCAGCGCGCCAAAGCCCGTCCTGGGCAAGGGCGTATTTTGCAGGCGATTGGCCTGCTGGGCATGTCGATATTGGCCATATTGAGCAAGGAAAACGGCGTTCTTCTGCCGGTATTTGCCGGTGTGATTGAGGCAAGCCTGCTGGCACGGCTGGCGCTTCCCGATCGCAAGGCGCGCCAGGTGCTTTATCTTGCCAGTACAGCGGTCGTGGTTGGCTATCTGGTTTTCTACACCTGGTATTACCAGGGCGTTTACTGGGAGCGTAACTTCAATATCTGGGAGCGGCTGATGACCGAGGCGGGTATTTTGTTTGAATACTTGCGCCAGAGTATTGCGCCGCGCTTTCTCGACATTCACCCTTTCCATGACGCATATCCTGTCGTCCGTTCGCTGATGACATCGCCTCTGAACATGCTTGCAGTGCTGTTCTGGCCTGTGGCGAGCCTGTTGGCATGGGTCTGGCGCAGGCGCTATCCGGTGTTTGCATTCGCGCTGTTGTGGTATGTCGTCGCGCATCTTTTAGAATCAAGCGTGATTGGTCTGGAGCTGTATTTTGAGCATCGCCAATATCTTGCCTGGTTCGGCCCTGCATTTGCCATCGTCTGGACGGCCTTGCATGTGCCACGGCGCTACCAGATGCTCGCCCGCATTGGCCTGGTTATCTATGCGCTTTTTCTGGGGCTGGTGATGCGCCAGACAGCCGAAGTGTGGGGTAACCCGGAGACTTCTGCACGCATCTGGTTTGAGCGCTCTCCTGGCTCGGCGCGCGCTGCCGAATTTCTTGCCAGAGATGCCCTTGCCCGTCATCAGGGCGATCAGGCGCTTGAGATCCTAGAACAGCAGATTCAAGCCTGCCCGGAGTGCCTAAGTTCGATTGCGCAGGCTGTGCAGATTTCCTGCGTTCTTGGTCGGGAGGATGTTTTTGCGCGGCAGAAGGCCGCATTTTTCGAGCAGGCTCCCAAGGTTGCTATGACGTTTTCCACAGGAGGCACGTTACTATCCATCCATGACCATATCAGCAAAGGTCAATGTACACTCATGGACTTTGAGGAGCTGCAAAGGATGAATGAACTTATGCTTGCGCGCACGCAAACAATGTTTGACACCAAGCGACAGGAGTTGCTGCTCAATCTCTATCGTATTGCGGTTGAGCGGGGCGATCTGGAACGGGCAGCCACCCTGATGCCGCAGATGTTCCAGGCGCTTCCCCGTCCTGAGCTGGCCGTAAACATCGTGCGCAATCTGCTCGAACTTGGGCATTATGAGCAGGCCAGCGATTTTGTCTCCACGCAAGTTTGTCACCCTTCGGTCAAGGACGGTTTCTGGCTGCGCGGTGAGTGGTCTCGCGCCTGCGCCCAAACCCGAAACATGCTGAGGCAACCATGACTTATTTATCCGTTATTCTCCCCGCAAAAAATGAATCGGGAGCCGTGGCGGCAACGGTGGAGAACATTCACCAACGCTTCCCCGAGGCTGAGATTATCGTGGTCAACGATGGCTCCTGTGATGCAACGGCTGATCTGGCCGAGGCCGCCGGCGCCAGGGTTATCACGCATCCCTATAGCATGGGCAATGGCGCGGCGATTAAAACCGGAGCACGCGCGGCGCGCGGCGAGGTTCTGGTTTTCATGGATGCTGATGGCCAGCATGATCCGGCGGATATTGCCAGGCTTCTCGCCAAACTGGATGAAGGCTATGCCATGGTGGTTGGCGCGCGCGATCAAGGCTCACAGGCGAGCGTGGGGCGCGGGCTGGCCAATGGCGTGTATAACCGTCTGGCAAGTTATATGACCGGCCACAAAATCGAAGATTTGACTTCAGGTTTTCGCGCCGTGCGTGCTGATAATTTCCGTGAGTTTCTGGATTTGTTGCCCAACGGTTTTTCCTACCCGACGACCAGTACCATGGCCTTTTTTCGCGCCGGATACCCGGTCGCTTATCTGACGATTCATGCCGCCAGACGCATTGGTAAAAGCCATATTCATCTGGTTAAGGATGGGCTGCGCTTTTTGCTGATTATCTTCAAGATCGGCACGCTCTACTCACCCATGAAGCTGTTCGCCCCCGTGGCCTTGCTACATGCGCTGCTAGGCTTGGGTTATTACGCCTTTACCTATATCGACCAGGGGCGTCTGTCGCTGGCGACCCTGTTTTTGCTCACCAGCGCCGTTATCATTTTCCTGATTGGCCTGATTTCTGAACAGTTAACCCAACTGGCTTATATGCAGGTTAAAGCCCAGCGTAAAGCGTAACTCACAGACCTGCCGCACCTCGCGGGGGTATGCGCCTCCACTAGGACTTACCCTCATCGCCGCCCCGATATACCTCTCACCCATTGAGCCATCCGTTCACCATGTCTTCTCTTCCCCAGCACCCTCATATCGGCATCATCGGCCTGGGCTACGTCGGCCTGCCGCTGGCAATCGCCTTCGGGCGTATCCTTCCCACGCTCGGGCTGGACATCCATGCTGCTCGCATCGAACAACTGCGCAAGGGCTGTGACACCAGCGGCGAAGCCAGCGCCGACGAATTGGCTTCAGCCCATCTTTTGTCCTTAACGGCCAATGCTGACGATTTGCGCGCCTGCAATGTGTTCATTATCACCGTGCCTACCCCGGTGGACGCTGCACGCCGTCCCGACCTGGAGCCCCTGCGGCTGGCCAGCGAAAGCGTGGCGCGTGTGCTGAAAAAAGGCGATGTGGTCGTTTATGAGAGCACGGTGTACCCCGGCTGCACGGAAGAGTTCTGCCTGCCGATTCTGGAGCGCATCTCTGGTATGCGCCTGCATGAAGACTTTTCTTTGGGCTATAGCCCGGAACGGGTCAACCCCGGCGACAAGCAGCGCCGCCTGGCGGATGTGGTCAAGGTGACCTCCGGCTCCTCACCCAAAGCGGCGCAGTTTGTCGATGATCTGTACCGGAAGGTCATCCATGCCGGTACGCATCTGGCCAGCTCCATCCGTGTGGCCGAAGCGGCCAAGGTGATCGAAAACACCCAGCGGGATGTGAACATTGCGCTGATTAACGAGCTGGCCATGCTGTTCCATCGTCTTGGGCTGGACAGCAGCGAAGTGCTGGCCGCTGCGGGCAGCAAGTGGAATTTCCTGCCCTTCCGCCCTGGCCTTGTGGGCGGGCACTGCATCGGCGTCGATCCGTATTACCTGACCTACAAGGCGCAGCAAATCGGCTACCACCCGGAAATGATCCTGGCCGGGCGACGCATCAATGACGGCATGGGCGCGCATGTGGCGCAGCGGGTCATCAAGTTGCTCGGTCAACGCGGTTTTCAGCTCAAGGGGGCGCGTGCGCTGATTCTCGGCGTAACCTTCAAGGAAGATTGCCCCGATATTCGCAACACTCGGGTGATCGATATTGCGCACGAACTGCGTGAATACGGCCTGGAGGTGGTGATTCACGACCCGGTCGCCCACCCTGATGAAGTGCTGCACGAATACAACGAGCGCATCGCCAACGCGCTCCCGCAAGGCGCGTTTGCTACGGTCATCATTGCCGTGGCGCATCGCCAGTTCAAAGCCATGCCCGTTGCCGAATTTCGCGCTTTGTGCGCGCAAAATGGCGTGCTGTTTGATGTGAAGTCGATCTTGCCCAGGAGGGATGTCGATGACCGACTGTAAATCCTGCGAACGCGCCCCATGATCGCGCCGCGCATCCGTCGTCTTTTCTCCGCGCTAAAACACAGTCCCCTGCACCCGCAATGGCTGGTTTTTCAAGGAGATACCCAGCGCAAACAAGCATTTGCGCAGCATATTCACGGCGAGCTGCTGGATATTGGTTGCGGCAACAAGCCTCTATCCCAAGTGCTTGCGTCCGATGTCCACTACACCGGCATGGACTATCCAGGCACGGTCAGCAAAGGCTACGACGGCAAGGCCGATGTTTTTGGCGACGGGCAACGTCTGCCCTTTCGTAACGCCTGTTTTGACTGCGTGACCCTGCTGGATGTCATGGAGCACATGCCCTGGCCGGAAGCCGCTTTCATGGAAATGTTGCGCGTCACCCAACCGGGCGGCCTCATCATTACGCAAACACCGTTTCTCTATCCGCTGCATGATGTGCCGCATGACTTTCAACGCTGGACTGCCGAAGGTTTGTTGCAGTTTGCCCATCGACATCCCGTCGAAATCATGGAGATAACGCACCACGGCAGGCCACTGGAAACAGCCGCAGCACTGGCCAATTTAGCCTTGGCCAAAGGCATGTTGGAAAGCCTGCACGACAAACATCCCTCCCTGCTGCTGTTGCCATTGGCCGCCATTGCAGTTCTTTGCATCAACCTGCTCGGCTGGTTTTTTGCGCGCCTACTTCCAGATCAGGGCTTTATGCCCTTGGGCTACACCGTGATCTTCCGAAAAAAGCCATGAACATCCTTATCGCCAGTACGTCGTACCCGGATGACAACGAAGGCACCGCCGCAGCGGGCGTATTCGTGCGTGACTTCGCCCTGGCCTTGCACGGCGAGGGCGTTGAAGTGAGCGTCGTCGCCCCCGCTCTCGCGAGTCGGCAAACGCTGGAGCACGGGTTGCATGTGCATCGTTTCGCCGTGCCCCGTTTACCCCTATCCCTGCTCAAGCCTTACCAACCGCAAGATTGGAGCGTCATTCACCAGACCATGCGCGCTGGCTATGCTGCGCTGGATCAGATCTGCACTGAACGGCGCATCGACAATATTCTTGCACTATGGGCACTTCCCACTGGCGCTTGGGCGCAACGCGCCGCCCAAAAATACAACATCCCCTACGCCACCTGGGCGCTGGGCAGTGACATCTGGACGCTAGGCAAAATCCCGCTTCTGCGTCAATGGCTGCGCCATGTATTGCGCGGTGCCGAGCGTCGCTTTGCCGATGGCCTGCAACTCGGCAACGATGTTGAGCGTATTGGCGGTTTACCCTGCGATTTTCTGCCTAGCGCGCGCCGCCTGAGTGATGAGGGCGTGATGCCGCCGCAAGAGCGGCCTCCGTATCGGCTGGCCTTTCTCGGGCGCTGGCACGCCAACAAGGGGATTGATCTATTGCTCGAAGCTCTCGCCTTGTTGGACGATGCCGACTGGCGGCTTATTGATGCGGTACGTATTTTTGGTGGCGGCCCGCTGGATGCTCCCGTACACGCCGCCGTCGCTCGACTGCGACAGGCTGGGCGCGCCATCGAGGTCGGCGCTTATCTCAACCAGGCAGAAGCGACTCAGTTGCTGGCTTGGGCAGACTATGTACTTATCCCCTCACGCATCGAAAGCATCCCGGTCATTTTCTCCGATGCCATGCAGCTTGCGCGCCCCGTGATTGCCATGCCCGTGGGCGATCTGCCCGCTCTCATCAAGCGTTATGGCTGCGGTCTGTGCGCCCCGGCGACGAATGCCGTGGCGTTCGCCAACAGCTTGCGCCAAGCGCTGCGCACATCGCCCCACGAGTTTGCCGCAGGCATCCAAAGCGCCCGGATGCAGTTTGCCATTCAGACCTCGGCACAACAGTTTCTGCAACCACTCAAAACAAGAGAGCAGGCATGACGACACCACCTCTCGATCCGCGCTGGGGGGCTGATGAGCGCGATACCAAGGGCGAGCAAATTCTGCGCACCCTGCATCATTTTGCCGGAGAGCAGGTTCAGGATGGACAATGGCTGGACATCGGCTGTGGCAGCGGCGGCATCGCCGCATATCTCGCGCCTCATGTGCGAGCCATGATCGGCGTTGACCCGGAGCCTTGGGCGCGTTGGCAAGCATGGACGCAACAACATCCCAATTTGAGCTTTATCCAGGCCAGCGTGGACACGCTGGATCTGCCGCCCGCATCGCTGGACGTGATTATCTGCAACCAGGTGTATGAACACGTCCCCGACCCGCAAGCGCTGATCCGCCTCATCCACACCCTGCTCAAACCCGGAGGCGTGGTTTACTTTGCCGGCCCAAACCTGCTATTTCCCATTGAGCCACATGTTTTTTGGCCATTTGTCCATTGGTTGCCGCGCGCCTTCGCCATCAAACTGATGAAAACACTCGGCTCCAAACACGCCGACGATCTGGACGCATATTCGACCCATTACTGGCAACTCCTGCGTTGGTTACAACCGCGCTTCAAGGTACGCAACGCAGCCCCTCATCTTATGCGCGAAGTCCTCCCCATGATTCACAAAGGCTTGGGCTACCGCGTCATGCAGGGCATTCCGCATTGGGTTCTGCGGCCTGTCACCCCTTTCCTGCCGGGTTTTGTCTTTATTCTGGAAAAACCCCATGTCCAGCCCATATGAAATAGACCTTCCAACCTGGTTCGGCGTACTCAAAGCGGGATTCGGCGCAGACTCTTTCCTCCTGAACGCCAGCTTGAGCGTGACTGTGTTCAGAAAAGCATTTCTGGGCGCAGGCTACGCCAATTTTCCGTTTGGCGTTCGTACCGAAGCCGATCATGCACATTTGCTCCAAACCGACACACTACACGGCATCCAGCAGATGGGAGTCGATTTGCTGCGTGTCAATTGGCCGGATCGCTTTGGCGGATACGCCAATGCAAGAGCCATCCGCTTGCCCGAGGCCAATATTCCGCAGCTCCATACTTGGTCAGAAGACCAGCTGGATAGCGATTTACGCTACAAAATTCGTCGCTCCAAGCGCGAGGGAGTGAGGTTGCGCCATGCGACGCTGGATGATGCAAATAAGGTTTTCCGCCTGTATCTGCAAACGGTGCAGCGCCATGGCGGCAGAAAGCGCTACAGCGAAGCCTACTTTCACGCACTCTGTCAGACATCTAAACATTGCCCTGAACTGGTGGCCTTGATCGCCGAAACCGCAGAGGGCGAATATTGCGGATTCAATATTTCCGCTTACCGAGAGGGGGTTGCCTATTACTTACATGGCGGCTTAGAAGATCGCCATGCCCACCTGCGCCCCGGGTTTGTGCTTATGAACGAAGCTATTGCCCTTGCACGCGATGCGGGATGCCATGAGTTCAACTTCATGTCATCGCCTGCCAACCAACCTTCGTTGCTACAATTCAAGAAGAAATGGGGAGCCATGGCATACGACATCAACCATTTCGATATTCCCTTAAGCATCAAGGGTAGGTTCATACGTCCGGCGCTGCGCTGGGGACGCTGACTCCCTTCGAGTTGCCGCCCCCTGAAGCTGATTTACGATATTTTCCAAGATTGGATGCAAGGCGACTTTTAACCTTGTTCATCAGACGAAACCCTTTCAATGCCAAGTGCATGAACGGGGTCATTTTGAAGATGACCTGACGAGAAGTTTCTATGCCTCCCATCGACATTTTGAAGCGTTTGATGCCAGGCTTAGTCCCTGCTCGACCGCCCGCACCGACAAAATCCAGCGTCTTAAAACCGCTTCTTTTTGCCCAGCGGATCAGGCTCCACACCAACAGATGATTTGCACTGAGTTTTCGACCTTCGTCCAGCGCAGCGGCATCCCAGTAATAACAACAATCTCTATCTGTCATTACCCATATCACGGCGACGCATTGCCCACTGTGAGTTGCGCACAGAATTTTTAATCCAAGCCGGTCTCTGTTTTCGAGAAGCGCGCGATAAAATCCAAGAGGAAAATTCGGTGCAAGCCCCTGTTGGGCATAGGTTTGCTCCAATAGTAGCGCTTGATCGTCCAGTATCCTTGGATTGAATTTCCAATGAATTTTTACACCACCTCTTACCGCACCACGCACACAGCGTTTCGGCAATTGCGAAACATTTTGCCATAGCTGCTCAAGAGGCTTTTGCAGGTCAATTTCAATATTTTCGACCGTTTCGATATGAAGCTTACGACTTTGCTGTACCTCAGCTCCTGGAGGAAGCGTTACCTGAAGGTAAGCCAGCCCCCGATGTTTCGCCCATTGCTGCAAAGCGATCCAAGCCTCACACCCTTGCTCCTGCGGAACGCAAAAAGATGTAGACGGCGGCACAGGAATTTGGCGCATCGGACTTCCCCAAAGGTCGAAAATCCCCATGCGCCTGCGGATCAATGGAGTCACTGCGACTAATACTTCCCCAGTAAAATGACCTAGCGTAACAAGATGCACCGAATACACGCGCTCAATCTGCTCCAACCACTCCAAACGGTGGAATGCGCTCGGCGTTGACTGCTGAAGAAATTCGGCGTACCGCGAGCGCTCAATCTCACGACTCTGAAGCAAGGTCATGTATGGGGACGCTCCACGATAAACAACGCGTCCCACCAACGGCGTGGGCGACGATCAAAGCGGCGATGCCATGCGACCTCCCATTTGGCTAACGTGGGGATCAAACAGCGTGGCAACAAACCAAACCACACAGGATAGATCCATGGAAAACGCGGGACACGCACGATATTTTGTTCCAGCAAGTTAAAGCCGTGCCGTACCAAATACTCACGCAATATATGCGGATCGCGTTTGACAAGGTTCGGCGCTCCCGGATGAACTTGCCAAAACGGGTCGGTAGAAACTTGCTCCAACCAAAGAAATCGTCCACCTGGCTTGAGTACGCGAAAAATCTCATCCAGAACCGCTCCAAGCATATCGTCAGGAACATAGCATAAAGACTCTCGTGCAATGACATAACTGAAGTTCGCGCTCTCACAAGGCAGGGTAGTCCCATCAACTTGCATCAGCTGTACATTTGCCAGACCTTCACAAACATGGGTCGCTGTAGCGATCATTTGCTTAGAAACATCAACCCCAACAACCTGTGCGCAACGCGCGGCGAGTACACGCGTGAACGCACCCGTCCCACAACCGAAATCCAGTGTAGCGCCACACACACCCATTTCAGGCAAGCGAGACAGAATCGCGACATCAAAGACCGCGTTCACATATTCGCTTTTACGCCCCCCCTTGTTATTAGGAGCCAAGGTTGCATAAAGGCCGTTCGCTGCCAACTGGTCATATTCCGCAGCCACCTGCTGAAAGTGATCGGTTTTATTTTTCATGGGGCATTTCCTAACGTCTGAGGGCAGCGCACAGAGTATCCATCATTTTCGTGGCAGCGGGGTGCCTGGTGAAAAAAAGCAACAACAAAAATAGCAACGAATAAACAAGACTAATCTGCCACCAACTCCATGGAAGACTAAGTACAAGCACTAGCGCGATCAACGCCGGCCAGGCCACTCGCCAAGTTTCGTGCAACAGATCAGCCGGCATCAGCACCCTCTTGGATGCTGCAAACCTATACGCGAGCCCAACGGCCCAAATATAGCCGACCAACGCCGCCCAGCTGATGGCTTCCGGCGCATCCAATACCAACAAGATGATAGTAAGCACAAGCGTCAAGCCCAACCCGGAGGCTTCGGCATATACACGCTGTTTGGCCAGATCAAGCGTAGGTAAAAAATCCAGGGCAGCAGCAGCAGGTAGTAGGCAAATCATCAAGGATAGTACACGCAGGGTATCCGCATGCGCCACCAAAGCATCACTACCCAACAACTGAGCCATCTGGCCGGTGTACAAAATCATGGGTGGAGCTGCCACCCAGGCAAAGATTGACAGCCAGCGTAAAGTGTCGACAAAATCCTCACGAACCGCCATTACATGTCCCTGATGGGCGTACAAACGCGCGTAAATCACCGTGAAAAAAATGCCGGGGATGGAAAAAAACAATAAGACGATTTGGTAGGCCACATGATAGGCACCCGCCAAAGCCATGAAGCCGAACAGACCCAATAAAACCACCTCAATCCGACCATAGGCTATCGACAGTCCCGTGTTGCCCAAAAACCAGAATCCTTGACGCGCAAGACTCAACATGGACTCGTTCGTCGTTTGAGTGGAGTACGGTAGCGCCCTCCACGTCAACCAAGCCATCAAACAGGTAAAAACAACTGTCCAGACAAAGTACAGTTGCGCTATTCCATCAAGCCCAACCTGCGCATCCATGGCGACGGTGAAGCTACCGAGCAAGCACAGAAAATAAACGCTCCGATATAAGGAGATCCGGCGATAGTCTCCCGATAATTGACTGAAGACCGTAAACAACGCACTGAACCGATCCATCAACATAGTGGCGATAGACAAGGCAAAGACCGTCACGCGTGTGATGTCATCCAGCCCAGGAGAGGGAAGCCATGTCAGTGCACTCGCAGTTACGATGCCAAACAAAATCAGTGAGAGCACGATTTGCAATACCAAGGTTTTTCGTGCTATGGAGCGAGCCAAGCCCGGCTCCCTTGCGCCATCGCGCAGTAATACTTGCCCCACACCGACATCTGAAAAACCGGCCGCCACAGCACCAATCGCCCACAGTGAGGCCAACAGACCGAATGCTGCGGGTTCCAAATAATTCATCAAGAGAACGATCGAAACAAACCACGCGCCTTTGGCGGCAAGATTGGAACCAAGCAAAACTAGAAAATTGCGCACGCGGACGTATTTCAAACGCATTAAACCTGATGCAAAGTCACGCCGCTGCTCACAACCTACTCTTGCCGTGCAGCGCACGATCTACCGCTGCAATAGTACGCGCAATCTCCGAGTCATTTAGTTTGGCCGACAACGGAAGACTAACGGTCTCTCGCCCGATGCGCATGGCATTTGGATAATCCTCCGGTCTCCAGCCAAAACGCTGCTGGTAGTAGGGGTGCTCAGGAATACTCAAGTAGTGAACGCCCACACCAACCCCTGCCCGGGTCATGCGCTCAAGAAAGGCATCCCTGCCAAGCCCTGTACGCGCTTCATCCATCAAAAGGGTATAAAGATGGTAGGCATGGCGGGTATCGGCTTCAGCGTCTTGCGGAAGGGTCAAAGGAAGCCCGGCAAAGGCTTGCTGATAGGTGTCCCATAGCGTCTGGCGTTTTTGCCAGTTGTGTTCGATGCGCTCCAGTTGGTGAATGCCAATGGCGGCCTGGATGTCCATCATGTTGTACTTGAACCCCGCTTCGGTGACGAGGTAATGTTTGTAGCCCTCATCGCCGAAACGATGCCAGGCATCTTTGCTCATGCCATGCAGGGCAAGCACTTTTATACGGGCAATATCATGCTCATCTTGCGCCACGACCATGCCGCCTTCACCTGTGGTGATATTTTTGGTGGCGTAAAAGCTGAAACAACCAAAATCGCCGAAGGTTCCGGTTTTCTGTCCGTGGTATTCACTTTCGATGGCGTGGGCACAATCTTCGATCACTTTGAGCTGATGCTTGCGGGCAATGGCCATGATGGCATCCATATCACATGCTCGCCCTGCAAAATGCACCGGGATAATGGCGCGAGTACGCTTGGTGATGGCCGCTTCGACCGCGCGCGGATCCATATTCATGCTGCCTGGCTCAACATCCACCAGCACAGGTGTCGCTCCCGTGTGGATAATGGCATTCACCGTGGCGCAGAAGGTTAGCGCGGTGGTGATGACTTCGTCTCCAGGCCCCAAACCCGCTGCAATCATGCTGATGTGCAGCGCCGCCGTGCAGGAGTTGGTTGCGGCAACGTGGTCGGACGGAAGCCCCTTGTAGTGGGCAAACTCTCGCTCAAAGCGTGCAACCTTGGGGCCGGTTCCGAGCCAAGCAGCCTGCATACTGTTCACGACTTCATCAATGTCTGCCTGCTCGATTTGCGGCGCGCCAAAAACGATAAAAGCCTGCTGATTTTCCATGTTCACTCTCCTTGATGAACATCTTCAAAAATAATCTCCTCAATCGGCAGGCTCAGCCCTACGCTGGCCAGCTCCAGCGTGTCTTTGGCTTGGTAAGGATGCAAAACCCACAAACCATCTTCGCCTTTGCGGTAGAGATCAACGGTGCGGGTTTGAATATCAATCAGCAGGTATTCTTGCAAACCGGATAAATAACGATAGTGGGCGAACTTCACGCCACGATCATAGGCTTCGGTGGAGGGCGATAGCACTTCGACAATCAGGGTCGCGTCGGTTTTGATATTTCCGCGCGGCGGGAAAGTATCCTTGCAGGTGACGAAAACATCCGGGTAAAAATAGGCATCCGTTTCCCGCACATGCAGTTTCATATCGGCAATGAAACTGCGACAGGGGGTATTACGCAGATGGTTTTTAAGCGCGGCTGCAACATTCAAACTCACCGTGACATGCGCATCCGACGCGCCCGCCATGGCGTAAATTTCACCATTGATGTATTCGTGCTTTTCAGCGTTTTCGCTCTCGAAGGCGAGGTATTCATCAGCGGTGTAATGCGATGTGTAAGCGTGTTGCGGAGCCATGAGGCGACCTCCAGATCAGATGCGTGGAAGTCTAGCAGACGATAGGCCACAAAGTGTTTAAATGCGCAAAGGCGACACCCGTAGCCCGGATGCAAATCCGGGGCAAACCTCACGCTCGGTACGACACACCCCGGATTGCGCTTCGCTTCATCCGGGCTACTCATTGTGTTTTTACGCGGTGGTGACTAACTCGGTATCAGCAGGTACATGCGTCGCAATACGCCCTGTTCGCACGCCATCCAATAGCTGCAGATGATCGCGCGCCCAGTGCAGCAAATGGAACTTTCCACTGGCATCTTCCGCCAGCGCAGTGCAACTTTCCACCCAGTCGCCGCAGTTGGCATAGGTTACACCATCGACTTCGCGCAGGCGTGCATGGTGAATATGCCCGCTGATAATGCCATCAAAGCCGTGTTCGCGTGCATGAGTATGAGCGGCCTGTTCGTATTGCTCGACGTACTGCATGGCGTTTTTCATTTTGCCTTTGACGCTTGCGGCCAGCGACCAGTAGGGGCGACCCATGATGCGGCGCAGGCCATGCGTGATCCGCGCCAGGCGCATGAGCAATTCATAGCCCATGTCGCCGACCCAGCGCATCAAGGGGTTGCAGTGCAGTACCGCATCAAAACCGTCGCCATGCACCACCAGCCAACGGCGGCCATCGGCGCCTTGATGAACGAGCTCTGGCAAAATCTTGACCCCAAAAGCTTCGCCTTGACCGAGGTAGCGCACAGCTTCGTCGTGATTGCCGGGGACGTAGATAATTTCCACGCCTTCGTTGGCACGCTTGAGCAAAAGTTGAATCAGCTCGTGCTTGATGCGCGGCCAACGCCAGCCACCGGAGCGCATTTTCCACACGTCGATAATGTCGCCCACAAGATACAAACGCTCGCATTGCACATGGGACAAAAAATCAATGAGGTAATCCACCTTCGCATCACGCGTACCAAGATGGACATCGGAAATAAACACGCTACGGTAAGTGAGCATAAATCGAAGCTCCGTTGTGGAATTTTGACCATTTCACTACCAAAACATGACTTTGACATGGCGAAACGATGAATGCGAAGTTTCAATCAGAACTTACGCAAAACATGGTTCGCCCCCCTCTCCAGTGCGTGAAAACCGCCAGCTTGCGCACGTCCTATTGATGCGACACGAATATATCTTGAAGTGAGCGGGCTTGCCCGCGCCTACCGTTCCTTCACGGTTCATTCAGGCAAGGATCAATACCCGCATGTGGGCGCTCGGAAAAAAAATCTAGCTGCCTTTGACAAGCATCGGGTTCATGCCCACCGCTTTGAGGCGATCACGCAGCTTGCGCGCTTCAGCATCCGGCAATGGACCGATTTTCACCCGGTGCCAAGTCTCACCATTCACGTTTGCCGCCTGCACGCTCGCATTGTAGCCAAGCAAGGCCAATTCCGCCTTGCGCCGATCAGCTTCTTCATAACGACGGAATGAGCCGATCTGAAGCGTGACTTGTGGAGCGCTAACAGGTGCAACCTTGGCTTTATCCGTCGCGGGCGGCAATGACGCGACCTCTTTTACGGCTTCAGGCGGCACAGTCACCTTGGCAGGCGGAATGTCCGTAGGTGCCACAGGAGGCGGCGCCTTGCTTTCTTGCGCAGGCGGAGGCGCAACTTTCGCGCCCACGCTTTGTTCTGGCAGCATCTGGTAAAAATCGTAGCGTGGCGGGGGCGGAACGGCCGGCTTGGCGACTTTGCCAGCGTCTTCTGTACGCACTTCACGCACATCTTTTTGTACCGCCTTCGGTTCCGGGCTTGTTGTTTTGGCAGGCGCTTGCAATGGCAGGTTTTTTGCGGCGCTGGGCGGCTGTTCAGGACGTGAACCCAGCCAGAGCAAAATACCTATAAACAACACAATCACCACACCGATCATGACCCACAGCCCAGTCGGCACCGACGGGGAAGGGGATGATGATCGCCTGCGCGCCGCCTGCGGTGCTCGTGCCATGAACGACTACTCCTCGATTACATGCTTGTGGGCGCTGACACGCCCAACAGGTTCAAACCATTACACAAAACCTGGCGCGTGGCCAGAATCAGATTCAGACGCGCATCACGCAGGCGTTCATCTTCGACCAAAAATACATGACCGTTGTAGTAGCTATGAAACGCGCCCGCCAGCTCGCGCAGATAATGTACCAGTTGATGCGGTTCACACGCCAAAGCCGCGCGCTGCACCAATTCAGGGAACTGACCGATCAGGCGCGCCAGCTCAGCCTCAGCCTGTTCTTGCAGACACTCAACGCCTGCCTCGCCACGCGCCTGATCGTGGATCAGACCCTTGCTCTCCAACTGACGCATCACGCTGCACACCCGCGCATGGGCATACTGAACATAATACAAGGGGTTATCGTTGGACTGGCTTTTCGCCAAATCAAGGTCAAAGTCCAAATGCTGTTCGCTCTTGCGCATCACATAAAAATAGCGCGCTGCATCTGAACCGACCTCGCTGCGCAACTCACGCAGCGTCACGAAATCACCGGAGCGGGTAGACATCTGCGCCCGTTCACCGCCGCGATACAAAATGGCGAACTGCACCAGCAAAATATCCAGCTTGGAAGCGTCATAACCCAGCGCAGTCAGCGCCGCCTTGACCCGCGTGACATAGCCGTGATGATCCGCGCCCCACACGTCGATCACGCGCTCAAAGCCGCGCTCGAATTTTTCCATGTGATAGGCGATATCCGAGGCGAAATAGGTCACTTGACCATTGGCGCGCTGCACCACGCGATCCTTGTCGTCGCCAAAGGCGGTGGAGCGGAACCACAGCGCCCCCTCCTGCTCGAAAATATGTCCACGTTCACGCAGTTGTTCGATGGCGCGATTCACCGCACCGCGTTCCATCAGGCCGCGCTCGGAATACCAGCCCTCGAAGCGCACGCCAAACTCGCCCAAGTCCTGGCGAATATCTTCCACGATCAGATTCAAGCCAAGATCGAACACTTCGCGATAGCGCATCTCGCCCAACAGCGCCTGCGCCCGCTCAATCAGCGCGTCGATATGCACATCCTTGTCGCCGCCCTGCGGCGCGTCCGCCGGAATCGCGGCAAAAACCCGTTCAATCGGCGCGCTGAAAGCATCGCCATGCGCATCACGCAGCTTTTGCGCAATGTCATAAATATAGCCGGTGGACTTGTAACCATTCGACGGAAACACCAATGACGCGCCGCACAGCTCCAGATAACGCAACCACACCGAAGTGGCCAGAATGTGCATCTGCCGCCCGGCATCGTTGACGTAATACTCGCGGTGTACATCAAAACCCACCGCCGCCAGCAGATCCGCCACCGCCGCGCCATACGCCGCGCCGCGCCCATGCCCGACATGCAGCGGGCCTGTGGGGTTGGCGGACACAAACTCCACCATCACCTTCTTGCCCGCCCCATGCGCCGAATGCCCATAGCGCTCACCCAAGGCCAGCACCTGACGCACCACATCAAACACCGCCGACTCACGCACATAGAAGTTGATGAAGCCAGGGCCTGCAATCTCCACTTTTTCCAGAAAGGCCGCCTGCGGCAACGCGGCCACAAAGCGCTCGGCAAACGCACGCGGCATCATCCCCAAAGGCTTGGCAAGCTGCATGGCGATATTGCAGGCAAAATCACCGTGGACGCGATCTTTAGCGCGCACCAGTTGCGGCTGAACGCCGTCTGGCACAGCCAAACCTTCGGCACGCAAAGATTCAAGGGTAGACAACAACAGGCGCTCTAACTGATCTTTCACAACAATCCACACATCAAAAATCACAATGAGGCGGCATTCTAACAGCATGAGGCCATCGAATGTTTTGTAGGGAGAACAAGATAAGCCTACCCCATCTCCTGAGGGTCAATATCCAGCGACCACTTCACCCCACGCCGCTCGCCCCACTCTTGCTGCGCGGCATGAAGGTGCTGCAAACCACGATGCAGCGGCGCACGTTGCGTGCTGACCAATAAAAGCTGAAAGCGAAAGCGCCCCGCACGGCGCGCAAGCGGCGCAGGCGCAGGCCCCCACACCTGTATCGCCTCCATGCTTTCATCCTTGAAAAACAGCGCACAACGCGCAAGAAAGGCCTGCGTTTTCGCTGCATCCCGAGCCTCGGCACGTAACAAAGCCAAATGGGCAAACGGCGGCAAACGCGCCTGCTCACGCTCACGCAACAGCAACTCGGCACAACGATCAAAGCCGCCGTGCAATAAGGACTGTAACAAAGGATGCTCCGGCTGGTGGGTTTGAATCAGCACCTCGCCCGGCCTATCCGCCCGTCCCGCGCGCCCCGCCACCTGCACAATCAGCTGCACCAAACGCTCCGGTGCACGGAAATCGCTACTCATCAAGCCGCTATCTGCATCCAGGATTACCGCCAGGGTCACGCCGGGAAAATCATGCCCCTTGGCCAACATCTGCGTACCCAGCAAAATTCGCGCCTCGCCCGAATGCGCCCGCGCCAATTTATCCTCCAGTACGCCCTTGCGCCGCGTGGTATCGCGGTCAATCCGCTCAAGCGCAAACTCCGGAAACAGCCCATGCAAGCTCATTTCCAGCCGCTCCGTCCCCTGCCCAGGCATCATCAAATCATTTGAACCACAGGCCGGACATTGACGCGGCAGAGCGCGCTCAGCGCCGCAATGGTGACAAACCAGACGCGCACGCGCGTGATGTACCGTCATCGGCGCGGAACATTGGTGACAAGACTCCACATGACCGCAGGCATGACACACAAGCTGAGGCGCAAAACCCCGCCGATTCAAAAACAGCAGCACCTGCCCGCCATTGAGCAAATGCGTGCGCATCCGCTCCAGCAAGGGCGCTGATAGCCCTTCCCGCAGCGCTCGCTTGCGCACGTCCAGCAATTCGATGCGCGGCACACGCGCCCCGCCCGCCCGCTCGGTCAAACGCAATAACTGACAACGCCCCAGCCGTGCGCGCGCCAAGGTTTCCAGCGCAGGCGTGGCCGAACCGAGCACCACCGGAATCCCGCGCTGTTGCGCGCGCACCAAGGCCACATCCCGCGCATGGTAGCGCCAGCCCTCTTGCTGTTTGTACGAGACATCATGCTCCTCGTCCACCACAATCAAGCCCAAGCGCGGCATCGGGGTCAACACCGCCGAGCGCGTCCCCATCACGATCCGCGCCCGACCGGATTGTGCCGCTTGCCAGCCCTGTTCGCGCGCCTTGGCGCTCATCGCCGAATGCAAAACCACCAGGGCATCTGCGCCCAACGGACTAAAACGCATCGCAAAACGCGCAACCATCTGTGGGGTCAGGGCAATCTCCGGCACCAGCACCAACACCTGCAAATCCCGCTGCAAAGCCGCAGCCATCGCCGCCAAATACACCTCGGTCTTGCCGCTACCGGTAATCCCGTGCAGCAAAAACGCCGCAAATTGCCCAAGTTTGGCACTGATCGCCTCGTGCGCCGCAACCTGCTGTCCATTCAACAGCAAACCCACCGGACATGCGGCGACCTGTTGCGGCAAGGCTCGCGGCGCAGCAGACAAGACACAAGGCTCAACCCAGCCACGTTGCTGCAATCTGCGCAATACAGCGGACATCCCACGCACATCCGCGTCCGCCACGCCCTGCGGATGTGCTGCAAGCTGCTGTAAAACCTGCACTTGCCGCACTCCCTTCGCCACAGGCTCGACTCCCTCCAGCAATCGCCAACCGTGCGTCCCGAGCGGCTCACACGCCATACCCGCACGCAAAGTCCCCGGCAACATCAGCGCCAAAACCTCACCCAAAGGCGCGTGATAATACCCCGCCAACCACTGCCCCAGACGCAAATCATGCGCATCCAGCAAGGGCTCGACATCCAAGACTTCAAGCAGCTCTTTTAATTCACCCTCAACAGACACCGACACCACGCCAAGCACCACACCCAAACGCTCACTTTGACCCAATGGCACCCGCACCCGGCAGCCCGGCAAACACCATGCGCCATGCGCAGGCGCACGATAATCAAATACGCCGCGCACAGGAGCATTGACCGCGACCTGTACCACCACACTTTCCAGACCATTTGCACATTGACTCATCCGTCCAATGTACCCCAAACCTCCAGATCGACAAGCAGAGAACCTGGCTCGGATGAAGCAAAGCGCAATCCGGGAACACTCGCGCCAGCACTCCCGGATTGCACCCGAGCGACCCACCATCCGTCCGAGAATCCAACGGAGTCATATCCAGAACACATCCATCGGGAACCATGAGCGTCATGTATCCCAGGCGAGCAAGCAATAACCAGTTGACAGCACACACAATAAAGGCATAATGCCCGCCTCATTTTAGATACCCCGAATTCCTAGGAGAGCCGCCGTGGCCAATAACGCATCCGCTAAAAAGCGCATCCGTCAAAACGAAAAAAACCGCATTCGTAACGTTGCACTGCGCTCACGTGTGCGCACCTATATCAAGAAAACCCTGAAAGCCATCTGGGGTGGCGACAAGGCCGCTGCACAAGTCGCCTACAAAGAAGCCCAGCCCATCATCGACAGCATGGTCAACAAAGGCATCCTGCACCGCAACACCGCAGCGCGCGCCAAAAGCCGTCTGAACAGCAACATCAAGGCCATGGCCTGATAACAGTCTTGCGTGTTTAACAGAGAAACCGGTCACTGACCGGTTTTTTTATGCCTCAAAAACGCAAATGATTCGGGCATAATCCCTCTGCATCCATACCACGCACCCATACCCAATCAACATGCTGCACACCAAGCGCCCAGCTCGTAACAGCGCCTTACCTCTTGTCCTCGCCCTTGTGATTGGTTTTATCGCAACCCAGGCCATTCTGGCAAGCGCCATCAGCCTGCGCGGCCTGCATACACCCATTCAATGGGAACCTTCACAGATCAGCATCCTGCAAAAAAGCCCAACATCACTTCGACTCAAACTAACTCCAATCCCTGCAAATACCTCACTTGAACACTATGCTTATTTCAGCCTGAGCGGCACCCGGCTTCAACCCGCGAACACGCTCATCAAGGCTACATTAAGCGACGGCACAACCCTTGACTTCAAGGCAAGCCCCGAAGGCAGCGCGGAGCACATTGCCTTCCCGATCACGCTGACCCATTCATTGAACAGCGTACTAAGCGAGGTGCAAATTATTTTCCAGGGCGAACGCCAGGAAGGCAGCAGCATCCTGCGCATTGATCTTGAGCCTCGCCCTGGCGCGCTATCCATCGACAAGCTAAGAACAGCGCATCAATCCCTATGGCGGGCATGGATGAGCCGCGAAGGGCTCAATATTTATTCCGCGCACTTTATCGTCGGCGGTGAAAAGGCATCCTACATCGCCTCCCCTGCCCTTGCTGGATTGCTCTGGCTCAGCCTGAGCCTGCTGATCGGCTGGGGCTTCACGCGCAAACGCCTTACCCCCAGCACGCGACTTACCGCGCTGGCACTTATGATTCTATTCATCTGGAGCGTGCTTGACCTGCGCTGGCAGCGCGATCTTTGGCTCGAACATGGCGAAGACCTGAACACCAGCGCCTCCGCACCCACTCACGCCGTTGACGTACAAGCCGAACGCATCCGCCGCGTTCTTCAGCCAGTGAGCTCACGTATATTTATCCTTTCCAGCGAAGCCTTTGAGCGTTTACGTCTACGCTACGCCCTATTACCCCTCAACACCCACGCCGAAACCAGAGCCCTAAACCAGCTCATTCCAGAATTGCGCACGGGCGACACACTTATTCTGGTATTGCCGCAAAAGAACCTTTCGACCCACCTCGCACACCATCAAATCAGCAGCGACGAATACACGCTGGAGGTCAAACCATTGCTTGTCGAGCCTCGCCTCGCCGTTGTCACGGTACTCACCATCCAGCCGCGCGAGGCGCAAGACGCAGGAATCAAACCATGAACGGCATTCTTACACTCATTCTCGCCCTGCTGCTTCCATGGGCGACGAGCAGCCTTGCGCTCTACGCATGGATGAAACGCAGGAGCGGGTTTGCCCGCGAAAAAGCGTATATTGAAGGCTTCGCGGCCAAGCCCGCTCCTACCGTCCATTCACGGCTCACTCAGGCCGGATCAATAGTCACTGGGCACAGTCACTGGGCACAATCACTGGGCGCAGGCTACCTGCTGGGTATGCTGCTTTCCACCACCATGCTTTGGCTGAGTGAGAAACTCAGTGGCAGCTTCCTATTTTGGCTCATCCTTGGACTTTGGCTGGCGCTTTTTTTTGCCGCGCTATTCTGGGTGAAGCCCTGGCATCACGCTCGCCCACCCCGTCTTTCCACGCCCCTGTGGCAAAAACTGCTCATCGGCATTCTTCTCGTGTTGATCGCCCTGCGCCTAACCAGCCTGGGCATCGAAAACACCCACCAGGCCATGCCTGCGTGGGATGCCTGGGTCATCTGGGCCGAGCGCGCCAAAACATGGTTTTACCTTGGACAACTCGCGCCCTATGTCCACAGCGATGTTTGGCTAAGCGCGCCCCAAGGAAGTTACGAGAGCGAAGCCGCCCACTATCCTCCCCTCGTTTCACTTATCCACCTCTGGGCCGCCCTCGCCCTCGGACGCTGGGACGATGCGCTGGTCAACCTGCCGTGGTTAGGTGCGGCTATCGCGCTTGGCTTCACGCTTTACGGCGCACTGCGCAGCACCCATACCCCCGTATGGCTGGCTGTCAGCGGCGCATGGTTACTGCTTTCCCTGCCCATTCTCAACAGCCAGGTCGCTCTTGCAGGTTATGCCGACTTATGGCTCACCCTGGCTTACAGCCAGCTTATCCTGGGGCTACTGCTCTGGATCGGCACACGCCAGCGCGCTGCGCTGCCTCTCATCCTGCTTGGCCTTATCAGCCTGCCGCTCATCAAGCATCAGGTCTGGCTGCTCCTGCTGGCCAGCGCCTCGCCGCTCCTCCTCTGGACAATGCTTACCGCCCTGCCGCAAAAGCGACGGCTCATCTCAAGCAGCACAATCATCCTCGGCCTTGTTTTTGTACTCGGCTTCAACCTTGCCGACAATCAGCTGCACCTCCCCTTGCTTGGCGAGATAACATGGCAATCCGGACAACTCAGCCTCCCTGGCCTGGGTTATCTTGCACCCGACCTCCAGCGCATTGCCGAACCCATGCTATTTCATCTTTTTATTCTCGGCTCATGGCACATGCTTTGGGGGCTTGCTGCCCTGGCCTGGCTTATGCTGCTGCTCCGTCTGCTACGCCAGAAACCGCTCAACCCCATGCTGCTGGCACTCAATCTAAGCCTGCTCAGCGCGCTTGCCGCGTTCAGTCTAAGTTTCGCCTCTCCGCGTGTTTTACCCTTCATCATCGACGGAACCCTGCTTAATCGTGCTCTGTTGTACTTGGCTCCACTGCTTATATTTGTCATCATCCACGCCCTGACTCCATGCGCATCCCGAACAACGTCGTGCGCGAATACCAAGGAATAACCATGCTCATCCCCGTCATCCTCTCCGGCGGCAGCGGCAGCCGCCTGTGGCCTGTGTCGCGCGAGGCGCATCCCAAGCCCTTCCTGCGCCTGGCCGATGGACAAAGCCTGCTGCAAAAAACCTTTCTGCGCGCCGCCGCACTGACCGGCGCGGAAAGCGTGCTCACCGTCACCAACCGCGAGCTGTATTTCAAAAGCGAAGACGAATACCGCCAGGTCAATCGGGCAACGCTCCCCCTCGAATTCATTCTCGAACCGCTGGCGCGCAATACCGCCGGCGCGGTCGCTGCTGCCGCGCTGGACATCGCACAAACCCACGGCGGCGAGACACTGATGCTGGTATTGGCCGCCGACCATCTGATCGCTGACGAACAGGCCTTCGCCAAGGCCGTCGATACGGCCTGCGAACTCGCCAGCGACGGCTGGCTCGTCACTTTTGGCATCCGCCCGGACTATCCGGAAACCGGCTTTGGCTATATCGAAGCCGAATCGGCGAACCTTCCCACCCGCAACGGCCAGCCCGCCTTCGCCGTGTGCCGCTTTGTGGAAAAACCCTCACTGGAGCGCGCCCAGGAATACGTGACCAGCGGTCGCCACTCCTGGAACGCCGGCCTGTTCTGTTTCAAGGCCGCCACTCTGCTCGATGAAATGCGCCAGCACGCCCCGGAAGTCCTGCGCAGTATCGAGATCGCCATGCAGGGTGCGCAACAGACCACGGGACAACGTCTGCGTCTCACCGAAATGAGCATGGAAGACTTCGCCGCCGTGCCCGACATTTCGCTCGATTACGCCCTAATGGAGCGCTCAAAGCGCGTCGCGGTCGTACCCTGCGACATCGGCTGGAACGACATCGGCTCGTGGAATGCCCTCAGCGCTCTCAGCGAGGCCGATGCCCAGGGCAATCGCGTCGAGGGTGAAGCCCTGCTGCACGACAGCCACGACTGCTACATCCACAGCCCCGAGCGTCTGACCGCCACCGTCGGTGTACATGATCTCATCATCGTCGATACCCCGGATGCCCTGCTCATCGCCCACCGCGAGCGCGCGCAGGAAGTAAAAAACATCGTGCAGAAGCTCAAGCTGCAAGGCCACGACGCACACCGCCTGCACCGCACCGCGCATCGTCCCTGGGGCAGCTACACCGTGCTCGAAGAGGGCGAGCGCTTCAAAATGAAGCGCATCGAAGTCAAACCCGGCGCGAAGCTCTCCCTGCAAATGCACCACCACCGCAGCGAGCACTGGATCGTGGTCACCGGTATGGCGCGCGTTACCAATGGCGACAACATCTTCCTGCTCAACACCAATGAATCCACCTTCATCCCGGCGGGGCATGTGCATCGCTTGGAAAACCCCGGCGTGATCGACCTGGTGATGATCGAAGTGCAAAGCGGCGATTACTTGGGCGAGGATGACATCGTGCGCCTGGAAGACACCTATGGACGCGCCTGAGCATATGAAACCCAATATCCCATCAGGCCAAATGCCTTCCTGTAGGAGCGGGCTTGCCCGCGAAAAACCGCACATTGAAGGCTTCGCGGGCAAGCCCGCTCCTACCGCCCCCATGGACACGTTGCAATGAACCTGAGCAGCTTCAAGGCCTATGACATACGCGGCAAGGTTCCCGAAGAACTGAACGAGGAGCTGGCCTGGCGCATTGGCCGCGCCTATGCCGATGAAATCCAGCCCGGAGCGGTCATCGTCGGTTTTGATGCCCGCCTCGAAAGCCCCATGCTGGCCGAGGCGCTCATGCACGGCCTGCGCGACGGCGGCGTGAACGTCATTAACATCGGCCTGTGCGGCACGGAAGAAGTCTACTTCCAGACCTTTCACCGCGAAGCGCAAGGCGTAGGCGGTGGCATCATGGTCACCGCCAGCCACAACCCCAAGGGCTACAACGGCATGAAGCTGGTGCGCCAAGGGTCGCGCCCGATCAGCGGCGACACCGGCCTGTTCGCCATCCGCGACCGCGCATCTGCCCTCATGGATTTAGCCCCCTCCCCCCTCGCGGGGGATGTCTGGGGAGAAGGGGAGACCACGCTGAAGTCTTCTGCCACAACCACCACCGACCGCAACAAATCCGCCTACATCCAGCACCTACTCAACTACATCAACCCCAGCGCCCTCAAGCCGCTGAAAATCGTCGCCGACCCCGGCAATGGCACGGCAGGCTTGGCCATGCACCTACTAGCCGCCCGCCTGCCCTGCGAAGTCATCTTCATCAACGACGCGCCCGACGGCCACTTCCCCAACGGCATCCCCAACCCCCTGCTCCCCGAAATGCGCAGCCTCACCGCCAACGCGGTCATGGAACATGGCGCAGATTTTGGCATCGCATGGGACGGCGACTTCGACCGCTGCTTTTTGTTCGATCACACGGGGCGCTTCATCGAAGGCTACTACCTGGTCGGCCTGCTGGCCGAAGTCATGCTCGCCAAGGATCCGGGCGGCAAAATCATTCACGACCCGCGCCTGACCTGGAACACCATCGACCAGGTTCAGCAGGCCGGCGGCCACCCCATCCAGTCCAAGACCGGCCATGCCTTCATCAAGGAACGGATGCGACTGGAGGACGCCATCTATGGCGGCGAGATGAGCGCCCACCATTACTTCCGTGACTTCGCCTATTGCGATAGCGGCATGATTCCTTGGCTGCTGATCGCCGAGCTGATCGGCACAAGCGGAAAAACCCTGGCCGAACTGGTGGACGAGCGCATGGCCGCCTACCCGTGCAGCGGCGAGATCAACTATCGCGTGGAGGATGTAAACAGTGCGATTGAGCGCGTTCTCATGCACTACCTCCCCACGCCAGAACCGACTGAAACCGCGACGGATGTAGCCCCCTCCCCCTTGGCGGGGGAGGGCTTGGGAGAGAGGGGAACAGCACACAGCACCACTCCAGCCCTCGATCGTACCGACGGCATCAGCCTCGAATTTCCCGACTGGCGCTTCAACCTGCGCGGATCCAATACCGAACCGCTACTACGCCTGAACGTGGAAACGCGGGGGGATGCCAAAGCCGTCCAACGCCATGTTGTCGAAATCGAAACCTTGATCCGGGGCGGAAGATGAAAAGCCACCTGCTCGCCTTATGGCATTACCGCCATTTCATTTTTAGCTCGATCAAAAATGAATTCCAAACCAAATTCGCCCGCAGCCGTATCGGCGGCCTGTGGATGGTCTTGCACCCGCTGGCGCAGGTCGCCATCTACGCCTTGATCCTATCCAACGTCCTCGCCGTCAAACTGCCCGGTATCGACAACCCGTATGCTTACGCGATCTATCTCATGGCCGGCATGCTCGCCTGGTCGTTGTTCGCCGAAGTGCTGGGTCGCTGCCTCAGCGTTTTCATCGACAATGGCAATTTGTTGAAAAAAATGGCCTTTCCCCGCTTGGCCTTGCCCTTGATCGTCAGCGGCAGCGCTGTTTTCACCAATTTTCTGCTCTTTGCCGCCATTCTGATGGTCTTCGGCCTGCTCGGGCATATCCCCGGCCTGGTGATTCTCTGGCTTCCTGTTTTGATGCTACTGACCCTTGTGCTGGCGATCGGTCTTGGCCTGAGCCTGGGGGTCATCAACGTTTTTATGCGCGATGTCGGCCAGGTCATACCCATCGTGCTGCAATTCTGGTTCTGGCTCACCCCGGTGGTCTACACCCTGCACATGTTTCCCGACATGGCGCGTGAGTGGTTCATGCTCAACCCCATGACCGGCATCGTCATGGGCTACCAGAACGTACTGGTTTATGACAAGGCGCCCGATTTTGAGCCACTCATCTACCCGCTACTCCTCGCCTTGGGTAGCCTTGCGCTTGCCTTGTTCTTGTACCGCCGTGCGGGTGAAGATATGGCGGACGTGCTTTAAATTCGAGCCTCGCAAACGAAGAATCATCATGCACGCCATTGAGTTTCATACCGCCATCCACCCTGCCTTGGCCGCGAATGGGTCTTGCCGAATGCGAAATCCTTCGCGGGCAAGCCCGCCCCTGCACATGCCCCGTAGGAGCGGCCTTGGCCGCGAATGTGCTCCGGTGAGGAATCCAGAATCAAGAAGCATGGCCTCGCGGAACAGCACACTCTATTGCCGTCCCGTCCCGCTCCGCCATTCCCGCACAACCTACCCAAGAGTGGCCGAATAATGCTGACCAAGCCCGTGCTCGAAGTACAGAACATCGGTAAAGCCTACCGAACCTACGGCGGCGAATGGCGGCGCGTACTCTCCTGGTTCGGCCTGCCGCTCAAGCCGCGCGAAGAACACTGGACGCTGCAAAACATCAGCTTCAGCATCCAGCCCGGCGAAGCCATCGGCATCGTCGGTCAAAACGGCGCGGGCAAAAGCACCCTGCTCAAGATCATGACCGGCACCCTCAAACCCAGCACGGGTCAGATCACCCTGCGCGGACGCATTGCCGCCATTCTGGAGTTGGGCATGGGCTTTCACCCGGATTTGACCGGCAGACAAAACGCCTACCATACCGCCGGCCTGATGGGCTACAGCCGCGAGCAAATCGACGCGGCCATCGGCGACATCGAGACCTTCGCCGAAATCGGCGAATATTTTGACCAACCCGTGCGCACCTATTCCAGCGGCATGCAAATGCGCGTTGCCTTCGCCGCCGCCACCGCCTGGCGACCGGAAATCCTCATCGTCGATGAGGCGCTCTCCGTCGGCGATGCCTACTTCCAGCACAAAAGCTTTGACCGCATCCGCCAATTTCAACAGCAGGGAAGCACCCTGTTGTTGGTTTCACATGACCACGGTGCCATTCTTGCGGTCTGCAATCGCGCCATCCTGCTGGAAAAAGGCATCGCAACACAGGATGGCGCGCCTGAAGATGTCCTGAACTACTACAATGCAACCTTGGCTGCGCATCAGGATCAGCAAATTGTCATGGGTCGCGCCGACGATGGTAGCGTGGCACTCGCCTCCGGCACCAAAGAGGCCGAATTCATTTCCATCACCCTCAGCAACGCGGAAGGTATACCAGCGACCCGCTTCGCCGTGGGCGAGATGGCAACCCTGCGCGCCACCATCCGGGTCAACAAACCTCTGCCCAACCTGGTGATGGGCTGCGGCATCAAAGACAGACTTGGTCAGATGATGTTTGGCACCAATACCTTCCACACCCGGCAAATCATCGAATCCCCGGAACCAGACTCCACCTACACCATCGACGTTGATTTTGCCATGAACTTCGGTACAGACTCCTATTCCGTAGTCATTGCCCTTCACAGCAATGACAACCATCTTTCCGGCAATTACGAATGGAGAGAAAAGGAGTTTATTTTTGAAGTCATCAATATGGACAAATACACTTTTGTCGGTTCACAGTGGAATCCCATGAAATTCACCATCTATAAAAACCATGCTTGACAGAAAAATCATTGCTCTTGACATTGGCTGCCGCTGGGACTTTGCCGAGGACTTTTTAGCCGAAGCCGAAAACTTCACCATTTTCGGCTTCGACCCCGACGACGACGAATGCCAACGTCTCAATACCCATTATTCTTCGTCGAATATTACCGCCATACCCATTGCACTAGGCCGGGATAACGGCGAAAAAAACCTGTACCTGACCGCCAACCCTGCGTGCAGCTCAATTTTTCAGCCCGATCCATGGCTAAATTCAAACTACGCCGCATTTCATTGCCAGATCGAAACAGGAAAAACAAAAATCCATGTACGCAGACTGGACGATTGGGCCAAGGAAAAGGGTATCGACACGATTGACTATCTGAAAACCGACACCCAAGGATCGGATTTTGACGTATTACAAGGTGCGGGAGAATTCTTACCCAAGATACGCTGCATACAGGTCGAGGTTATGTTCAACCCCATGTATCTTGAACAACCCTTATTCGCAGACATTGATAATCTCCTTAGATCAAAAGGTTTTGTTCTATGGAGATTTTCAGAATTAACTCACTATTCCAAAAACAAGAAAGCAGAAGCCCCCATCAACACAGACATCATTAAGCACGACGACTGGAATGCGCAAACCACGCGGGTCTATGCCGGGCAACTGTTTTGGGGCAATGCCTATTATGTCAATCAATCGGTTTTAGACGATGAAGCCACGGCAGAGCAAAAATTGCGCGACGAAATCCTGTTTTCATCCATCGGTCTACCGGATGTTCTGGGAGATCAACAAAAGTGGAATACCGGCATGGCAAAACGGATCGAAAAATTCCGGCCATCGCCTCAAGAAGGACTGTCCTCATTGGCAGACGCACTTGCCCTGGCAAAAAATGCGCAGATTCGCGCAGCCGCAGCTGAAATGGATACCCGTCAAATTATGGCTCAGCTTCATGCGGTTCATGCCAGCACGTCTTGGCGGATGACTGCGCCACTGCGCTGGACGAAATCGGCGATGCGCAGCCTCAAGCCTGGTGGGTTGAAACCGGCGATAAAAACACTGTTACAGCATGCGGCTCTGTACATTGGGCAGCGCCCGCGACTCAAGCGCGTCGTCCTCCATGTGTTAAATCGAATACCCACATTAAAGGCAAGGCTGGTACGCGTCGCTATGGGCGTAACAGCAACACCTCACACACCACCCCAAGCTTATTCGGCCGATGTGAGGTCATTACCTCCCCGCGCACGGAAAATCTACACCGATCTGAAGTCGGCTTTGGCAAAACAGCAACAGGAAAAAATCTGATGCGCATCATCATCGACATGCAGGGCGCTCA
>CAZTYJ010000017.1:39590-42834 GCA_964618025.1 uncultured Halothiobacillus sp. | reverse complement strand
TGGTGAGCCTGTCGAACCACAAAATACCCTTCGACAAGCTCAGGGTGAACGGGGCTCTGTTCCCGTTGGTGATGAGGCAATTCCCGTTGGTGGTGAGCCTGTCGAACCACAAAATACCCCTCGACATGCTGAGAGCGAACGGTCTCGATCATCAGTCGCACCCAGAAATAAGTAACGAGAGTGCTATTCGTGGACACCAAGCGCACCAATGAATGCGATGTGCGGCGCACGAAGGCGCGTGAGGAGAGGCAACCGCTATTGGACAGGGTTGCAGGTATCATGGCGCAGGGGCGCATCGTTGAACAGGCCATGGGGCGTTTGCGCCTGTTGTTTGAGGTTGATTAATGAGCATTCTGCAATCGCTGTTAAGCGTCAAAAACCTGCATTTGAGCTTTGCGCTGCCTTCGGTAACGGGGACGAGTGAGCGCGAGGTGTTGCGCGGGGTGAGTTTTGAGGTGCCTGTCGGCGGGCGGGTGGCGCTGGTGGGGGAGTCGGGGTCGGGTAAATCGGTGACGGCGCTGGCGATTTTGCGCTTGCTGGATCCGCAGTTGGCGCGTCTGCATCGTGGCGAGGTGATGTTTAACGGGCAAGCGCTGCTTGGTTTGCCCGAGAATAAAATGCGTGCCATTCGCGGGCGTGAAATCGGCATGATTTTTCAGGAGCCGATGAGCGCGCTCAATCCGCTGCATCCTATCGGCAAGCAGATTGGCGAAACGCTGATGGTGCATGAAGGCATGAGTAAGACGCAGGCGCAGAGGCGTGCCATCGAGCTTTTGGAGCGTACCGGCATTCGTGAGCCGCAACGGCGGGTGGATGCGCTGCCGCATCAGCTTTCCGGCGGTCAGCGTCAGCGGGTGATGATCGCCATGGCGCTGGCCTGTCGTCCGCGTTTGCTGATTGCCGATGAACCGACCACGGCGCTGGATGTGACCGTGCAGGCGCAGATTCTGGCGCTGCTGGCGGATGTGCAGCGTGAAATGGGGCTGGCGGTGTTGATGATTACCCATGATCTGCCGCTGGTGCGTCGTTTTGCCGAGGATGTGGTGGTGATGCGGCATGGCGAGGTGGTCGAGCGCGGTTCCGTGGAGGCGGTATTTGCCCATCCTGAACATGAATATACCCGCCTGCTGCTGGAGAGTGCGCCGGTGCGTGATCTTGCGCCGGTGGTGCAGGCGGTGCCGGTGCTGGAGGCGCGGGCCGTGGGTTGTGTGCGCGCCGGGCAGGATGGCGGCTGGTTCAAGCGCGCCACGCCGATGGTCACTTTGCATAACGTGAACCTGAGCTTGGGCGCGGGGGAAACCTTGGGCGTGGTCGGCGAGTCCGGTTCGGGTAAGACTACGCTGGCGCATGTGTTGTTGCGCCTGACCCCCGGTGAAGGGGAGGTGCGTATTGCCGGGCAGGACTGGCATACGCTGGATGCCAAAACGCTGCGTCGCTCACGGCGTATGGCGCAGATCGTGTTTCAAGATCCGTTCGCCTCGCTCTCGCCGCGCATGAGTGTGGCGGCGATTGTCGGCGAAGGCTTGCAGGTGCATGAGCCGGAGCTGAGCGCTGAGGCGCGCCAGGCGCGGGTGGTGGAGGCGCTGGAGGAGGTCGGTTTGAATGCGCAGATGCTCTGGCGTTATCCGCATGAGTTTTCCGGCGGCCAGCGCCAGCGTATCGCCATTGCGCGGGCTTTGGTGCTGCGCCCACGCCTGATGGTGCTGGATGAGCCGACCAGCGCGCTGGATGTGTCGGTGCAAAAACAGGTGTTGAGCCTGCTGCAAGATCTGCAACGGCGACATGGCCTGAGTTATGTGCTGATTTCGCATGATTTGCGCGTGATCCGCGCCATGGCGCACCGGGTCATGGTGTTGCGCGAGGGGCGGGTGGTGGAGCAGGGCGAGACGCTGGAGGTGTTGCAGCATCCGCGTGAGGCCTATACCCGTAGCTTGCTCACAGCGGCGGGCGTGCTGGAAGAGGCAGTGTAATGGCGGCCTTTCGGGATGTGCGCGTGATTGGTTTTGATCTGGATGATACGCTGTGGGCGATTGATCCGGTGATTACCCGCGCCAATCAGGCGTTGTTCGCCTGGCTGGACGTGCGTTATCCGCGTATTACGGCGGGACACACGCCGCAGTCGCTGCATGAGCTTTGTCTAGCCTTTATGCAGGCAAGGCCACAGGCCAGGCATGACCTGAGCGCCTTGCGTAAGGCCTTTTTACGCCACCTGGGGCAAGAGGCTGGCTACACGGATGACTTTGCGGCGGAGGCCTTTGAGGTGTTCTTTGTCGCGCGCAATACGGTCGAGCTTTTTCCCGAGGTTGAGGCCGCTTTGGCGTATTTGGCGCAGCGTTATCGACTGGTGGCGCTGAGCAATGGTAACGCCTGCATTGAACGAATCGGCTTAACAGGGTACTTTAGTGCGTCCGTGAACTCGGCCAAGGTGGGCGCTGCCAAGCCCGACCCGGCGATGTTTCACGCGGCGCTGGCGATTTTGGGTGAATCGGCGCACAGCATGCTGCATGTGGGCGATCATCCTGAACACGATGTTTTGGGCGCGCAGCGCGCCGGGGTGCGCGCGGTCTGGCTCAATCGTCATGCGGCGCACTGGCCGGAACATCGTGTACGGCCATGTGCGCAAGTCACGGATTTACAAGCGCTTGTCGCTTTGCTGGAGCTTGATGAGGCATGAGTCCTCATATCAGTTCCCCTCTATTTTTGAATGACACGTTCAAGGAAAGCGAACGCCCTTCAACGTGTCTGGGCGTGACCCATCACGGGATACCTCAAGGTTTGAGTCCTTGGGCTGCGTGTGTTGCAGCCTCCTGTTTTTTGAGTCGCGGATAGGTTCTGCGCGACGCTCACCTTATTCATGTTGTTTTAATAATGGTTGTTGAACCCTTTGATCCGCCTGTTGATTCCACCGCCGAGCCGGTTGTGGGTGTCTCTTTAACTGAAGTTGAGCTTTCCTTTGAGTCTGTTGCGGGTTTTCCGCCTGCCATCGAGGAGATTGCGCCCGAGGCTTGCGCAGCGCCTGTTGAGGTGGCTGACGCGCCACTTGTTGAGCCACAGGCCGAACGGGTGGTCGAGGTCGCCTTGCCCAAGGCAGAGGCATCTGATGCGTTGAGCTTGGATGAGCCTGCTTTGCATGAGCCTGAGCTTGATAAGACCGAGCGGGCTGAATCAGTGCCTCAGCCCGAGCTTGTCGCTGAAAGTCCTGAATCTACTGCGCCCGAGCACGAGCCCGAGCACGAGCACGAGC
>CAZTYJ010000017.1:0-39490 GCA_964618025.1 uncultured Halothiobacillus sp. | reverse complement strand
GAGCACGAGCACGAGCACGAGCACGAGCACGAGCACGAGCACGAGCACGAGCACGAGCACGCACTTGGCGAGCGCGAGCCTTGGGTTCCGCCTGCCGATTATGTGCCTTCGCCGTTTGCCATTGCGCGTGACCAGCACTGCGTGTCGCGCAAGCACATCAGCAAGAATGCGTTGAGCGTGTTGTATCGCCTGCATGAATCCGGCTTCCGCGCCCTGCTGGTGGGTGGTGGGGTGCGTGATGTGCTGCTCGGGCGTTCGCCGAAAGATTTTGATATTGCCACCGATGCCACGCCGGAGCAGGTGCGGCGGCTGTTCCGTAATTGCCGCCTGATTGGTCGGCGTTTTCGTCTGGCGCATGTGCTGTTTGGGCGCGATGTGGTCGAAGTGGCAACCTTCCGCGCGTCGGGCGAGGATGTGCCAGGTCGCCAGGCCGACGAGAGCGGTCGCTTGCTGCGCGATAACGTGTACGGAACGATTGAAGACGATGTCGAGCGTCGCGATTTCACGGTGAATGCGCTGTATTACGACATTGCTGACTTTTCTGTGCTCGATCATGTCGGCGGGATGCAGGATTTGCGCGATGGCGTGCTGCGCCTGCTGGGCGACCCGGAAACACGCTATCGTGAAGACCCGGTGCGTATGCTGCGTGCGGCGCGCTTTGCCGCCAAATTGGGCTTTAAGCTGCACACAGAGACCGAACAGCCGATTGCCAAGCTATCTCCCCTGCTGACGGGCATTCCGCCCGCGCGCATGGTTGATGAGTGCGTCAAGCTGTTCCACACCGGGCATGGCGCGGCTTCGCTGAGCGAGCTGGTGCGTCTGGATCTGCTGCGCTGGCTGTTGCCGCCCTTGCATGAGGCCTTGAGTCACGCTGAGGATGATGGTGCGGCCTGGGCGTTTTTGTATGCGGCGTTGAGTAATACGGATCGTCGCGTGGAAGAGGGCTTGCCACTGTCCACCGCCTTCCTGTTCGCGGCGCTGTTGTGGCCGGTGGTGGTGATGCACGCGCAGGCTCATGCGCACGCGGGGCAGCCGGATGCCATGCTGTTGCAACAGGCGGGGGATGAGATCATGCAGCTGATTCAGCCGCATGTCGCCATTCCACGCCATTTGCAGTTGTTGATTCGTGAAATCTGGGAGATGCAGGTGCGCTTTGTGGTGCATCAAGGGCGCGGCGTAGCGAGTTTGCACGGTCATCCGCGTTTCCGTGCCGCGTATGATTTTTTGTTGCTGCGCGCCCAGATCGGCGAGCCGCAGGCGCTGGAGGATGCCGCCTGGTGGCAGGCCTTCGTCGAATCCGGCGCAGACGATACGCCGGGTGTCGGCGGCGGCGACAAGGGTCGCAGCAAGCGCCGTCGCTCTTCGCGTCGACGCAAGGGTGCAGAGTCGGCGGCGGGCGAGATCAATGTGCCGGATGTCAGTGACATGGATCTTGATGATGCCCTCGATATTGAGAGCGATGAAATAGATGTCAGCGAGACGGACGTTGTTGCATTGGACGCGCTTGAGGTTGAGCCGATGGCAGATCAGGCGCTTGGCGAGTATGTCGATTCGGACGTGTTGCGCGATGAGCCATTGGTCGCTGTGCTGGACGCGGAAGCCGATAGGTCTCAAGACGAGGTGATGCTGGGGCAGGAGATGTCGACCGAGTCTGCCGAAGGCGCTGGGATCGAAGTCGTTGCGGAAACGCCGCATGTCGATGCACCCATTGGGGATGCGCCGATTGAGGAAACCTCTGGTGAAGCTGTCGCAACTGAGGTTTTGCTCGCTGAATCTGCGCACGCTGAGCATGAAGCTGCGACGCACGAGGCCGCATGTCCGCCGCCCGTGGCCTGAATCGGGTGCTGGCTTACATTGGTTTGGGCAGTAATCTCAACCAGCCCAAGGTGCAGGTTGAGCGAGCCATTGCCGCGCTTGCCGGGCTGCCGGATAGTTGTGTGCTGCGTTGGTCGCGCCTGTACGTCAGCCCGCCGCTTGGCCCTGCCGATCAGCCGGATTATGTGAATGCCGTGGTGGAAATTGAGACTGCGCTTGAGCCACTAGACCTGCTGCACGCTCTGCATGATATTGAGCAGGCGCAAGGACGGGTGCGCACCCGGCATTGGGGCGAACGCATCATCGACCTTGATCTTTTGCTCTATGCCGACTGGCAGCGGGTAAGCCATGATTTGACCCTGCCGCATCCGGGCATGGCTACGCGAGCCTTTGTCTTGCGTCCTCTGGCGGAGCTTGTGCCTGAGCTTGAGATTCCGGGGCAAGGTGCCTTGTCGGCTTTGTTGGCGGCACGGCTGGCCGATGTGTGTTTTCCACTCGATCAAATGCAGGAGGGGCTATGAGCAAGCAACAACGCCCAGTGTCGGTGACCAGCTTGGCTGCGATGAAAACACGCGGCGAACGCATCACCTGTCTGACCGCTTATGATGCCAGTCTGGCGCGGGTCATGAGCGATCTTGGCGTGGACATCATTCTGGTCGGCGACTCCCTGGGGATGGTGGTGCAGGGGCATGACACCACCTTGCCGGTTACGCTGGATGAGATGATTTATCACAGCCGTTGCGTGGCGCGAGGCATGGCTCATGCGCAGGCGCGAGCCCCGTTGTTAATGGTGGATTTGCCCTTCATGAGTTATGCCAGCGTCGATCAGGCGCTGCACAGCGCTGCGCGCCTGATGAAAGAAGGTGGGGCGCAGATGGTCAAGCTGGAGGGTGGCGCGGCACAGGTGGCTACGGTGCGAGCGTTGGGCGTGCAGGGGATTCCTGTCTGTGCGCATCTTGGCCTTACTCCGCAATCAGTCCACAAGCTCGGCGGCTACAAGGTGCAGGGGCGAGGAGCAGATGAAGCTGAAACCATGCTACAGGATGCCCAAGCCTTGCAGCACGCCGGAGCCGATTTGTTGCTGGTCGAATGTATCCCCGGCACGTTGGCGGCGCGTCTGCGCCAGATTTTGGATATTCCGCTGATAGGCATCGGTGCGGGCGCGGATTGTGATGGACAGGTGCTGGTGAGCAGCGATGTGCTGGGCTTAAGCGCACAGCCCCCGCGTTTTGCACGCGATTACTCCAGGACACATGGCGCACCGGCGCAGGCGATTGCTGCGTTTATCGAAGATGTGCGTGCCGGTGTGTTTCCGCAGGCGGAGCATGTTTTTAACTGAGAGCCGCCTGTGTCTTGCCGTGAGGCTTTACTCCGTCTTGCGCCCGATGGCGTGGTATTCAATGCCGTGCTGCCGCATGGTGATGGGGTCGTAGATATTGCGGCCATCAAAAATGAGTGGATTTTTGAGTTTTCTGAAGGCTTCAAAATTGGGTGAGCGGAAGATTTTCCATTCAGTGACAATGGCAAGTGCATCGGCGTTTTCCAATGCACGCTCGGGATGGTCACAGAGGCAAAAGTCGTCACGCTCGCCGTAAATGCGCTGAGCCTCCTCCATGGCGACGGGGTCGTAGGCTTGCACTTTGACACCTGCCGCCCAAAGGCTTTCGAGAAGCACTCGGCTGGGGGCTTCGCGCATGTCGTCGGTGTTTGGTTTGAAGGCTAGTCCCCATACAGCAAGGGTGCGTCCGCGTAGATCGGCATTGAAATACCGGTTGATTTTGTCGAACAACACGGTTTTTTGCGCATCGTTGCGCGCTTCGACCGCGCTCAATACTTTGGCATCAAAACCAACATTGCGCGCGGCGCGCTCCAGGGCTTTGACATCTTTCGGAAAGCAGGAGCCGCCATAGCCGCAGCCCGGATAAATAAAGTGGTAGCCGATGCGCGGGTCGGAGCCGATACCGATGCGCACGCTTTCAATGTCGGCACCGAGGCGTTCGGCCAGCATGGCCATTTCGTTCATGAAGCTGATTTTGGTCGCCAACATGGCGTTGGCGGCGTATTTGGTCAGCTCGGCGGAGCGAATATCCATCACGATCATTTTGTCGTGATTGCGACTGAATGGGGCGTAAAGCTCGCGCATTTTGGCCGTGGCGCTCGCACTATCCGTACCGATGATGATGCGGTCGGGTTTCATAAAGTCTTCAATCGCCGCACCTTCCTTGAGAAACTCAGGGTTGGATACGACATGAAACGTCTGTGTGCTGCCACGTTGCTGAAGAATGTCCAGCATGGCCTCGCGCACCTTGTCGCCGGTGCCGACCGGAACGGTGGATTTGTCCACCACGATTTTGGGCGCGTCCATGTGCTCGGCAATGGTGCGCGCCACGCTCAGCACGTAACGCAAGTCGGCGGAACCATCCTCATCCGGCGGCGTGCCGACGGCGATGAACTGCATCTCGGCATGGGCGACGGCACGCGCCATGTCGGTGGTGAAGTCGATGCGTCCGAGCTTTGTCACGCGCCTGATGATGTCATCCAGTCCTGGCTCGTGGATGGGGAGGATGCCTTGCTTGAGGCGCTCGATCTTGCCTGCATCCACATCGACGCAGAGTACATCGTTGCCGACATCGGCAAGGCAGGCACCCGTGACCAATCCAACATAACCTGAGCCAAAAACGGTGATTTTCATCGTTGCTTCCTTGGGTTTGAGTCGTATTTACTTGAGGGTATATTGGCGATACCAGGCAGTGAATTGCTGTAAACCTGCTTCGATCGTCGTGCTGGGTGCAAAGCCGGTGTCGCGCATCAAGTCATCAACATCGGCATAGGTTGCGGGGACATCACCGGCCTGCATGGGGCGCATGATCTTTTCCGCCTTGCGTCCCATCGCCTGTTCGAGGATCTCGATGAATTGCGACAGTTCGACCGGATTGTGGTTGCCGATGTTGTAAATGCGGTAGGGCGCGGGACTGCTGCTTGGGTTGGGATGCTCGCCATTCCATTGGGGGTTCGTGCTTGGCGGACGCTCAAAGACGCGCAGAATGCCTTCGACGATATCGTCAATATAGGTAAAGTCGCGCCGCATCTTGCCGTGGTTGTAAACCTCAATCGGGCGGCCCTCGCTGATCGCCTGGGCAAACTTGAAATAGGCCATGTCAGGGCGACCCCAGGGACCATAGACGGTGAAAAAACGTAAACCGGTCGTCGGTAGCCGGTATAAATGCGAGTAGCTGTGTGCCATGAGTTCATTGGCTTTTTTGGTGGCGGCGTACAGGCTAATCGGGTGATCGACATTCTGCTGGGTCGAGTAGGGCATGGCGGTATTCAAGCCATACACTGAGCTGCTGGATGCGTACACCAGGTGTTCAACGCCGTGATGACGGCAGCCTTCAAGAATATTGATAAAGCCGACGAGGTTGCTATCGACGTAGGCGTGTGGGTGGTCGATGGAGTAGCGCACTCCGGCTTGGGCGGCGAGGTGAATCACGCGCCTAGGCGGGTATTGTTTAAACAGCTCGCTTATGCCATTGCGGTCAGCAAGATCGGTCTGGATAAAACGGAAGTTTGGCTGCGCACCCATCTGGGCAAGACGGGCGTGCTTGAGCTTTACGTCGTAGTAGTCGTTAAGATTATCCAGTCCCACGACGCGCTCGCCGCGTGCGAGCAGAGCCTGGGTAACAAAAAAACCGATAAACCCGGCGGCACCGGTGACGAGGGTAGTCATGCGCGGCGTTGCTCACACATCATGCGCACGGCGCGTGGGTAGAGTTGGTGTTCGATCTGGTGGACACGCTGTTGCAGGCTTTCGGCGGTGTCATTTGCCAGCACGGGGACGCGCGCTTGCAGAATGATGGGGCCTTCATCCACACCCTCGGTGACCAGATGAACCGTTGCGCCATGTTCGGAGTCGCCTGCTTCCAGCGCGCGGGCATGGGTGTGCATTCCGGGGTATTTGGGCAATAACGAGGGGTGAATGTTAAGCATTTTGCCTGCGTAATGCTGCACAAGACCCGATGTGAGAATGCGCATAAATCCGGCGAGCACAATCAGATCAGGCTGGTAGCTGTCGATGCGCGCCATAAGCGCGGCATCAAAGGCTTCGCGCGCAGGAAAGTCTTTATGGCTGAGGTGCTCGGCGGCAATGCCTGCATTGCGTGCGCGCTGCAATCCATAGGCATCGGCGCGATTACTGATGACCGCTACAATCTGGCCGCCTGCGAGTTCGCCGCGTTGTTCTGCATCCATCAAGGCTTGCAGATTGCTGCCGTTGCCGGAAATAAGGACGACGATGCGCGGCATTAGAGCAAAATCACGCCTTCGTTCTGGCCGCGCTCGACCATGCGCCCCATGATCCAGGGCTGCTCACCCGCATCCTGTAAGCGTGCCATGACGGCTTCGACTTTAGCGGGCGCGACCATCAAGGTCATGCCGACACCGTTGTTGAAGGTGCGGTACATTTCACGCGCTTCGACATTGCCGCTTTCACGAATCCACTGAAACACCGGCGCGGGTGTCCACGACGCGGTATCCACTTCAGCGGCCAGTGCGTCGCTGTACACGCGCGGCAGATTTTCGCTCAGGCCGCCGCCGGTAATATGGCACAGGCCGTGAACGCCGGAATCCGGGTCACGCAACAGCGGCAGCAGGCTCTTGACATAGATGCGTGTCGGCGCAAGCAGTGCATCCGCCAGAGAAACATCCCCACATGCCTGATTCAAATCTGCACCCGTCACCGCCAAAACCTTGCGAATCAGCGAGTAACCATTGGAGTGCGCGCCGGAGGAGGGCAGGCCGATGAGCACGTCGCCCTCGCGTACCTGGGAGCCGTCCAGCATTTGCTCCTTCTCGACGATACCGACGCTAAAGCCTGCCAGATCGTAATCGCCTTCCTCATACATCCCCGGCATTTCGGCAGTTTCGCCGCCGACCAGAGCGCAACCCGCCAGTTCACAGCCCTCGGCAATCCCGGTGACCACGCGAGCCGCAACCTCCACCGAAAGTTTGCCTGTGGCGTAATAATCGAGGAAAAACAGCGGCTCCGCGCCTTGCACCAGAATATCGTTGACGCACATGGCGACCAGATCGACACCGATATGGTCATGGCGATTCAGGTCGATGGCCAGGCGTAATTTCGTACCCACACCATCGGTACCGGACACCAGGACGGGCTTTTTGTAGCCTTCGGGTAACTCAAACAGCGCGCCAAAACCACCCAGCCCTCCCAGAACACCGGGGCGGCGAGTACGCGCCACGGCAGGTTTGATGCGTTCAACCAGGGCGTTTCCTGCGTCAATATCAACGCCGGCATCACGGTAGCTGAGGGGTGTGGCCGTGTTTTTGGGGGGCTGCATCGTGGGTTGGCTCATGGTGTCTTCGTGTGAGGCTTAAAATAGGGTGTGCTATTGTACATGCCAGCTTCATTTGCTGCCTCTACCTCGTATGCCCACATCCAAGCTCAGGCATCTGCCCAACCTCATAACCCTCGCACGCATGGCGCTGATCCCGTGGATCGCCTGGGCGTTGTATGAGTCGCGTTATGCAGATGCCTTCGTTCTCTTTGCCATTGCCGCCTTCAGTGATGCGCTCGATGGCTTTCTGGCGCGGCATTTTGGCTGGCAAAGTCGCTTGGGCGCGATTCTTGACCCGCTGGCCGACAAAGGCATGATTTTGGCGGCCATGCTGGCGCTGGTGCTGGCCGATCTGCTGCCTGCCTGGTTGCTTGCGCTCTCGCTTGTTCGGGATGTCTCGATTGTCACCTTGGCCACGCATTACAACTTTTTTGTACGCCCAGGCTTTGTGCCGCGCCCGTCGATGCTGGGCAAGCTGCATACCGTGCTTGAGGCAATGCTGATTCTGGTGGTGATTCTGCAGGCATGGCAGGGCTGGGGGCTGGACGGCCTGCGTGACATTCTGCTGATGGTCGTCGCGCTCTCGACCGTGCTCAGCGCCTTCGATTATTACCGCCAATATCGCCGTTTACCGGGTAAGGAAACCACGCTTTGATCGGCGCCGTGCAAAGTGTTTTCGATTTTGGCGCACAGCCGCAGCACACTTTCGAGCAATTTGTGCCGGGAGACAATGCGCTGGCCTTGGGTCTGGTGTTGCGCGTGACGGAAGGGGCGGGCGAGCCGCAACTGTACCTCTGGGGCGCGCCCGGTACGGGTAAAACCCATGTGCTGCAAGCCGCCTGCCAACGCATGGGCGCACACGGTTTGCCCGCCGCCTATCTGTCGCTGGCCGAGGCACTGCACCCCGGCGTATTGGATGGATTGGAACACCTTGGCTTGGTGGCGCTGGACGATATTCAGGCGGTCATGGGGCAAGATGGCTGGGAAATCGCCTTGTTTGATCTTGTCAATCGCCTGCGCGAGCAGCAGGTTCCCTTGTTGTTGGCGGCGGATGTCCCACCCGGCATGTTGGCGGTGAAGTTGGCGGACTTGGCCTCGCGCCTGAGCTGGGGGCCGGTGCTGCGGCTGGAAGCATTGGATGATGCAGGCAAGCGTGAAGTGCTGCTCGCCCAGGCGCACGAGCGCGGCATGGATTTACCGGACGAAGTGATTTTCTACATGTTCAGCCACCTGCCGCGCGGCCTGCCCAGCCTGCTTGCCGGTTTGCAGCGCCTGGATGACGCTTCGATGGAGCAGAAACGCCGTGTGACCTTGCCGCTGGCGCGGGAGGTTTTTATGCCGACCTGACCTCGTTGAGCAGTTCAGGATGGCGATCAAGCACCTTGAGCAGTTTGACCAAGGCCAGTGGCGGCTTGGTTTTGCCGTTTTCATAGCGCGAAAAGGCATTGATGCCGCCACCGAAAATTTCGGCAGCTTCACGCTGATCGAGAGCGAGCTTTTTGCGTACACTGGTGATGTATGCGGGATCAACGATGGCCGCATTCACCTGTTTGGAGAAGGCGCGCATCTCGCGCATGACGCGCTCGGACTCCGCCATGTCCAGGATGGATTCGGCGCAAGCCGGGCAAAAATTCCCCGTCACTGCGGGAATAAGCGTGGTTTCGCCCTTGTAGGTATAGGGCAGGTCGCGGGTATCGTGAATCAGCTCCGCCGCGCCGCAAACAGGACATTTCATCTTCATAGCTCCTTGAAGAACACGATCAGCACGTCATCAATCACGGTCAGCTTCAAATACACGTCGCCCGCCCGCGTACTTGGGCGATAAACATCCTGCCAGATCGTGTGATCGGCGTGCGTGGTCATGCTCTTGTAGAAATCCGCTGGCGTGAGCGCCATCACCACGGCCAGCATGTCGGACACCCCGAACCCCAACTGATTTGCGCCGCTGCGCGCCGAGTGCGTGGTGCGAACGCTTCCGGCCTCAACCAAGGCTTTGATGGTGGTCAGCTTGCAGTGCGGGACTCGCTTTTCCATAGGGCGTAAATTAACCTACTTGCCAAGTTGGGGCAACTGCGCTTGGCTTAGCCGTGGTGATGAGTCAACCCTCAATAGCGGTATGTTGGGCTTCCGTTGTCAGCCCCGTCTACGAGCTGATTTTTCAATCGAGTCTGACCCTTTGCGGAAACGTTTCACCTCGATACGGTCGTCAGAGTCATCATCAAAGTAAAGCGTTCCAGAAAATGAACGTTTTGCCTGGGTCAAATCAAGAGAGGTGGTTATGTCCATGCCTTTGTCAAACTGCATATCGAATGTTTCAATGTTCATGGCGTGCCATTTTTCTTCGCAAACGTAACGTCACCCAGCCAGAAACATCATTCAAGCCCCAGCACCAGTTTCCTTCCCAGTGCTCGGGCGGCGCGGTCGAGTTGGCGCAGGTTGGGCCAGTGGCGCGGGTCTTCCAGACGTGCGGCGGCGGATCATGAGGTGTTCATGGCGCGGGCTAGGTCGGAGATTGGGCGGTCGCCGCGCGCGAAGTGAATCAGCAGGGCGGCTTGGGTTTCCGTGGATGGGGTCGCAGTGGGTGCGTCGGGGATGCTTGAAGGCTGGGGGATGGCTTCACCGCGATCAAGTCGCAGCATCAAGACTCCGGTCAGGACTTCAGCCGCGTTGAATGCGGCTTCTTCCGGCGTTGCGCCTTCGGTAAATGCTTCTTCGATGTCGATGAACTGGACGAAATAGCCGCTTTCTTCGGCTTCGATGGTTTAGGGATAACTTAGGATCATTTCAGATTGACTCTGTTTTGGCGCTGAATAGCGGCTAACAGGCCTTTGCCAAGATCGCGGGTTCCGTGTACTGGCACGGGAACGCTGCGCGGATGCCCGGGTTTGGTCATGATGTGGTGGCTGCCCTCGATGCGAGCAAGCGTAAAGCCGTGGGCTTCGAGCCGTTGGATGACTTGCTTCGCATTCATATCTGTATCTTAGATCAAAAAAGATAGATTTACGCGATCAAATCACCTTGGAAAACCGTTGCACCTTGTCTCCGCCCAAATATCGATCAAACGGCATACACACATTGCGAATCAACAACCGTCCGCGTGGCAGGACGCGGATGCCGCTTGCGTCCATGTCAATCAGGCCATCTTCGATCATCGGTTGCAGGCGGGGCAGGGCATCTTTGAAGTAGTCGGTGAAATTGATGCCGTGCTCCAAGCTGAACTTGGCGTAATCCAGGCCGAAGTGGCAGATCAGTTCCATAATCACGGCGCGGCGAATTGTGTCGTCGGCGCTCATGCACAGGCCGCGCTCAATCGGTAAGCGTCCGGCTTCGAGTGCGGCGGCGTAGGGTTCCATTTCCTTGACGTTTTGGCTGGTGCAGCCAGCGACCTGGCTGATGGAGGACACGCCGAAGGCCAAAAGGTCGCATTCGGCGTGGGTGGTGTAGCCCTGGAAGTTGCGGTGCAGGCTGCCTTGTCTCTGCGCCACGGCGAGGCTGTCGTTCGGCAGAGCAAAGTGATCCATGCCGATAAAGACGTAACCGGCGGCGGTGAGGTGCTCGATGGAGGCTTGCAGGATGGCGAGTTTTTGCGCCGGGGCGGGCATATCGGCATCATTGATGCGGCGCTGCGGTTTGAAGCGCGTGGGCAGGTGGGCGTAGTTGAACATGGAGAGGCGATCCGGGCGGGTTTCCAGTACGCGATCCAGCGTTTTCAGGAAGCTGTCCACGCTTTGCAGTGGCAGGCCGTAGATCAAGTCCATGCTCACCGAGTGGAAGCCCTCAAAGCGTGCGGCATCAAGCACGGCGAAGGTTTCTTCGGCGGATTGAATGCGGTTGACGGCTTTTTGTACCGCCGGGTCGAAGTCTTGTACGCCAAGGCTTAGGCGGTTGAAGCCGAGTTGGCGCAGCAGCTTGATGGTGCTGGCATCGGCTTCGCGCGGGTCGATTTCGATGGAGTATTCGCCGGTGTCGTCGTCGCGCAGGGTGAAGTGGCGGCGCGTGCTGTCCATCAGGCGGGTCATCTCAAAGTGGTTGAGGAAGGTGGGCGTGCCGCCGCCCCAGTGCAGTTGATCGACAAAGCGCTCCTTGCTGACATCCGTTGCCACCAAGTCCATTTCTTTTTCCAGCAGGCTTAAATACGGTGCGGAACGTGAGCGGTCTTTGGTGACGATCTTGTTGCAGGCGCAGTAGTAGCAGACGGTGTCGCAGAACGGGATGTGGAAATACAGTGAAATCGGCTCGCCTGCGGCTTGGCTGCGTTGCAGGGCTTCGCGGTACTGCGTTTCGCCGAACTGCTCGGTAAATTGCACGGCGGTGGGGTAGGAGGTGTAGCGCGGGCCGGCGGTGTCATAGCGCTGGATCAGCTCGGCATCAAAGATAAGGTCTTGGTTCATGGGGATGTCAGTTGTTTTTACAAAGGGAGTCAGAGTGAATTGATGCAAGGTGGCGTGTTTTATCCCCCTCCCCGTCGGGGGGGCTAAATCATCGTTGTTGAGTCATGTGTCTGTTCTCGTTGGGTATAAGCAAAAAGCCATTTTGGCGGCATTTCCGTAGAATGCAGGGCTCGCAAGTCAGCGTGGCGCGAGTAATGGACGATTTATTAAGGGTATTAGACTACTTCGGTGTGGTGGTTTTTGCTATCAGCGGCGGCTTGACGGCGGCGCGCAAGGGCATGGATCTGGTGGGTTTTGCGTTGATTGGTACAGTCACGGGGATCGGCGGCGGCACGCTGCGCGACTTGTTGCTGAATAAGCCGGTGTACTGGCTGACCGATTGGGAGTATGTGTTGATGACGGTTCTGGCGGCCTGGGCGGTGTTTTTCTTTGCACGGGCGTTTACCACGCGCATGGCGACTTCGGCTTTGAATTGGGCGGATGCGGTCGGGTTGGCGGTATTCAGTCTGATCGGCGCCCAAGCTGCGTTGGCGGCGGGAACTTCGCCGTTTATTGCGGTGGTGATGGGGATGATGACCGCGAGTTTTGGCGGGCTGATTCGGGATTTATTGTGCGACGAGCCGCCGATGATTTTGCATCGTGAGGTGTATGCCTCGGCGGCGGTGGCGGGGGCGACGGTCTTTGTGGCGCTGCATGAGTTGGCTGCGCCGGATCTGTTGACTCTGGCGGCGGGTTTTTTTGCCGCGCTGATCGTGCGCGGTTTGGGGATTGTGTATGGCTGGCATTTGCCCGCGTTTCCCAAAAGTGCGCCGTGAAAGTATGGTTGCCACAGAGATCAAAGAGATGTCATTACAGGTTTTGCTGTGTGGATTGATGTGTAGGGTGCGCCCTGCAAATTTTGAGGTTGGTCGATGAATGCTTTAGAAATACGTGGGTTAACCAAGACGTATGGCAGCGGCACGCAGGCGTTGGATGGGGTGGACTTGACGGTTCAATCCGGCGATTTTTTCGCGCTGTTGGGGCCAAATGGGGCGGGGAAGACGACGCTGATTTCGACGCTGGCCTCCCTGGTGACGGCAAGTTCCGGCGAGGCGCGGGTGTTTGCGCATGATTTGGCGCGTGAGCGGGCGACCGTCAAGGGGCTGGTTGGCTTGGTGCCGCAGGAATTTAATTTCAATGGCTTCGTGCCGGTGCAGGAGATTGTGCGTCAGCAGGCGGGCTTTTATGGCGTGGCGCGGCGCGAGGCGAGTGCGCGCACGGCGTATTTGCTGGAGCAGCTCGGCTTGGCGGACAAGGCCACAGCACAGGCGCGGCAGTTGTCGGGGGGCATGAAGCGGCGGCTGATGATTGCGCGTGCCTTGGCGCATCGGCCACGTTTATTGCTGTTGGATGAGCCGACCGCCGGGGTGGATGTGGAGCTGCGGCATGGTATGTGGGAGTTTCTGACGCGCCTCAACCGCGAGGAGGGGGTGACGATTTTGCTGACCACGCATTATCTGGAAGAGGCTGAGGCGCTGTGTCGGCATGTGGCGATTATTCAGCGCGGAAAGATTCTGGTGAGCGCGCCGATGCGTGAGTTATTGGAGCAGTTGCCGGAAGAGAGTTTTGTGCTGGATTTGGTCGAGCCGATTGCGCAGGCGCCGTCGATTCCCGGTGTGCGCCTGCATTGGCTGAGCCCTGGTTCGCTGGAACTGGAGGTTCGGCGCGACCAGCCGCTGGATCAGGTGTTCGCAGCACTGCACGAGGCAGGCGTGCGGGTGATGAGTTTGCGCAACAAGAGCAATCGCCTGGAGGCCTTGTTTATCAAGCTCACCGGGCATGGCGTGGGGGATGGGGCATGAATTTCATGCAGCAAATGCGTGCGTTTTGGACGCTGTTGGAACGGGAAACGCTGCGTTTTGTGCGTATCTGGCCACAGACGATTATTCCGCCGATGGTGACGACGGCGCTGTATTTCATTATTTTCGGCGGGCTGATTGGTATGCGAGTGGGTGAGGTCGGTGGCGTGCCGTATATGGACTTCATCGCGCCGGGGTTGGTTTTGATGGCGGTTATCAGCAACAGCTATGCCAATGTGGTGGCATCGTTTTTTAGCGCCAAATTTCAACGCCATATCGAAGAATTGATGGTTTCGCCGATGAGCCATCTCAGTTTGATTCTGGGCTTTATGGCGGGAGGGATGGCGCGCGGCATGGCGGTTGGCGTGGCGGTGGCACTGATTGCTGCGCTGTTTACCGATCTATCGGTGCATGACTGGGGGCTGGCGTTGTTGGTGATGCTGCTGACATCGGCGGTATTCTCCTTGGCCGGGATGCTGAATGCGATTTTTGCCAAGACCTTTGATGATATTTCGATTGTGCCAACCTTCGTGCTCACGCCGCTGACTTATCTTGGCGGGGTGTTTTTCAGCATCGAGCTGCTGCCGCAGCCCTGGCGTGATCTGTCGCTGTTCAATCCGCTGTTGTACATGATTAATGTATATCGCGAGGCGGTGATTGGGGTGTCGGATGTGTCGGTGGGTTTGGCTTTGGGGCTGTTGTTTGCGCTATTTTTCGTGCTGCTTGCGGCTTGCGTTTATATCTTGCGCAAGGGCTGGGGGCTGCGCGGCTAAGGGCTTTATTCTTGCCAATCGCGACGGATGCGCCTAGAGTGCGCCGCGAGTCGGCCAGACCATCGCTGTGTCCCTTGTGGGCATGGAGGAAAGTCCGGGCTCCATAGGGCAGGTCGCCAGGTAACGCCTGGGAGGCGCAAGCCTACGGATCAGTGCCACAGAGAATATACCGCCCAAGTCCTGCGCTCGCGTGGGAACGGTAAGGGTGAAAAGGTGCGGTAAGAGCGCACCGCGAACGCTGGTAACAGCGTCGGCAGGGAAAACCCCGACCGGAGCAAGACCAAATAGGGGGGCGTTGATGTGGCCCGCAGAGTCCCCGGGTAGGTTGCTTCAGCCATGCGGTGACGTATGGCGCAGATGAATGATGGTTCTCGACAGAACCCGGCTTATCGGCTGGCTCAATAATTTTTTTCAACGCCCTCCCATCGTGGAGGGCGTTTTTTTAAACCAATGCCTGAACTCAGGCTTGTAACCTGCTGTTTTTATTGAGTTGTGAGTTTGTGTTTTTGGATTGTTAAGGTCTTGTAACTCATTGTGAATAAAGCATTTTTTGTAAAAACGGGGTTGCTTGTGGTAAATGAGGTGGCTATAGTGGTGACATGTGGGAGGAAGTGGGAAGAAGTGGGTAATTTTCTATGTTCCGTGGAATCAGCAACCTCAGTCTGGATGCCAAGGGGCGGTTTGCGGTGCCGACGCGCTACCGCGAGCCTTTGGCTGTGCAGTGCGCGGGGGAGCTGATTGTCACGGTCAGTGCGGATGATCCTTGCCTTGCCATTTATCCCATGCCGGTCTGGTTGGAGATTGAGCGTCAGATTGATGCGCTCTCCGGCTTGAATCGCAAAGTCGCACGAATCAAACGCTTGTTGATAGGTCATGCCACGGAGGTGGTGCTGGATGCGAGCGGTCGTCTGCTGGTGCCTCCCGAGTTGCGCGATTACGCCAGCCTGGACAAGGGGGCGGTGCTGGTGGGGCAGGGCAAGAAATTTGAATTATGGGATGAAGCGGCGTGGCGCACGGCGATGTATGCCGACGAAGAGGATGACGGCGTGGGTTCAGATGCTTTGGAGCAAATTGCGCTATGAGCCACTCGGCGTGTGCTTCGCAGCGTTCGTCGCAGGATCAGCATCAATCCGTGATGCTGGATGAGGTCTTGGCTGCGCTGGCGATTAAGGCCAACGGGATTTATGTTGATGGCACGTTTGGGCGCGGCGGGCATAGCGGCGCGATTTTGCAGCGGTTGGGTGCGGAAGGACGCTTGATCGCCTTGGATCGTGACCCTTCAGCCGTCGCGGAAGCGCATGTTCGTTTTGCGCATGATGCGCGTTTTAGCATCGTGCACTCGGCGTTTTCCGGGCTGCGCGCCGCTTTGGAGCCGTTGGGAGTGTGGGGTCGGGTTGATGGCTTGCTGTTGGATTTGGGGGTTTCCTCGCCGCAGCTTGATGAGGCTGAGCGTGGCTTCAGTTTCATGCGTGATGGCCCCCTGGATATGCGCATGGATCCGACGCAGGGCGAGAGCGCGGCGGAGCTTTTGGCGCGCATTGATGAGGCTTCTCTGGCTGATATTTTGTGGCAACTGGGCGAAGAGCGCTTTTCACGGCAAATCGCGCGTGCCGTGATGGCTGCGCGGGTTGAAGTCCCGCTTACGCGCACGGGGCAGTTGGCCGAGTTGATTTCCAGGGTGGTGTTCAAGCGCGAGTCGGGCAAGCATCCGGCGACCCGTAGTTTTCAGGCCTTGCGTTTGTGGGTCAATCAGGAGTTGGCCGAGTTGGAGGCTGTGTTGCCACAAGCTCAGGAGGCTCTTGTCATCGGTGGGCGCTTGGCCGTGATGAGCTTTCATTCGCTGGAAGATCGGCGGGTGAAGCAGTTTTTACGCGGCGAACAGGTGGTGGAGTTGCCGCCTGAAATTCCCTTGAACATTGCGCCTATGCCTGCGCAATGGCGAACGCAGGGGCGCGCCATAAAGGCTTCGCCAGCAGAAACTGGCCGTAATCCGCGCTCCCGCAGCGCGGTTTTACGTGTGGCGGAGAAGCTTTTATGAAGTCTGTGCTGGTGTTTCTTGCCTTGGGTCTGTGGCTGGGGTCGATGGCTTCGGCGGTTGGCGTGGTGTATGCCGAGCACTTGGAGCGCAAGTACGTGTTTGCGGTGGAAAAGGCCATACAGCACCGTGATGAGCTGGATATCGAGCGCGAGCGTTTGCAACTCGAAGAGGCTGCGCTGGCTTCGCATGGTCGTGTGGACAGTCTTGCGCGCTCCCGCTTGCAGATGGTTGCACCCGGTGCGGGGAGTGTCATTCTGGTGACGCAGCCATGATTGATGCGAAAAAGGGCGCGGTGCGTTCAGCCGCAGCGATGAGGCAGAAGGGTGCCATATCCGTTCAGCTTGCGCCGTGGCGCGCTGAGTGGCGTATGGTCGTGGTGTTGGGGCTATTTTTTCTGTTGGCGAACGTGATGCTCTGGCGGGCGGTTTATCTGAAAATTTCCGAGCGCGATTTCCTCGAAAAACAGGGCGAGATGCGTTACGAGCGGGTGCAGGAAATTCCTGCGCATCGCGGGCGCATTCTGGATCGACACGGCGAGCCGCTGGCAGTGAGTACACCGATGGAGTCGGTCTGGGTCAATCCGCGTGATTTGGAGGCATCCATTGATCGTCTGCCCGAGTTGGCGCAGGTTCTTGGAGTGGATTTGGGCAAGCTCAAGACCCAGGTGCTGCGTCATACGGATAAGCGTTTTATGTACATCAAGCGTCAGGTCACACCCGAGATCGGCGCGGCGGTGCGCGCCTTGCGCATTGGCGGCGTGAATACGCAGCGTGAGTATCGTCGTTTTTATCCGACGGGTGAGGCTACAGTGCATGTGTTGGGCTTTACCAATATGGATGATGAAGCGCTTGAAGGTATCGAGCGTACCTATGATGACTGGCTGCGTGGTGAGCCAGGCGCACGGCGCATTATCAAGGATTTGCACGGCAAGGTGATCGAGACCGGCGAGCTGATTCGAGAGGCGCGTCCGGGCAATGATTTGACCTTATCCATTGATCGGCGTTTGCAATATCTTGCCTATCGCGAGTTGAAAGCGGCGGTGCAGGCGAATATGGCCAAGGCCGGTTCGGCGGTGCTGCTGGATGTGAAAACGGGTGAAATTCTGGCGATGGTCAATCAGCCTTCATTCAATCCGAATGATCGTGGCAGTTTGCGCCCGAATTTGGCGCGTAATCGTGCTTTGATCGATAACTTTGAACCGGGCTCGACCATGAAGCCATTTTCGGTGGCGGCGGCGATGGAAACGGGCAAGTATGCGGCGACCACGCCGATTGATACGCATCCAGGCTTTATGCGCGTCGATCGCTTTACCATTCGTGACCACCATAATTACGGCTTGCTGGATGTCACCGGGGTGATCCGCAAGTCGAGTAACGTCGGCGTAACCAAGATGGCGATGGCGATTGGCCCGGAAAAGCTCTGGTCGCTGTATGACGGGCTTGGTTTGGGCAAGGCGCCGGGCACGGGTTTTCCGGGCGAGTCCAGCGGGCGCTTGCTGCATTACCGTGACTGGAGCGGCTCGGACATTGCCACCCATGCTTATGGTTATGGGATGAGCGTGAATACGCTGCAATTGGCGCGAGCTTATTCGGTGATCGCCCACGATGGTGTGATGTTGCCGGTATCGTTTTTGCGCCTTGAAAACGCACCTGCCGGACAGCAGGTGTTAAATCCAGCTGTGGCGCGCGCAGTGCGCGTCATGATGGAAGAGGTGGTCAAGCGTGGCGGGACGGGAACCAAGGCGCAGGTCATGGGTTACCGTGTGGCCGGCAAAACCGGTACGGCGCATAAGTCCCAAGGGGGCGGTTATGCCGAGGATAAGTATGTCGCGGTGTTCGCGGGGCTTGCTCCGGCGAGCAATCCGCGCCTGGCACTTGCGGTGATGATCGACGAGCCGAGCGGCGGCTCGTACTACGGTGGACAAGTGGCGGGGCCGGTGTTCGCGGCAATTATGGATGAGGCCTTGCGTACCTTGAACGTGCCGCCCGATGCCCTGCCCGAGCCAGAAAGCGCGCCCGTGCTCACACCGGCGACAGCTCCCGTCGCACCGCTCAAAACGGTGCAGGCGAAGGCCGCGCCAAACGCGGCAAATACGTCAACCAGCGCTCAGAGGGTGCAGTAATGAGCATGCTCCTTTCCACGTTATTGGGTGATTTGGCCACGCTGGCGGCGCAGGATGATGTCGTCGTGCTTGGCTTGAGTGCGGATAGCCGCACGATTGAGGCGGGTGAGCTTTTTGTGGCACGGCGTGGCGCACGTTTTGATGGCTTGAGCCTTGCGCCGGATGCCGTCAAGCGTGGTGCGCTGGCGGTGATTGCGGAGCATGGTGATGCCTCGCTTTTGCGCGAGCAACTCGGTGTGCCGGTCATTGTGCTGGAGTCATTTGCGCAGGCTCTGGGTGAATTGGCCGACCGGTTTTACGGCCAGCCGTCAAAAACGTTACAGGTCATAGGCATTACCGGCACCAATGGCAAGACCTCGATCAGCCATTTTATTGCTCAGGCCTTGAGCCTCGCAGGCAAGCGGGCAGGCTTGATGGGCACTCTGGGGGTGGGCTTGTGGGGCGACTTGCAGGCGGCGACGCATACCACGCCGGATGTCTTGAGCGTGCATGCGGAGCTTGCGCGTCAGCGCGATCTGGGGGCGCAGTATGTGGTGATGGAGGTGTCATCCCACGCCCTGGATCAGGGGCGTGTCGCCGGGGTGCGCTTTCGTGCGGCGGTGTTCAGTAATCTGTCGCAGGATCATCTCGACTATCACAAGGATATGCAGCATTACGCGCAGGCCAAGCGCCGCCTGTTTTTTGAGTGTCAACCCAAGGCCGCGATTATCAATATGGACGACGCGGTTGGGCGCGAGCTACTGGAAGCCTTGCAGCACGGGGGCGGGTTGTGGGCGTATGGCTTGGGCGAAGTGCCGTGGGCGGCGCAGGAATGTTCCGTGCTGGATGTGCGTCGTCTGCGCATGGATGCCCGGGGCACGCAGATTTCGTGCAACACGCCGCAAGGCTCTGTGCATTTGAGTAGCCCGTTATTGGGGCAATTCAATGTCAGTAATCTGTTGGCGGCGCTGGCCACACTGCTGGAATTGGGAATGCCCTTGCGTGATGCGCAGGCTGCGCTGGAACAGGTGCAGGCTCCAGCAGGACGCATGGAGCGCTTCTGTGCATCCGCTCGCCCACTGTGCGTGGTGGATTATGCGCATACCCCGGATGCACTGGCACAAGCCTTGGGCACGCTACGCGCCTACCTCAAGCCCAAATCGGGCGGCCAGCTCTGGGTGGTATTCGGTTGCGGCGGCGAGCGCGATAGCCTTAAACGAGCGCGTATGGGGCAGCTGGCGGCTGAACTGGCGGATCGGGTCATTGTTACCGATGACAATCCGCGCTTCGAGGATGCTGAAGCGATTGTGCGCGATATTTTGGCGGGTATGGCGCAGCAGGATCAAGTCCTTGTGGAGCGCGATCGCCGTCGTGCAATCGCCTTTGCGCTTGAGGCGGCTGCGCCCGAGGACATTATTTTGATTGCGGGCAAGGGGCATGAAAATTACCAGGAGGTTGCTGGTGTGCGTTATGTCTACAGCGACCGCGACACGGTGCGCGAGCTTTTGGGGGAGGTGATCGTATGTTGAAGATGACGCTTACGCAGATTTTGCACGCCGTCGAGGGGCGTTTACATGGCGCGTCCGTGATGCCGGACGATGTCCAGGTGCAAGGGCTGTTTACCGATACGCGCAAGCCGATGCACGGCGGTATCTTCATTGCCTTGCGCGGTGCGCGTTTTGATGCGCATGATTTTTTGTCCACGGCGCTTGAGCGCGGGGCGCGGGTTCTGCTGGTTGAAGAGGCGCAGGACGGCCTGGACGTGGTGCAAGTGCAGGTGGCCGATACGCGCATCGCACTGGGGCAGCTGGCTGCGGCCTGGTGTGCCGGCTGGCGGGCGCAGGGCGGGCGTCTGGTCGCACTGACCGGCTCGAATGGCAAGACTACCACCAAGGAAATGCTGGCGGGCATCTTGCGGCAGGCCGGTTCCACGCTGGCGACGCGCGGCAATCTGAATAACGACATTGGCGTGCCCTTGATGCTGGCCGAGCTGGACGCGAGTCATGCGTATGCAGTGATCGAAATGGGGGCGAACCATCGGGGTGAAATCGCCTATTTGACGGCACTGGCTCGCCCGGACGTGGCGCTGATTACCAATACCGGGCGAGCGCATCTGGAGGGCTTCGGCGGCAAACAGGGGGTGATTCTGGCCAAGGGCGAGATTTTTTCCGGGCTGGCTGAAGAAGGCGTTGCAATCATTAATCTGGATGACGAGGGCGCAGCGACATGGTTGCCCACGTTGGCTGCAAAGCGTCTGACCTTGAGCATGAGCGAGGCGCAACAGGCCGATGTCTGTGGCCATTGGCAGTGCGAAGAGGGCGTGTTGCGCATTCAACGTGCGGACGAGGTTGTGCAGGCACGGCTGAATGTATTGGGGGCGCACAACGCGCACAACGCACTGGCGGCGGCGGCGGTTGCTTTCGCGCTCGGGATAGCGCCTGCGCTGATTCAGGCCGGGCTGGAGTCGTTCAGCGGCGTGGCGGGGCGTTTGCAGCGCAAGCCTGGGCGCAGCGGCAGCGTGCTCTGGGATGATACCTACAATGCCAATCCGGACTCCTTGCAGGCGGGGATGCGTGCCGTGAGCGAGCGCGCCGGGGAGATATGGCTGATTCTCGGTGACATGGGCGAGTTGGGTGAGGATGCGCCGACGCTTCATCGTGATGCTGGGGTTCTGGCCAAGTCATTGAATATTAATCGGTTATGGACGGTGGGTGCGTTGGCGCAGGGCGCGGCGCAGGCCTTCGGCGAGGGCGCACGCGCCTTTGACTCGCAGGATGAATTGCTTGCAGCCGTGATAGCGGAATTACATGGCGGGGTGCAGGTCTTGATTAAGGGCTCGCGTTCATCACGCATGGAAAACGTGGTGCAGGCTTTGCTGCAACCGCAGGAAGGTCAATCGTGCTGACCGCGTTGTTTCATGCCCTGAGCGCGCATTTCAGCGCCTTCAATGTGTTTTCGTACATTACCCTGCGCGCCATTCTCGGGGTGATTACCGCGTTGGGCATCGCCTTGCTGATTGGGCCGTGGGTGATTCGCAAGCTGGCTGAAATGAAGTTTGGCCAGCAGGTGCGCAGCGACGGGCCGCAAAGCCATTTGTCCAAATCGGGCACGCCGACCATGGGCGGGGCGCTGATTCTGCTGGCGATTGCTGCGGCGACTCTGTTGTGGGCGGATCTGTCGAACCAATATGTGTGGATCGCCCTGCTGGTCACGCTGGGCTTTGGCGTGGTGGGCTGGATGGATGACTGGCTAAAAATTGCCAAGAAAAATACGGCGGGTTTGCCCGCGCGCTGGAAGTATTTCTGGCAATCGATTATCGGCCTGACCGCCGCCGTGCTGCTCTACAACATGGCGCATACGCCAGCGGAAACGGCTTTGTTGATTCCCATGCTCAAGGATGTCGCCATCCCGTTGGGGCTGGGCTACATCGTGCTCACCTATTTTGTGATTGTCGGGACGAGTAATGCGGTCAATCTGACCGACGGTCTGGATGGGCTGGCGATTCTGCCTACGGTGATGGTGGCCGGGGCGCTCTCGGTGTTCGCTTATGTCACCGGGCATGTGGAGTTCGCCAAATATCTGGCCATTCCCTATGTGCCGGGAGTGGGCGAGTTGGCGATTTTTTGCGCGGCGATTGCGGGCGCGGGCTTGGGTTTTTTGTGGTTCAACACTTACCCGGCGCAGGTGTTCATGGGCGATGTCGGCGCACTGGCGCTGGGTGCGGCGCTGGGCACGGTGGCGGTGATGGTGCGTCAGGAGATTGTGTTGTTCATCATGGGCGGTATTTTCGTGCTGGAAACCCTGTCGGTGATGATTCAGGTGGCCTCGTTCAAGCTCACCGGCAAGCGCGTGTTCCGCATGGCGCCGATTCATCATCACTTCGAGCTGAAAGGCTGGCCGGAGCCGAAGGTGATCGTGCGTTTCTGGATCATTACCGTGATTCTGGTGCTGATCGGTCTTGCGACCTTGAAGGTGCGCTGATGAAAACTCTGTATTTTTTAGCCACAGAGCTCATAGCGCGCACCGAGAAGAAGCTTCGTGCGTTTGCTTTATCGCTGAGCGTTATGGGCATCCTCCCCCTTGGCGGGAGAGGGAGGGGCTGGGCATGTTGACATCAAGTCATGCAGCACATCACCCCTGCCTCTCTCCCATCAAGGGGGAGGGGGGTAGAACCCTCATCGTCGGCCTGGGCAAGAGCGGGCTTTCCGTGGCGCGCTTTCTTGCGCGTCGCGGCGAGGCTTTCGCCGTGGCAGATAGTCGCCTCACGCCTCCTAGCTTGGATGATTTGCGCCGCGAGTGTCCTGCTGTGGAGGTTCGCCTGGGCGATTTCGACCCCACATGGTTCGCCGCGTTCGCCACTCTGGTGGTCAGTCCGGGGGTGGCGGTGGCTGAGCCGGCGATTGTTTCGGCGGCGCAGGCGGGCGCGGACATCATCGGTGACATCGAACTCTTCGCCCGGCATGTGCCCGCTGAAGCGCAGGTGCTTGCCATGACCGGTTCCAATGGCAAGAGTACGGTGACCACGCTGGTCGGTGAATTGCTGGCGGCGGCAGGGTGCAAGGTGGCGGTTGGAGGCAATCTGGGCACACCTGCGCTGGATTTGCTGGCGACTAAGGCAGAGATGTACGTGCTTGAGCTATCCAGCTTCCAGTTGGAAACCACGTACTCGCTCAAAACCGTGGCGGCGACCGTGTTGAATCTCAGCGAAGACCATATGGATCGTTACGCTGATCTGGCGGCCTACGCCCAGGCCAAAGGACGGATATTTCGGGATGTGCAGTGCGCCGTGGTGAATCGCGAGGATGCTTGGAGCGTGGCTCTGGCCGAGCCGTCGAATGCGGCGCACATGGTGAGTTTTGGACTGAATACGCCAGGCAGCGGCCAGTGGGGACTGGTCGAGCACGAGGGGGCGTTTTGGCTGGCGCATGGCGAGGAGCGGCTGTTGCGCGAGCAGGACTTGCAGGTGCGCGGACGGCATAACGTCGCCAATGTGCTGGCAGCGCTGGCCTTGGTCGATGCGGCAGGCGTGGACGTGCATCAGACGTTGGAAGCCCTGAAGCGTTTTGGCGGCCTGGCGCATCGTAGCCAGTTCATCGGCCATTTTGCCGGGCTGGACTGGGTGAATGATTCCAAGGGGACGAACGTGGGGGCAACCGCCGCCGCACTGGCTGGGCAAACAGCGCCTGTGGTGTTGATCGCAGGCGGGCAGGGCAAGGGGCAGGACTTTAGCCCGCTGCGCCCCTTGCTGGAGCAAAAAGCGCGCGCGGTGGTGCTGATCGGTGAGGATGCCGAACAGATGGCTGCCGTCTGGCAAGGCGCGACCGCTTTGTTGCGTGCCAAGGATATGGCCGAGGCCGTGGAGCAGGCCGCTAGCGTTGGGCAGGCAGGGGATGTGGTGTTGCTCTCTCCGGCCTGTGCCAGTTTCGATATGTTCACGGGTTATGAACAGCGTGGTCAGGTATTCGCCGATGCAGTACGCGCGAGGTTTGCCACATGATCGACCAGGCGCGCACCTTGGGGCAGAAATTTGGCCAGGCCGTCGATGCGGTCAAAGCTCATGGCACAGGTTCGGAGGCCGTGTTGCGTCTGGATGGCATGTTGCTGCTGGCGGCGCTTGGCTTGTTGAGCCTGGGGCTGGTGATGGTGAGCTCGGCTTCGGTGGCGTTGGCCGACAAGCTCGGCTCGCCGTTCCATTACGCCATGCGTCAGAGCCTTTTTGCCCTGCTCGGGTTGGGGTTGGCTGCCGTGGTGCTGTGGCGGGCTGATCTGCAATGGATTGAAAAACAGCGTTATCTCTGGCTGCTGTTGGCGCTGTTGATCCTGTTATTGGTGTTGTTGCCGGGGGTGGGGCATGTGGTGAACGGCGCACGGCGCTGGGTCGGGGTAGGTTCGATCAATGTGCAAGCTTCTGAGCCGGCGCGTCTGTTCCTGATTCTGTACCTGGCCTCCTACCTTGTCGCCAAGCGCGAGGTGGTGATGCACAGCATCAAGGGTTTCCTCATGCCGATGATCGCGCTGGGTCTGGCCAGTCTGTTGCTGCTGGCGGAGCCGGATCTGGGGGCGACCGTGGTGTTGATGGCGACTGGTATGACCATGCTGTTCCTCGCTGGCGGACGTTTGCGCTGGATGGTGATGTTCATTCTGCTTGGCGTGGCGGCGCTGTATTTCCTGATTATTCTTGAGCCTTATCGTGTGCGTCGTCTGGTGGGCTTTTCCGATCCTTGGGCGGATCCGCTGAATACCGGCTTCCAATTGTCGATGGCGCTGATCGCCATTGGGCGTGGCGGTTGGGATGGCGTGGGGCTGGGTGAGAGCGTGCAGAAGCTGTTTTATCTACCGGAAGCGCATACCGACTTTCTGTTTTCCGTGTTGTCTGAAGAGCTTGGACTGCCGGGAATGGCGTTGTTGATTTTGATGTACGGCCTGTTTCTGTGGCGCGGTTTTGCCATTGCGCGTCTGGCCGAACGGCGTGGCATGTTGTTTGGCGCGTACATGAGCTATGGCTTGAGCACTTGGGTGGGTTTGCAGGCGTTCATCAATATGGGGGTGAACATGGGCTTGTTGCCGACCAAGGGTTTGACCCTGCCCTTTATGAGCTACGGCGGTAGCTCGCTGATTGTTATGTGTATCGCCACGGCCTTGATGCTGCGTGTGTACCACGAGGCGACCGAGCCGGTGGACGAGATGCCCGTCATCAAGGCGCGCGTGGCGGAGGAGGCGGCATGAATCAGCCCAATCAAGCCAGGCCTGTGCTGATGATGGCCGCTGGAACCGGCGGGCATATCCTGCCTGCGCTGGCCGTGGCGCGTTTGCTGCGTGAACGTGGTATTCCCGTGCTCTGGCTGGGAGTGCCAGGTGGCATGGAAACGCGCTTGGTTCCGGAGGCGGGCTTTGATCTGGTCACGGTGAAGATCGGCGGCTTGCGTGGCAAGTCCTGGCTGACCCGTTTGAGCGCGCCGCTACGTGTGGTTCATGCTTTGGGGCAGTCGCTGGAACTGTTGCGCAAGCATCAACCACGCCTGGTGATCGGTTTCGGCGGATATATCGCAGGCCCTGCGGGGGTGGCCGCACGTTTGCGCGATATTCCGCTGGTGATTCACGAACAGAACGCGCTGGCGGGCATGACCAATCGCTGGCTCTCAAGGGTGGCCAACAAGATTCTGGCGGCCTATCCGGGGGCGTTCAGGGGCGAGAAGCGTGCAGCAGAGGTTGAAGTGGTGGGCAATCCGGTGCGTGCCGAGATTGTGGCCTTGCCTGCGCCCGAGCTGCGTATGGCAGGACGCACGGGGCGACTGCGCCTTTTGGTGGTGGGCGGCAGCCTGGGGGCGCAGGCGCTCAATCAGGTCGTGCCCAAGGCTTTGGCTTCGCTATCCGGCCATGAGCGCCCCGAGGTTTGGCATCAGACGGGCGACAAGCTGATCGACGCGGCGCGTACTGCCTACACCGAGGCCGGTCTTGAGCTGGGTGAGGCTCTGCGCGTGGAGCCGTTTATTGCGGATATGGCGGCGGCTTATGCCTGGGCGGATGTGGTGCTCTGTCGTGCGGGAGCCTTGACGGTGGCCGAACTGGCGGCGGCGGGTGTGGGCAGCGTGCTGGTGCCTTTTCCTCACGCGGTGGACGACCATCAAACGCATAACGCGCTGTTTTTGGTGCAGGCGGGGGCGGCAGAGTTGATTCAACAGCGCGATTTGAGTGAAGAGCGCCTGGCTGCTGTGCTGCGCGGCATGAGTCGTGAGCGTGTGTTGTCGATGGCGCAGGCGGCGCGGTCGCAGGCGCGGGTGGATGCAGCGGAGCGGGTGCTGGCGGCTTGTGCGCCTTGGCTTGATCGCGTGGACAACGAAGAAATGGAAAACAAGGAGGTGGTTTCATGACACCGTTACCCAATGTGAATCCAGGCATGCGCCGGGTGCGCCGGGTGCATTTTGTCGGCATCGGCGGGGTGGGGATGAGCGGTATCGCCAAGGTTTTGCTCAATCTGGATTACATGGTGAGCGGCAGCGATCTGCGCGAGTCCGAGTCGGTGCAGCGTCTGCGTGCGTTGGGCGCGCAGGTGTGGATCGGCCATCAGGCCGAGTGGGTACACGGTGCGGATGTGGTGGTGGTCTCCACGGCCATTGCGGCGGACAACCCGGAGCTTGTCGAGGCGCAGGCGCAGCGCATTCCGGTGATTCGTCGCGCCGAGATGCTGGCCGAGCTGATGCGTTTCCGTTATGGCATCGCCATTGCCGGTACGCATGGCAAGACCACCACCACCAGCCTTGTGGCTTCGGTGCTGGATGCGGGGGGGTTAGACCCTACTTACGTGATCGGTGGTCGGCTAAATAGCAGCAAGAGTCATGCGCGCCTGGGCGCTGGGCAGTATCTGGTGGCTGAGGCGGATGAGAGCGACGCTTCATTCCTGCATTTGCAGCCGATGATGGCGGTGGTGACCAATATTGATGCCGACCACATGGAAACCTATGGCGGCGACTTCGAGCGTCTGAAGACCGCCTTCGTCGAGTTTCTGCATAACCTGCCGTTTTACGGTCTGGCGGTGCTGTGTGGCGATGACCCGGTGGTGCGTGAGCTTTTGCCGCGTGCGGCGCGTCCCTTGCTGACCTACGGCTTTGCGGCGGAAAACGATGCGCGCGCCTCCAATGTCAGCGCCGAGGGCGGGGGGATGCGCTTTAGCGCGCACCTACCGGGGATTGAGGCGTTTGAGGTGCGTCTCAATCAACCCGGGCGGCATAACGTGTTGAATGCCATGGCGGCCTTGCTGATTGGGCATGAGCTGGGGGTCAGTATTGAAGCCATGCAGCGTGCCTTGGCCGGTTTTCAGGGCATAGGCCGTCGTCAACAGGTGTTTGCGGGGCTGTGCGTCAACGGCCATGCGGTGACGGTGGTGGATGATTATGGTCACCATCCGCGTGAACTGGCCGCGACGCTGGAGGCAGTGCGCGGCGCTTACCCGGAGCGTCGTCTCATTCTGGCGTTCCAGCCGCACCGCTACACGCGCACGCGCGATTTGCTGGATGACTTCGCCAGCGTGCTCTCCGAGGCCGATGCGGTGATCTTGACCGAGGTGTATGCGGCGGGTGAGGCGGTGATTGCGAATGCCGATGGTCGCGCCCTGGCGCGGGCGATTCGCGCGCGCGCGCGTCTGGAGCCGGTGTTTGTGGAGTCCGTCGAGGCCATGCCTGAGCTTATGGCAGGGATGGTGCAGGCGGGGGATGTGCTGCTGGTGATGGGCGCAGGTTCGATTGGCGGTCTGGCACCGCGTTTGGCGGATATTTGGGGGAGTAAGACATGAGCGACGCGAGCCGTTTTGGCAAGGTGGCGGTATTGCTTGGCGGTACGTCTGCCGAGCGCGACGTGTCGCTCAAAAGCGGCCAGGCGGTGCTGGAGGCTTTGCACAGCAAGGGGGTGGATGCCCATGCGCTGGATGCCTGTGAGCATGTGGTCGAGCATCTCAAGGCGGGCGCTTACGACCGGGCATTTGTGGTGCTGCACGGGCGCGGTGGTGAGGACGGGGTGATCCAGGGAGCGATGGATCTGATCGGTCTGCCCTACACCGGTAGTGGCGTGCTGGCCTCGGCACTGGGGATGGACAAGTTGCGCAGCAAGCAGCTGTGGATGGGCGCGGGTCTGCCGACACCAGCCTTCCGTGTGCTCAATAGCGTTGACGATGCGGTGAACGCCGGGCGCGATCTGGCGCTGCCTTTGATGGTCAAGCCAGCGCTGGAAGGTTCCAGTATCGGCATGAGCAAGGTGCATAACGCCGAGGATTTGCCCGCAGCATTCGCCCAGGCCAGCGGCTTTGGCCCTGTGATGGCCGAGCAGTTTATTCACGGCGAGGAGTACACCGTGGCGATTCTGGGCGAGGAGGCTTTGCCGCCGATTCGTCTGGAAACGCCGCATGATTTTTATGATTTTGATGCCAAATATCTGGCCAATGACACGCGCTATCTCTGCCCTTGCGGTCTGTCCGCCGATGCTGAAGCCGAACTTAAGCGCCTGGCCGTGAGTGCTTTTCGTGCGGTGGGCGCGCTGGGCTGGGGGCGGGTGGATGTGATGCGCGACGCGGAGGGGCATTTTTGGTTGTTGGAAATCAACACCGTGCCGGGGATGACCGATCATAGTCTGGTGCCGATGGCGGCGCGCGCGGCGGGCATGGATTTCGCCACCCTGGTGTGGCGCATTCTGGAGTTGAGTATGTCCGCCAGCCGCGCGGGGGATGTGTAATGGCTGCGGTGTACGCCAAACGCCCCGGAACATCGCTGGGTGAACAGATTGCGGCCTGGCCCTGGGCGGCGATGGCGCGGCATACCCTGCATCTGCTGGCTTTGGCCGGTATGGTGGCCGCCGTGGCCTGGGGTTGGCGGGCGATTCATGACCCCTGGAACTTCCCCTTGCGCGTGGTCAAGGTGGATGGCGAGTTGCAGCATCTTCAGCCGCAAGCGGTACAGGCGGCGGTCGATGAACGTTTGCAGGGCAGTTTTTTTGGCGTGGATTTACCGAATGTGCTGCGTGGCTTGACCGATCTGGCCTGGATTCGTGATGCGCGGGTGCGGCGTGAATGGCCGGACACCCTGCATTTGTGGGTGGAGGAGCACAAGCCCTTGGCCTTGTGGCGTGGAGATGGCGTGCTGACTGCGGATGGTTCGCTGATTTATCCGGAGGGCAAGCGCGAGGACGATCAGGCGCTTGCTCATTTACCTACGCTGAGCGGGGGGGATGGGCGCGAAATGGCGTTGTGGAATGAGTTTAACCGTCTGGGCGCGTTGCTTAAGCCTATGGGGTTGCGCCTTACCGCCTTGCGCGAAGATCAGCGCGGCTCGCAGACGTTGATTTTGGAGCAGCGACTGACCTTGCGTCTGGGGCGTGAGGATGTGGAAAAGCGCCTGCAACGGTTTTTGGCGGTGTTTGATAAAACCCTGGTTGCGCGCATTGATGAGGTAGAGGAAATCGACCTGCGTTACGCCAATGGCTTTAGTGTGCGGATGCGAGTTCCGGAAGGTGGTAAAGCCTTATCAAAAGTCGAAGAAAGCAAAATCCAAGAAAACAGAATGTTCGCCACAGAGGGCACAGAGGGGCATCGTGGATTGAATGTCGTCAGCGTAATGGTCAGTCCGTGTGCAGGGACGCATAGCCTCTTGCGTATTAACTCTGAGTTCTCTGTGGCAAAAACGGATTTCAAACCGCATACACGCCATCAGAGCCCAAGCGCTTTGGTTGCAATGATTTCAACAGCATTTGAAGGCAGAAAAAATGGCCAGAAAGTCGGATAAGGGTTTGCTTGTAGCGCTGGATATTGGAACCTCCAAAATCGCTGTGATCGTCGCTGAGGTGGCCGATGATGGCGTAGTGGATGTTATTGGTCTGGGCGAAAGCCCGTCACATGGCCTGAAGCGAGGCGTGGTAGTGGATATTGAGTCCACGGTGCAATCCATTCAGCGCGCGGTGGATGCGGCGGAATTGATGACCGGTTGTCAGATTTACGCGGTGCGCGCAGGTATCGCAGGCGGGCATGTGCAATCGCGCAATTCGACCGGGCAGGTGGCGATCAAGGAACGTGAAGTGACCCTGGAGGATATAGTGCGGGTGAATGAAAACGCGCGTGCGGTGGTTTTGCCGCACGACCAGCAAATCATTCATGTGCTGCCGCAGGAGTACATCATCGATGGCCAGGAGGGTATCCGTCAGCCGATCGGTATGTCCGGCGTGCGTCTGGAAGTGCGTGCGCATCTGGTTACCGGGGCGAGCAGCGCAGTGCAGAACATTGTGAAGTGTATCGAGCGCTGCGGTTTGCGCGTGGACGAGATGGTGCTGGAGCAAATCGCCAGCGCCGAGGCCGTGTTGCACCGTGACGAGCGCCAGCTTGGTGTGTGCATCGTGGATATTGGCGGTGGTACGACCGATATGGCGGTGTTTGTCGATGGCGCGATTCGTCATACGGCGGTGATCCCGATTGCAGGCGACCAGGTGACCAATGACATTGCGGTGGGCTTGCGCACACCGACGCAGTTTGCCGAGAAAATCAAGCTGGAACATGCCTCGCTGTGCCCAAGCCAGGAGGCGAGCGAGTTTATCGAAGTGCCCGGTGTGGGCGATCGTCCGGCGCGTCGCTTGTCACGGCATACCTTGGGCGAAATTGTGGAAGCGCGTTATGAGGAAATTTTCCTGCATGTACGTGAAGAATTACGCCGCAGTGGTTACGAGGAGCGTGTGACCGCAGGCGTTGTGCTGACCGGCGGTAGCGCCTTGATGTGCGGCGTGGTGGAGTTGGCGGAAGAAATGCTGCATATGCCGGTACGCCTTGGCTTGCCGCAGCGTGTTGCAGGGATACAGGAGGTGGCGAACAACCCGATCCATGCGACTGGGGTGGGTTTGCTGTTGTTTCAAAGTCCGAAATCCGCTGTGGATGAGAAGAAGAGCTCGTCCTCAAGCGCGACTTCGGTGTTGGGGAAAATGAAGGACTGGTTTAGGGGCAACTTTTGAGTTGGGCGCAAGCCCGTATCTTTCGTGACAATAGGGGGGAAATGATAAGCATGTTTGAACTGGTCGATTCGTATTCGGATAGCGCAACCATCAAGGTGGTCGGCGTGGGGGGCGGTGGCGGCAACGCAGTGGCGCACATGCTGCAAAACGCGATTGAAGGCGTGGACTTCATTTGCGCCAACACCGATGTGCAGGCGCTGAAAAAATCGCAGGCCACCGTGCAGTTGCAGATTGGTGCCAATATCACCAAGGGCTTGGGCGCAGGTGCCAACCCGGAGTTGGGGCGTCAGGCCGCGCTGGAAGATCGTGACCGTATTCAGGAAGTGCTGGCGGGAACGGACATGTTGTTCATCACCACCGGCATGGGCGGCGGTACGGGCACGGGCGCAGCACCGGTGATTGCGCAGATTGCCAAGGATATGGGTATTTTGACCGTGGCCGTGGTCACCCGCCCCTTTGGCTTTGAAGGCAAGAAGCGCATGGAACAGGCCATGAGCGGTATCCGCGAGCTGGAGAAACAGGTCGATTCGCTGATCGTCATTCCCAACGAAAAGCTGCTGGCGGTGATGGGCAAGTCGGCGCAGATGATGGAAGCCTTCAATGCGGCCAACGGCGTGCTGCTGTCGGCGGTACAGGGTATTTCCGAGTTGATTACCCGCCCCGGCTTCATCAACGTGGACTTCGCCGACGTGCGTACCGTGATGGAGGGCATGGGTTCGGCCATGATGGGGACGGGCGTGGCCTCCGGCGATGGCCGTGCGCGTGAGGCAGCCGAAGCGGCGATTCACAGCCCCTTGCTGGATGAAGTGGTTCTGCGCGGCGCACGCGGCATTCTGGTCAACGTCACCGCCGGTATGGATCTGACCATCGGCGAATACGATGAAATCGGCGAGATCATTCACGAGCTGGCTTCAGAAGATGCCAATGTGAAGATCGGCATGGCGATTGACCCGGAAATGAGCGGCGAGATTCGCGTCACCGTGGTGGCGACCGGCCTGAATATGCACAAGGTTGAGGCTGTTCCGCTGAGTCGTCCGCGCGTGGTGGTGGATAACGACCCACGCAACGCAGCACGTCAGCAGGTCGAAGCCGTTGTCGCGCCTGCGGCCATGATGCAAGGAAACGCGGCTCTGAATTTTGATCTGGTGGACATTCCAGCCTTTTTGCGCCGTCAAGCCGATTAAAAATTTTCGTGCTTGAGTTGAAAACAGGGAGCCTTGCGCTCCCTGTTTTGTTTCTGGCTGGGGCTTTTGGACGGGCTATTTATTTGCGGGCAACATCAATCGTTCGTCGCAAAACGCATTGACAAATCAATCGCTTGAATATCCTTGGTCAGGCTGCCCACGGAAATGAAATCCACCCCGGTTTCGGCAATGGCGCGCACTGTGTGCTCGTTAACCCCGCCGGAAGCCTCAAGCTGCGCCTGTCCGCGAGTGAGCTGAACGGCCTGACGCAGGCCATCCAACTCGAAATTATCCAGCAGAATGCGCGGCGCCCCGGCCATAAGCGCCTCTTCAAGCTGGGTGAGATTTTCGACCTCGACTTCCAGCAACAGGTCTGGATAGAGGTGGCGTGCATGGACAACCGCCGCCGTAATGCCACCAGCGGCTGCAATATGGTTCTCTTTAATCAAAATGGCATCGTATAAGCCCATGCGATGATTCCAACCGCCGCCGCAGGTCACCGCGTATTTTTGCGCCAGGCGCAGGCCAGGCAGCGTTTTGCGCGTGTCCAGAATGCGCGCCTGAGTACCGTTAACCAGGCGTACAAAATGGTTCACCCTGGTGGCGCTGGCCGATAAGGTTTGCAGAAAATTCAATGCGCTACGCTCACCAGTCAAAATGTTGCGCGCCGAGCCATTCAAGGTGCAAAGCAAAGCGCCTGCCGCGAGGTGGTCGCCATCCTGCGCCGTCCATTCGATCTGGATGTCCGGATCAAGCTGGGCAAAAACTTCGTTGAACCATGCCTGGCCGGCAAGAATCATGCTTTCACGGGTCAAGACCCGTGCATGAGCCTGGGTTCTGGCTTGAATGAGCATGGCGGAAACATCGCCGCTGCCCACATCTTCGGCAAGCGCCAGCCGGACACTTGGCGTAATGGATGCTTGAATGATTGGGTGCATGTTGAAGGGGCTCTCTGAGTGAAGTGCTTTTATTGATGCGGCACGAATATATGGGCACTTCTATAAATTCATCATGCCCGCGAAGGCGGGCATCCAGTGCCTTGATTTAACTGGGTTCCCGCTTTCGCGGGAACGACAAAAAGTGAATTAATAGAAGTGCCCATATGTTGAAGGCTTCGCGGGCAAGTCCGCTCCCATCCGTTCATGGTGCATTCAGGCCGGATCAATATGACAAAAAACGTGATGGCTTTTGAGTCTGTCATCTGGGTGTCACTTGTTTGTCGTAAATAGTCAGCATGTTTGTGAAGGCAGCCAAGTCTACCGTAGGCCAGTCTGCGTATTTTTCCGAGGAAGACCGATGAGCGGCAAGAATATTTTAATTGTGGAAGATGAGAAACCCATCCGCGAAATGGTGGGCTTTTCTTTGGGGCGCGCAGGTTTTGCAGTGACGGAAGCAGGAGATATTTCCGAAGCTTTTGAGTGTCTGGCGCAGAAACTTCCCGATCTGATTTTGCTGGACTGGATGTTGCCAGGCGCAAGCGGGCTGGAGCTGGCGCGCCGCTTGAAGCGTGATGAATTGACGCGCGATGTGCCGATCATCATGCTGACAGCGCGTGGCGAGGAGGAAGATAAGGTGACCGGTCTGGAGGCCGGGGCGGATGATTACATTACCAAGCCGTTCTCCCCGCGTGAATTGCAGGCGCGGATTCGTGCCGTGTTGCGACGCAGCTCCAGTGAGGATGAAACCGGCGTGGTGCGCATTGAAGGTCTTGAACTGGATACCGAGAGTCACCGCGTATCGGCTCACCAGGTTCCCGTGGACATGGGGCCAACCGAGTATCGTCTGCTAGAGTTCTTCATGACGCATCCAGAGCGCGTGTACAGTCGCGAGCAGCTCTTAGATCGCGTCTGGGGGCGTAATAGTTTTGTTGAGGAGCGTACCGTGGATGTGCATATTTTGCGCTTGCGCAAGGCTTTGGCGCCCTCCGGTCATGAATCCATGATTCAGACTGTGCGCGGCGCGGGCTACCGTCTGTCCAGTCGGGTTTGATTTGTCACGCGGGATTTGGGTCGAACTGCTTTTCATCATCGCCCTCACCCTGACTGGGCTGGGCGTAGGCATGTTGCTGGATAACGCCTGGATAGGGCTGAGCGCCGGGCTGATTTTGGTCGTGCTCCACCTGCTCTTTGTGGTGATGCGCCTGGCGCACTGGCTGGATAACCCGCGCAGCCCGATTGCCGGACGCTATGCCGCAGGATGGGTGGGGCATCTGGGGCAACGTTTGCGCAAGGCGCACCTTGCGCAACGGCGGCGTGATCGCCGTTGGCTGCGTTTGATTCGTGAGTATCGCCGCGCAGCGGATGCGCTGCCGGATGCGATTGTGGCGCTGGATCAGCAGCACCGGATTCTTGGCTTTAACCCGGCGGCCAGGCTGTTGTTGGGTTTGCGTCAGCGCGACCTTGGTTTACCCGTGGAGCATCTGTTGCGTCAGCCGGATTTTATCGGCTACCTACGCGCAGCAGATTGGTCGCGTGATGTGGATTTACCCAGTGATTATGTCGCAGGGCAAGTGTTGAGCGTCCACGTGGTACCCTATGCGCAAGGGCGTTTGCTGTTGATTGCGCACGATGTGACCCGCTTGCAGCGCCTACAGGCCATGCGGCAGGATTTCGTGGCCAATGTGTCACATGAATTACGCACCCCGCTGACCGTGCTGTCGGGCTATATCGAAACCTTGCTGGATGGCGAGGTGGATGACGAGCAGGGCTTGCCTGAAGATATGGTGCGCATCCTGGGGCATATGCACCTACAGTCCGAGCGGATGCGGCGCATCGTCGAAGATTTGCTGCTGCTGTCCCGACTGGAAACCACCGTGCCGAACGAAGAGCAGTTTGAACAGGTGAATGTCCCGGCGTTGTTGAGCGCGATTGCTGAATATGCCGCTCATCTGAGTGGCGACGATGCCCACCGTATCATGCTTGAAATTACCCCCAATCTGCGTATGCGTGGTGCGGCGCGCGAGTTGGACAGCCTGTTTTCCAATCTGGTGTTTAACGCAATCAAGTATACTCACGCAGGTGGAAGCGTGACTCTGCGCTGGTTCAAGGATCAGCGCGGCCTGGTGTTTGAAGTGCAGGACAGTGGGATTGGCATCGCCCCACAACATATCCCGCGTTTAACCGAGCGCTTTTATCGGGTCGATGTCGGGCGCTCGCGCACCATGGGCGGAACGGGGTTGGGGTTGGCGATTGTCAAGCATGTCGTCCTGCGACATCACGGAAGGCTGGAAATTGAGAGTGCGCTTGGCCAGGGCAGTGTTTTTCGCTGCGTTTTTCCACTCTGGAATAGTGCGCTCGGGCAGGGTTCCTCAGACTCTGTCATCAATCATTCATATAAAAGTAATAAATAAGAAATGTTAAGGCGCGATGCTTGTCGAGCCTGTTTATAAGCAGACTTTATGCCTGCCATGATCTTGGTCAGGCTTTTAATGATTTTTCAATCCAGAGGATGATCTCCATGACAACCTTTCGCATCTCTCTTCTTGCCGCTGCCATGATGGTCGCGGGCGCGGCTCAAGCCTCTAATGTATCCACGATCAGTGGTGCCGGCGCGACCTTCCCCTACCCGATCTATTCCAAGTGGGCCGAAGCCTACAACAAGGCCACAGGCGTGAAGCTGAACTATCAGTCCATCGGCTCCGGCGGCGGCGTGAAGCAGATCATGGCCAAGACGGTTGACTTCGGTGCTTCTGATGATGCGCTGAAGTCAGACAAGCTCGAAGAGCCAGGCTTGACCCAGTTCCCAACTGTTATGGGTGCCGTTGTTCCGGTGGTGAATATTGCGGGTGTTGCGGCGAATGCCATGAAGCTTGACCAGGCGACGCTGGCTGACATCTATCTTGGCAACATCACCAAGTGGAACGATCCGAAAATTGCTGCGCTGAATCCGGGTTTGGCTCTTCCTGAGAAGCTGATTACCGTGGTTCGTCGTTCGGATGGTTCAGGCACCACCGCCGTATTCACCAACTACCTGTCGGCAATCAGCCCTGCATGGAAAGAAAAAGTTGGCGAAGGCAAGGCGGTGAACTGGCCAGTCGGTATGGGCGGCAAGGGCAATGAAGGCGTGGCTTCTTATGTGAAGCAAATCGACGGTGCCATCGGTTATGTTGAGTTTGCGTATGCCAAGCAAAACAAGCTGGCTACAGTTCAGCTCAAGAACCTGGATGGTCAATTCGTGACTGTAAGCGCGGCATCCACAGAAGCGGCAGCAGCTCATGCTGACTGGAAAAACGCCAAGGATTTCTACCTGTGGCTGACCAACGCCCCAGGCGCAACCTCCTGGCCAATTGCTGCCCAGACCAACGTGCTGGTTTACAAAGAGCCAGAGAACTGCGCACAAACCGAAGCGGTGCTGAAGTTCTTCGACTGGTCCTGGAAAAACGGTGCCAAAATGGCCGAAGAACTTGAATATGTTCCCCTGCCCAAGGAGCTGGTTGCTCAAATCAAGGCTTCCTGGGTTGAGAACATCAAGTGTGAAGGCGTTGCCGCGCTTGCCAAGTAATAACCTTGGTGCTTAGCGTCTAACCTATAGCGTCCAGGGATCGGGCGCACCTTGAGCCTGCTTTTTCAGGCTCTCACAATTTATGAGGCCAGCAAATTATGTCATCGACACGAGCAAGTACGCTTGATGATGTTAAAGCCGTAGCATCCATTAATCGTTCAAAGCTGTCTTTCGCTTTGGGTGATGTGGCATTCAAATACACTGCATTGTTTTTTGCACTGGTGGTTCTCGCTATTGTCGTCGGCATTTTCGTGATGCTGGTCACTCAATCCATGCCGGCATGGCAAACCTTTGGGCTTGGTTTTATTACCGGGGATGTCTGGGATCCGGTGCGTGAGGAATATGGTGCCTGGCCTTCTCTGGTCGGTACCTTGGTTGCGGCCGGCATCGCCATGCTGATTGGTTTGCCCGTGTCTTTTGGTATTGCCATCTTCATTTCAGAGTTGGCTCCCGAATGGCTCAAACGCCCGATTGGTACAGCGGTGGAGCTGCTCGCTGCGGTTCCTTCCATTATCTACGGCATGTGGGGTCTGTTCTTTTTCGCCCCTTTCTTCGCGGCTCACATTCAACCAGGCTTGGTTGCTGTGCTGGGGCCGCTCCCCCTGTTCGGTACCTTGTTTCAGATGCCAAGCGTAGGCGGCGCAAGTGGCGTGAGCGTTCTGACGGCGGGTATCGTACTCGCCATTATGACCATTCCTTTTATGGCCTCCGTGATGCGCGATGTCTTCCAGATCGTGCCGGAAAGCCTGAAGGAGTCTGCGTATGCCGTAGGCGCAACGCAATGGGAAGTGGTGTGGAATGTTGTCCTGCCCTATACCAAGGTCGGCGTGATGGGCGGCGTGATGCTCGGCCTTGGTCGCGCGATTGGTGAAACTATGGCGGTGACCTTCATTATTGGTAACGCCAGCAAGCTGGGTGCCAGTCTGCTTGAGCCTGGGTCAACCATTGCCTCCAAACTGGCCAATGAATTCAACGAAGCCGATGGTCTGCAAATGGAAAGCCTGGTCGCCATGGGTTTGATCCTGTTTGTTATTACATTCATCTTCCTTGTGTTGTCCAAGATCATGCTCATGAGTATGGCGGCAAGACAGGAAGGCAAAAAAACCTAAGGAGTCATGCTCATGGATCTTTATGCGCGCCGTAAGTTGATTAACCGCTTCAATATGACGATTTCGGTGATGACCACCGTATTTGGCGTATTTTTTCTGGTATGGATTCTTAGCGTCCTTATCATCAAAGGGGTCGGCAGTATCAACTGGACACTGTTCACCGAAATGACCCCGCCACCGGGAAGCGCGGGCGGGCTTGCCAACGCCCTGGTGGGGAGTTTGATGATTACCTTCGCAGCGGTGCTGATTGGCACGCCCATTGGGGTGATGGCGGGAACTTACCTTGCCGAGTATGGCGAGAAGAGCTTCTTTGCCGAGTCCGTGCGCATGATTAACGACATTTTGTTGTCCGCGCCTTCGATCATTATCGGCGTGTTTGTGTATGGTCTGATGGTGTTGCCCATGGGGCATTTCTCCGGCTGGGCGGGTTCGGTGGCTTTGGCGATCATTGTGATCCCGGTGGTGTTGAATACCACGGAAAACATGCTGCGCCTCGTGCCCGTGCAGATGCGTGAGGCAGCCGCGGCTTTGGGCGCGCCACGCTGGATCGTGATTGGCAATATCGTTTACAAGGCCGCGATGACCGGCATGGTAACCGGTGTGATTCTGGCGGTGGCGCGCATCATGGGCGAAACGGCTCCGCTGTTGTTCACCGCGCTGAATAACCAGTTCTGGTCAACCAACATGAACGACGCGATGGCCAACCTGCCGGTGGTAATCTTCCAGTTTGCCATGAGTCCGTATGATGACTGGCGTGGTCTGGCCTGGGCGGCTGCGTTATTGATTGCGGTGTTGGTATTAGGCTTGAATATTCTTACGCGCGTTTTGATGCGCGGTCACAGCAAGGCTTAATCTTATGACTACGGAGAATTTGAATATGAGTACGATGGCGACACCTCAGTCGGGCAAAGTGAGCTTCAATATGGCCGCCGCAGTCGGGAATACGAAAACCCACTCAAGCATGACCGACAAAGTTAATGGCGTGCGTCATGTTCAGGATGGCAAGCTTGTCATGAAGAACCTGAATTTTTTCTACGGCAAGTTTCAGGGGCTGCACGATATTAATGTGAGTCTCCCCGAACGCCAGGTGACGGCGATGATCGGCCCCTCGGGGTGTGGCAAGTCCACCCTGTTGCGCACGATTAACCGTATTTATAGTCTTTATCCTGGGCAGCGCGCCGAGGGTGAAGTTATCATGGACGGCATGAATCTCTTGGGCAAAGAGGTTGACCTGAATCAGGTGCGCGCCAAAATCGGCATGGTGTTTCAAAAGCCGACCCCCTTCCCGATGTCGATTTACGACAATATCGCCTTTGGCGTGAAGCTGTATGAAAATCTTTCCAAGGCTGATCTGGATGAGCGCGTCGAGTGGGCGTTAACCAAGGGCGCGATCTGGAACGAGGTAAAGGATAAGCTCAAACAGGCAGGCACGGCCTTGTCCGGCGGTCAACAACAGCGTTTGTGCATTGCCCGCAGTATTGCGGTCAAGCCGGAAGTGATGCTGTTCGATGAACCAACCTCGGCACTGGATCCGCTTTCAACCCTGAAAATTGAAGAGCTGATTCATGAACTCAAGACAGAGTTCACCGTGGTCATCGTGACGCATAACATGCAGCAAGCAGCGCGTGTATCGGATTACACCGCGTATATGTATCTGGGTAAACTGGTTGAATTCGATCATACCAATGTGATTTTCACCACGCCGGACAAAAAAGAAACCGAAGACTATATTACCGGTCGTTTTGGCTGATGATTGGTATGGATTTTTAATTTCGATCTCCGTTATGGAGATGTCTCAAATCAAAACCCACCATGAGTGGGTTTTTTTATGCCCGCGAAAGCCTGTACTTTCCCCTTGGCAAAGGGGGCAGAGGTGGATGGGTCTTTGGCAAGGCTTATTCGCGGCCAAGCCC
>CAZTYJ010000016.1:0-48554 GCA_964618025.1 uncultured Halothiobacillus sp. | reverse complement strand
CTATTTCCGCGATTACGTGCGTGGCGATAAGGGTAATGCGGGAACCTTTGCTCTGATCTGTCCGGGTGTGGCGTTTTTCGTATTCGGGGCGTTTTTCATCAACCTCGGTCTAGTTGGAGCCGGGCTTGTAACGAAGATGTCATGGGGCTATTTTCTGTTGCTTGCGCCCTTTGTGTTCGTACAGCTCAAGACTGTGCAGCTGATTTTTGGCTTGAATCGCAAGCTGTTGCGGGCGGGGTGATTTGGGCTTGGCCGCAGCTTGTAAACCCAAAAAGGATGGGGTACAAAGCCAAGGCCGCATCGGCAATTCCTCATTTTTTGGAGCGATCTATGGACGTAAGTAATCTTCACGCACGCACGCACGCACGCACGCACGCAGCTTGCTAGCGCGGTTTTCGCAGGTATTTTGACGCTGGGCTTGAGTGCTTGCGGTGGGGGCTCTGACTCATCAGTGCAGACTCCCGACGGAAATCATCCGCCCGTTGCCCAAGCTGGCGCGTCGCAAAATGCCCTTGCGGGAACAAGCGTGACGTTGGACGGAAGTGCCAGTAATGACGTGGATGGTGATGCGCTGACCTATTTGTGGAGGATAAGCTCCAAGCCGGCAGGCAGCGCGGCAGTGTTGTCGAGCACATCAAGTGTTAAACCGACATTTACAGCCGACAAGCCGGGCAGCTATGTCTTTGTGCTGACGGTTAGTGATGGAAAATCGACCAGTAGCGAATCCATGGTCACTATTTCGGCGGCTGAAAACAATGTTGCGCCAGTTGCGAATGCTGGTACGGCGCAAAACGTAGTAACAGGAACCAAGGTTACTCTGGACGGACGCACGAGTAGTGATGCGAATGGCGATGCTTTGTCCTATGAGTGGGCCGTAAAGTCATTACCCACGGGAAGCGCTGCTGTGCTTTCAGGAGCATCCAGCGCTACGCCAACGTTCACGGCTGATGTTGCTGGGAATTATGTATTTGATCTGACGGTGAGCGACGGAAAGCTTTCCAGTAAAGCAGCTAGTGTTACCGTTTCGGCCACCGTAGCAAATGCTGCACCTGTCGCGGTCGTGAAGCCTGTTTCCGCAGTAAAAGTCGGTGACGTGGTTACGCTTGACGGTAGTGGAAGCACGGATGCAAACGGCGATCCTTTAAGTTATGCGTGGACAATAACATCCAAGCCGAGTGATAGCGTGGCGGCGTTGTCTAGCTTTGCGGATGTAAAACCCTTCTTCACGGCAGATAAGGCGGGGGATTATGTTGTTACGTTGAAAGTCAGTGATGGCATGGTTATGAGCAATCCGGCGACGGTGTCTGTGAAGGCTGTTAAGCCCTCGATCACTCTGTATAGAACAGAAGGTTTTTTGAACACGAGCGATATCGAAGTCGGTTTGCCCTATTCGTCAGGTGGAACGGCGAATGCAAGCTACCAGTGCACTGGTTTGGGTTGTTCCAGTAATTATCCAGTTGCCAAGTTCAAACTGGTTTCAGGGGCGGGTGATTACACAGTCGTTGACCTTTCGGCTGTGAACAAAACAGCAGGATCGAGCGTGGTTGCATCTTTCACAGGCTTATCTAACGGGCAATTAATTGCTAACGGAGCAACAGTGCCCTTCACGCTTGAATCGAGCTTCACTAAGGGTAAAACGGTCAATCTGGAGTACAGGTTCAAGATCAAGGAGACCGGAGATTTGTTTACCTATAACGTGCAGCTTACAACCAACTGACCGGCTGCATTCGTGCCTAAACGTTCCCGCCCGTAGGGTGCGTTAGCGCAGCGTATTACGCAGATTCGTCATCCGGCGTTACGCCTCACTAACCCTCTTTAAATGATTGGATCGGGTTGTCTGACATGGGGCAGCCACGCTTGCATCCTCCGTGAAAACCCATCCGGCCTCGCGCCGGATTTTTGTTGTCTGCGAAAAACGCTATCTACCGGGATGCAACACCTATTCCAGGCTCAAAACCAAGCGCTTACCCAACGCACGAGCAGCTCGGTCAATCTGCTTGAGCGTTGGCCAGTGGCTCGGGTTTTCCAGGCGGGCGGCGGCAGGCCAGGATGTGTCCATCGAGCGGGCAAGCTCCGCCAGCGAGCGTTCGCCGCGTGCGAGGTGAATCAATAGGGCGGACTGCGTTGCTGGGTTGGGCAGGGCGGTTGGAGCGCCAGGTGCAGCTGTGGGTTGGGGAATGTCCTCACCGCGCTCAAGACGCACGGCCAGCACGCCAGAGAGCACTTCGCTGGCATTGAAAGCGGCTTCTTCCTCGGTTTCGCCTTCGGTAAAGGCTTCTTCAATGTTGATAAACTGTACAAAGAAACCACCGTCTTCTTGCGGTTCAAGCGTGTAGGGGTAGGCCATGTTCATTTCAGTTTCACTCCGCTTTGAGGCTGGATTGCCGCCATCAAACCTTTGCCCAGGTCTTTCGATCCATGTACGGGGACGGGCACGCTGCGCGGGTGATCGTCCTTGACCATGATGTGGTGGCTGCCTTCGATGCGCGCCAGCCGAAATCCAGCTTCTTCCAGCATTTTGATGACATGTTTTCCATTCATGCGCGCATGGTATATCAGGATTGATGGATGCTGTGAGCTGGGGTTTCAGGCGGCTATTGCGCAGCCAGCCGATACACCGCCGTTTCGGCGAGCAGGTTGGGCGCAAGGCGCATCAGGGGACGGCTGCGCTGTTGGCTATCCACCATTTCCCGAGCGAGAATGCGTAAGCCTTGTTCCTCGCACAACACTTCAAAATCACGCACGGTGCACAGGTGGATGTTGGGGGTGTCAAACCAGTCGTAAGGCAGGGTTTTGGTCACCGGCATCCGCCCGCCGAGGGTGAATTGCAGGCGGTTTTTCCAATAGCCCATATTGGGAAAGGTGATAATGGCTTCGCGTCCGACATGCAGCATTTCCTTGAGCAATGTTTCCGGGTGGCGCATGGCTTGCAGGGTGTGGGTCATGATGACGTAATCGAAGCTTTGCGCCTCAAACCACGGGCTTAAGCCTTGGTCGAGGTTGGCTTGAATCACCGGCGTGCCGCCTTCGACGCATTTGGCGAGTTTGTCGATACTCAGCTCCAGGCCGTAACCGCTGGTGTTGCGGCTCTGGCGCAGTTCGCGCAGCAAGGTGCAGTCGCCGCAGCCCAAATCGAGCACCCGGCTGTTGGGTTTGATCCAGTCGCTGATAATGGCGTGGTCTAATCTCATGCCAAAGCCTCCGTACTGATGCGGCTCATATAGGCGCGGAAAACGTTCATGTAATCGGGAATGGGCACAAGGAAGGCATCGTGGCCGTGGTCGGATTCGATTTCGGCATAGGTCACGCGCTTGCCTGCCTGGAGCAATGCCTTGACGATTTCGCGTGAGCGCGCCGGAGAAAAGCGCCAGTCGGTGGTGAAGGAGGTCACCAGAAACTCGGCCTCGGTGGCGGCAAAGGCGCGGGAGAGTTGGTGCTCAAATGCGCCCGCCGGGTCGAAGTAATCCAGCGCCTTGGTCATCAAAAGATAGGTGTTGGCATCGAAACGATCCACAAAGCTTGCGCCTTGGTAGCGCAGGTAGCTTTCCACCTGAAATTCGACATCAAAGCCGAAATTGATCTTGCCGGCGCGCAGTTCGCGGCCAAATTTGGCACGCATGGCATCGTCGGAAAGGTAGGTGATATGCCCTAGCATCCGCGCCAGCATCAAGCCCTTGCGCGGCAGGGTGTGGTGTTCGAGGTAATGGCCGTCGTGAAAATCCGGGTCGGCAAAAATGGATTGCCGCGCCACTTCGTTAAACGCGATGTTTTGCGCCGATAACTTGGGCGCAGCGGCAATCACCAACGCATGGCGCAGGGCTTGGGGAAAGCTAATTGCCCATTGCATCACCTGCATTCCGCCGAGGCTGCCGCCGACTACCGCCGCCCATTGCGCGATACCAAGGCGGCGCATCAGGCGCTCTTGGCTGCGCACCCAGTCGTTGACCGTGACCATGGGGAAGTCTGCGCCGAACACGCGGTCATTTTCCGGGTTGATGGAGGTCGGCCCGGTGCTGCCTTTGCAGCCGCCGAGATTATTCAGACAGACAACAAAAAAGCGTGTGGTATCAATCGGTTTGCCAGGGCCAATGGCCGAGTCCCACCAGCCGGGTTTGCGCTCGTCCATGCTGTGGTAGCCCGCTGCGTGGTGGTCGCCAGAGAGTGCGTGACAGATCAGAATCGCATTCGAACGCGCGGTATTCAGCTCGCCATAGGTTTCGATCACAAGCTCGTAGGAGGGCAGGGTTTTGCCGCTATCAAGTTCGAGCGGTTCGTCAAAGCGCAGCGTTTCAGGGATGACGAGTCCGACGGAGTCAGGGGGAAGAACAGCGGGCATGGTGCGGAATCAACAAAAATAAGGGTGGTAGGACTTACGCAAAAAAACCGCTTTTACTCCCTCCCCCTTGACGGGGGAGGGGTGGGGAGAGGGTGGGGAAACTGGTAGAAGCCTATGTTTTAGCGACTTTTTCCCCCCTCTCTCCAGCGGCTTCGCCCCCCTCGCTTCGCTCTCCCCACGAGGGGAGAGGGAGCTAAATCTAGGCTTTGCGTAAGTCCTAGGTGGGATGGTAACGCGAATAGAGTTTTAGCCACAGAGGGCACGGCGATTACTGAGGATTGGGACTCTCTGTGCTCTCTGTGGCCAAAAGTTTTAATAACTCACACCAACAGGCTGACCAGAATCGGCACGACGCTGATTTTGACGATTTGCACCAGCAAAAGCAGGGCAAGCGGCGAGAGGTCAATGCCGCCAAGATCGGGAATCATGCGGCGAATTGGCGCGAGTAACGGCGTCATGAGCTGATTGAGCACACGCGCGGCAGGCGCTTGCTGGGCGCTGGGGAACCAGCTGAGGATGGCGTGGATGAGGACTCCCCAGAACAGCATGTCGAGCATGATTTCCAGCAGATGCAGCGGTGCAAGCAGGAGTAAGGCTAGTGGGTTTGGGATCCCGCCCGTGACCGTGTAAGCCACCAGTAAAAATACGAGCGCAAAGGCATAAGCCAGCGCTAGCGCGGCGCTGTCCTGCCCCTTGATCGGAGGAATCACGCGGCGTAGCGGCGCAAGCAGCGGGTTGGTCAGGCGCACAATCGCCTGGCTGACCGGGTTGTAAAAATCGGCGCGCGCCAGTTGCAGGCAAAAACGCATGAGCAGAAAAATAATCACCAGGTCAAAAATCATGCGCAACAGCAGCACGACTGGTTGGGTCATGGCCGCATCCATCAGCTTTGATCCATCAGGCTGGCCAGCTCTTGCGCGCGCGCGCGCGCGGCTTCGAGGGCGTGTTCAAAGGCTTCGACCAACCCAGCCTGCTCAAGTGCGGCAATGCCACGTTCCGTCGTCCCTCCTGGCGAAGTGACGCGGGCGCGCAGGGTGGCGGGGTCTTCATTCGATTCAAGCGCCAGGCGCGCTGCGCCGAACAGGGTTTCCAGCGTCAACAGGCGTGCGGTGGCGGCATCCAGGCCGAGTTTTTCGCCCGCCGCCTGCATGGCTTCCATGACGAGAAACGCATAGGCAGGGCCGCTGCCGGAAAGCGCGGTGACGCTGTCCAGCAGAGCTTCGCTCTCCACCCAGACGCACACGCCAACAGCGCGCAGCAGCGATTCGGCCAGTGCGCGTTCGTGCGCGCTGATGTCGCTTGGGGCATATAAACCCGTCGCGCCCGCCTGTACCAAAGCCGGCGTGTTGGGCATGGCGCGCACGATACGCGCATGTCCACCCAGCCAGCGGCGCAGGGTGTCGATACGCACTCCGGCGGCGATACTGATGACCAGTTGTTCCGGGCGCAGACTGGAGGCCAGCCCGCCTGCCACAGCGGCGAGGGATTGCGGTTTGACCGCGAGTACGATGACATCAGCCTGTGTCACGGATTGGCTGTTGTCATTTAATACACACACCCCAAGCTGGGCGAACGCTTCGCGTGCCTCGATATTCGGATCGGAAACGCAGAGGCGATCGCCCGGGTGGTTGTTACGCAGCAGGCCGTTGACCAGGGCGCGTGCCATATTGCCGCCGCCGATAAAGCTCATCATGGGGTTCATGTTGTGACACCTTGTAATGGATTCAGTGATCTTGATGCGCCAATTTTAGCCCGAGGACGGGCGCTCACCAAAAATGGCCGTACCGACGCGCACCCATGTTGCGCCGCAAGCCACGGCGGACTCAAGATCATTGGACATGCCCATGGAGAGCGTGTCCAGATCCAGGCCTTCGGCGCGCAGGCTTTCCAGTCGCAGGCGCACGCGCTGAAAGCTCTCCATCTGCTCGTGGATATTTTCCGTGGGGCGCGGAATCGCCATCAGGCCGCGCAGGCGCAGATGGGGTAGAGCGGCAATCGCGTGCGCCAGCGCAGGCAGTTCCTCGGGGAGCACGCCGGATTTGCTGGGTTCGCGGTCGATATTGATTTGAATGCACACGTTAAGCGCGGGAAGATCGGCTGGGCGCTGGTTGTTGAGTCTCTCGGCAACGCGCAGCCGCTCAATGCCATGCACCCAGGCGAAGTGTTCAGCCAGCGGGCGGGTTTTATTGGCTTGGATCGGGCCGATAAAGTGCCATTCAATCTCAAGATCGCGTAATGCCTCTTGCTTGAAGAGGGCTTCTTGCACGTAGCTTTCAGCAAAAGCCCGCTGTCCGCAGGCATAGAGCGCACGCATTCCTTCAGGGGGAACGCTCTTGCTCACGGCAAGAAGGCCGACAGCTCTTGGGGTATCGGCACGCGCCCCTTGCGCCAAGGCGATGCGCTGCTCGACCTGGCATCGTCGAGCGCACAGCTCGGGGGAATCTCGCACTGAAAGCAGTGCATGATCTGCGCTTTTGGCTTGCGTTAAGCGGTTTGGGGCAGTACCTTCATGCCACACGGGGAGATTGCTCATAGCTTCGGTTCATACCTTCAAATTGTCGGGGTGTTTTGTGGATATTGAAACCTTATTGGCCTTTTCGGTAAAAAACGGCGCGTCGGACTTGCATTTGTCCGCTGGCGAGCCGCCGATGATTCGCGTGGATGGAGATATTCGCCGCATCAACGCCCCCGCGCTGTCGCATCAAGATGTCCATGCCATGGTGTACGACATCATGAACGATAAGCAACGCAAGGAATACGAGGATAACCTGGAGACGGACTTCTCGTTTGAAATTCCCGGCCTGGCGCGCTTTCGTGTGAACGCTTATGTTCAAAACCGTGGCGCGGGCGTGGTCATGCGTACCATTCCGAGCAAGGTACTCACCCTGGAAGAGCTTGGCGCGCCCAAGATTTTCAAGGAAATTGCCGAACAGCCGCGCGGTATCGTGCTGGTCACAGGGCCGACCGGTTCGGGCAAGTCCACAACCCTTGCGGCGATGATTAACTACATCAACGAAAAGGATTATTCGCATATTTTGACCATCGAAGACCCGATCGAATTTGTGCATCAAAGCAAGAAGGCGCTGATTAACCAGCGTGAAGTGCACCGCGATACGCACAGCTTCAACAACGCGCTACGCTCCGCATTGCGTGAAGACCCGGATGTGATTTTGGTGGGCGAAATGCGTGACCTGGAAACCATCCGCCTTGCCTTGACCGGCGCGGAAACCGGCCACCTGGTGTTTGGTACCCTGCACACCAGTAGCGCCGCTAAAACCATCGACCGTATTGTGGACGTGTTCCCGGCAGCGGAAAAAGACATGGTGCGTGCCATGCTCTCCGAGTCCTTGCGTGCGGTGATTTCACAAGCCCTGCTGAAAAAGGTGGGGGGCGGGCGGATTGCCGCGCACGAGATCATGATCGGCACACCGGCGATTCGTAACCTGATTCGTGAAAACAAGATTGCGCAGATGTATTCGGCGATTCAGACAGGTCAGTCCGTGGGGATGCAGACGCTGGATCAGAATCTGAAAGAATTGCTGGCGCGCAATGTGATTACGCGCGAGGGCGCAAAAAATGCGGCCATGAACAAGGCGGACTTTGGTTGATGCGGGGCGCTCATAACGAAACCGTACACGTAACGATAGAGATGGTTTGAGGAAAGCGTATGGATCACAATCAGGCGATCAGTTATGTTCACGACCTGTTGCGGCGTGTCATTGAGCTTAATGCCTCGGATTTGTTTGTCACGGTCGGCGCGCCGCCGAGCGTCAAGCTCAATGGACTGATTAGCCCGCTGACCACCCAGGCTTTGTCACAGACGCACAGCGAGGTGCTGACTCGCGCCATCATGAACGACAAGCAGCTCGCGGAGTTTGAAAAGCACAAGGAAAATAACTTCGCCATTTCTCTACCGGGCGTGGCGCGTTTTCGTGTGAATGCCTTTAACCAGCGCGGCTCGGTGGGCATGGTGTTGCGCCTGATTCGTCACGATATTCCGAGCTTTGAGGAGTTGCGCCTGCCGCCGCAATTGCGCGAGCTGTCGATGACCAAGCGTGGGCTGATTATTTTTGTGGGCGCGACCAGTTCGGGGAAATCCAGTTCGCTTGCCGCGATGGTGGGTTATCGTAATGCCAACTCACAAGGGCATATCGTCACCATCGAAGACCCCATCGAATTTGTGCACCAGCATCAAAAGTGCATTGTGACCCAGCGTGAAGTCGGTGTAGATACCGAAAGTTATGAAGTCGCGCTGAAAAATACGCTGCGCCAGGCACCGGACGTGATTTTGATTGGTGAGGTGCGCGACCGTGAGACCATGGATCACGCCATTGCTTTTGCGGAAACCGGGCATCTTTGTCTGACCACGCTGCACGCCAACAATACCAACCAGGCTTTGGATCGCATCATCAACTTTTTTCCCGAAGAGCGTCGTGGGCAGTTGCTAATGGATTTGTCGCTCAATCTCAAGGCGGTGATTTCCCAGCGTTTAACGCGCCTTGAAGATGGTGTGGGTCGTGTTCCGGCGGTTGAAATTCTCATTAACACCCCTCTCATGCAGGATTTGATCTTTGAGGGCAAGGTGCATGAGATGAAGGATCTGATCAAGCGCTCGCGGGAGCATGGGATGCAGACCTTTGACCAGCATCTGTTTGACCTGTACGAAGCCGGTTTAATCAGTTTCGAAGAGGCGCTGCGTAATGCCGATTCGGTCAATGATCTGCGCATTGCGGTCAAGCTGAACAGTAAGCGCGGGCGTACCCGTGATCTTTTGGGAGAAACAGACAGCATGTCCATTCGTGAAGACGCGACGGCTCATGGTGGCGGAATCATTTTGAGGTAATTGCTGATGAGTACAACGCCAACCCTGGATCCTTATCTGCGCTTGCTTTCCGAACGTGGTGGCTCGGATCTGTTTTTTACCGTCGGTGCGCCGCCGCAAGTGAAGATTGAGGGTGAGTTGCGCGCGATAGGGCAGGATCGTCTCCAGCCCGGCGATGTCAAAGCGATGATTTACCCTTTGCTCAAGGCTGAGCAAATCGCCCGCTTTGAGCGTGACCTTGAGTTGAACATTGCCATGTCGCTGGAAGGGCGGGGGCGTTATCGCGTCAACGTTTTTGTCCAGCGCGGCGAGGTTTCTCTGGTTATTCGTCACATCAAGGAGAAGATTCCCTCGTTTGAAGAGCTGCGCCTGCCGCTGGCTCTGCGCGATTTGGTGATGGAAAAACATGGGCTGGTTCTGGTGGTCGGTGCGACTGGCTCGGGTAAGTCCTCCACTTTGGCGGCCATGCTCGATTACCGCGTTAGAAACATGAGCGGGCATGTGCTGACCATTGAGGATCCGATGGAATTTGCCTTCAGGCATAGCAAGTCCATCGTCAATCAGCGTGAAGTGGGCGTGGACACGCTCTCCTATGCCAACGCACTCAAGGAGGCGATGCGTGAAGCGCCGGATGTCATCATGATCGGCGAGGTGCGCGACAAGGAAACCATGAACCACGCGATTGCCTTTGCCGATACCGGACATTTGTGCGTCACAACCTTGCACTCCACCAATAGCCACCAGGCGCTGGATCGTATCCTGCGTTTCTTCCCGCCTGAAGCGCGTGACCAGTTGTTGATGGATCTCTCGTTAACGCTCATTGCCATTGTCTCTCAGCGCTTGGTGATGGGGGTGGATGGACGACGTTTGCCAGCCAACGAAATTTTGCTGAATACCGGGTATATCAGCGACCTGATTAAGCGTGGACGGGTGGACGAAATTCCGGAAATCATGGCCAAAGGTGGCGTTGCGGGGATGCAGACCTTCGATCAGGCGCTGTTTGATTTGTTTCAGCAGGGGCTTGTCAGCCGGGAAGAAGCCTTGCGTCAGTGTGATTCACGCCGCGATATGGAGTGGCGCATGAACTTTGGCGGGGATTTGATTCTGCCGGGCACGCGTGCCGAACAGGATGCCCCAAAAGAAACCTTGTTGACCGACCTGCCATCATTTTAAACCCGCTGCGCATGACCCAAGCCCGCCTCGAACAGCTGCGCCGTGAAATCACGGCGCATGACTATGCTTATTACGTACTGGATGCGCCTACGGTTCCGGATGCAGAGTACGACCGCCTGCTGCGCGAGCTACGCGCCATTGAGGCGGAACACCCCGACTGGATCACCCCTGCTTCACCCAGCCAGCGGGTTGGCGGTCAGCCTTTGGACAAATTTGAGTCCGTGCGTCATGTTGTGCCCATGCTATCGCTGGATAACGCGATGGATGCGGGAGAGCTGGCCGACTTCGATCGGCGTGCGTGCGCGCGGCTCGGCATCGGTGAGCTTGAATACAACGCCGAACCCAAGATTGATGGCCTTGCCATCAGCCTGCGTTATGAAAACGGCCTTCTGCTGCGTGCCGCCACCCGTGGCGACGGCGAGCGTGGTGAGGATGTCACCGCCAATGTGCGCACCATTCACGCCATTCCGCTGCGTTTGTGGGGCGATAACTGTCCACGGGTGCTGGATGTGCGTGGGGAGGTTTATATGCCGCGCAGGGGGCTGGCTGCACTCAATGAGCGCTTGAACAAGGCGGGTGAAAAGCCCTTTGCCAACCCGCGCAATGCCGCTGCGGGCAGTCTGCGTCAACTCGATTCGCGTATCACGGCGACCCGTCCACTGAGTTTTTTTGCCTACGGCTGGGGTGAAGTTGCAGGTTTTGACCTGCCCGAGCGCTATGACGACATGCTGGCGAAGCTGCGCGATTGGGGTTTGCCGGTCAATCCGCTCAATGCCGTGGTGCAGGGTGCGCAGGGCGCGCGGCACTATGCCGATAGGCTTCTCGCCATGCGCGACAGTCTTGATTACGACATCGACGGCGCGGTGTTCAAAGTGAACAATCTTGCAGAGCAACAAGCGCTGGGGTTTGTTGCGCGCGCGCCGCGCTGGGCGATCGCCTTCAAGTTTCCGCCTGAAGAAGAGCTGACCGAGCTTATGGGGGTGGATTGGCAAGTCGGGCGCACGGGAGCGCTCACGCCAGTCGCGCGACTCAAGCCGGTGCATGTCGGCGGGGTCGTGGTGAGCAATGCCACGCTACACAACATGGATATGATCCGTCAGAAGGATCTGCGCGTGGGCGATACCGTGATCGTGCGCCGTGCGGGGGATGTCATCCCGGAGATCGTGGGGAGTGTGGCGGCGCGTCGGCTGCCGGATGCGCTCGAAATTGTTGCGCCTGCGAGCTGCCCGGTATGTGGCTCGCAGGTCGAGCAGGTCGAAGGTGAAGCGGTGGCGCGTTGTACGGGCGGGCTCTATTGTCCGGCGCAGCGCCGTGAGGCGATTCGCCATTTCGCCGCCCGGCGAGCCATGGATATTGATGGGCTAGGCGAGAAGATTATTGCTCAGCTTGATGAGGCTGGACGGGTTCAGCGTTTGGACGATCTCTATCGGCTACGGCTGGAGGATGTCGCGGCGCTGGAGCGCATGGCCGAGAAATCCGCACAAAATCTGCTCGATGCCATCGAAACATCCAAATCCACTACGCTTGCGCGTTTTCTATTCGCGCTAGGCATTCCAGAGGTGGGTGAGAGCACGGCACAGGGGCTTGCCCGACATTTTGGCTCGCTGGATGCCCTGCGAGACGCGGCTGAGGCTGACTTGAGCAGCGCCGGGCTAGAACGCAAGAAAGATCGTTTTCCGCGACTCCAGGCCGTGCCTGATGTCGGTCTTGCCGTTGCCGCGCACCTTGTCGGCTTTTTTGCTGAGGGGCATAACCGCGAGGTGATAGACGGCTTGCTCGCAGCCGGTATTCATTGGGACGCACCCGCCCAGCCCAAAGGCGCACAAACGCTCGCAGGCAAGACCTATGTGATTACCGGCTCGCTGGAGGGTATGACCCGCGAGGAAGCCAAAGCCGCGCTGGAGGCCTTGGGTGCCAAGGTCAGTGAAAGTGTGTCGAAGAAGACCAGCGCAGTGATCGCGGGCGAGGCGGCGGGCAGCAAGCTGGCCAAAGCGCAAGCGTTAGGGCTTCCAGTGCTCAATACGGAGGCGCTGCGCGAGTTGCTTGCCACAGGGTGATTAAATGCGCCGGAACATTCGGGTGAGCTTGTCGCCAAGATGCAGGCCAAGGTTTTGAAGCTGGCGAAGTAATCGCCAATCTGTAACTTAAGAGCTACAATTCAACCGTGTGGGAACAAAACGAATACACCACCCCAGACGGCAAATCACCCTACAAGCTATGGCTTGCCGGACTTGCTGACCGACAGGCAAGGGCGCGGATTACGGCGCGCACTCTGCGCATGAAAGACGGCATTTTCGGCGACTGCAAACCGCTGGAACAAGGTGTGTGGGAATTGCGCATCGACCACGGCGCAGGCTACCGCGTGTATTACGCCCGCGCCGGAAAGCGCCTGATTCTGCTGCTGATTGGTGGCGACAAGCGCACTCAGCAAACCGACATCCAAACCGCCGTCCGCTATTGGCAAGACTGGCAAACGAGGAACACGACATGACCCGCCCTGACCGTCCGTTTGAAGAAAGCGTTATCGAACTGATGCGCGAAGACCCGGCCTACGCCGAAGAGCTTTTGGCCGTGGCACTGGAAGAAGTGAATGAGCAAGGCGGACGCGCCGCCCTGCTGACCGTGCTGCGCTGCTATGCCGAAGCCAAGGGCATGAGCGCCATAGCGCAGGAAAGCGGACTATCCCGCGAAAGCCTCTACCGCGCCCTGTCCTCACGCGGCAACCCGACGCTAAAAACCCTGCTGGGTGTGCTGAATGCGCTGGGATTGCGCTTGAGTGTGGAGCGTGTGCAGTCGCATGAGGCCGCCGCATAAACGACAAAGCTCGGAAGGTGCGACCAACACCTAGACCGGGCTTTTAACCAACGATGCACGAAAGGGGGTGCAAGGATGGTGTAGCTGTCAAGACCCGCCGCCGAAAACGCCTCAAAAATGCAATTAAATGCTCATTTAATGCGCGCGATTGCGCAGGAAAACCGCCAAAATGAAAAAGACAGCCCGGCCATGCGCCGGGTTTTTTGTACCCCAAAGCCCGCCGGGTACAAATTCAGAGCGTGCGCCTCGTCATTGTTGTGCGTATTCACCAGCCCCCAGTCATGCCTAAAAAACGCTCTTTCCCGTGCTCGGGTACAAATCGGGTACAAATGCTCGCAAAAAAGCCACTTTTCACAACGCCTAACAAAGTGAAAAGTGGCCTAAGTTGTTGTTTTATATGGTCGGAGTGATAGGATTCGAACCTACGACCCCTACGTCCCGAACGTAGTGCTCTACCAGACTGAGCCACACTCCGACAGGTGAATAACCACCAGGCTGATGCCTGGGGAAACGCTGATTTATTCAGTGTTTCCCGCTTGAGCCATCGCGGACATGTGCCGCGATGGTAAACCGATTTATTTCATGGATGGAATAAATCAGCATCTACCTAGTGATCCCTCGCCGCTGCGAAGTGAGCGATGTTCTCAAGCGCTTCGCGGTACGGTGAGGCGGGAAGGACGGCGAGGGCGCGGATTGCACTTTCAACCTCGTCCGTCGCAAGGCGCGCAGTATAGGCGAGTGACCCGGTGTTGGCAATGATGTGCAGGATGTCGTCGATCTGCCCATTGCCGCCTTGTTCGATGGCATGGCGAATGACCTGCGACTGCCCGGCGGGCGCGTGCTGCATGGCGTGAATCAGGGGCAGGGTGGGCTTGCCTTCGGCCAGGTCGTCGCCCACGTTTTTACCGGTAAGCAGTGTGTCGGCCTGGTAATCCAGCACATCGTCCATCAACTGGAAGGCATTGCCCAAATGCAGGCCGTAGAGCGTGAGGCCTTGCTCAATCTCGGCTGGGGCGTTGGCGAGCACCGCGCCCAGTTGTCCGGCGGCGGAGAAAAGCTGCGCGGTCTTGCAACGGATGACCTCCATGTAGCGCGCCTCTGTGGTCTCCGGGTCATTGCAATTGAGGAGCTGCATCACCTCGCCTTCGGCAATGATGTTGGTGGTGTCGGCGAGGATTTCCATCACGCGCAGGCTGCCCAGGCTGCTCATCAGCTGGAAGGCGCGCGAGTAGAGGAAGTCGCCGACCAATACGCTGGCGGCATTGCCAAATAGGGCATTGGCCGTCTGCCGTCCCCGGCGCATGTCGGATTCGTCCACCACATCGTCATGCAGCAGGGTGGCGGTATGGATGAACTCGATAATGGCGGCCAGGGTGTGATGCTGCTCACCCTCGTAGCCAGCCGCACGGGCGGCCAAAAGGTGCAGCATGGGGCGCAGGCGTTTACCGCCGCCATGAATAATGTAGGAGGAAAGCTTTCGCACGAGAGCTACATCAGAATGCAAGCTGCGCTCAACCTGTTGGTTGACGAGGCTCATATCGTGCGCGGCAAGCAGACGCGCCTGTTCAAAATTCATGGAGTTGACGTTGCTTTGTGTGAGGGCATAACGTGGGGATGCTAGGGAAAGCAGGGACGCTGTGTCAAGCCGCTGCTGTAAAAATGGTGTGTGATATTGTTTGACTTGCCTGTTTTGACGCAATACAATCCGCGCCCTTTAATACGTTTGAATTTTCTGGAGCACACCATCATGTATGCAGTGATCGTGACAGGCGGTAAGCAATACCGCGTTGAGCAAGGTGAATACCTGCGCGTCGAGAGCCTTGCCGTCGATGTGGGCTCGACCTTTGATATCGATCAGGTGCTGATGGTGGCTGATGGTACTGAATTCAAGGTCGGCGCACCGTTGGTTAAGGGCGCAAAAGTGTCGGCTGAGGTGTTGAGCCACGGTCGTCACAAGAAGGTCGAGATTCTGAAATTCCGTCGCCGCAAGCATCACATGAAGCACATGGGGCATCGTCAGAATTACACCGAAATCAAGATTACGAGCATCTCTGCTTAATCAATAGAGGCTACGAGACATGGCACACAAGAAAGCGGCGGGTAGTTCCCGCAACGGTCGCGATTCAGAATCCAAGCGCCTCGGTGTGAAGCTTTACGGCGGCCAGGCGGCCACTGCGGGCAGTATCATCGTGCGTCAGCGTGGTACCCAGTTCCATCCAGGTCGTAACGTGGGTTGTGGCAAGGACTACACCCTGTTTGCGCTGGTGGATGGCACCATTCAGTTCGATGTCAAAGGGCCGAACAATCGGCGTTATGTGAGTGTTGTTCAGGCCTGATTGAGGCTTGATGCAGCGCAGAATATTGAGCCCCGCTTGGTCGGGGCTTTTTTACTGGGTCGTTCACTGGGTGATTGCATGAAGTTTGTTGACGAAGCGCGTATTTACGTCAAGGCAGGCGACGGCGGCAACGGCGTGGCCAGTTTTCGCCGCGAGAAATTCATCCCCATGGGCGGGCCGGACGGCGGTGACGGCGGTGATGGCGGCAGTGTGTACGTGGTCGGCCATCCTGATCTGAACACCCTGGCGGATTTCCGTTTCCAACGTCGCTTTGATGCGCAGCGTGGCAAGAACGGTGCCGGGCGCAATATGACCGGTGCCAAGGGCGAGGATCTGGAGATTCCCGTTCCCGTGGGCACGATGATTTACGATGCCGATACCGAAGAGCTGATTGGTGATGTGGTCGAAGCAGGGCAGCGCGTGCTGGTGGCGCGCGGCGGCTTCCATGGCCTCGGCAACACGCGCTTCAAGAGCTCCACCAACCGTGCGCCGCGTCAGACCACGCAAGGTTCCGAAGGTGACGAGCGCGAGCTGTACATGGAGCTGAAGGTGCTGGCGGATGTCGGCCTGCTCGGCCTGCCGAATGCGGGCAAGTCCACCCTGATCCGCGCCATTTCCGCCGCTCGCCCCAAGGTGGCGGATTATCCGTTCACCACTTTGCACCCCAATCTGGGTGTGGTCAGTGTTGAAGCGCATCGCAGCTTTGTGGTGGCTGACATCCCTGGGCTGATTGAAGGTGCAGCGGAAGGGGCAGGGCTGGGTATCCAGTTCCTCAAACACCTCTCGCGCACCGGTCTGTTGCTGCATGTGCTGGATGTCGCGCCGCTGAACCCGGATGAAGACCCGGTACACAACGCCAAGGTGATTATTGCCGAGGTGGAAAAGTTCAGCGAAGAGTTGCTCGATCGTCCGCGCTGGCTGGTGCTTAACAAGCTCGATTTGCTGCCGGAAGATGAGCGTGAGGCGCGCTGCAAGAGCGTGATCGACGGTTTGGAGTGGGACGGGCCGGTATTCCGCATCAGCGCGATTGCAGGGGAAGGCACGCGCGAGCTGATCTTCCGCATCATGGGCTTCCTTGAGGAAAGCCGTGAGGCCGCGCGCCGTGCGGAGGCGTTGGCTCAGCCGTTGCCGCTCGCACCGCCTGCCGTGGCGGTGGAAGCCCCGATCACGCCTGCTGAGTAGGTGCCGCCGTGGTGAATAGCGTGCGTACTTCAATCGCTCAGACGAAACGCTGGGTGGTAAAAATTGGTAGCGCCATGGTCACTCGCGGTGGTCAAGGTGTTGATTTGGAAGCGATTGATCGCTGGGCGGCGCAGGTACATGCGCTGCGCACGGCAGGTAAGGACGTGGTGATTGTCACCTCCGGCGCAGTGGCCGAAGGCATGTTGCGCCTGGGGTGGGCGACGCGTCCCAGCGCCCTGAATGAATTACAGGCCGCCGCCGCCGTGGGGCAGATGGGCTTGGCGCAGGCCTATGAAAGTGTGTTCCAGCGCCACGCCATGCGCACGGCGCAGATTTTGCTCACGCATGATGATCTGTCGCACCGCGTGCGCTACCTGAATGCGCGCAGCACCCTGCGTACCTTGCTGGCGCATCAGGTCATTCCCGTGGTGAATGAAAACGACACCGTCGCCACCGAAGAAATCCGCTTTGGCGATAACGACACGCTGGCCGCATTGGTGGCTAACCTGGTCGATGCCGATGTGCTGGTGATTCTCACCGATCAGCAGGGGCTGTACACCGCCGACCCGCGCAAGCATCCCGAGGCGAGCTTGTTGTCCGAAGTACGCGCCAGCGATCCGTCATTGGCGGGCATGGCCTCCAGCGAGGGCGGTGCGCTGGGACGTGGCGGCATGGCGACCAAGGTGCGTGCGGCACAACGTGCGGCGCGCTCGGGTGCAACAACGCTTATCGCGTCCGGTGGCGAGGCGGGGGTTTTGACCCGCCTCGCCAGCGGTGAGGCGCTTGGTACGGCCTTCCTGCCTGACCAAGCCCCGCTTTTGGCACGCAAGCAATGGTTAGCCAGTCAGCTGCATGTCGCCGGACGTTTGCATATCGACGCAGGGGCGGCAAAAGTGTTGCGCGAACAGGGGCGCAGCCTGTTGCCCGTGGGGGTGGTCGGTGTGGATGGCGCGTTTCAGCGTGGTGATCTGGTGGCTGTTCTTGCTCCTGACGGCGCGGAGCTTGCCCGTGGTTTGGTGAACTACGGCGCGGATGATGCGCGCAAGATTCAGGGGCAGCCCAGCCACGCCATCCCGGCCTTGTTGGGCTATGAGGATGAAGCGGAGTTGATTCACCGGGATAATTTGGTGTTGATTTGAGCGAGGCGCGCGAGAAAGTGATGGAGCATTCACTTCCGCGCGACCTGATGCTTTCCTACAAAAGCAGCGCCCAAGGAATACGTAAAGCAAGCGAATTTTGGGCGGCTCAACATCTTTATTGCCCGTCCTGTCTCAATATCCTGAATCCGTACCCCAACAACAAGCCTGTTGCAGACTTTATATTGCCTGACCTGTCGCCTTGATTTCGAGTTAAAGGCTGCGGCCAAGAGGTTCACTCAATCCGTGCCGGATGGGGCGTATGGCACGATGATAGAAAGACTGTCTTCACAAACCGCGCCTAGCCTCATTTTTTTGCATTACGACAGGTCGAGCATGGCGGTTTGTAACGTTGTTACTGTGCCAAGCCGATACTTCACGCCTGAAATCATACAAAAACGTAACCCTTTGGCTGTGGGCGCACGGCGGGCGGGATGGGTGGGCTGCAACATTCTAATTGGCCAGATACCGTCATCAGGGCGTATTGCCATGATCACGGATCAGGTAATGCACAATCCTCAGGACGTGCAGAAGAATTGGCGCAAAACGCAGTTTTTGGACACCGTTCACATGGGAGATAGTCGCAAATGGTTGCTCGCGACGATGCGCTGCATCGACAGGATCGGTTCAAAGAGATTTTCCTTGCAGGACTTGTATGGCTTCGAGTCAGAGTTGCACTCTCTTTTTCCTGAAAATCGACATATTCGGGAAAAGCTGCGTCAACAGCTACAGATACTGAGGGATCAGGGATATTTACAATTCAAATCACGAGGCCACTACATCGTTTTGTAGCGGCGTTATTTCAGAAGGTAACGTCGATCCCTTCCACCACCCGCCGCGCCTTGGCGCGAGCCTCCTCCACATCCTCACCCAGCGCCAGCGCCACGCCCAGACGGCGGCTGCCTTTGAGTTCGGGCTTGCCGAACAGGCGCAGTTGGGTGTCCGGCTCGGCCAGCGCCTTATTCAGCCCGCCGAAGCGTACATCGGTGCTGTCGCCCTCGACCAGCAGGGCGCAGGAGGCCGCCGCGCCGCGTGTGCGGATATTGGGAATCGGCAGGCCAAGAATGGCGCGCACATGCAGGGCGAATTCGGACAGGTCTTGCGAGATCAGGGTGACGAGGCCGGTGTCGTGCGGACGCGGCGAGACTTCGGAGAACCATACCCTGTCGCCCTTGACGAACAGTTCCACACCGAACAGGCCATAGCCGCCGAGCTTTTCGGTGACAGCGGTGGCGATGCGTTCAGCCTCGCGCAGGGCGGTCTCGCTCATCGGCTGCGGTTGCCAGGATTCGCGGTAGTCGCCCTTGATTTGCAAGTGGCCGATCGGCGGGCAGAAGCTCGTGCCACCGGCGTGGCGCACGGTGAGCAGGGTGATTTCATAGTCGAAGTCGATAAAGCCCTCGACGATGACGCGCCCCTTGCCTGCGCGTCCGCCTTCCTGGGCGTAGTTCCAGGCGGGGACGATGTCCTCGGCAGACTGGATCACGCTCTGCCCCTTGCCGGAGGAGGACATGATCGGTTTGACCACGCAGGGCAGACCCAGCGCGTCCACGGCGGCGCGGTAGTCTTCCTCATTGTCGGCGAAGCGATAGGGCGAGGTCGGCAGGCCGAGTTCTTCGGCGGCCAGACGGCGGATGCCCTCGCGGTTCATGGTCAGCCAGGCAGCGCGGGCGGTGGGTATGATGCGCCAGCCTTCCTGCTCCATCTCGACCAGGGTCGGGGTGGCGATGGCCTCGATTTCCGGTACGATCAGGTCGGGCTTTTCCGCTTCGATCAGAGCACGCAACGCAGCGCCGTCGAGCATGTCGAGCACATGGCTACGGTGCGCGACCTGCATGGCTGGGGCGTGGGCGTAGCGATCGACGGCGATGACTTCGATGCCAAGACGTTGCGTTTCAATCGCCACTTCCTTGCCCAGCTCGCCTGAGCCTAACAGCATCAGGCGGGTGGCGGAGGGGCAGAGGGCGGTGCCAAGGGTGGAGAAGGTCATGGGCGGGTTCCTTGGGGGTGGAGGGGTTGGCGAGCGGTGTTTTTTGCCCCAGAGGACACAGAGACCTCAGAGGATGGGCGGTATCCCTCGGTGAGCTCTGTGTCCTCTGTGGCTAACTTTTCACCGGCTCTGTAACGCACGCCAGCCTATGTCTTTGCGGTAAAAGCCACCATCGAAGTGAATCTGTGCAGCAGCGGCATAGGCATGTTGTTGCGCTTCATGCGTGCTTGCGCCGAGCGCGGTGACGCAGAGCACGCGCCCGCCGGCGGTGATGGCTTGGCCATCCGCATTCAACGCGGTACCGGCATGGAACACCTTGCTGTGTTCAGGCAAGGGGCTATCCAAGCCGTGAATCACGTCACCAAGTTGCGGTGTGCCGGGGTAGTTGCCTGCGGCCATGACCACGCCGAGCGCCACGCGCGCATCCCAGGCCGTGCCGACTTGGTCGAGCGCGCCGTCAATGCCCGCTTCCAGCAGATCCACCAGGTCGGATTGCAAACGCAGCATGATCGGCTGGGTTTCCGGGTCGCCAAAGCGGCAGTTGAATTCCAGCACCTTGGGTGCGCCGTTTTTGTCGATCATGATGCCCGCGTAGAGAAAACCGGTGTAGGGCAGGCCGTCGAGCGCCATGCCCTGCACGGTCGGCTGCAAGACTTCGCGCATGATGCGCGCTTCCAGTTCCGGGGTAACGACGGGGGCGGGCGAGTAAGCGCCCATGCCGCCGGTATTCGGCCCCAAATCGCCGTCGTCGCGGCGCTTGTGATCCTGGCTTGTGGCCATCGGCAGGATGTTTTGCCCATCCACCATGCAGATGATGCTGGCTTCTTCGCCGTCCAGATATTCTTCGATCACCACGCGCGCGCCTGCCTGACCGAACTGGCCGCCGAGCATGTCGCGCACCGCCGTTTCGGCTTCTTCATTGCTCATGGCGACGACCACGCCCTTGCCCGCCGCCAAGCCGTCGGCCTTGATGACAATCGGTGCGCCGTGATCGCTGAGATAATCCAACGCGGGTTGCAGCTCGGTGAACACGCGGTATGCGGCGGTGGGAATGCGGTGGCGGGCGAGAAAATCCTTGGCGAAGGCCTTGGAGCTTTCCAGTTGGGCGGCCTCGCGGGTCGGGCCGAAGATGCGCAGGCCGCCGTCACGGAAGCTATCCACCATGCCTGCGGCCAAAGGCGCTTCCGGGCCGACTACGGTCAGGGTGATGTTTTGATCCTTGGCAAAGCTGAACAGCGCAGGAATATCGGTGGCGCCGATGGCGATGTTGCTGCATTTGGCTTCATGCGCCGTGCCGGCATTGCCCGGTGCGACAAAAACCTGAGTAACGCGCGGCGATTGGGCGAGTTTCCAGGCGAGGGCGTGTTCACGACCGCCAGAACCGATAACAAGGATTTTCATTGAGCATTCCTGAGACTGGGAAAAATACATGCGTCTATTGTACTGTACCGGCTGGGCGGTGGCTGCGTGCTGCCAAAATGCAACCGGACAGGAGAATAAGCTGATGAGTTTGCTTAAAGAGTTCAAAGAGTTCGCCATCAAGGGCAATGCCTTTGATCTGGCGGTGGGGGTGATTATCGGTGCGGCCTTCGGCAAGATTGTCGATTCGCTGGTGCGTGATTTGGTGATGCCGCCGATCGGTTTACTGCTGGGCGGTATCAACTTCAATAACCTGTTTATCGCCCTCGATGGCAAGGACTACGCCACGGTGGCTGCGGCGAAAACCGCCGGTGTGGCCACGTTGAATTACGGCGTGTTTATTCAGTCGATGGTGGACTTCGCCATTATCGCTTTTGCCATTTTTATGGTGATTAAACTGATGAACAATCTGCGCCGTCAGGATCAGGCCAAGGCGGAGGCTGCACCCGAACCAGCTCCCTCTGAAGAGGTGCTGCTGTTGCGCGAGATTCGCGACAGCCTGAAAAAATAGACATTTTGTGCGCGGCTCGCCGCTTGATGATCCCCCGTGGAAGAGTGATCGAAAAATCCGCTAGGTTTTGACCTGAAAGCCCCATGATCTGTCGAAAAAATGGGGTCTAAGAACCTGTTCACGATCTCGCTATTGAACGGAAAAAGGGTCGTCAAAAAATGAGCGGGCTTGCCCGCGAAAAAGCGTATGTTGAAGGCTTCGCGGGCAAGCCAGCTCCACACAAAAAAAACCAAGCCCCCACTCCCCTTGCAAAAACAATCATTTGATTCACCCTTTTGCAAAAGAGGCGCCAGAGAGGATGAGGCTATCATCCGCAATCTGCACGCCAGCCAGCGCTAGCAGACGGGCGGCAAAGGCTGCGCGGGTCAGGTGTTCTTGCAGCTCATCCGCTGGAATATTGCCCAGCAGCTCGGGTAATTTGGCCAGCAGTTCTTCGGCATCCATACCGTTCTTCAGTGCCTCATCAATAGAGCGCACAGTGTTCACGGAAAAAAATCGCCTCCATATCCTCGCAGCGCCCTGTGGCAAATAATCCAGCCCGTCTACACCACGCCATACGCCGCACGGTACTGCTCAACCGCCTGCAAGGCCTCGACATACTGGGCATCCTGACGCATCAGAGCGATCAGATCACCCAAGCCTGCCAGCGGTAGCGCCGTAACCTGATGGTCTCGCTCCAGCTCCTGCACCGCCGACAACGCCCCCAAACCGCGCTCCTGACGATCCAGCAGCAACGCTACGGCCACCGGCGTTGCGCCCGCCGCGCGCAAAATTTCGATGGATTCGCGCATGGCCGTGCCCGCCGTCATCACATCATCCACCATTAACACCCGCCCCATGAGCGGTGCGCCGACAATGCTGCCGCCTTCGCCATGCGCCTTGGCCTCCTTGCGGTTGAACGCCCAGGGCACATCCACGCCATGCTGCTCAAACAAGGCCATGGCCGTGGCCGCCACCAGCGGAATCCCCTTGTAGGCCGGGCCAAACAACATATCGAATTCAATGCCGGACTGCATGATGCGCGCGGCGTAAAAGCGCCCCAAACGGCTCAAGGCCTCGCCGCTGTGAAACAAGCCTGCGTTAAAAAAATACGGACTCACCCGCCCGGATTTGAGCGTGAACGCGCCAAAGCGCAAGACCTCGCGCTTGAGCGCATAACTAAGGAATTCATGGGATAGCTGTGACATGGAAAACGCCCGACGTGGTCAACCTGAAGAGGGGCGCATTCTAACAGCCCGCGCGAATCGGCATATCCTTGTGGCAACGCGTACTTAACAAGCCGCCAGCTCAGCTAACCAGCTGCGAATGTCTATCACGACTTCGCCTGTAATTTCCAAACGCTCATCATCCAGTGCCTGCACCTCCGGGTATTGCCACTGGAAGGCCTCCGTGACCTGATCGCGATGCTGCAACAGCGCAGCAAAATGCGGGCGAAACAGCACCAGCATGGCGCTCAACCAGAGATTGACCGGCCAGGAGGGATAGGCATGATCAATCACAAACCCATCGAGCAGCGCGATGGTTTCCTCGGCAGGTAGCCAGTGTTCATCCGTCACCCAGCGATTGGTGGCAAACAGGGCGCGTGGCAAGCCCGCATGATTCATGCTGATCGCACCCAAATGCACCGGAACAAAGCCTTCGGCAGAGGGATGCGGGACACGCGCAAAACAGTGGAAATGCCCGTGCTCCACCTCGCCCCGGTGCATGTGGTAGTAGTACTGCGCGCGGTGATCGTGGTCGATCACATCATCAGGCGGGTAATGTTCGCAGGCTTGTTGCGCGGCCTCGCCACCGCGCAGCATATCGCTCATCACGCTCAGGCCGCCACGATGCAGAACGCGATGACACTCCAGCACGGTTTGCGCAGCCTGCATCATCCTGGCGCGTTGCCCAGCGGCAAGCTCGACGGCACTGATCGGCGCAAGCGCGATGCCTTGGCTCATGCTGCACCTCTTTTTATGGTATCTGGTATCACCGCAGGCTCGCCCTGATACAGGGCAAGATAATGCTCGATGAGCGCCATAGGAATGTGGTCGCCCGCATCTTCGCCGTAATAGGTTTCGATGATGCGCCCCTGGGCATCAAGCAAAAAATCAACCGGCATGAGCGTGCCTGTATTGAAACCGCGCGCACCAACCATGCCCATCCCCATCAGCATGGCAGGCATACGCCGCAGCATGGCCCATAGCTTGCCCCACATGGAGCGATGCCCTTGCACCATGGAGTGCGCCGCGCATTGCGGATCGGCCACCATGCGAAACGGACGCGCACGCCGTGCGATGAATTTGCGTACATCCTCCTCACTGGAAGCGAATACCGCAACGATACTCAATCCGCGACGCACAAGATCCGGGTAATTCTGCGTAAGCTCGTACACCCTGAAATTGCAAAAAGGGCAGTTGGCCTCACGAAAAATCGACAGCAGCATGAGCGGCTGGCCGCGCAGCTCGACCGATTGGCCTTCAATATCCACCAGCGACAAGGCGGGTATGAGGCTAGGCGCCTGTAACGTCATAAAAACACCCCTTGATGAATCTGTTTGTTATTCCCGCCGTCCTGCGGCCTCGTCGACCAACTGGCGCAGCGTGTTTTGCACGCCTGCCAGAGCGGCACAAGCCGCGACGTGGTAACGCCCGGCCAGCCAGAACGGATCGTTGTACTCAAGCCAAACCTTGCCCTGCGCATCTTCACGCACCAGCACCTTGAGCGGCAGCTCCAGCCCAAGCGCGGGCGCGCATTGCATCAATGCCGTGCCCGCCTTGGGGTGTCCAACAATCAGCAATTGCGCAGGCCGCAAGCTCTGACCGATGCTCTCTGCGCCCGCAGCATGATCGATCAGATTAAAAACCTGCAAGCCCCGCGCCTTGGCGCCTTGCTCCAGTTCGCGCATGGTATCGGCGACATCACGCATGCTTTGCACGCGCACAAGTCCTTCCACCTGGGGTTCGGCCTGCGCGGGCAACAGGGTAAACAACAGAAGCAAGAGCCAAATTCTGTCCATACCTGCCTCCTTGAGCTTCACGCTCAGCGCATCGAAGGTTTGCAACCCGCGTGGGGAGCACAGCCCGCTTTGGGAGCACCGTGGCTCGGCTTAAAGGTTTTTTGCTGTTCCGCCGTATAGGCGCTAAGCGCGGCAAGCTCTTTGGAGTCCCAAGGCAGCGCCTTGCCCGCCATCGGCGAGAGCAGGCAGAACTGCACCACTTCATCGAGGTCGATCTTTTTAATGCCGCTTTGATCATCCGCCATTTTGACGTAATGCGGATAAGGCTCGGCAAAGCTTGGAGCATAGCTGGCGTGGTTAGCATGACAGGAATTACAAGACAGGCCATTACCGCTCAAGCGCGGATCCTTGAACAAAGCTTCGCCAAAGGCGATCAACTCTTCTACCGAGCCGGCATAAGCGGACACACCCTGCGGGCGCGTGACCGCAGCGGCGGGGATCATCGGCCCGCAAGCCGCCATATTGCCCTTCGGTTTGCAGCCCGATGGCATACTGCGCGGCGCACAAGCGTTGCGTGGCGCGCAGGGCGCTGCCATCAGCGGACTTGCCCCCATCCCCAGCGCAAACAACATGGCGGCAAAAACAGGCTGAAAACTCTCCGAATGCTTTGGTAATCGGTTCATGACCACGTCCTCCTTAAAAAAATCGGGTTGGTGAGCACGCAGGCTTTGGTAACCCAACGCGCTCACCCCTTTGTCGTGGCATACTGCGAATTCCTTACACGTGTCGCTTATTTTTTCGCGCCATATATTCCCGGGTATTCCTCCATGCTGTTAGCCGAAGACATCCTCTGCTACCTTGATGAGCGCCGCCCCGATCTTGTCCGCTTTGCCGAAATCCAGCTTGGCGACCACGCGCTGGCTGAAGATGCGGTACAGGAAACCCTGCTGGCCGCCTTGCGTGGGCTGGAGCAATTTCAGGGACGCGCTCAGCTCAAAACATGGGTATATGGCATTCTGAAACGCAAAATTGTGGATGAAATCCGCCGTCGCGGGCGTGAACTTGCGCTCAGCGATCTGGCCGAAAACGATCAGCAGAGCGAAGACGACATCATCGACCGGCTGTTCAACGCACATGGATTTTGGCGCAACGACACTCGCCCATCACTCTGGGCTGACCCTGAAGAATCCTTGAATCAGCAACAATTTTGGCGTATTTTCGAGGCCTGCCTCACCCACCTGCCCAACAGCAACGCGCGCGTATTCATGATGCGTGAAATGCTGGAGCTGCAAACCCCGGAAATCTGCACGGCACTTGGTATCAGCGAAAAAAACTGCTGGGTCATCCTGCATCGCGCAAGGCTCCGTCTGCGCCATTGCCTCAGCGAAGGCTGGTACGAGAAAGCCGCATGAACTGCACACGCGCCACACAACTTGTTTCCGAGTCACTGGAGCGAGCGTTATCGCGTGGCGAACGCTGGCAACTTCGCCTGCACCTGGTGATGTGTTCGGGTTGCCGCTGCTTCGCCGAACAGGCTCCCCAACTGCGCCGCCTGTGCCAACACTACCCAGGGGATACCGACGAGCCGAACACTGACCCGGCCACGCATTCAGCCAACGCACCAGCGGATAAATGAGCCCACTTCTATTTCGCAGGTTTGGCTTGCATCCGTCGGCTTGATCGAATTTATAGAAGCGCTCATGAGCCCCCAGCTTTTCAGTCTGGATGCCTCAACGCCCATTTATTGATCCTTGCTTGAATGAACCGTGAATGGACGGTTAGGAGCGAGCTTGCTCGCGCAGCCTTCAGCATACGCTTTTTCGCGGCCAAGCCCCCTCCTACAGTACAAACATGGGGTGGGCGGTGAGCCCGTCTGAGTTCGCACACATGATGCGCCTGCCGCCTGCGCAGGCGGTCAAGTTCCTCGAATCCAAGGGCGTGGTGGTCACAAGCGATTGGCGCAGCCTGTGGCAGGACGAGCACCAGCGCCAGTTCACCATTTCACGACTGGCGCGGGCTGACTTGCTGCAAGACATACAGACGCAGCTTGTGCGCTCGGTGAATGGCGATTTGTCGCGCAAGGATTGGATGCGCGATACCGAAAACCTGCTGCGCAAGGCGGGTTGGTGGGGCGATATTGAGGTGCTCGATCCGGCCACGGGCGAGGTGTTGACCACGCGCTTTAACAGCAATCGCCTGCGCCTGATTTTCGATGTGAATACGCGCAACGCCTATGCCGCCGGGCAGTGGCAGCGTTTTGAGGCAGGCAAGCGCACTAACCCCTACCTGCGCTATGTGACCAAGCGTGATGAGCGGGTACGCGATAGCCACAAGGCGCTGAATAATTTGACTTTGCCGGTGGATGACCCGTTTTGGGATACCCATGCGCCGCCGAATGGCTGGCGTTGCCGTTGCTCGCTGACCTCGGTGAGTCAGCGTGAGTATGACAAGGGGCTATCGCCGCGCGGCGAGCCGCTGAATAAGACCGCCCCCGAGGTCAAAACCCGCGATTGGTATAACGCCAAGACCGGCAAGACGGAGCGCGTGCCGGTGGGGATTGATCCGGGTTGGGGCTATAACCCGGGCAAGGTCAAGGCGCGGGATGCGGCTATGCTGAAAATGGCGGATGAGAAGATTGCCAAGTTGGAGCCGGGGCTATCGCTGTTGTCAGGCAAGCCTTCGGAAGAAATACGTCCGCTGATTGATCGAATTGAGTTTGGAGTATGGTTGGAGTAGTCGCATGGTAGACACTATTTTTTCACCGCAGTACAACGCCACCGAAAATGAATGCCAACGCATGTGGTCATTTGCTTCTAACATGCCCTTTAATGAGCTGAAGCGCCTTGTTACAGAGCAGAGTCACGATGTGCGATGGACGGCAATCTATGGTCTTTGTCACTTGCGACGTGATAAGGCTGGCATGGCTCATGCGCTTGAACAGATCAAAGACCGCGAAACAGTGGGCGAATTAACATCGGTTGATGTGTTCAGCCAAGAAGAACTGGAGCGCATGATGCGGGAGAGTGAGGCGTGATTACCATCGATGCCAATACCCCAACCGTGCTGCAAGCCCTGCGTGAACTGGAGCAGCGTATGACGGATATGACCCCGGTGATGCGCGACATCGGCCAGCGTATGGAAGCACGGGTGCGGGCGCGTTTCGAGACGGAGACCGATCCGATGGGGAATATGTGGGATGAATGGGCGGATAGCTATCACCCAGCCAAAGGCGGCAGCCGTCCGACGGATGGCAATACCGGTATTCTTGATCTGTACGGCGATATGCTCAATAGCTTGAACTGGAGCGCGGATCGTACAAGCGTGACCGTAGGCTTTGGTCAGCCCTATGCGGCCTATCATGAGTTCGGCACATCGAAAATGAAACGTCGCGGGATGCTGTTCGCCAATCCAGATACTGGCGAGCTTGCGCCGGATGACGAAGCAGAAATTCTGGATGTGATTCAGGATTTCCTATCGCAGCCGCTGTGATTTTTGGTCTGATTCTGTGCGTGCGATGTGTTGCACAATATGCAACGTAATTGCAAAAGCCTTCCCGATATATCCCGTCTAATCCCACATCTTCCCGCATTTATCTCAGTTGGGAACTATCTGTGGCTCAAGGTGGATTAATGCTTGGGCAGCTTCCACGCCGCCCAGCCCAGCGCCAGCCAGCCGAGGATGAAAAACACGCCGCCTAGCGGTGTCATCATGGCCAGATAACGCACGCCCCATAGGCTGTAGCTTAGGACATAGGCATACAGGCTACCGGAAAACAGCAGGATGCCGATCACCCATGCCCAGGCCGCTCGTTTGAATGCGCGGTTATTTTGTGCGGGTAAGCCAAGCGCGAGGGCGAGCAGGGCGACGGCATGGATCAGCTGGTACTGTACTGCTGTGTTGAACACTTCGAGCAGACGCACTTCCAGCAGGTTTTTCAGGCCATGCGCGCCGAATGCGCCCAGCGCGACCCCCGAGGCGGCGAACAGGCTGGCGAGAATCAACAGGCTGCGCGAGCCTGAAGCAGGCGGGTTCAATGCGTTAGCTCAGGTAGTCGTCTTCAATCGCTTTTTTCAGGCGGCGCTCTTCTAGCGCGTCTTCCAGCTTGCGCCGGGTGTCCTTGTCGATGCCGGGTTTGGCTCTCTCGTCAGGCAAGTCATTGCTGTCGCTTGCGGGCGGCAGGATGTCGTCAAGGTCTTCGATGGATTTGGCTTCGCTCATGGCAGTCTCACGGATTCTTGATATGAAATGGCGCGTGTTATGCCGCAGCTTGATGCTGCGGTCAAGTCCTTAATCCATGTCTTGTATCAGGCCATGCTCGCGCAGTTTTTTGCGCAGCGTGCCCCGGCTCAGTCCCAGGCATTGGGCGGCGCGGCTCTGATTATCGTTGCAATGGAGCAAGGCGCATTCCAGCAGGGGGCGTTCGACTTCACGCAGCACCATGGCGTAGAGATTCCTGGGGTCGTCGCCTTCCAGGGTTTGCATGTATTCATCAAGTGCGTGGCGCACGATTTCGTGCAGGGGGCGGGGGGCGCTCATGGGGTGATGTCGCTGGCAAGGTGGGCTGTGAGCTGGGATTCAAAGTAGCGGTCGAGAAGGTCAAACTGCATGGCAGCCTCGTCAACAAGCACAAACGGGCTGCGAAGCTTAGCGCCCTCGGGCAGGTGGGCGCAATACCAGCCGATGTGCTTGCGCGCGACGCGCACGCCGATATGTTCGCCGTAAAGCTCATGCAGAGCGGCAAGATGCTGGCGGATGTGTTGATATTTCTCGTTCAAGCTCGGTTCGGCAGGTGCGGCCTGGTTCGTCAGCGCGGCGCGCATCTGGGCAAACAGCCAAGGTCGTCCTAAAACGGCACGACCAAGCATAATGCCCTGCGCGCCGGTATGACGCATGACGGCGTGCGCCTTGTCCGGGGTGTCGATATCGCCATTCGCCCAGATGGGAATATCCACGGTTTCACGCACGGCGCGGATGCTGTCGTATTCGGCTGCGCCGCGAAACATGTCGGCGCGGGTGCGTCCGTGAATCGCCAGTGCCTGAATCCCGACAGACTGGGCGATGTGCGCGACCTCAACGGCATTGCGTTGTTCGCGATTAAGTCCCGTGCGGATTTTCAGGGTCACGGGTACATCCACGGCCTTGACCACGGCATCAAGAATACGCGCCACATGCGCGGTGTCGCCCAAAAGTGCCGAGCCTGCGGCTTTTTGGCAGATTTTCTTTGCGGGACAGCCCATATTGATGTCCACGATTTGCGCGCCATGTTCCACGCCATGCCGCGCCGCTTCGGCCATATGCTGCGGGTCGTTGCCGACGATCTGGATGGTGCGCGGTTCGGGTTCGTCTTCATGCGGGCGGCGACGATGACTGGTGCGCGTATCGCGCAGCTGTGGGTTGCTGGAGGACATTTCCCCCACCACCAGTCCTGCGCCATAGGTTTTGCACAGGTGGCGAAAGGGGCGGTCGGTCACCCCGGCCATAGGGGCAAGGGCGAGCGGGCTATCGAGCAGGTAGGAGCCAATGCGCATATTGAAAACTCTTGCAGTGGGCGATTCTGTCAATGGTCATTCTGGGCTTGAGCTGGAGTCGAGTCGATGGATTCCCGTCGGCGTTCTTGCGCGCACGGGTTGGGGCGAGGGGGCAAATCCTCGTTTTGCGTAAGCCTTATACCTATTTCAGCCCGCTCCTACCGTCCATTCACGGTTCATTCAGGCAAGGATCAATATTTCAGTTAGCGGTTAAGGCCCGTAAATCATCCCGGGCAACCAGGTCGCGAGACTCGGCCAGAAGGCCAGAATCACCAGCATCAACAGTTGCAGGCCGATAAAGGGCAGTACGCCACGGTAAATATCCGGGGTGGCAATGGACGCTGGCGCCGCGCCGCGCAAGTAGAACAGGGCGAAGCCAAACGGCGGCGTTAAAAAAGAGGTTTGCAAATTGATGGCGATCATAATGCCCAGCCACACAGGATCAACTCCCATCATCAGCAAAATGGGCGCGACAATGGGTACGACGACAAAGATGATTTCGATAAAGTCGAGCATAAAGCCCAGCAAGAACATCACCAGCATCACCACCAGCATGGCGGTGACGACCCCGCCGGGCAGGCTGGACAGCCAGGTGTGTACGATTTCATCGCCGCCCAATCCACGGAAGACCAGTGAGAATAGCGAAGCTCCGATCAGAATCAGGAACACCATGCTGGTCATGCGGGTGCTTGCACGGGCGGTTGCGCGCAGCATGTCGAGCGTGATCTGTCTGCGCAGAGCCGCCAGCAGCAAGGCTCCGGCGGCACCGACGGCGGCGGCTTCGCCGGGGGTGGCGATGCCGCCGAGAATCGAGCCCAGTACAGCAAGAATCAGCAGCAGCGGCGGCATAAGCGCCTTGAAAAGTTGCGCGATCGGCACGCGCACCTCGCGGCTGGGGGCGGCGGGCATTTTCTGCGGGCTGCGCCAGACTATCCAGCCCAGATACGCGGCATAAAGCACGACGAGCAGCAGGCCGGGGAGCAGCGCGCCCGCAAACAGGTCGCCCACCGCCACGGTTTTCGGTGCGTAGATGCCTTGCGCGAGCTGGGCTTGGCTGTAGGCGCTGCCGAGTTGGTCGCCAAGCAGCACCAAAATGATGGAGGGCGGGATGATTTGCCCCAGGGTTCCGGTGGCGCAAATCGTGCCGCAGGCAAGCTTGGGATCATAGCCGCGTTGCAGCATGGCGGGCAGGGCGAGCAGGCCTAAGGTCACTACGGTCGCGCCGACAATCCCGGTGCTGGCGGCGAGCAGTGTTCCAACCAAAAGCACGGCAAAAGCCAGGCCGCCGGGACGCTGCCCGGCAAGCCCCGCCAGACTGCCGAGCAGGTCTTCGGCAATGCGCGCCTTTTCCAGTACCACGCCCATGAGAATGAACAGTGGTACGGCGATCAGCGTGTCGTTGCTCATCGCGCCGAAAACACGATTCGGCAGGGCTTGCAACAGGCTAAGGTCGAACACGCCAAAGGCGCTGCCCAGCAGGGCGATAAGCAGGGAGCTGCCCGCCAGCGTCAGTGCGACCGGGTAGCCGATGAGCAGGGTGAGAAAAACGGCGGTAAATAACAGAAGTGGCCAGATTGCGTCCATGCTCAAACCTCGGTGCGCAGGGCATCGGGCGCGGGTGCCATGTCACCGCGCAGAATGGCGATGGAGCGCAAAAATTCGGCCAGCCCTTGCAACAGCATCAAGGCGGGCATGAGCCATAACAGGGTTTTGAGCAGGTAGACAAAAGGCAGGCCGCCGCCCTCGCGCGAGCCTTCATGCAGTGACCAGGAGGCGAGTACATAGTCTGAGCTGATCCAGAATATCAGGCTCATCACCGGCACGAGAAACAGCAGCGTGCCCGCAAGATTGACCCAGGCTTGCCCCTTGGCGCTTAGGCGGCGGTAGAACAGGTCCACGCGCACATGGTCGTCGTGTTTAAGCGTGTAGGCCGCGCCCAGCATGAAGATCATGGCGAACTGGTAAGCCACGCTTTCGCTTAACGCGGTTATGCTGACGCTAAAGCCATAACGCAGGACGACCACGAGCAGGGTGGCGAGAACCATGCCGTAAGTGAGCCAGGCCACGCTGCGGCCTGTCCATTCGGCGAGTGTATCGAGGATGGTGAGCAATCGGTTCATGCGGGCAGGGGCTGGGTGTGGCGTTGGTGCGCGCTCAATAAGCGGGCGAAGGCTTGCGGGTCTTTGGTGTGGGTCAGCTCGCCCGCACGTGGGAAATGCAGGTCCAGCAGGCGTGAGAGCCAAAAGCGCAGCGCGGCGGCACGCAACATCACCGGCCAGGCGGCGCGTTCTTCGGTGCTGAACGGGCGCACGGCGGCGTAGGCCGCAAGCAGTGCGAGAGTGAGTTCCGGATCGAGTTCACGCGCCTCGTTCACGCACCAGTCGTTGACAGTGACCGCGACATCGTAGAGCAGCGCGTCGCTGCAAGCGTAGTACAGGTCGATGATGCCGCTTAGCTTTTCACCTTCAAACAACGCATTGTCGCGGAACAGGTCGGCGTGGATGATGCCGCGCGGCAGATGGTCGAGACGATGACTGAACTGGAAGTTGATTTCCGCGTCCAGTTGAGCGGCTTCATCAGGGTGCAGTCGGGGTTGCAGGCGTGCCACGGCCTCGCGCCACCAGTGCGGACCACGCGGGTTGGCGCGTTGCACGGGATAGCTTTGTCCGGCGAGGTGGAATTGCGCCAGCGCCGTACCGATGGCCGCGCAGTGGGCAATACCGGGATGTTCAAGCGTGCCGCCGCCAAGGCGCTGCACCAGGGCGGCGGGTTTGTCGCAGAGCACATCCAGATAACTGGCCTGGCGATTGGCCAGCGGGTGCGCGGTGGGTACGCCGTGTTCAGCCAGGTGCGCCATCAGGTTGAGGAAAAACGGCAGCTCGTCGGCGCTTAATTGCTCGAACAGGGTGAGGACGTAGCGGTTGGTATCGGTGGTGACGAAATAATTGGTGTTTTCGATCCCCGCGCTGATGCCGATGTAATCGACCAGTTCGCCAGCATGGAACTTTTGCAGAAAAGCTTCGAGCTGTGGGCGCTCGACGCGAGTGTAAACCGACATAAAAAGCCTGTTGTATCAGTAGGAACGTAGATCAAGGTATAGAACCAGGACAGAAAGCATTTTTGCCACAGAGGTCACAGAGATTTTTAGGACTTACGCAAGATGGCGGTTTTCACCCCCTCCCCCTTGATGGGGGAGAGGCCGTGCCGAGGGGGCTGTTGGGGAGAGGGTGGTGAAGTTGGCACAAGTCTATGTTTTGGCAAAGGTTGCCCCCCTCTCCCCAACCCTCTCCCGCGAGGGGGCTAGATCCGGGTTTTGCGTAAGTCCTAATTTTAATCCGAGGGCACGCGACACCTCCATGTATTCGGTGTTCTCTGTGGCTTATTGCAAGGCTGTTTTCGCACCCGGCTTACCAGCGAAACAGCACCCAGCGCGGCGTGGAGGGTGGGGTGGAGGGGCTGTTGACGCGGGTTTCCAGTGTGCCGTCGCCGTCATTGTCCACCATGTAGTAGGGCGGCAATCCGCCGCGCGGGGTGACGCGCACCATGTACGGGCGGCCTTGGCTGCGGAATTCTTCGATGGTTTGCGTCGGCTCTTCGCGGATATTCACTTCCGGCTCGGGGATGTCGGTTTGCGGTGCGGCAAGCTCGGGCTCGGGTGCGCCGGCCTGTGCCTTTGCACTGGCAGGTGGCGGTGCATCATCCACTGCGAGGGCGCTGCCAGTCTGGAGGCTCAGCATGAGGATGAGGGGGGCGAGAAGAAGCGAGGAGTGAGCGCGCAACATGATTAAAGCTCCAGTAACAAGCGTTGTTCTTCGGGTGAGGGGGCGACGCTACGGTTTTGATAGAAGGCGAAAATAGCATCAAGCACGCCTTGCGGCTCGTCGATGATATGAAATAAATCCAGGTCGGCGGCGCTGATCGTGCCCTGTTCGAGCATGGTCTGGCGGAACCAGGCGATCAGGCCGCTCCAGAAGGCGCTACCGACCAGAATAATCGGAATGCGGCGTGATTTGCCGGTTTGAATCAGGGTCAGGATTTCCGCCAGCTCGTCCAGCGTGCCGAAACCGCCGGGCAGGACGACATAAGCCGAGGCGTATTTGACGAACATCACCTTGCGCGAGAAAAAATGCTGGAAATGCAGTGAAATATCCTGGTAGCGGTTGTCGTGCTGTTCGTGCGGCAGCTTGATGTTCAGGCCGATACTCGGTGCCAGGCCGGCTTTTGCGCCCTTGTTGGCCGCTTCCATAATGCCGGGGCCGCCGCCGCTGACGACCGCAAAACCTGCATCTGACAGGCGGCGTGCAATATCGACGGTGAGCAGATAGTACGGGTGGTCGTCCTTGAAACGTGCCGAGCCGAAGATGCTCACCGAGGGCTCAATGCTGGAGAGAGTTTCAAAGCCGTTGACGAATTCGGCCATGATTTGAAACACCTTCCACGACTCGCGCGCGAGGTTGCTGGCGTCTTTGGGCGGGCGTGGAATGCGTTGTGGGTTGGGCTGAGACATGAAGGTGAGTGCAAGAAAATCAGTGGAGGGAAGGTAACATGATGCCCTGTTTGTCGGAAGGTTGATTTAAAAATGCACGCTGTGAATCCCGTCTTGGTTCTTGTGGATGGTTCGTCGTATCTGTTTCGCGCCTTTCATGCCTTACCGCCCTTGACCACCTTGGATGGCGTGCCGACCGGCGCGCTGCATGGCGTGCTCGGCATGATCCAGAAGCTGGTGTTGGAGGAAAACCCCAGCCATGTGGCGGTGGTGTTTGATGCGCCGGGCAAGACCTTCCGCGACGAGTTGTATGCCGAATACAAGGCGCATCGTCCGTCCATGCCGGAGGAGCTGCGCGTGCAGATTGCGCCGCTGCATCAGGCGATTGTCGCGCTGGGCTTGCCCTTGCTGATGGTCGAGGGTGTGGAAGCCGATGATGTGATCGCCACGCTGACGCAGCAGGCGCAGGCGCGTGGCTTGTCGGTGCTGATCTCCAGCGGCGACAAGGATATGGCGCAGCTTTCCGCCCCCGGCGTGAGCTTGATCGACACGATGAAAAACACGCGCCTTGATCCGGCGGGGGTGGAGGAGAAATTCGGCGTGCCGCCTGGGCGGATCGTCGATTATCTGGCCTTGATGGGCGATAGCAGCGACAACGTGCCCGGCGTGAAGGGTTGCGGGCCGAAGACGGCGGTGAAGTGGTTGCAGGAGTACGGCTCGCTGGATGGCGTGATGGCGGCAGCAGCCGACATGAAGGGCAGGGCGGGCGAAAATCTGCGTGCGGCGCTGGCGCATTTGCCGCTGTCGCGTGAATTGGTGACGGTGAAGACGGACGTGGCTTTGCCGCTGGCGCTGGATGCGCTGCGCCCTGCGCCGCCCAGATTGGATGAGTTGATTGCGCTGGCCGAACGCTTTGAGTTGCAGCGGCATTTGAAGGTTTGGCGGGAGCAAATGGATGCCAACGCAAAGGTTTCGGCTCAGTTTGGGCGGGAGGGGTTAGGGGAGAGGGTTAGTAGCGTTGGCGACGAAGCGCTTCGCACACAGGCTTTATCCCCCTCTTCCCAACCCTCCCCCGCCGAGGGGGAAGGGGTCAAACCCCTTCCTCATCAAGGCAAAGGTCGCTACAGCGCCATTCTCGATGAGCCTGCGCTCGAACACTGGCTGCAACGTATTCACGCTGCCGAGCTGACGGCCTTCGACACCGAAACCACCAGCCTTGACCCGATGCAGGCGGAAATTGTCGGTCTGTCCCTGTCTGTGCAGGTCGGTGAGGCCGTCTACATTCCACTGATGCACAGCTATCCCGGCGCGCCGCAGCAACTGGAGCGCGAGCTTGTGCTGGCGCGCCTGCGCCCCTGGCTGGAAAGCGCGCAGCACGCCAAGCTCGGACAAAACCTGAAATACGACGCGCATGTGCTGGCCAATCATGGCATCACCCTGCGCGGCATCCGGCACGACACCTTGCTGGAGTCCTATGTGCTGGAAGCGGCTGCGCTGCGCCATGATCTGGACACCCTGGCGCGCCGCCATCTGCAACATGACAACATCACTTTTGAGCAGATTGCCGGCAAGGGAGCCAAGCAGCTGCCGTTTGCCGCGATAGCCGTGGAGACAGCAACGGAGTATGCCGCTGAAGATGCCGACATCACCCTGCGTCTGCATCAAGCCCTGTGGCCGCGTTTGCAGAACGAGCTGGGCATGAGGTCGGTGTATGCGGAGATTGAAATTCCGCTGTTGCCGGTATTGATGCGCATTGAACGCCACGGCGTGCAGATTGATGTGCCGCAGCTTAGGCGGGTGAGCCATGAGCTGTCCATGCGCATGATGACGCTGGAAAAACAGGCGCATGAGCTTGCGGGCGGCGCGTTCAATCTGGCCTCGCCCAAACAGTTGCAGGAGATTTTATTTGCGCGCCTCGGCTTGCCGGTGGTGAATAAAACGCCGACCGGACAGCCTTCGACCAATGAGGAGGTGCTGGAGCAACTGGCCGAGCAGCACACATTGCCGCGCGTGATTCTTGAGCATCGGGGGCTTGCCAAGCTGAAAAGCACCTATGCCGACAAACTGCCCGAGGCGATCAATCCGCAGACCGGGCGGGTGCATACCATGTACCAGCAAGCGGTGACCTCGACCGGGCGGCTGTCCTCCACCGAGCCGAATTTGCAGAACATTCCGGCGCGCAGCGAGGAGGGGCGGCGTATTCGCCAGGCCTTTACCGCGCCCGAAGGTCAGCTGATTTTGTCCGCCGACTACTCGCAAATCGAGCTACGCATCATGGCGCATCTCTCCAATGATGCCGGGCTGCTCAAGGCTTTTGCCGAAGGGCGCGACATCCACCGCGCCACGGCGGCGGAGGTGTTCGGCGTGGCGCTGGACGCGGTCAGTGACCTGCAACGCCGCGCAGCCAAGGCGATCAACTTCGGCCTGATCTACGGCATGTCGGCCTTCGGCCTGGCGCGCCAGCTTTCCGTACCACGCGCCGAGGCACAAGCCTATGTGGACTTGTACTTTGCGCGTTACCCCGGCGTACGCGCCTACATGGAACAGGCGCGGCAAAAAGCGCGCGAGCTGGGCTATGCCGAAACCCTGTTGGGTCGTCGCCTGTATTTGCCGGAGATCAAGGCGCGCGACGCACGCCGTCGCCAGCAGGCCGAGCGTATCGCCATCAATGCGCCGATGCAGGGCACGGCGGCGGACATCATTAAACGCGCCATGCTCGATATTGATGCCTGGCTGACGGCGAGTGCTTTCCCGGCCAAAATGGTGATGCAGGTGCACGACGAACTGGTGTTTGAAGTGGCCGAGGCGCAGGCGCAAGCCCTGGCGCAAGAGGTCAGGACGCGCATGGCGCAGGCGGCGGAGCTGGCGGTTCCCCTTGAGGTTGGTGTGGGCATGGGTCGCAACTGGGACGAGGCGCATTGAACTTTCGCCGCCCCGCCCTTACCAACGACTTAACCCTGTGTTGGGGGAACGCCAAATCGCAGGAACGCGATGCCCGTGAATCCTTTTTTAAGCGCCGCAAGGCGCTTTTTTTCTTGGCTTTGGCTTATTGCCAGCGATAGCCTACGTACAGCAGACCTTTAAACAAGGAGTAGCTCGGGCTTTCCTGCGCAACCAGAAGCAGGCCAAAGCGCCATCGACTTTGCGTGATATAGCCAAGTTCCAGTTCAAGATGGCCGGCGAGTCCGCGCGAGGTATTCGCTGCGTAATCGTTTGCGCCTTCACCCGTTAGTGGGTTGAGGCTGGCTGCGGCTTCATGGGCTTGTTGCCAGCCCAGACCCGCCTGAAAGCGGGTATGCCAGCCTGCGCCCTGTTCGTGCCAGTCGCGTGCGTAGCGTATAAGTCCGCCCAGGCGTAACAGGTATTCCGGGCTGTAATAGCCGCCGTGTCCGGGCGTGAATTGCGACAGGTTGTAGGCGTAAGCGGTGGTATACAGTTCCGGCCCTGCGCTCCAGTGCGTCTCCAGCGGGCGGAGCAGGTTGGCGTAAATTTCAGCCATGCGGTTATCAGCCACGCCGTGTCCGCGCAGTTCGGCCAGACGCAGGGAGCCCTCGCCCTTCCAAACATCCCACGCATGGTAGCCGCTCAGGTTCAAGCCTGTACGCATGACCTGCCCCCAGATGAGTTCGCCGCTCGGCGTGTCGGCCTTTGCGCCACTCATGGAGAGGATGGACTGTTCCACATTGTCGCGTAACAGGCTGATCCGTCCACCCCAATTCGCCTCAAAGCGCCCCACCCCGATTTCGCCGATCCAGCCTGGAGCGATTTGTCCGCCTGCGGGTGAAATTCCCAGCGCCAGCGTGGTTTCCAGGCCATCCTGATCTTCATGTCGCCACCGGGCGTAGAGGTCGCGCAGAGCGTTCTGGCTTTGCTGGCCGTCATCGGCGTTGAACAAGCGGGTGCGTAACAAGACATGGTCGCGCTGGCCGGGCATGTCTCCTTCAAGAACCACGCCATGCTGGCGGAAGCGGGCATCGGGCTGGGTGCTGATGTCATTGCTGCCGGTAAAAAATTGCATGCGAGCTTGAGCGGGGTGGGGTTCTGGGGTGTGAATACGCGGCACAAGGCGAAGATTTTGGTCGAGCGTGACGCGCGGGACGGTGCCCTCCGCGCTCTCCAGCACGCGCCGTCGAGCCTCAGCATTGGCCAGAAGCGCGTTCAGTGGCTGATCTTGCGTTGTGCCAAGGGTGTCCTGCAAACGGTACAACGCCGTCAAATCGCCCGTGGCGTGGTGGCTGAGCACCAGTCCCTGGGCTGCGCCTTCGCTGGGATGCTGGCGGTAGCTTGCTGCAAAAAAAGCGGCGGCCGGTTGCATCTGCCCCTGGTGATAGGCGCTCCAGCCGGCCATTTCCAGCGTGCCAGCATCTGGCGCGTGCAGCGCTGCGGCAGCCTCAAGCAGGCGGCTGGCCTGCGCGTAGTCTTTGGCATTGAACGCCTCTAGCGCCTGCGCGCTCAAGAGTTGGGCGCGTAGCGCATTCCATTCGTGCTCGTGCGTCGGCAGTTGGGCAAGACGTTTTGCCGCTTGAGCGAGTTGAGCCGAGGCCAGCTCGACGCGGGCGATATTGGCGATATCTTCGCTCTGGTTGGACCAGTTGGCGGCGCGGGTAAACCATAAACGCGCCAGCGGCCACTCAGCACGGTGGAAGGCCGCCCAGCCTAACAGGCGTGCAGCGCCCTGGTCACGTTGTTTGAACAGCGCGGTTTCATATGGGGCGAGCAGGGCGATAACCAAAGCATAGTCTTCGGAGGCAAAGGCTTGTTGTGCTTGCGCGAGGGTTTGCCTGGCCTTCTCTTCCCGGTTTTCTTCCGGCTTTTGTTTCTCTGGCGCACTACGCGGCGTGCCGGAGCGAAGCGCACGCGCGGGTGTTGGGGTTGCGTAGCTGTCTGTTGCAAGTGGAGCGGTTTGCGCGGGCTGAGAAACACTTGCAGGGGCTGGCTGCGGCTCCTGGGCTGTTTTGGAAGCTGGGGGTGCAAAGATCGAGCGCTGTTCGATGATGGCGCTGTCCTGGGGGATGGGCGCAGGTTTGAACTCATCTTGCCCGGTCGCGTTTTGTTGTAAAACCGCTGAAGGCAAGGGCTGAATCTTGGGTGCAGCCTGTAGCGCGGGCAGAGCGCACGACAGGCTGTACAGATACAGGCCTGCCCAGTTTTTATGGTGAATTGCGGGCATTTCTATAAATCCTCTGAAGCCGCGTCTTTCGCACCCAAAATCGGCTCAAATATGCTGTGCTTTTTCGCCGGTTTTTGGCTTGCATCCATCGGCTTGATCGAATTTATAAAAGTACCCTTGCGTTCATTTTCAGCGAGCTCGCTTAGGGCGATCAGGACGCGGGCGTAGTAGTCCTGCTCGCCGTTGGGCACGGCAATGTCAGGGGTGCGCCACTCCTCGGGCAGGCAATGCTGCATCATTCGCCATACGGCAAGATGCCCCGGCGTTCGTGTGTAGGACGCAGATTCGCCGGTGTTGAGGTCAAGCCAGGCCGGGCTGTCCCTGCAACTCCAGAACAGTTGCAGACGGGCATACAGGCTGGGAGCCTCGATCTTTCCCCAGCAGGCATACAGCGGGATGCGCATGGCTTCAAAGCCAAAGCGCGCAGGGCGTGTTGGCGCGGGCGCAAGCGAGCCGTCGGGTTTGACGAGCAACCAGTCGGCGGGCAAGGCGTGGGAACCGAACAGGGCTGTGTTGATAAGGCGTTGACCGTTCTGCTCAAGCTGGCTCCATAACGGGGACGGGTCGAGCAGGTCCATATCAGCGAAGGCCGGGAAGACCCAGTAGGCGAGGTTGATGGTGATGCCTGCGGGGTGTTCAAATCCTTCCATGCCAGGCAGCAGTACTGCGCCCGCCGACGTTTGGCGGATAAGATGTTCACGCAGACTGCGCGCAAGGTTCCGCGCCGACTGGCGGTAGTCTTCGCGTTGCCAGCGTATGCTGGCGCGCGCCAACGCCCAGGCGATCAGTAAATCACCATCACTGGCGTTGTTGGGGTCGCTTACGGCTGGCGTGGTGTGCGGCGACCAGCGCCAGGAAAACAGGCCGTCTGCGCGCCGTGGCAGGTGGTTTTGCGTCCAGCTCCAGATGCGCTCGAAGCTTTGGGCATCGTCTGCGGCCACGGCAAGCAGCATGGCGTAGCCCTGACCCTCGCTGTGGCTGATGTTCTGGTTGCCGGTATCGACGACCTGGCCGTCGTCGCGAACGAAATCGGCGCGGAAGGCTTGCCAGGTGGTTTGCGCAAGCGTGCCGCCAGCCCCGTGCGCGGGAGGCTCTGGAGCGGGGGTGCAGGCGCTCAATATCAAGCCCAGGGCGAGCAGCAGCAGGCGCATGGCATCATTCCAGCTTGAGGCGGCGGGCGCGGCGACGCAGTGCAAGCCAGGTCACCAGGCTGGTTAGCAGGATAATGCCCAGCGCGAGCCCGATCAGCAGCGCCGGGCGTTCGGTCAGGATCAGCGACGTTCGCGTGGTGGGAGATATTTCACCAACAAAGTGGTGGCGCACCGGAAAAGAGAAGGCCAGGGGTTGGCCATCCATGCCCCAAAGCATACCGTTGCCATTGAGCGCGCCCCAGGTGTCAAAGCCGACCAGGGTTTGCATGGCGGTTTGCAGGTTTTGTGCGTTCGAGGCCGAGAACAGGGTCAAGGTGCCGCCGGCGCTGGCGGATTGCAGTTGTACGACCGCTGCACTCTGACCCAGATCATTGTTGAGCTGCAGCTCTGCGCTGACGACAACGCTTTGCTGGGTTGAGAAAGGGTTTTGGCTGGGGTTGCTCAAGATATTTTGAAGATTCGGCGCGGCTGCGCGGGTTTGCGTTCCAAGGGCTAGGGTTTGCCAGTGCAGTTTGGGCATAAACGTCAGGATCTCGTGACGCAGTGCGGCGGGTAGCTGTTCAGGGTCGCCGACGATCAGCAGGTTTTCCGCAGAGCCGAGCGCGTCCATGCTCGCCGCTGCCCTCAGGCCGGTCAGAGCCATTTTGTTGACCTGCGCCAGTTTGCCGAGCAGGGTCAAGGCCGCGCCATGGGTTGCGTCATCGTCGCCCGCCACGAGCAGGGCGCTGCCGCTACCGTCGCCAGGTTTGGCATAGGGCAGGGCAGTGCGTGCAAGCAGGGAGAGGTCAGGCAGACGCAGGAAGCCGCCTCCTGAGGGCAGGGCGATGCGTGAGTCATCCATAATGCTGAGATAAAGGTTTTCCGTGAAGATGGGGCGACACTCACCGCCGACATCCTGGCCGATCATGCTTGGGGCAAAACTCAAAACATTGCGCCCGGCCAAAAGCTGGGCGATCGGAATGTTGACCTTGACGCGCCAAAGCTGATCGCCATGTGGCTTATCAAGGTGAATGGCCTGGATAAACTGACCATTAAGCAGAATGTTGAGTGCGGATTTCTTATCGAAGCCAGCGCCATAGGCAAGGTTGATTTGCGCTTCCAGCGTGCGTTCACGCGGGTCGAACATTTCGCTGAAGGCGTGGAAGCTTAATTCGGCTGGACGTGGGTACATGCCTTTGAGCGTCGTGCTGGAAAAGTCCAGCCGGGAAAAGCTGATCCAGCCATTTTCATCCACGCCGTTTTGCGTGGGGTTGCCGATCAGGCGGTTATAGGACTTTGGAATATCCAGATGAGCGATCTGGATGTCCTGTCGATCTGGAAGTGCAATGCTCTCCAGAGCGAACAGGCGCGCGGCCTGCTCGACCTCGCTCTGGGTCAGCCCGGAAAGCACGATGACTGCCCGGCTAGGGTCGGAATCCAGGCGATACACGCCAAGGTAGGCACCCTGGATTTTATCGAGCGCCTGAGCGCTGAGTACCTCGGCCAGTTGCTCGCGTGTCCCGATAAGGAGGAAGTCGCTGTGCGCCAGCCGGGAAACCGGCTCGCGCCTGAATACGCCCCCCGCGCTCTCGTTGGCTTGCGCCCCCCGATTGAGCGGCAGGTATTCGACATGGGGGGGGATGAAGTCCAGACGTAGCGCCACGCCCTGAACCGCAAGGTTTTCCGCTTGCAGCAAGTCAGGCGAGGCGCTGACAACGCTCAATGGAAAGTGTCGCAACCAGAGGCGGGGGTCAAAAATCTCATTCAGACGAGCAAGCGATGGCGTGACGGGACGGCGGCTGGCCCATAGGCGCAGCGCGGAGTTTTCCACATCAATCTGGCTGAGCAGCTCGGGGGCGGAGCCATCTTCACACTGGTTGGTGTAGTGTTGCGCGGCGCGGAAGCCGAGATTGTGGTAGCCGCTGGGCAAGCGCTCCACAGGCAGGCGCAGGCGGGCGTTATTGTCGGGCTGTTCAGCGCGCAGAGGCAGTTGCGCCAGGATGCGCTCATCGAGGCTCACGGCGAGCTGGGAGCGCGGCAGCAGAGAGATCGAGTTGGTATAGCGCAGGTCGAGTTCGGCGCCGTGAATCTCCAGACGGGCGGGAATGGGCAGGCTGAGCGTGCTTCGCGCATCGGCACCGCGCAGTTCAATCGGGCGAGCCGAGCCTTGCAACTGGCGTAAAGAGCTATTGAGCTCAAAGACGTTGGCGGCGGGCGTGTCGGTGCTGACATCGCTGGCCTGGCAAGGCAGCGTCAACACACCAATGAAGAGCGTGAGCAGAACGGGGTACGGAGTCTTGAGGATAGAGGTGAACATGGGGCGAACGGTAGATTAAGGGGAGGGAGGAAGGCTTGAGGCGGGAGCCGCGTCGGCGGACGTACCCGGTTTGCCGGGCAGGTGGATGCACCGCCTTAACCAGGCGCGGAGTTCTGCCAAATACAGTCGGGTTAAAAAGACAATATGCTCAAGGGCATGATACATGCCCGTACCCAACAGATAGAGCAGTCCGGAGAGAGGATTGATACGCTTTTGCCGGTTGCGCTGATTGAAGTCGGAAAGCTCGCTCCAGCCGTAGATCAGGCCAACGATGGCACGTTTTTCCGCCATGCTTTCGGCCTGGAAGGCCAGCCCAAGAACGGGCATGCCGTAATGGAGTTCATGCGTGCCGACAACCCGGGCATGGAAGCTACCCAGCCGCCCCAGTGCGGGGATAAAAATTTTCAGGGTGATGATTTCGCCTTCTGCGATGCGAAAATCAGCCTTGTCGATGCGCACGCCAAGTCCCGAGTGACTGATATTGAGCAGCGTGCAGCCCCACTCCTCGCCTGCATAAAGCAGGCTGCTGGGGTAGGCATTGGTATGTTCGGTACTGATACGGTAGGCGGCGCGACGCTGGGCTTTTTCCAGCATCACGCCGATGGCGGCGAGGATGAAAATGACATTGATGCCCGCCCAGATCATGGTGATGGCGGCAACACTGGCCGTCTCGGGCTGAAACATCAGGCGCAGTACGCCCGCCGCGAGAAAAAGCATGTTGAGCAGAAACAGGATGTAAAACGGCTTGGAGAGCGAAGAAATAAAGTCCTCATCCAGCCGCTCACCCTTTGGGGTAACGGCAAAAGAGGGCGAGCGAGGGCTGCGCAGCACTTCGATAATGGCCGGCAAGGAATAAACGCTTTGCACGGTTTCGTAAAGCTCGGACACGAAAGGCCAGCGGGTTTTGCCATAAAGCACATTGGAGAGCAGGATTGCCGCCAGTACATGCGGCAGGGCGTAAGCGAGAAACTCATACAGGTTGGCATCGTAAATTTGCAGGCCAAAGAGTAGAAAAAACCCGGGGACGATCAAGAAAACCATGCGTGCGAAGGGGAAAAACCAGAAAAATACCGAAGAGGTGTAGGCCAGGCGTTGACTGATGCTCATGTTGGGCTGTGACCAGGGATTTTTCAGCAGGAAAATCTGCACCATGCCCTGCGCCCAGCGCATACGCTGCACGGTAAAGCCGGAAAACGTTTCCGGCTGCAAGCCTGCGACCATCGGCTTGCCGAAATACACGCTGTTGTACCCCAGGCCATGTAATCCCATGGCGGTTTCGGCATCTTCGGTGATGGTTTCGCCCGCCACCCCGCCCACCAGATCGATGTGTTTGCGCCGTAGCACCGCTGCCGATCCACAGAAAAACGAGGCATTCCAGAAATCCAGGCCGTGCTGAATCACGGTGTAGAACATTTCGTTCTCGCTTGGCATGTGTTCGAAGGTGCGCAGATTGCGCTCCAGTGGATCGGGGTTGATGAAGTAGTGTGGCGTTTGTACCAGGAACAGCTTGGGATCCTGCAAAAAAAAGCCGACCGTATTCTCCAGAAAATCCACGGTGGGGACATGATCTGCATCAAGAATGACGACCAGCTCGCCGGTGCAGTGTTCTAGCGCCGAATTGATATTGCCTGCCTTGGCATGCAGGTTTTTTTCACGGGTCAGGTAGTGCGCCCCTACACGCTCGCATAGCGCATTGAGCTCATGAAAACGCGCCCAGGACTGTGCGCTTATATCCGCCCGGTTACGGCGTTGCACGGTTCCGCCATCGTCACAGAGATACACCTTGAAACGAGTTTGGGGATAGCGAATCTGCGTGGCGGCCAGCAGTGTGGTTTCCAGCATCTCCGGGTCTTCGTTGTAGCTTGGAACCAGAATATCCACCGTAGGCCAGGTGCGGCTATCGCGTGGCAAGGGCACAGGTTTGCGCTGGATAGGGTAGACATTGACGAAGGCGCCAAGGAAATAAATCGTGATCCCATACAATTCAGCCGCAAGGAGAAGGAGCGCCGCCAGCAGGCTGAACGGGTCGTGATAGCCAATGGTGCTGGTCAAACGCCAGGAGAGGTAGCGCAGGGTAATGAAGGCGGCTAAAAAAATCACCGCAATACGGAACAGGCGCAATTTGTCGCCCAAATGTCGCTCAATGCCGGAAAAAGCGCTTTGCACCATGAAAAGCAGGGCGAGCAAACTCCAGGCGAGCACAGACTGCCCTTCTGTATTGAGCGGAAAACTGGCGGCATACACATAAATGAAGGCGAAAACGCCCCAAAGTGCGAGGCTGGCTTTGATGGGTTTGTGCATGATTACGGTGGTGTATTGCTCGCAGGTGTCGTCTCGGACGATGCCTTCTGCGCCTGCTCAAGAGCGTGCAGGCGACGGTTGAGTTTTTCTACGCGCAGCAAAAGGAAAAAACCGACACCGCCGAGCAGTGCGCCAATGGCTCCGCCAAGCAAAAGCCCCAAGGCGCAGCCCAGGAGAGTGACAAGAAAAGTACTGCTGTCCGGCATGGCGCGATCAATTAAAAAAAATATTGGCCGGATTATGCGTAACTTATAGCCTGGTTGCCAGACTTGTTGTTGTTGTTGTTGTTGTGCAACAAAACCATGTAAAACGGAGGGGCGGATTGGTGGTCTCTGGTTTGTTCATAGGACTTACGCAAGATGGCGGTTTTCACCCCCTCCCCCTTGATGGGGGGGAGGCCGTGCCGAGGGGGGGTAGATCCGGGTTTTGCGTAAGTCCTGATTTACTTAGATCTCGTATCTGGGAGGTTGGCCATGAATCAGGCGCGCGTCCCAGTCAATCGCCGCTTGAGGCCGGTCAAAATAGTAGCCCTGCAATAGTGCCTGGGGGTTGCGCGAGCGAATAAAGCGCGCCTGTTCAACGGTTTCTACGCCCTCGACAACCACATGCAGTTGCAGGCCATGCGTGAGCGCCAACATGGCCTCCAACACTTTAACGGCATCCGGGTCTTCTGGAATACGGTTGCGAATAAAGCTTTGGTCGATCTTGAGCTTGTCAATCGGCAACTCGGTGAGCATTCCCAGGGTGGACTGGCCTGTGCCAAAGTCATCAATGGCAATCAGGAAGCCGTGCATGACAAGCTGCTGGATGCGTTCACGCACGAAATCCAGGCCGCCGACGAGTCCGCCTTCGGTAATTTCCAGAATGATGGCGCTTGGCGGGACGTTTTGGGCGCGTGCGGCATCCCGTAGCTTGCTGACCAGGTCGTCGCGCAGCAGATGGCGCGGGCTGATGTTGATCGAGAGGAACAGGTCGCGCTGCGTGGCGCGTCGCCACATGGCCAGGTGCGGCATGGCTTCAATGAAAATCCACTCGGTGATGCGTTCGATCATGCCGATTTCTTCAGCAATCGGGATAAACACGGCGGGGGATACCGGGCGCGAGCCGTCGCGTTTCCAGCGCAGCAGGCATTCAAAGCCTTTCAGTTCGGCTGAACCTGCTTCGACCAGGGGCTGCATGAAGACCTCAAATTCTTTTTTCTCCAGAGCCTTGCGTAATCCCTGTTCGATGTCGAAGCGTAGCGCGGCTTCCTGGCCCAGGGCTGGCGTGTAAATCAGCGCGCGATCACGCCCGGCGCGTTTGGCTCCGTGGAGCGCCATGTCGGCGGCCTGCATGAGCGCATCACTGGTGTTGCCATCACGCGGTGCAATGGCGACCCCCAGGCTTGCGGTGACTTTCATGTGCATCTCGCCCCCTTCCAGGGGGACGGGTTGCCGCAGGACATTCAGCACTTTTTCACTGAGGCTTGGAGCCATGCCGCCCGCACGGGCGAGGTCGTAATTCACGGGTAAGAGCACGGCAAATTCGTCACCCGAGAGGCGTGCAAGAATGTCGTTTTCACGCAAAATGGCGCGCACGCGCTGGGTTAAGGTGCGTAGCACCTGATCGCCCATGGCATGTCCGAGGGTGTCGTTGATGGTCTTGAGGCGATCAACGCCAAAATGGAGCAGGATAAGCGAACGCTCCGCGCCGATATTGGCTTGTGCGATATTCAGACGTTGCAGGAAGCTGTTGCGGTTGAGCAGGCCGGTCAGCGGATCGTACTGGGTGAGTTGATTAAGGGTTTGCTCGGCTTTTTTCTGCTCACTGATGTCTTGGACGATACACAGAATCTGCCTGATGTGCTTTTGCTCATCGTGGATGGCATGGGCGGAAAAAAGGGTGGTCGCCTGGCTGCTGTCTGCGCGTAACAAGGACACATGTCCTTGCCAGTGTCCATCGCAAACCAGCGCGCCCATAATGCGTTGGTAGAGTTCGGCGTTATCGGGTAGCAGGATTTCCTGCCAGTTGCGCCCGACGGAGAGCGCTTCGGTATGGCTGAGCACGCGTATATAGCCCGGATTAACCTGGGTGATGATGCCTTGTGGCGTGCAGAAATAGACCCCCGCGTTGATGTTTTGAAACAGAGCCGCCGTGAGCTGTTGCGCGTCTTCGGCGATATGGCGTGCGTCACTTTCCATTTCAAGCTGGCGCCTGGTTTCATTGCAGCTTTGAGTCATGGAATCTTTGCTGCGCATTGACGCACGTACACGCTTGAGCGCGTTGGACAATTGCCCAAGTTCACCTGAATGCTCCTGCCAGGGAAGTGTGATGTCTTCGTCGGGTTTGAGCGCAATGTTGTTTAACGTACCACCGAGCCGCTGGAAGCGCCCAGCCCAGAAAGCGGCCTGTGCGCCCCAAAGCAGGGCTTCGAGCAGGATGAAGGCGAAGACCAGGTTGGCGGTGCTCAGCCAGAGGGCGCGACTTTCATTGGGGATCAAAATACCGGCGATCCACACGGCGGCGGTAAAAAACAGTATCAGCCACAATTGGGCAAACATGAGTTGTGTCCAAGGGGCGCGACCTACTGGTTTGTCAGACATATGTGGATAACCATGAGTTGGAGATTAAGCAGTGTAAATAGAGCCGGATTGCACGAGTCTGGAACATGATCGGCTACGCATTTTGTCAGAAATTTACACAATTCGATAAGGAGGATAGTAGCAATATGGGCGGTAAGCGCATTCATTTTGTCGCGTCGGCATGATTTTTTTGTTGTTTATATGCGACGGCGTGTTGGGCGGATGTTAAAGGGCGGTGCGACAGACGCGGCTTCAGTAGATTTATAGACGTGCTCTATCGCCATGCCTGGATGGTGGCGCGGAGCTTGTGTATTTCTGCGGTGGTGTAAGGTTTTCTGGGGTGTGCGCCAAATACCGGCGCAGGCCAAGCAAGGTCGTGGGTATAACGCGCGATGTGGTGG
>CAZTYJ010000015.1:19886-49801 GCA_964618025.1 uncultured Halothiobacillus sp. | reverse complement strand
CATTGGGCGGCGGCTTTCCCAGAAAAGGGGGCGTTCAAGGGTTTGGTTGCCTTGCGTTTGCGGCGGTGGCTCAAAGTTTGGCAATGCGGGAATGTCGGGGGGGAGAGTTTTCCAGCTCAGGTTGTTCAGGAGGGGCAGTTTGAGGTTCCACCATGCGATCAGCCCAAGGCCGCCGAGCAGGAGAAGCGCAAGCAGAATCAGGGTGCTGGGGCGAAGGTTCATGGCGTGGCTGCTGGTGTTGAGGCCGGGCGAAGCGCGGCAACGGTGATGTCGATGCTGAGCATTTGCGGGGTGTTGGGGATGAGGCTGGCGCGACGCAGGGTAAGGTTGTCTATCCGCAGCGCCGGGGCACCGTCGGAGGGGTGTTCGAGGGTGTGAATGAATTTTTGCAGTTCAGTCATGCCGCCTTGCAGGTTGAGATTAAGCAGGAAGATGTCGAGGTTGTGTTCCTTGCGACTCGGCATGGCGCGCAGGCTGCCTATGGTGAGGCCGTTGTGTTGCGCAAGATTGCGTAGTCTGGTTTGCAGTTCGGTGTTCAGGCGGTTTTCATCGGCGTTGGCCGGGTAAAACTGGGCTTGGGCGCTGGCGCGGGCAGCGTTGAGATGTTCGTCAAGCAGGGGGGCTGCCTGAATGAGCCCTTGTATGCGTTCGATACGCGGCTGAAGCGTTTTGATGGTTTGTTCATACTTGCCTTGTTTCGCCTCAAGTGGCAGGAGAATGGCGGCCAGTATGATGGCGATCACCACCAAGGTCAGTGAGGGCGCAAGCCAGGCGCGATGTTGGTGCAGCTGTGGAATCACGGTGTGGCTCCCTGCGGTGGCTGGGGTTTGCTCTGGATTCTTGCCAGAATCTGGAAGTTTTCACGCCCATTGCGTGGGTCGCGGTTAATGCTGGCACCGAGCCGAACTTCTTGTAGTTCGGTTATTTTTTCGAGCAGGCTGACGATGGCGACGGCATTGTCCGAGCTGCCTTCCAGTGTGAGTTGGTCTTTGTGCAGGTTCAGTTGGGTGATCCAGGTGTTGTCGGGAAGTTCTCTGGAGAGTTGTTCCAGAAGGTTTAGCGGGTCGGGGTGTTGCTGGTCGAAGGTGAACGCGTTTTCAAGGTGTTGTTGCAGGGTGTTGAGTTCTTCGCGTTTGTTCATCAAGGGGGCGGCGTGAGTGTTGAGTTTGCTCAACGCGCTTTCGTGCGCGATGGCTTCGGCGCGCAGGAGGACAAGCGGGCTGATGATCCAGGCAAAAACAAGCGCAAGGAGCAGGGCGAGCAGGCCAAGTGTCAGCGGTGAACGGTACCACGCGCTTTGCGGATGGGGGGTGTTGTCGTGCAGTGGGATGGCTCTGGATGACCCACGGGCAAAAAGCGCGAGAGTGGGGTGGGTCGATTGAAGGCGTTCGACCTGGCTGCGCCGGGTTATGGCAATTTCGATGTGTATCTGGCCATTGGGCTGGCGCAGGGTGCTGTAGCCGTAGAGGGTTTCGCTGGCATTGAAGGGGCTGGCGGTGTGGACATCCATGGCGACTGCGGCGGCTATGTCGCGTTCGCTGAGGGGCGGTAAATGGAGTTGCCGTAACAGGACGTCATCGTCGTTGATGAGTTGCCCTGAAACGAAGACGGGATGTTTGACTTCTTGCCATTGAGTCTGGCCTTGCGCGGAGGCGATTTTGTCGGGGACGCTAACAAAGCGGCCATCCAGTGTCTTGAATATGGCGGGTTTGGCTTGCAGGGCTGCGGGCTTGGGCAGTTGCGCCCAGGCATCCGCCCAGCCGCCTAGCCACCAGTTGAACCAGGGGGTGAGGTGTTGGCGCAGGTTGTTTGCGATTGAGTTCATGGGCGTGCTCCGCCAGGCAGTGCGCGCAGGGCTTCAAGGGCGTGGGCGCGCCAGCCCAGGCGTAGGTCGATGGCCGGGGAAAGCCAGAAACGACGGGTGTAACGCTGGCCATTGTTGAGGGTAATGTCCGCATCAAGGCGGTAGCGGCTGGCTGGGCTGTCGCTGTGGAAGCGGGTCTGGAGCATGGAGGTGTCTGCGGTGCTGCCTTGGGTGATGCGTGCTGCGGCGAAGGTTTGCGCAAGTTCCGGATTGCCGTGCGTGAGGATGGTCAGCACGTTGAGTGGAGCCTGATGCGCATTCACTTGGCCGTTTTCGGCATCGACGGTGATTAAATCTCGCAGGGCATTATAGATGGATTCGCTGATTCCGGGCATCCCGCGTAAATCACGGATGTCGCGCAGCACGGGGGGCGGTGCGCCGTCGCGCTGCGCAGGATCGGGGCGCAGAGTGGCAAGCAGGATGGATACGCTGTCTTCATTCATGCCGCCTGCGATCTGGAACAGGTCGCTTAGCAGTTCTGGCGGCGCTTTGTTAAGGTCAATCAGTCCGGCAGCGCTGGTCAGGGTCATGTCGATGCGCCCTTCGCCAAGGCTGAGTTGCAGAAATTGTTGCTGCGGTTTGTTGCTGAACTGGGCGGGTTGCTTGAGGTAGGCCTGCACATATTCGAGGCCGCCAAGCGCAAGGGCATTGGCTTTGGTTTGGTCAACTTGCGCGCTGGCCATGCGGGTTTCGACACGGGCGAACAGGCTGTAGCTGCTGACCATGAGCATCAGGGCGACAAGAATCCAGAGGACGGCGGGCAGGGCGAGGCCACAGTGTGTGTTGGGTGTTTTCATGGTTCCAGCCGGATCACGATGGGCGGCCAGGTGCCGGAGGCATGGGTGGCAAGCTCGATGCGAATGCGCGTGGGGAGAAGAGGAGCGCCCCATGTGTCGCTCCATTCGCCGGTTTTTGCATCCTGGTAAGCGATTGAGAGTTGCGTCAGGTCATCAAGCACTTGATGCGGCGGCAGGGAGGCGGGTGGTTCCTGATTTTGGGTGTGCTGTGGGTCAATCCAAGGGGTGAGGGTGAGTAATAGTTCGCCGTTTTGCGGTTCGAGATGCCAATGGTGCAGGCCGCCTTGTGGGGAGGATTCGGGCAGGTAGGCCAGCCAGTCGAGGCTTTGAGCCGTGCCCAACATGCTGGGGATGAGTTTTCCGTCCTGGGTGGCTTCGATAAAACGCGCCTGTTCAATCGCTTGGCGCAGAGCCTGGCTGACGCGGTTGAGGCTGTCTTCGCGTTCGCTGCGTTGGGTGGCATGGGCAAAGCCCTGGCTAAGGCCGTAGAGCGCGGCGGATAGGCTGGCGAGGATGAGCGCGGTCAAGGCCAGAGCAATGACGATTTCCACCAGGGTGAAGCCGTGTGCATTATTTCGTTGCATGTGGGCGGCTCAGGCTTTGCAGATGGAGTTGGCGCTCTTTGTTGCCATCGTGCCAAAAAATGTCCAGATCGAGTTGCAGCATGGGGATGACAGGTTTTTCCGCAGGTGGCGGCGGGGGAATGTCGATAGGGGTGATGCTGAGTTGCCAGCGGTAGCCGTCGTCAAATTGGCCTTCCAGGGTGTCGTGGTCGGCGGCCAGGCCGGTGGCGTTGGCGAGAATGCTTTGGCCGTAGAGCGTGGCGCGCTCCAGCGCAAGGCTTTGACTGAGGTTGCGGGTCGCGCCGATCTGGGTCTGGTAGAGCACGCCGAGGCTGAGCGCCATGATGCTCAGGGCGACGAGAACTTCAAGCAGGGAAAAGCCGTGCGCACGCGGGGTCATGCGCCGGGATCCGCGTCGGCTTGCTTGAATTGGAGCTGGCCGGTGAACCAGTCGATATTGATGCGCTGCATGCGTCCGCTTGGTGCGGTCAGGGTGAGTGAGCCGCCGGTTGCGCTGCCGTCAGGGTAAAAGCGGAAGACGGGCAGGTTGGGGTTGTTTAGGCTGATAACGCCGTGCATGTCGAGCTTGATGCGTGAGTCAATGGAGACGGGTTTTTCGCCTGCGGTTTGCAGTTGGCGCTGTTCGAGCAGGACGGCAAGCTCGACCGGCTGACCATGCAGTACCGCCGCAACACGGGCGCGTTTGAGTGCGCTGCTGGTGTCGGCTATAGCGGCGCGAAAGCTCATGGCATCACGGATTTTGCTGTAGGCGGCGGGCGCGACGGCCAGCACAATCGCCATCAGGGTGATGGCGGCGATCAGTTCGATCAGGGTGAAGCCGCGTTGTTTTTTGGCATCAAAAAGCCTAACAGCGGGAGCCATTTCTCCCTCTCCCCAACCCTCCCCCGCGAGGGGGGAGGGAGCTAAGGTGAGTGCCAAGCGCAATCAGTTCCAGCTTGTGATGTCGGCGTTTTCGCCTTCGCCCCCGGCGGCACCATCGGCACCGAGGCTGACGATGTCCACATCGCCATGCTTGCCGGGAACGCTGTACACATAGTCGCGTCCCCAGGGGTCTTTGGGAAGCTCGCTTTTCTTCAGGTAGGGGCCATTCCAGCCGGAGACATTGCCGGGGCGCTCGATCAAGGCCTTGAGGCCTTCCTGTTGGTTGGGCAGGCGACCCACATCGAGTTTGTAAATATCCAGAGCCTGTTCAAAGTCCTTGATCTGGATTTTGGCGGTTTTGCTTTTGGCACCGCCGAGCTGGCTAAGGACTTTGGGACCTACAAGCCCGGCCAGTAGACCGAGAATGGCGAGGACAACGAGCAGTTCGACGAGGGTGAAGCCGTGGTTGGCGCGGCGGGCGGTGAGCTTGTGTGGGTGCATGGTTTTTGTGTTTTCTTGAGAGGGTTGGTGGTCAAGTGAGGAAAAATTAAGGGGTTCGCTTAAGCAATCAGCTCGTTGACCGAGAGAATGCCCATCAGGATGGAGATAATGATAAGGGCGATCATGGCTCCAAGCGAGAGAATGAGTAGTGGCTCCATCAGGGTCAGTGCGCGTTTGATGGAGGCTTGAACTTCATCATCGTTCACATTGGCGAGTTCGAGCAACATGCTATCCAAACGACCGCTTTCTTCGCCAATGGCGATCATTTGAATGGCGGAGTCAGGAAACACCCCCGTTTTATCCAAAGCCTGCGCCAGGCGACCTCCTTGTTTAATCGCCGGGGGCAGGCTGGCGAGCGCCTGGCGCAGCACGCTGTTGCTCACTGTGTCCGAAGCGATTCCCAATGATTCAAGCAGGGACACGCCGTTGTGCAGCAAAGTTCCCATGGTGCGTGAGAACAGCGCCGTGTTGTACTTGAGTGCCACGGTGCCGATGAGTGGTGCGCGCAGGATCCATTGATCGAGACGGCGGCGTCCGTTCTCGCTTTCGATCCATTTTTTCCAGAGAAACCAGAGTGGAATCCCGACCAGGAGAAAAACCCAGCCATAGGCTGCAATGGCATCTCCAGCGGCGACGACGATCTGGGTCATCACGGGAAGGCGCTCGCCCATGTCGGCGAACAGGGTTTTGAATTGTGGTACGACAAAGCCGAGCATCAGGCCGATGGAGAGAATTGCGACAACCAGCAGGATGCTGGGATAAATCAGTGCCGAGGTCACGCTTTGGCGCAGGGCTTTGGCGCGCTCCAGATGGTCGCCGAGGCGGGCGAGCACATCGCTTAACTGGCCGCTGGCTTCGCCGGAGCGAATCATGTTGATGTAAAAATTGCCGAACAGGGTTTGGTGATTGCGCAGGGCAACGCTCAGGCCGCGCCCGCCTTTAACGTTGTCAAGAATGTCTTGCAATACGGCGGCAAGACTGGGATTGGCGCTCATGCCCACCATGATTTTGATGGCGCGGTCGAGCGGCAAGCCAGAGCGCAACAGGACGCTGAGCTCTTTGGTAAAGCGCAGCACGTCTTCAGCGCCGGGAGCCTTGGCTTTCTGTGCGCGTTTGGTGTTGGTAAGCGCGCCGCCTTGCAGTAACGGGCTGGCGGCACCCGTATCCAGGCCGAGGCTGATCGGGGTCATGCCCTGGCTTTGCAATTGCTTGAGCGCCGCATCCTGGCTTGTGGCTTCGATGATGCCTTCGCTGATTTTCTGTGCGCGGTTGACGGCACGGTAACTGAACTTGGGCATGAGACTATGCGCTCTCCGGCGTGCTGCCCACGCTGCTTTCAAGGGCGCTATCCTGAGTGACGCGCAGAACCTCATCCAGCGAGGTTACACCCGCCGCAACTTTGCGCAGACCGTCTTCATACAGGGTCAACATCCCTTGGTTGCGGGCAGTCTGGTGCAGAATGGTGGCATCCGCGCCTTCAAGAATCGCCTTGTGAATCGCGCCGTCAAGGACGAGCAGTTCGTGAATCGCCACGCGCCCACGGTAGCCGGTGTTTGAGCATTCCTTGCAGCCGGATGCGCGGTACACCTGGGTCTGTCCCTGCGGCATAAAGCGTTCCAGTCCAGATGACTTGAGGAGTGTTGGTTCGATTTGCGTGGGCGTTTTGCAATGTGGGCAGAGGCGGCGCACCAGGCGTTGTGCGAGTACGCCGTTGATGGTCGAGGTCAAAAGATAACGTGGGATGCCCATGTCTTCGAGGCGGGTGAGCGCACCGGCTGCGGTATTGGTGTGCAGGGTGGAGAGCACCAGGTGGCCGGTGAGCGCGGATTGCACGGCGATTTGCGCGGTTTCGGTATCGCGCATTTCACCGATCATGATGATGTCGGGATCCTGACGCAGAATCGAGCGCAGGGCATGGGCGAAGGTCAGGCCGATTTGCGCATGGACTTGAATCTGGTTGATGCCTTCGAGCTGGTATTCCACCGGGTCTTCGACGGTGATGATTTTCAGTGTGGAGGCATCAATTTTGGCCAGCGCCGCATACAGGGTGGTGGTTTTACCCGAGCCGGTGGGGCCTGTGACCAGAATAATGCCGTGTGGCTGGGTGAGCAGTTGATTGAAGCGTGCGAGGGTGTCGAGACTAAAGCCCATGTCTTCCAAACTTAGCTGCACGCTTTCACGGTCGAGTACACGCATAACCACGGACTCGCCATGCACCGTGGGCACGGTGGAAACGCGCAGGTCGAGTTCATGGCCTTTGACGCGGGTTTTGATGCGCCCGTCTTGCGGCAAGCGGCGCTCGGCGATGTTCAGCCCGGCCAGTAGCTTGACCCGCGAGGTGATGGCGGCGGTAAGCGAGGCGGCAGGCGGGGTGGAGTCTTCAAGCACGCCGTCCACACGGTAGCGGATGGCCAGGCCGCCTTCCGTGGGTTCGATGTGGATGTCCGAGGCGCGACGGTCGATGGCGCTGGCAATGATTTGATTCACCAGACGAATGACCGGGGCTTCGCTGGCCAGGTCTTTGAGATGCTCGACGAATTCATCGTCATTCCAGCGATCAGGCTGGCTTTCATCTTCGCTGGCCTGCTCGCTCAGATAGAGCTTGGTGAGCGCGGCGCTGACTTCAGATTCGAGGGCGAGCGCGGGTTGAATCTTGCGTCCGCTGGCCAGACGCAGTGCTTTGAGCGTGTAAGCGTCTTGTGGTTGGGTCATGGCCACGCGCAGGATGCCGTCGTGATCGCTCAGTGGCATGATTTGGTGATGCAGTAAAAACTCGCTGGCCAAGCCTTCGATGACGAGCGCTTCACTCGGAAAGTCGCTGGCGGTAATCAGCGGTACGCCGAGTTGCCCTGCGAGCTGTTGTGCGATGTCCAGCTCAGACACCACGCCAAGGCGCACCAGCACCCGCCCGAGCAGGTCGCCCATTTCTTCCTGGGCTTGCAGGGCGCGGTCAAGGTCGCGTTCGGAGAGCTTGCCAGCGGCAACAAGACGTTCGCCGAGGCGGAGTTGGGGTGTAGGGGTCATGGCATCGTCGTTGGTAGAGTATTTTTTAGCCACAGAGGGCGCGGAGATTGCCGGAGATTAGCGCGTTTAACGGGCGTTGTATCTATGAGAACCCGTTTACGATCTTTTTTTGGGGCTAAAAATCCTTCGTAAAACGGCTCTGTAGGTGCGGGCTTGCCCTCGAAGCCTTCAACATACGCTTTTTCGCGGGCAAGCCCGCTCCTACACTTCAAGATATATGCGTCCAGCATCAATAGCTTCGCTCGCGTAACGGTTGCCACCAGGCTTCATTTTCCAAAAACCATGTCAATGTACGCCGAATGCCGCTCTCAAAGCTCTCGTGCGGATGATAGCCGAGTTGCTGCGTGATTTTCTCTGCGTTGATGGCATAGCGGCGGTCGTGGCCGGCACGGTCTTTGACGTAGCTGATGAGGCTTGCCGTGGCTTTGCCCTGAGCCGCCGGGGCGGCGGGGTAACGCTGAGCCAGTGTGGGGTCGTGGGCAAAGGCTTCGTCCATCAATGTGCATATCAGTTGCACGATGTGAATATTCGCCCATTCGTTATTGCCGCCGATGTTGTAGACCTCGCCGATTACGCCATTTTCCAGAATCAGCTCAATGCCGCGTGCGTGGTCTTCGACATACAACCAGTCGCGGATATTCATGCCGTCGCCGTAAATCGGCAGGGCGATGCCGTGCAGGATATTGCTGATGCACAGCGGAATGAGCTTTTCCGGGAAGTGGTAGGGGCCGTAGTTGTTGGAGCAGTTGCTGGTGGTGACCTTGAGGCCGTAGGTGTGATGGTAGGCGCGCACCAGGTGATCGGAGGCGGCCTTGCTGGCCGAATAGGGCGAGTTGGGGGCGTAGGGCGTGCTTTCGCTAAACGCAGGGTCGCTCGGGCTGAGCGAGCCGTAGACTTCGTCGGTACTGACGTGGTGAAAACGGTGGTTTTCAAGGCGGGTCGCGGGGTCGTCGAGCCAGATAGCGCGCGCGGCTTTCAATAAGCTGTGTGTGCCGAGAATATTGGTTTCGATAAACGCATCCGGACCGGTGATCGAGCGATCGACATGACTCTCGGCGGCAAAATGCACCAGGGTGTCGATCTGTTCGCTGCGCAGCAGGTCTTCAACAAGCGCCTGGTCACGGATGTCGCCATGCACAAAGCGAAAATTGGATTTGTCCTGCACGGGCGCGAGGTTGGCAAGATGACCCGCATAGGTGAGGGCATCCAGCACAAGCACGCGGTCATGCGGATGTTGTGCCATCCAGTAGTGAACAAAATTGCTGCCGATAAAACCAGCCGCGCCGGTGATGAGTAGATTGCGGGTCATGCAGGAAGAAGTCCGTGGTGTTGGCAAAAATGGGCAAAGCGCTCGGTCATGCCGCTCAGATTGGCAATGCTGGCGCGCAGGGTGTGGATGATTTCGATCTCTTCCTCGTGGCCGAGATCGTAATCGTGGGTGAGGCGGTCATACCCGCGCACCCGAGCCGAAGGCGCGCTGGGGTATCTCACGAATGATGCTGGTTTGTTGTTCGCTTAGGCGCATGGCGGGGCTTCGCTACTTTCGCGCAGCATGGCGCGTAATTGTGTGCGCCAGTGAGCGGGATATTGAATGCCGAGCGCCTGCCAGGTGGCGCTTTTGTCCAGCAGGCTAAAGCTTGGGCGGCGCGCAGGGGTGGGGTAGTCGCTCGTGGCGATTGGGCGGATGACGCAGTCTCGTGTCAATAGGTCGAGGGCGTGCGCTTCATCAAAGATGGCTTGGGCAAAGTCGTACCAGCTGGCTACGCCAGCGTCCGTCCAGTGGTGTGTTCCGTGGAGCTTGCGCTCGATGGCTTGCCAGATGGCTTGCGCCAGACCGTGTGCCCAGGTCGGGCTGCCGATCTGGTCGGCGACGATGCCTAAGGACTCGCGTTCACTCATCAGGCGCAGCATGGTTTTGACGAAATTGTGACCGTGGCTGGAATACACCCAGGCGGTACGCAGGATGAGCGCGTGTTCGCCCAATGCCTCGCGTACCGCGTGTTCGCCTGCGAGTTTGCTTGCGCCGTAGATGCCAAGAGGCGCGGGGCTGTCGTCCGTGCGGTAGGGATGGCCTTGTTCGCCATTGAAAATAAAGTCGGTCGATACTTGCACCATGCGCGCACTCACCGCGTGGGCGGCTGCGGCCAAATGTCGCGCACCATCGCGGTTGACGGCGTAGGCCAGCATTGCTTCGCTTTCGGCCTTGTCCACGGCGGTGTAGGCGGCGGCATTGATGATCCAGGCGGGTTTGAGCGCGTGGGTGGCGGCATCAACCGCTGCGCGATCGGTGATGTCGAGGGTGTCGGCATCATGCGCGTGTAGTTCGATGTGCGTCGGGCAGCTGCGTTGCAGTTCCCAGCCGAGTTGGCCGTTCGCGCCGGTGAGCAACACGCGCATGGGGGCGACTTCGCGGTTCATGCGTAGGTCTCCGCGTCCTTGAACGCTTGGCCTGCGGCATCCTTGGCGGAAAGCAGCGGCTGAAAACCTGCGGGCAGCGGCCAGTCAATCGCCAGCTCAGCATCATCCCAACGCACGCAGCGTTCGTGTTCGGGGAGGTAAAAATCGGTGCATTTGTAAAGAAAGTCGGCGCTTTCTGAGATGACGATAAAGCCATGCGCGAAGCCGGGAGGAACCCATAACATGCGCTGGTTTTCGCCGGACAGCGACACGCCGACCGACTGGCCGAAGGTCGGCGAGCTGCGGCGCATATCAACGGCGACATCAAATACTTCGCCCTGGGTGACGCGCACCAACTTGCCTTGTGGACGATTGAGCTGGTAGTGCAGGCCGCGCAGGATGCCCTGGCCTGAGCGGCTGTGGTTGTCCTGGACGAAGTTCAGATTGAGACCTGCGGCGGCAAATTTTTCCTGATTCCAGCTTTCAAGAAAAAACCCGCGTGCATCACCAAAGACTTTCGGTTCAATCATCAGTACATCCGGCAGGGTCGTTGGGATAATGTTCATGCAAAAACGCGCTCATGGAGAATCTTCAGAAGGTAGCGACCATAGCCGCTTTTTTGTAGCGGCTGCGCCAGACGTTGCAGCGCTTCGGCATCAATAAAACCCTGACGCCAGGCGATTTCTTCCGGGCAGGCAATTTTCAGCCCCTGGCGCTCTTCGACCACGCGGATGAAGTTGGCGGCATCCAGCAGCGAATCGTGCGTGCCGGTGTCCAACCAGGCGGTGCCGCGCCCGAGGATTTGCACGTTTAAATCGCCGCGTTTGAGGTAGGCATTGTTGAGGTCGGTAATTTCCAGCTCGCCGCGTGGCGAGGGCTTGACCGCCTTGGCCAGTTCCACAACATCGTTGTCGTAAAAATACAGGCCGGTCACCGCGTAGTTCGAGCGTGGTTGTGTGGGTTTTTCTTCAATATGCAGCGCGCGGCCTTGGTCGTCGAACTCCACCACGCCGTAGCGTTCGGGGTCGGTGACGTAATAGCCGAATACATCCGCGCCTTTACTGCGCTCGCTGGCATGTTGCAGCTGTCGCCCCATGCCATCGCCGTAGAAAATATTGTCGCCAAGAATCAAGGCGGCGGGGTCATTGCCGATAAATTCTTCACCAATCAGAAAGGCCTGGGCGAGCCCGTCGGGGCTGGGCTGGATGGCATAACGAAGATGGATGCCCCATTGTGAACCATCACCGAGCAGATGCTGGAAGGCCGCTTGGTCATGCGGGGTGGTGATGATGAGAATGTCCGTAATTCCCGCCAGCATCAGTGTACTGAGCGGGTAGTAAATCATCGGCTTGTCGTACACCGGCATGAGTTGCTTGCTGACCGAATGGGTCAAGGGGTGCAGGCGGGTGCCGGAGCCGCCTGCCAGAATAATGCCTTTTCTTGAGCGTGCTTGAGTTTTCATGCGCGGTATTTTCTATGATTTGAGGGGCAATTAGTAGGCATTGGGGTGGTTAAAGCCTTTGAACAGGGTAAGGGCGATGATTTTGAGATCAAAGCCCAAGGACCAATGCTCGATGTAATACAGGTCGTATTCCACACGCTTCTGCATTTTTTCCAGCGTGTCGGTTTCGCCACGATAACCATTGACCTGCGCCCAGCCCGTGATGCCGGGCTTGACCTTGTGGCGCAGCATGTAACTGTCGATCAATTCTTTGTAGTGCTCATTGTGCGCCAGCGCATGGGGGCGCGGGCCGACGATCGACATGCGGCCTTGCAGCACATTGATGAACTGCGGCAGCTCGTCGAGGCTGGTGCGGCGTAAAAAAGCGCCAAAGGGCGTGATACGGCGATCCTGGCGTGTGGCCTGTTGCAGCTGTCCGGGCGTTTCGTCGTGCAGTGCCATGCTGCGGAATTTATACACCTCTATGGCGCGCCCGCCCCAGCCGTGGCGTTGTTGCTTGAAAAGAATAGGGCCTGGGCTGCTGAGCTTGATGCCAAGGGCGATCAGCAGCATCAGCGGGCTGATGAGCAGCAAAATCAGGCTGGCAAGCAGTCTGTCCTCGATGGCCTTGATCCAAAGGTTGATGCCCTGCATCGGTGTAGCGCGTAAATCCAGCATCGGCAGGCCGAGGATGGTGCTGATGTCGTGATTTAGCAGACGCAAGGAGGAAATATCTGGCGCGTAACGCACGCTGATCGGTTCATGGCGCAACAACAGCAGAATGTGCTGAATACGCGCTTCATCACGCAGTGGCAGGGCAATCCACACTTCGTCGATGTCTTGTTGATGCAGGGTGTTGAGCAACTCGGATAGCGGCCGGAGCGCTGCGGAGGGGGCGGCTTCTGCGGCGGAAAAATGCGCCTCAACCCGGTATCCCGCCCAATGCGCTGCGTCGGTGCGCTGCACAATATCGTCTGCCGCCGCGCCTTCGCCGATCAGCGCGATGCGCTTGAGGTTCATGCCGCGCCTGCGCATCTGGTGCAGCACGCCATAGGTCACGATGCGCAGCAAAATAAGCCCAAGCGCACTCATCCCGCCCCACAAAAACACCCAGATGCGCGAATAACCCATGCCAAGCTGGAAGGCGAACAACATCAGGGCAATGGCAAGAAACACCATGCCCCAGGCCAGCGTGACCCGTCCGGCAAGATCAATCAGCAGGCCGCCGCGCCATGAGCGATAAAGGCCAAACAGCGGAAACAGCAGCAAGGCCAGCAATACGCCGATGACAATCAGCCCCAGGTAGGCGGGGCTGGGAAGCGTAAGCTCAAAGCGCCAAATATAGGCCGCGACACCGCACAGCCCGATGACAAGGGCATCAAGGGCGCGGGCGCTTAGGCTTAAGGTGTCGTGAGGTGTGTTCATGGCGTGCGGGATTTAAACTTCCGCCTCAGGGCTTGCGCAAAGTCACGCAGTTCCTGCGGTGTGTTGTTCCATAACCAAAGAGCCAATAGCGCGAGGATGAGCGCGCCCAAGCCCGGTGTCCAATAGGGTTCATGCACTGTCAGCATCAACAACGCCGCGCCGATCATCAATGCCGCTGCGCTTGAAAGGCTCAGCATGGTTCGCCATGACCAGTGCCCAAGCTGTGTGCCCTGACGATGGGCGACAAGGAACAGCAGCACACTATCGAGTGAAACACGCAGCGTCCAGGCCAATGCCGCGCCTTGAATGCCCCATGCGCCAATCGCCCACCACAAAAAAACGAGGTAGGGCACAACTTCAAGCAAGTGTAATTTGGCCGGAAGATCCGGGCGGCCTTGCGCCTGCAAATAACTGTAAGGCAGAAAAGCCAGCGCGTTCATCCAGATGCCCAGTAACAAAATCACCGCCACAGGTGCCATGCGTGCGCCAAGATCTTCCCCCAGCCAAAGGGCTAAAAATGTGGGCACACAAAGAATCCCCAGCACAATCAGCGGGGTCATAATGGTCGTCAGCGTCAGGCGGGCGCGTAGCATCAACGTTTGCGCCTCAACGCCACCGAGACTGGAAAAGCGCGGAAAAAGCACGCTTGCAAGACTGCCCGGCACAAGGCTCAAGCGCGTCGCCAGACTATACGGCACGGTGTAGGCCGTGACCGCCGCCAGATCCAGCCGATGACCGATCATAAAACGGTCGGTCAGCTCCAACACGGGATTCAATAGGCTACTCACCGAGACCCAGCCGCCGAAGCGCAGCAGGTGGGGTATTTCAACGAGCCCCTGATTCATGCGGCTCAGGCGCAGCGGAACGGCGCTCACGACACGGCGGCAGGCGCGATACAAAAGCCATAGCTGCAAGCCACGCGCCGCCAGCATGGACAGAAAAAGACTGCCCAAGTCCAGCACCCCGTTGAGCGCCAGGAGCAACGGAAAAATCAGCGCCAGCACGCCCCCGATCACCTGGGCGATATTCAAAGCCACAAAGGCATGTCGCCCTTGCAGCGCGCCCATCAATACTGAGTTTACCGTAGCGAGCGGCAGCGCCAGCACCATCCAGGCCAATGCGCTCTCAAGCTCTGCTTGTAAATCTTGCGGCGCACTGAAGACTGTGTGACTCAACCACGGCGCGAGCCACACCAGCCCCATCCCACCCAGCAAGCCCATCAACAGGCTTAAAAAAATGCCGCTCCAGAGCACGTTACGGATCGTATGCTCGTCGTTCGCCATGTTTTCAGCCGCATCCAGCAAGGCAATACGCTGACTGACCGCACGCCCCAGACCCAAATCCAGCACGCCGAGATAGCCGATGACCGCCCATAGCAGCATTAACGCGCCGTAGCGGAACTCGCCCACCAAGGGCAAGAAAAACGGTAGCGTGAGCAGCGTCACCAACAAAGGCGCGAATGCTCCGGCCAAATTGACCAGACTTGCGTGCTTGATGCTGGGGCGATGATTTTTCATCGTACTGACTCAATCGCTCCTGCGCGTCATCAACCACCTGGGCGCACGAAAACGCACCAAACGGCGGTATAGCCAGAGATAAAACGCCACAAACGCCAGGCAAAAGCCGATCAGCACGGGTGTGTTTTGCCAAAACAACACCGCAGGCACAATCGAAATCGCCGCCACCCCCCACAGATAGGGCGAGGTCATGGCGTTGCGCTCAGTCAAATGACGCGCTTCGCGGCTACCGACCATCCACAGCACCAAGCGACGGTAAATCATCTGGTGCAGATGCAGCGCATCCGGCATTGCCGCCGCCCGCCCGCTCATGCGCCGTCGATAGATCGAAAACAGCGTCTCCCACACCGGATAAATCACCAGCAGCAGCGGAAACCAGGCCGAAACCTCGGCATGGCGCTGCACCAGCAGCACCGCGATCAAGGCGATGATAAAGCCCAAAAAATACGCCCCGCCATCCCCCGCGAAGATCAGGCCACGCGGATAATTCCAGGCCAGAAAACCCAGCGTCGCGCCGATAGTGGCCAGACAGACCAGCATCAGTTCCACGTCATGCACCTTGAAGGCCACATAACCGAGCGCGCCCAGCGCCAGCAAGGCCACCACCCCGGACAGCCCGTTGTAGCCGTCGATAATATTGAACGCATGGCTCACCCCGGCCACGGCGAACCAGGTCAAGCCCAACGCCAGCCAAGGCCAGAGCGTCAGGGCGCTATCCACCCAAGGCAGATCCAGACGCGGCAACATAACCCCCAACAGCCAGCTGGCCAGCCCTGCAGAAACCGCCGCTGAAACCAGCCGCCAGAATGGAGCGATCTTGTGCGTCAAGTCTTCGGCCAGACCGACAAGAAACACCGGCAGCACGCACACGACCCACAGCAACCCCTGCATGACGGCAAAGTCATTGCTGAACATGGCCGTCACCAGCCCCAGCGCCCATCCTGTCACCAGCGCCAAGCCGCCGATGCGCGACACCGCATGGACATGCACCTGCTGCGGGCCGCTATGTCGCACCCCGTGGGCGAAATTGTTACGGATTATCAAGGTTGTCAACAGCAGAGAAACCAGACTGGAAACCAGCAAAACCCAAAGCATAAAAAGCCATTTCCAAGGAAATTGGTTCGGAAGTCTAGCAGCCCAAGGCCGCGTTGAGTGATAGGTGGCAACAAAAATGCCCGGATGCAGTGGACGATTCTTGATTCGTCAGGACTTACGCAAAACGAGGACTTATTGATGCGACACGCATATATCTTGAAGTGCAGGAGCGGGTTTGCCCGCGCAGCCTTCAACATACGCTTTTTCGCGGGCAAGCCCGCTCGGCGCTGTTCATGCCCGCCATGAGCGCCGTCAGACACGATCCTCGGGCAAAGGCGTTCTATGCGACTCTGGTCGCACGCGGCAAGAAGAAAATTCAGGCCTTGTGTGCGGTCATGCGCAAGTACCTCACGGGTCTCTGGGCGTGCGTCCAGAGTCAAATGCCGTTCGATTCAACCAAGCTTTTTAGTGATATTCATTTGGAAAAGGCTTGATGATGAACGGAGTATCTACCGTCCCTTCACGGTTCATTCAGGCAAGGATCAATAGCACCCTCACCCCCAACCCTCTCCCGCGTGCGGGAGAAGGTGTGAAAGTCATATTCTGCGTAAGTCCTACTCCAATGATCTGTGCATCAATGATCGGTATGTTGCGACGTTTGATAAGCATCCACATACGCACGCACCATGGCCTGCGCGCTAAACAGCTCAACAAAACGTTGCTGCGCGCGGGTGCCAAGTCTTGTCGCCAGCGTCGCATTCGCAAACAAGGCATCCATGGCCGCGCGCAAGGCTTGCGGGTTTTCTGGCGGGATTACAAGACCCGTAAGTTCATGTTGATTGACGTAACTCGTACCGGTGGCAATTTCGCAGGAAACCATCGCTCTGCCCTGGCGGGCGGCTTCCAGCAGGCTGATGCCGAAGGCTTCGGCGCGCAGGTGCGAGGGGAAAACAAAAGCGTGACACAGGTGTAACAGGGCGATTTTGTCGGCCTCGTCGATGCGCCCGAGGAAATGCACGTTATTGCAGCCCAATGTCTGGGCTTGCGCCCGCAAACGCTCGGCTTCGGGGCCGTGGCCTGCAATCACCACCGGGTAGGGTGCGCCTTTTGCGGCGGCGATCAGGGTGTGCAAGCCTTTGTAGTAGCGCAATACGCCGACAAATAGCATAAAGCCTTCGCCAAGGCGCTCACGCCAATAGCGGATGCGTTCGGGTTCGGGCGCAGGGGGCTCCTCAAGGCCATAAGGAATGACGCGCAGGCGATCCTGATGCCAGGCGAGCACAGGGCTGCTGGCCGCGTATTGCGGCGAGGCGGCGACGATCAGACGCATCTGACGCAAAAAGCGCTCGCGCAGCGGGGTGTACAGCAGATTGAGTGTGCGTTGAGCCACGACATCCGAGTGGTAGCTGAGAATGGCGGGTGTTGTGCAGCGCATGCCCAGGTGCATCAGGTCGGCAAAGGGCCAGGGGAAATGGTAATGCAGCAGGTCATACTGGCGGTGCAATCTGGAAAACTGGCGCGCGGCATCCAGCGAGAACGGCGTGGAGGCGATTTCAAGATTGCATTTGCCGCGTATGACCCGACCTTCCGGGCGTTGCAGACATGCGGGTTGCGCGCTGGGTGAGACGGTGAGAATGTCGCTGTCGATACCCTGCCTGCGGGCTCCCAGCGCGAGTTGCAGAATGACCTGTTCGATACCGCCGAAGGTATCGGGGTAGTAGGTTTTGTAGATGTGCAATACGCGCATGGTTTTTTTGATCCGGCCTGACAAAGTTTGAACTGTAGGAGCGGGCTTGCCCGCGAAACGCTTTGAATTGTGCGCTGATCGTGAACAAGCTCGCTCCTGCAAAAGCTGAAACTTGACTTGGGCAAATCAATAGCGATCTGCCAAAACCCGGCGATAAACGCCCAGCGTTTGCTCGGCGGTGCGCGCCCAGCTGAAGCCGCTTGCGTGCTGCTTGCCGCGAGCGCTGAGCATGGCGGCAAGCGCGCGGTCTTCGACGATGCGCTGCATGGCGCCGGCCATCTCGTCCACCGATGTGGGATCGACCAGTAGCGCGGCATCGCCCGCCACTTCGGGCATGGAGCTCACGTTGGAGGTGATGACCGGAACTCCGGCGGCCATGCCCTCCAGAATGGGCAGGCCGAAGCCTTCGTAGAGGGAGGGGTAGATGAACACGCTGGCGCCTGCGTATAAGTCGAGCAATGCGGCTTGCGTGACATAGCCTGTCAGGATGACGCGCCCAGGAGGCTTGACTTGCCGGATGCGGGCATGAATCGCGGCATCCTTCCAGCCCTTGCCGCCTGTGAGCACGAGCGGGAAGTTTTTGCGCAGATATTCGGGCAGTGCGGCGTAGGCCTGCAGGGTGCGCTCAATATTTTTACGCGGCTCTAGCGTACCGACGGAAAGGAAATAGCGCTGCGGAAACAGACCAAAAGCAGCGAGCGTTGGGGACTCGTTCATCGGGCGGGCGGCCAGAAAACGGGCATCAACCCCGAGAGGAATGACGCTGATTTTGTCGTCTTCGATGCCAAACACTTCGATCAACTCTTGCTGCGTGGCCAAGGCATCGACGATGACATGGCAGGCATGGCGCAGTGATTTGGGCAGTTGCCGATCAAGGTAGGCCACGCGCTCACGAGGGTGAAGCTTTGGGTAGCGGATGTGGGAGAGATCATGCACGGTGATCACCGTGGGCGCAGACAAGGCGCAGCTGATGGCATTGGGTTCGTGAAAGACCAAACCCCGTGGCTCGCGCAAGGCGCTTTTGCATCGGCTTTGTCGCAGATGTTGACGCAATGCGTAAGCGCCGGGGATGGCGCGCAGGCGACGGATGAGCGCGGCTTTCAGGCTTGAGCCGGCGCTGAGATCGCTTGTAGCGGAGAGTAACAGGCTTTGCAGATGCGCCTGTTCAACCCGTCGCCCGTTCATCATGCCTTCCATCGACTGAATTTCGCCCGAATCGAACAAGGCGATGGCAAGCTGGCGCGTGTAGTGGCCGATACCGGTCAGCGGTGGGCGCAGAGCATCCAGGCCGAGAATCAGGCGCATGTTTTAACGTGCATCGGCATACATGCGTTGCAGCGTGGAGGCAAGAGGTGTTTGCGGCACAATGCCTGCCAAGTGTCGCAGCAACGTGTTGTCGCCCACCATGCGCGGAATCTCGTTTTGGCGCACGAAGGCCGGATTGACCCGTACCTCGATGGCGTATCCCGCCATCGTGTTCATCATGGCGATCACTTCGCGCAGCGAGCTTGCTCGACCCGAGCACACATTGACGGTGACTGAAGCGGCATCCGACTCAAGCAGGGCGACATAGGCGTTCACCACGTCGGCGACATCTGAAAAATCCCGGCTGACATCGAGATTGCCAAGCTCGATGAATCGCGCTCCGCGCTTGAAGTGCCCCACGATCTTGGGGATCAAAAAGCGTTCATCCTGCCCGAACCCCGTGTAATTGAACGGGCGGGTAATAATGATCGGCAAACGCGCAAACCAGGTGCGTGCCATGTGCTCCATCGCAAGCTTGCTGCACGCATAGTGATTGACCGGCGCAGGGCAGATGGACTCGTCAATCACCTCCACCTCCGGCGTGCCATAGACATTGGCCGAGCTTGCGAGCAGCACCTTTCTTGGGGGAATTTCAAGTTGCGCCAGCGCATCCAGCAGGTTCAGCGTGCCGAACACGTTCACCCGGTAGAAGCCCTCGGCATCGCCATGCCCGACAAAGGATAGCGCGGCCAGGTGAACCACATAATCCGGTCGCGTCTGCGCCACGACCTGACGCACCGCGCCTGCATCGGTCAAATCGCAAGGGATGGTGGCATCCGCACAGGAATCTGTGCCGCCGAGTCCCACAATATGACAGCCGCGCTGTTTGAGCGCATCGATCATGTAACGCCCGGTGAAGCCGGACGCGCCGGTCACCAAAACGGTCTTGTCTTCTAACAGGTGGCTCATCAGAACGAGAAGCCTTGCTTGTTGCGGCGCAGGTCTGCCTCCACCATCATCCGGCAAAGATCTTCCAGCGTGGTCTTCGGCTCCCAGCCCAGGTCTTGCTTGGCCTTCTCGGGATTGCCAATCAGCAAATCCACCTCAGCAGGACGGTAGAACTTCGGATGGATGGCGACGATGGTTTTGCCAGTCGCCGTATCAACACCACGTTCTTGCTCGCTCGCACCCTCCCAGGCGATGTCGATCTCCGCCGCCTTGCAGGCCATGCTTACAAAATCACGCACGCTTTCGGTACGGTTGGTGGCCAGCACATAGGTATCCGGCTTGTCCGCCTGAAGCATGCGCCACATACCCTCCACGTACTCCTTGGCATAGCCCCAGTCGCGCTTCGCGTCCAGGTTGCCAAGCTCCAGCACATCCTGCTTGCCCAGCTTGATCTTGGCGATGCTGTCGGTGATCTTGCGCGTCACAAATTCGCGCCCACGCAGCGGGGATTCGTGATTGAACAGAATGCCGCTGCTGCCGAAAATGTCGTAGCTTTCGCGGTAATTGATGGTCATCCAGTGCGCATACAGCTTGGCCACGCCATACGGGCTGCGCGGATAAAAGGGCGTTTCTTCAACCTGTGGAATCGCCTGCACCTTACCGAACATCTCCGAAGTTGAAGCCTGATAGAAACGAATCTTCGGATTGACGATACGGATGGCTTCCAGCAGATTCAAAGACCCGATGCCGGTAATCTCCGCTGTGGTCACCGGCTGGTCGAAGGACACGCCGACAAAACTTTGCGCTGCAAGGTTATAGACCTCCGTCGCCTCGCTGTTTTGCAGCAGGCGGATGGCTGCGCTCATGTCGGTGAGATCAAACTCGACCCGATGCAGATTCGGATGCTTGTCGATGCCAAGCTCTTCAATACGCCAGAAATTCACTGAGCTGGTGCGACGATAGGTGCCATACACGGTGTAACCTTTTTCCAGCAAAAGCTCCGCAAGATAGGCGCCGTCTTGGCCGGTAATGCCGGTGATAATTGCAGTTTTCATCAACTCACTCCTCCTTAAATGAACGTGCCAGCGCATCCAGCAACGGGCGCAACATATAATCCAGCACCGTGCGCTCACCGGTGACAATCATCACATCAGCAGGCATTCCTGGAATCAGTTCCAGGCCTTTCAGCGTGGCTATTTCCTGCGGGGGAACCTGAATGCGCGCCAGATAATAGGGCATATTTGTGACCGGGTCGGTCAGGCGATCCGCAGAAATTGACAACACCTTACCCAATACCGTCGGTGTCGTGCGTTGATTAAATGCAGTAAAACGCACTCGCGCCACCAGACCCGGCACCACCTTATCCACATCGACGGGTAAAACATGCGCATCAACCAACAAGGCTTCCGACTGTGGCACGATGTCCAGTACCTTTGCGCCGGGAGCAATGACCGCGCCCTCGGTATGCACTTCAAGCCCAACAACCCGGCCACTTACTGGAGCCAGAATCTCGGTGCGCTTTAATGTGTCGGCCAAAGCCCGCTCACGCTCCAGCGAGTCACTGATTTTCACCTGAGCATCATTTAGCTCGGCAACCACGTTTTTCTGATTTTCTTGTTTGGTCTGGGTGATTTGCAGTTGCGCCTCACTAATCTGCAACTTTGCCTGTGAGCGTTGCGAACGCACGGAGGAAAGCAGCCCCTCAACTTCGGCTTTGTCCCGCTCCAGGGCGCGTAAACGCACCTTGTCGCCCAGCCCCTTATCCAGAAGACTGCGCAAGCCATTCAATTCATCCGAGAATAAATCAATCCGCCGTGTGAGAATCCTTTCCTGCTCATCAAAGCCACGAATCTGTTGCTGCAGTTGCGAGATTTTTTCATTCAATAAGCTAATCCGCGACTTCAAATCGCCCTGACGCGCGGCAAACGCTTTCAGCTGACTGTCCATTTGCTCAGCCACACGCGCATCGCTCTTGCTCAAGGCCACAAGATCGGTGGAAAATTTTACCTCACTCAAGCCATCACGCTCAGCCAGAAGTCGAGCCTCGGTCAAGCGAACTGCGTTCAACTGCGCACGCACAATCTCCAGCTGCGCGCGCGACTGCGTATCATCCAGGCGCACCAAGATATCGCCAGCCTTGACCGAATCTCCCTCACGCACGCGCAAATCCTTGATAATACCGCCTTCCAGATGCTGCACCGTCTTTTTATAAGACTCCAGTGTCACGATGCCAGAAGCGACGGCCGCGCTGTCCAATAGCGCTACAGCCGACCACGACCCTAAAACGCCAAATAATAAAAACACCACAAGGTAGCCTGCCCAGCGTATTCCTCGATCATCCGTGGGAGCTTTGGGCGTTTCGCTCTGCGTATCTTTTAACGTGCTCATACAAAAATAATACCTAAGAGAACCTCTGAATAAATCTTTTCGCGGGCAAGCTCGCGAGCCGAAAGGCACTGAATCATTCAGCGTCTTCCTAAATTAAAGCGCCGTAGCAAGGGGGAAACGAACCCCAATAAAAACATCAAACCGCTGCGGAGCCTGAAATAGCCACCTTGGTCGCTTGTTGGGCTATTTGCGCCGGAGCCGCCGCCGGGCGCGCGAATTTGCCCAAGATTTCATCACGAGAGCCAAATTCGACGATCAGGCCATCTTTTAGCACCATGATTTTGTCCACTTGCGCAAGAATACTTGGGCGATGCGTAATCAAAACCAGCGTCGTCTTACGTGCGCGCATGGCTGCGACCGCCTGAGCCAGGGCCGTTTCGCCCACATCATCCAGATTCGAGTTCGGTTCATCCAGCACCACAATCGCAGGTTCGCCGTACAAGGCGCGCGCCAGACCCACTCGCTGACGCTGGCCGCCCGACAGGCTTGCGCCGCCTTCACCCAATGGTGTTTCATAACCTTGCGGCAGCTTCAGAATCATCTCATGCACCCCGGCCATCTGCGCCGCAGCAACAATTTTTGCCGCATCCATCTCACCGAAACGCGCGATATTTTCTGCCACGCTGCCTTCGAACAGCTCAATGTCCTGAGGCAAATAGCCAATAAACGGCCCCAACTCATCACGATTCCATTGCGACACATCCGCGCCATCAATGCGCATCTTGCCAGCCGTCACAGGCCACACCCCAAGCAGGGCACGCGCCAGACTGGATTTTCCAGCGGCGCTAGGCCCAATGACACCCACGGCCTCACCCGCATTGATCTGGAAGCTCAAGCCGCGTAGTGAAGGCACTTTTGCGCCTGGCGGAACCACCACAGCGCCTTCTGCGGTCAACACCCCCTTGGGTGCGGGCATGGTCAAGGAGCGCTCCTTCGCCGGAATTTTGGACAGCAGCTCATTCAAACGCCCATACGCCCCACGCGCACCCACAAACTGCTTCCAAACCCCAATCATCTGATCCACCGGAGCCAGCGCCCGCCCCATCAGAATCGAAGCCGCAATCATCACTCCCGGTGTAATAATCTGATCAATCGCAAGCCAAGCCCCCAGGCCCAGTATGAGTGACTGCAATAACAAACGGAAGGTCTTGCTTGTCGCCGTGATCGCGGCGGCACGATCGCTTGCCAGCGCCTGCAAACCCATGACTTTCTCATGGAAGCCCATCCAGCGCTGCATAATGCGCTCACGCATTCCGAGGGCATCAATAACCTCAAGATTGCGCAAATTGCTGCTGATAAACTGATTTTCCCTCATCGACTCGATGCTGGCTTCGGTCAGAGGCTTTTTGGTTGCATACTCATTGACCAGCGCCAATACAAGCAGAATCAAGCCCCCCACGGTTGCGAGGATGCCAAGATAAGGGTGAAAAAGATACAGGATTGCAAGGTACACCGGCATCCACGGCGCATCAAAAAACGTAAACAAACCGTTGCCGGTCATAAATTGACGCACCGCATCCAGATCACGTACAGGCTGGGCTGAGACATTGGCCTTGCCTGCGGCGTAATCCAGTGTTGCATTAAACAAGCGCTGGGACAGCAGGCCGTCCATGCGGGCGCCGACTCGAATCAACACCATCGAGCGAATCCACTCCAATAGCCCCATCACGGCAAACAGCCCCACGATAAGCCAGGTGATCGCCAACAGGGTCGGAACGCTTCCGCTCATCAAAACCCGGTCATAGACCTGGAGCATGTATAGCGGTCCGACCAGCATCAGGATATTGATAAAGAAACTGAACACCCCCGCACCAACAAAGGATGAGCGGCAGGTTTTAAGAGCAAGCTGAAGATCAGTAAGTGGTGTGCGGGACATGCAAAAGAACCTTGGAAGGAAGAACTGAACAGCTTGAGAGGTTTTTATTGACCTAGGATGAAAGGCAAGCAAGCCTCATTAAGGGCGGCTTACTGTTCTGGCCTGAACATGTTTGAACTGTAGAAGCGGGCTTGCTCGCGAAGCCCTCAACATACGCTGTTTTCGCGGGCAAGCCCGCTTCTGTGCTTCAAGATATATGCGTGCCGCATCAATCGTCAGCAGAAGCGGACGGCTCAGGCATCATCAAAGTCGCACCCAAGGCGCTGAATCGACTCAATGAGAACCAGTGAGCGTAAAGCATGGGCAAGACTCCAGAGTGCCAAAGCTCAAGCACTTTCTCATCTGCAAGGGTTTTCAAAGCAGTTTCATCCGCCCTGAAAAACCCCTTCAAAACAATGCTTCCAGAGGCACCAACGCGCAAAGAAATATCCCAGGGAACAATCACCCCCATCTCCTCCAAAGCAGCGAGAGCCTTTGCGCCAGCGCCTAATTGCGCCACGCTTTTCAGCAACGTGGATATTTTCAACCGAGGCTCGGCAGCAAGCTCTCCTGCGTCGGTATACAAGGGAACGCCTTCCACATCACTCAAGGCAGACTCGTCCAGCATAGGCACGAAGCGCCCCTTGTCCTCATGTCCGGCATCCTGCGTCAAAGAAAACGGAAAGCATTGCAGAATGGCTGGAACATAGCCAGCCAGCCAGCGGCCATCTTTTCCAACGAACTGGTTAATGTCGGGGCTCAACCCAAGCAGAGCCGCTGGAAATATCAAATCGCCCTGACGCGCAAAAACAATCGGGAACTCATGCCCGGCGCGAGGCATTTCCTCAGGCAACAGACGCGCCAACGCCTGTTTGCTCGCATGAGCATAACCCGTGATGGGTTTTAATTTGGCGGAGGAATGAACGGATTTATCTAATCGAACAAAGGACACAGTACACCCCGAACTAAGCGTTAAAAATAATCGGATTCAACCAATAACACCGGAGGCCAGCGCATCGACCAAGGTCATTTGTGCGGGCAGACACACCGAATTCAAGTCATAGCGTTTGACAACCGTCTCGCGTGCGCGCCGGCGCAAAGCGGTAAATGCCTCACGATGAGCCAAAGCCTCAATCACCCTGTCAGCCAGCGCATCAGGTGAAAAGAAATCCACAAGCAGCCCATTGACGCCATCCTCAATCACCTCGCGCACAGGTTGCGTATCTGAGCCAATCACCAGCGCCCCAAGACTCATCGCCTCCATCATCGACCAGGAGAGAACAAACGGATAGGTCAAATAAACATGAGCCGTAGAAACGCGCAGAATCTGGTTTAACGTCGCATATGGCACGCGCCCCGTAAAATGAACGCGCGACATATCAAGTTCGTCTTTCACTTCATTCAGGAAAATCTGTCTCCAGCTTCCGCCCTGCTTGGGAGGTGCGCCATAGGAAACCTCGTCCCCTCCCACAATCAGCACCCGCGCCTTTGGCCTGGCTCTCAGAATGGCGGGCAGGGCGCGCATGAAGATGTGATAACCACGATAAGGCTCAAGGTTGCGATTAATAAACGTCAGCACCTCGTCATCGGCGCTCAGGTGAACACGCTCATTGATTTTTAACCACGCCGTTGAGTCGGGATGCAAGGCCGTCGTATCCACCCCATCAAAAACCACGCTCATCCTCTCGCGCACCCAGCCAGGCGCGCTGGAAGCCTGCCAATGTGTAGGACAAATCGCCCAATCGGCGGCATTAAGACTCAAAATGTGCGCAGCGTTCTTCATCACGATGCGGCAGCCCCCGCCGGAACTCTCATCGCGTGGAAACTCCGCATCAAAGCCCACATCTGCGCCATCAGACTGATAGTAATACTCGAAAAAAGCCAAAATCTTCGCCTTGGGGAAAGCCTCGCGTAAAAACAGCCCCTCACCCCAGCCTGGGTGTACATGAATCACATCCGGCTCAAAACCCTTTGCCTTTAATGCCATTGCAGCATTAAAACAGGCTTCACCGCGAATAGTCTTGGTTTCTACATCACTAACCCAAGGGTGAATGTTTGTGGACGTGCCGCGCCCAAGCTTATAGGCCAGTGTTTGCACTCCCGGGAGGGCAGCGCGGGGCGTAATACCCAAAGCGACCACCTGATCCCCGCGCGCGGCGAGCGCGGGCGCGAGATTTTTGTATTGGCCTGGGAAATTCTGGTGCACAAAGAGATGACGCATGATGGCTAAGGCGCGAGACTTTATTTAAAGAGCCCGCATTCTGCCATAGCCGCCATCAAAAGCATCATCGCTACAGGAGGCTCCCTCGTAGGAGCGGGCTTGCCCGCGAAGGCTTTTGTGATCTGTAGGAGCGGCCTTGCCCAGGCCGGAACAAAGGCTCCACATCAAAGCCGAGAGCGTGAACCCATGTCATGGCGATTCGCACCCCGCAAAGCGCCGTTCAGCGAGGTCGTAAACATCGGAAATACAGCTCTGTTGTCTTGGCGCAACGTATTTCAGTTGATAAAGACGGGCGGGCGTTGCAAACGGGTCGATGCTTCGCTTAAGCTGTGCGTGTACAGGTGTTTTCGCCTTTTATTGTCAACAAACTTATTTTGGAGCTTAAAATCCATGGCCACTGCAACCGAAACCCGTGAATACTTCACCAAACTGTACCTGGCCGCGTTTCTGCGTGCGCCGGAGACCAGTGGACTCAACTACTGGAGCAGCAAAGTGCTTGTCGAAGGCGACAGCCTTCAGGAAGTGGGTGGAGTCATCTTCAGTCTCCCCACTGTTGCCACCCTCTACCCGGTCTTTTTGAGCTCCACCCAGTTCGTTGAGCAGATTTACCTCAATGTGTTCAATCGCACCAGCGACCCAGCCGGTTCGACGTATTGGACGAACGAGCTCAACACACTGGTCACCCAGTTCACCAATCAGGGTTCTGCCCAGCCGCTGTTTGATGCGCGTGCCCAGTTGACTATCAACATGATTAACGCTGGTATTGGCGCAGTGGGTGCTCCCGGTCATGACTACATCATGAACCGCATGGCGGTGTCCAGCTACACCATCGACGCGCAAATTGCCAGCGGCAATGAAATTTCCCCGGCTCAACTGGCCGCCATCATGGCGACCGTAACCGCAAACCCCGCAACCGTGACCGCAGCCATGGCGGCGGTTGATGCCTTTGCAGCCGGTGGCGAAGCCCTCTACCTCACCAGTGGTGTTGACGGTCTGCCCGAATACCTCGGTACCATTCACAACGACACCTACTACGCCACCAACAATACCCTGACGGCGGCGGATAATCTTGATGGTGCAGCCGGTATCGACACCCTGCGTCTGGCCGCCAACCTTGGTCTGAATCAAACCCTGGCCGCCTTCGATATCCGCAATATCGAGGTCTTTGATGTCACGGCGGGCGGTATCGGCACGCTCACCGTCGAAATGTCGGGAGTCAGCGGTGTGGATAATCTCGTCACCCGCAACAGCTCGGCCGATGTTAGCTTCACCCAGCTTGCTGAAATCTCCAACATCACCCTCGACACCCTGACCGGCGCGCCCTCGATTGGCGTTCAGTTCCAGGACACCGTTCTGGCGGGCACAGCGAATGCGCTGAATGTTAGCGTCATCAATACCCCGGTGGTTAACTTCAATATCACCGATGTGAGTGGTGGGGTTGTGGGGCTGGAGCGCCTGAACCTCAACGTCAACAACGTTGCCCCGTCAACGTCTATTAATGTTAACGCAGACCTTGCCAGCAGCCTTAAAGAGCTTGTTCTCACGGGCAACAGCTACATTGACGTATTGGACACCTTCACCAACGTCAGCCTGATGGACGCGAGCGCGACCACCATGGGCGTGAGAATGTTAGCGGCCAATACCAACGTCACCATGCTCGGCGGTTCAGGCGCTGATGCCCTGGGCAAGTCCGGTACGGGCAATGCCACCATCAATGCAGCGGATGGTAATGACACAGTTCAGGCCAATAGCACAGGCGGCAGTAACTTCAGTATCAATATGGGCGCGGGTGACGACGCCCTGGGGTCGTCGATCGCCAATAGCTCGTCGGCAACGATCGAAAATGGCACGGGTAACGATCTGTCCAACCTCGTGGGTGGAACAAGCAGCAGCTTTACCGTGACGGATAGCTCCGGTAATGATTCTGTCGTCGCTATGCTAGGTAATAACGGCAGTATCACCATGACCGACACCTTGGGTGATGATACGTTGACGGCCTCTACAGGTGACAACGGCGGTATCGCGATCACTGACCACGCGGGAACGAATATTATTAACGCGCTAGGTCTTGTGAATGCCAATATCTCCGTGAGCAGTGGTGCAGGCAATGACACCATTACCACCCAAGTGGGTGATGAAGGTGATGTGGTCGTTAACACAGGCAACGGGACTAATATCGTCAACGTGAGCATGAGTAACACGCTGGGCAACCTTGGTACGGCCAATATTACGGGCGGTACAGGAGCCGATTCGGTATATCTCGACTCTGGTGCGGCCTCCGTCGTGTTCAATGTGGCGTTGGGTGCGGGTGATGGTGACTTCTTGCATGCCTTTGGCGCAACAATCAGTGGCAACGACAGCTTTGATGGCGGCGCAGGCGTGAACGATGCCATCTACGATCAGCAAGCCGGTCTTGAAGCGGCATCTGTCTCTGCGTTTGAAATCATTCGGGTGGCCGACACACTAACCGGCGTGACCTTCGATGCTGCGCATTTTGTAGGTGCGCAAGAGTTCCGGCTGCATGCGGGTCACACGAACGGTGCGACCATCCAGAATCTGGCGGTTGGTCAGTCTCTGGCGGTTCTCAACGAAGACGATGCCGGCGATGTACTGCATCTTGATGATGAGGCCTTTATCGGTTCGAACGATCGCTTTGCCCTGGCGCAGGGTTCAAGCTCGGATCTAAGCGTCAACTTCATGTTCAACGCGGTCGAAATCCTCGACATGAGCGCCTACGATACCAATAACAATCGTCTGCACATCCAGAATACCGGCCTGAAAACCCTCAATCTCAGCGCGGAAGCAGGCTTGGATGGCTTGGATTACGTGATTACTACCGGTGCAACCGATCTCACCGTGGTGAACGCAGCCGCCTCGAGCTTTGATATTGATCTGCAAGGGGTGAACTACGAAGGCGCTACCCTCGGCGTGGCCGGCAGCGCCACAGCGGTACTGAGCCTGACCACCGGCTCAGGTGACGACACCGTGTTTGGCGGTACCAACAACGACACCATCGTCACCGGTAGCGGTAACGACATCCTCTGGGGCGCATTGGGTTGGGACGGCCTCACCGGCGGCGCGGGCGCAGACCGCTTCGTCTACCGCAGCGTGGCCGAGTCAGGTAACTCCGTCAACTTAGGTCAGGGCGACCACATTGTAGACTTCACCAGCTACAGCGTGAACTCACTGGTTCACGACCAGCTGGACATGAGCTTCCTGCTGCTGCAAGCCTTTGCGGGTGATCGTGCTGACTTCGCTCTGGCACAAGGTGCCTTGGTGGGTGGCGGCATGGTCTCCGCAGTGTTCCAGCGGGACGCGCAGCGCCTGTGGGTGGACGTGGACGGTAACGGTACCCTGGATGCCAACGACCTGCGTATTCAAATGACGGGTGTCAGTGAGTTGGTATCTCAAGACTTCGTCTACGGCTTCGTCTTCACTGCGCCTGGTGCCACCATCACCGGCACTCTGTTCGATGATGCCTTCTTCAGCACCGAAGCCAACTTTGTAGGCTCCACGGCAGTGGGCGGCGCAGGTGACGACACCCTGTACATCACTGACAACACCGGTATTGCCCTCAATATCGCTGCGTCTCAACTGGATAGCATCGAAAATGTCGTGCTGCAAGCGGGCTCCGGCATGGGTGGCGCAACCACCACCATCGCCGGTGCAAACATTGAAATTTTTGCTGATGCGGCTGCCAACGTCACCATGAACGATGTCGGTCAAAGCTTCTTTGGCTCAGCCGGCAACGATACCATCACCGGCTCTGCCAACGCCGACTTCATCGGTGTGGGTGCCGGTGACAACAGCGTCAACGCAGGCATGGGCGATGACACCCTGACGGCCAACGGCGGTAACGATACCCTCAATGGTGAAGATGGCGCGGATCTGATCAATGCCGGTGACGGTGCCAACGCCGTATCAGGCGGTCTGGGTAACGACAGCATCACCACAGGCACAGGCAACGACACCATCTACGGTGATGCTGATAACGACACCATCGATGCAGGCGCAGGTAACAACGATGTCAATGGCGGCACAGGTCACGACAGCATCACCACAGGC
>CAZTYJ010000015.1:17789-19786 GCA_964618025.1 uncultured Halothiobacillus sp. | reverse complement strand
CGGCGCAGACAGCGTTATGGGCGACGCAGGCAACGACTCCGTTCAATACGACGCGGCCGATGTCCTGACCAACGGCGGCAACGACATTGATACCCTGACGGCTACCAGTGGCGACGACACCATCGTTCAGAACGGTACTGTGGTCATGAACTACGAGCGCATCAACGGCATGGACGGTAACGACATCCTGACCAATGCCACCGGCGGCACGGTCACGCTGGACGGCGGTATCGGCAATGACCAGCTCAACGAAACCTTGCTGAACGGCTCCATGAACATGATCGGTGGCGCAGGCAATGACACCGTGAATATGTTCAATATGACCGTCGCCGATACCGTGGACGGTGGTACGGACTACGATCAGCTCAACTTCACCGATATGAACGGACTGGGCAACGATCTAAACAACGTCACCAATATCGAGCGCATTAACCTCGGTGATGCGATCACCAATATTGTGACCGTGGATGGCTTGGTGGCTGCGGGTGCGACATTGGAAGTCAATGCTAGCGCCTTGACCGGAGCGAATACCTTGTTTTGGGATGGAAGGGCTGAAACGGATGGTAACTTCTCCATCCTGGCTGCTGCGGGTAATGACACCATTGTCATGGGGTCTGGCGCTGACTTCATTCAGGCGGGTGATGGCGATAACTACATCTCTTACAGCCTCGCGGCACCTGATGGTAACGATACGGTGATTGCAGGAAGCGGTAATGACAGCATCGAAACCAATTTCGGTGATGACTCCATCAATGCCGGGAATGGTAACAACGAGGTTTACGGTGATGCAGGCAATGACTTTATTGTTGCAGGCAGTGGTGATGACTATCTTTACGGTGAAGAAGGCAATGACACCATTCATTTTGGCGCAGGTGTCGATTCCGTAGAGGGTGGAATCGATAATGACTCCATCGTCGGCGGCAGCAATGTCACCGTGGCGGACACCATCAATGGTGGTGCTGGTGATGACACCATGACCATGACCGATGCCAATGGCGCGAGCGATGATCTGGATAATGTCACAGGCATTGAACATCTGATTCTGGGCAACGCCATGACCTCGATTATCACCGTTGATGCTCTGGTGGCGGCGGGCGCGACCATGACCGTGGATGCCTCGGCCTTGAGCGGTGCTAATAGCCTGACTTGGGATGGCCTCGCTGAAACCGACGGCATGTTTAGTGTCATCGGTGGCCAGGCGGGTGACGATATTTACACAGGCACGCAGGCTGACACCGTTGATGGTGGTAATGGCAACGACATCATTATGACCGGCTTGGGCGCGGACTCCCTGTTCGGCGGTGCAGGTAACGATACTTTGGATGCCGGCTTCGGTCTGGTCGGCGATGGCAACAACTTCATCGACGGTGGCGCAGGCGTGGATAGCATGAGTGGTGGCGATGCTCAAAATACCTTCTACTTCGGTATCGGTGAAACGGGTCTTACTGCAGCCACTGCGGATAAGGTTGTCGATTTTGACGGCCTGACCGACACCTTGGTGTTCGAAGGCGGCGCAGCCGGTAGCGGCAGCAACTACTTCGAAAACGGCGTAGTGGCGGCCGACTACGCGGCGGCACTGGCAGCAGCCAACCTCGACTTCAGCAACGTCCCGGCGCTGAACTACGTGGTGGTTGAAGTCGTGAACTTCAGCGGTGGTGCAGCCAATGATCTGGTGGTGTTCTACAACGGCGGCGCGGGTTCTGCGGACTCCTCCGTGGTACTGGAAGACATCCCGCTGACCGGTATCGGCTTCGCCGACATCGCCGCAGGTTGATGTGTAGGCGCGGGCTTGCCCGCGAAGGGTTTCGCCTTCGGCAAGGCTCATTCGCGGCCAAGGCCGCGCCTACGGTGTTCGGGTGCAAACCCGATGCCACGCATTAAAACCCAAGCAATAAAAACCCCGCTCATTTGAGCGGGGTTTTTTTGTGCTGGATTGAGTGGTTTTTTTCGCTGTAGGCGCGGGCTTGCCCGCGAAGGATTTCGTGTTCGGCACGGCT
>CAZTYJ010000015.1:10191-17689 GCA_964618025.1 uncultured Halothiobacillus sp. | reverse complement strand
CCGCTCCTACGGGGGCGATGGTTGTTTGTAACTAAAATACAACGCGACGTTGTTTTATGGATTGCCTTTCCATATTTTCAGCCTGATAATCGCGGAAAGCTTTGTTTGGCTTAATTGCGGTCAATTTTATTGAGGATTTTTGCATGTACGCATCAACTGTTACCCGCTTGGCGGGTGCTCTGGCGCTAGGCTTGGGATTGCTGGCCGCAACTCCGGCTTATGCTGCGCTCTATACGAATGATTACGGTACGCTACTGGCGGGGTCGAGCAATTGCGATGATTGTTATGACGGTCCGATCAGTTTTGGCGCAGGTCAAAGCTTCAATTTCTTTGGCAATGTTTATTCGGATTTGTACGTTGGTTCCAACGGTTATGTGACGTTCGGTGCAGGGGCTTCGACCTTTAGTCCTCAACCACTCAATACCCAGACCATCAGGCCGATGATTGCCGGCCTGTTCACCGACCTTGATTCGCGCAGCGATGCGGCCTCGAACGTGTATGTCAATACCACGATTCCCGGTCAGCTCGTGGTGACTTGGCTGGATATGGGGCACTTCAACCGCAATTATAGCGTGCGTAGTACCTTCCAGTTGGTGATTCGTTCCGACCAGTTTACGAGCATTTTGCCAGGCGAGGGGCAGGTCGGCTTTTACTACGGTAGCATTACCGACGGTAGTACCGCGTCGGGTGGATTTGGTGATGGCCTGGCGGCCATCAATCCCGGTGAGGTTTCCTTGTTCTATGGCCCGGCCAGCGCACAGGCGAACACTACGCAGTCCTGGTTCAATATGGGAGGCGGCATTCCGGCACAGGACGGTACATGCGGTAGCGCCAATGGCGTAGGTGTAACGACTGCGCCTGCTGCCAATTTGTGTGGTTTCGGTACACCTGGTGCAGTATTGACGGCCGCTGATCAATTCACTTGGACTTGCGAAGGTGTGGCTGGCGGCGCTACGGCGAGTTGCAGCGCTCCGCGTCATTACACCCTGAGCACTGCGGTCACGGGGAATGGTAGCGTGGCTCCATCTTCTGGAACATACGCATACAACAGCAATGTTGTGGTGACGGCGGTTCCGGCTTTCGGTAGTACATTCATCGCCTGGGGTGGCGATTGCCTGGGTACGCCGAGTACGTCCTGCTCGCTGAGTATGACCGGCGATAGAACCGCGACAGCTCTGTTTGCGATTACCGGTGATAGCGCCTGTGGTCGCGCAAACAATGTGCCTACTGTGAACCCGCCAACTGATTTGTGCAGCGCGGGCTCGCCGAGTCGCATCCAGACCAGTAATAGCTCTTACTCATGGAGTTGTGCGGGCGCGAATGGCGGCGAAGAGGCTGTATGTCGCGCTCCTCGCCACTATTTGCTAAACATGAGCGTGGTTGGTCTGGGAAGCATTAGTGCTTTCCCGGCGCAGGCCAGTTATGCCTACAACACCAATGTTTCGCTGACGGCGAAGCCTGCGAGTGGTCAAGTGTTTAGTGCGTGGAGCGGTGATTGCACCGGCGTGGATGATTCGTGCAACCTTGCGCTAACCAGCAGCAAAAACGTCGTGGCGAGTTTTGGCCCCGCGCCAATCATCCCCGAAAACATTAGCCATTTCAGCAAGCTCTATCTTGCCGCCTTCCTGCGTGCCGCAGAGCTTGAGGGGATGAACTACTGGAGCAATCAGGTGCTGGTGGATGGCAAAAGCTATGTGTATGTCGGCGGCGTGATTTTCAGCCTGCCAAGCGTCACGGCTATCTATCCATTGGTTCTGTCGGATAAGGATTTTGTGAGCCTGATTTATCACAATGTCTTTGGTCGCGATGGTGACGATCAGGGCGTTGCTTATTGGGCGGGCGAGCTGCTTAGATTGCGCAATCTCTTTATCGCACAGGGTTCAGGCAACCCAGGGTTTGAGGCGCGTGGCCAGTTGGTCATGGATATGATTACGGCGGGTCTGGGTACGCCGGATGGCACCTCGGGCAAGGTGTATATCGTCAATCGTCTTGAGGTCGCAATCTATGCGATTGAGCAGCAGAGAGCCCAGGGTAAACAAATTTCTCCGAGCCAGTTGCGTGGCATTATGGACACGGTTACCGCAGATCGTGCGACGGCGCGCGCCGCGAAGAAGGCTGTGGATGCTGCGTTGCGCGTTTAGTTGAAGCTGCTGTTCTAACCGGTTTTTAATTTAAAACCCCGCTCTGTTGAGCGGGGTTTTTTCGTTGGTTTGCATGGGTTTTGCGCTGTAGGCGCGGGCTTGCCCGCGAAGGGTTTCGCCTTCGGCACGGCTATTCGCGGCCAAGGCCGCTCCTACGGGGGGAGAGCGTGTTTAACGTGCCATCGGGGTGGTCTGTAGGCGCGGGCTTGCCCGCGAAGGATTTTGTGTTCGGCGAGGTATTTCCTTGGTTCTGGGCATGAAAAAGCCGCTGAGGTACTTTCAGCGGCTTTGAGAGGTGGGTGGATGCACGTTGCACATCCACCAAAACGATGGTTTGACTCAGGGTGCGAGGTGAATCAGCCAGTCGATGACATCTTTGGCGAGTTGAACGGATGAGGTTTCTTGGTTGGCCAGGCGTTGGGCAAACTTCAGGTCATCAGGAACGAGACTGATACTATGGCCTTGCTGCTGGGTGAGTGCGTAGATCGCGACTTCAACGCGGTTGACAAGATAGGCTTTGCCTGATGTGCCGTCGGGTACGCCTAGCCCTGCGCGAATCATGGTTAGAACCAGATTGCCGCGCGTGGTGTGGTTCAGTTCGTTGACCCAGTAGGCAAGGCCGCCACTGTCGGGGGCGCGACCAAAGACGTTGTTGTAGATGGCGGTGACGAAGGCGGTATTGCTCATGCTGTCTGGGTAGATGGCTTTGACGCTGGGCAGGTTGAAAATATCGGTGGCCAGTTGTGAGGCTGTTTTGCCCTGTGCATCCCAGTAGTTAAAGCCGTCGAGTTCGGCGGCGCGCAGGAAGCCGGCAACATAGATCTGGGTGATGTCTGCCTGGGTTGCGCTGCTTGGGATAGTGAGTGCGTTGTTGAGGTTGATGCGCGGTGTGACGACTCCGTTACGGGCATCAAGAATGGGGGTGCCGGTGGATTTCAGGCGTGCTTCCAGGCTGTCAACGCCTTCACCCGGGAAGCGCTGGCGCATCAGGGCAAAGGTGCCGGCGACGTGTGGGGCGGCCATGCTGGTGCCGTCCCAGCCTGCATAGCCCCCGCCAGGAACCGATGAGTTGATGGTCTGGCCGGGTGCGAGGAGGTCAAGGAAGTTGACGCTATTGGAGAAGCTGGAGACGAGGTTGTCAGCCAGGCCGGGGGCGTTGGAGGTGCTGGAGCCTACGCTAATGGCGCTGGAAATGCAGCCTGGAGCGCCCATGCCCCACCAGTAGCCGTCGTTACCGGAGGAAATGACGGTGGCGATGCCGACGGAGCGCAGGTTGTCGATGGCGAACTTTCGCGCGGCGTTGTCGATGTCGCAGTGATGCTGTTTTTCCCAGTAACCGCCACCCAGGCTCATGTTGACAGCGGCGATTTGATAGGTGTTGCGCAGTGCATAAACACGCTCCAGTCCCTTGATTTGGTCTGAGGTGTAGGACAGGGCGCAGTAGGTTTCTCCGGGGTTGCAGTTGGCGCTGTCAAGGCGTGAAAAAACCTGGATGGCAATGATGTTGGCGTTGGGTGCTACACCGTGGAAGCTGGCGTTACGCCCTGCGACAATGCCTGCCACGTGGGTGCCGTGGTCGCAGCCTGCGATATTGGAGGCGCAGTTAACGCCAGAGCCACTGGCCGTAGATTCAGTCGCACCTCCAGGGCATACCGTGGTCGAGCCGTAGTAAGCATCATCGCTTGAGTAACAGGCTTCGGAGACTACTTTGCCGCTGAGGAAGGTGTGGGTTTTTTGTACGCCGGTGTCAAGAACGGCGACGGTTTGCCCTTGGCCGGTGATGCCGAGTGCGCTGGCGGTGTTGCCGCCGATCAGGGGGACGCTGTAGGCAAGGCTGGGGCGGTTGAGGCGGTCAGGTTGGATGTCGATGATGCCAGGGGTGTTGATGAGTGTGTCGAGCGCCTGCGGGCTTAGGCGCAGTGCAAGAAAAGGAATGGTTTCAAAACGTTTGATTTGTTCGTCAGAGAGCGTGGAGTTTTGGCGTAGCGCGCTAATGACGCTGTTTTGGGCGCTTTGGATTGAGTTGCGTTGGGTGGTGGCGGTTGGGGTGGATAGCTGGCCTTCGGGGGTGAAGCTGGTTTGCAGGCGAATAATGACCGGCACGCTGCCCTTGCTTGTGGCCGTGGTTTTCAGGTCTTGCAGACGGTTGCTGAGTTCCTGCGCGATGCTGGGGGGGGCGGTCTGGATGATGGTGTTGATGCTTTGCGTGCTTGCCTGGCTGAGCGCCCATTCAGCGGTGTCGGGTGCAGCGTAGACGGGGGCGCTCAGGCAGGTGGCTATGGCGGCGGCAAGGAGGAGTGGGCGGAAGGAGGTGTGCATGGATCATCTCTTTGGGTTGGGGGGGCGTAAGGATAATGCCTTATGCTGTGACCTTGGTCGAGAAGGATTTCGCTTCGGCGAGGTTTTCGTGTTCGGTAAGGTTTGTTCGCGGCCAAGGCCGCTCCTACGGGGGGGTAGAGCGTGTTTAACGTGCCATCGGGGTGGTCTGTAGGCGCGGGCTTGCCCGCGAAGGGTTTTGCTTCGGCACGGGTTTCGTATTCGGCGAGGTTTTTGTGTTCGGTAAGGCTCATTCGCGGCCAAGGCCGCGCCTACGGGGAGTTAAAGCGTGTTTAACGTGCCATGATAATCAAACGGTCAATCACGTCTTTGCCAAGTTCGAGGTTGGGCTGGTCGCCGTTGACCAGAATCATGGCGCTTTTTAGGTCTGCCGGTTCCAGGCTGCGGTTGGTTCCGCGTTGCTGGGTGATGGCGTAGAGCGCCATTTCGCTACGGTTGACGACGTATGATTTGCCCGCTGTGCCGTCGGGGGTACCGAGGCCCGCACGAATCATGTTGAGCACAAGTCTGCCGCGTGAGCTGTTGGCCAGTTCGTTGCGCCAGTAGTTGAGGCCGCCGCTGTCGGGTTCGCGCCCGAAAACGTTGCGGTAAATGGCGGTGACAAAGTCTGTGTTGCTGAGCGTGTCGGGGTAAATGGCCTTGACAATGGGCAGGGAGAAGATGACATCGGCGACTTCTTGTGCGCTGCGTTGCTCGCCGTACCAGTAGTTGAGTCCGGCCAGCTCAGGGCCGCGCAAAAAGCCCGCCAGGTAGATTTGGGCAATGTCGTCTCGCGTGGCGATGGGGGCGTGTGCAAAGACTTCATTCAGGTCGATGCGCGGGGTGGAGAAGCCGTTACGCACATCCAGAATGGGTTTGCCGCGTGCCTTGAGCATCAGCTCCAGGTTATCTACGCCCATGCTTGGGTTTTGCTGTTTGAGCAGGGCGAATACGCCCGCTGCATGGGGGGTGGCCATGCTGGTGCCGTTCCAGCTGGCGTAGCCGCCGCCCTGGGTGGAGGAGTTGATGGATTCGCCGGGTACGAGCAGGTCAAGGAAGTTGGCGCTGTTGGAAAAATCGGAGACGCTATCGACGGTTTTGCCGGGGGCGTTGGACACGCTGGAGCCGATGCTGATGGCGCTGGAGATGCAGCCGGGCGCGCCCATGCCGTTGATGATGCCTTCGTTGCCGGAGGCGATGACGGTGGCGATGCCTGCGGCGCGTAGCTGGTCGATGGCGGCCTTGACGGCGAGGTTGTCTTGGTCGCAGCGGCTTTGGTTGTCGTAGTTGCCGCCGCCGAGACTCATGTTGACGGAGGCAATGTTGTAGGTGCTGCGCAGGGCATATACGCGCTCTAGCGCCTTGATTTGGTCGGAATCAAGTGAGATGGCACAGCCGCCCTGGTTGGTGCAATTTTGGCCGTCGTAGTCAATTTTGGTGAAAACTTTCATGGCGATGAGGTTGGCCTTGGGGGCAACACCGTGTTCCTGGGCGTTTTCTCCAGCCACAATGCCGGCGACGTGGGTGCCGTGGCCACAGCCTTCAATCGTGCCGGGGCAATCAAGACCCGAGCCGCTGGCAGTGGATTCGCTGACATTGCCGGGGCAGAGACTGGTTGCGCCATCGGCGGGCTGGTGGGTGGAGTAACAGGCTTCTGCGACGACTTTGCCTGCAAGGAAGGGGTGAGTTTTGTCTACGCCTGTGTCGAGGACGGCGACGGTTTGGCCTTGGCCGTTGATGCCGAGCGCGCTGGCGGTGTTGCCGCCGATCAGGGGGACGCTGTGGCTAAGGCTGACGCGGCGTTGGCGGTCGGGTTGAATATCGACGACACCGGGGGCGTTGAGCAGTTGGTTTAGCGCGCTGCTGTCCAGGCTGAGCGCCATGAAGGGGATGGTGTCGAAGCGTTTGCTGTGGTTTGCGTCGAGCGTGGGCAGGGTGTTGAGGACGTTGCTCTGCGCGCGTTGAATGGCGCTGCGCTGGCTTTGTACAGCCGAGGGGGTTTTAAGCTGGCTTTCGTTTTGGTAAGTCGCGCTGAGCTGGATGATGACGCGCACGCGGCCTTGGGTGGTGGCGGTGTTTTGCAGGGTCTGGATGCGCGTGGAGAGTTCATTGCTGATGTTGGCTGGGGCGTTTTGCAGTACGCTGGCAAGTGTGATGCTTTGTGGGGCGCTTTGGGTTTGTGCCCATTCTGCCGGGGTGTTGGCGGCAAAGGCCGATGGACTGAGAAGGCTTGCGGCAATGGCGGCGGAAAGTAACAGGCGGCGGTGTGGAGTGGGCATTGGATTGTCCTCGGGGGAATTAGCCTAGGGTTAGCCTGGGGATTGAAACGTATTTTAGGGCGGTGGACAAGTTAGATGATCGTTAGCCTGGTTTGGCGCTTTGTCATCTCAGGCATCGGGGGGGCGTGGAGAAGGCGCTAGACCTGTCTTCCGTCATGATTTTTTATTGATGCGGCACGAATATGTCTTGAAGCGTAGGAGCGGGCTTGCCCGCGAAAAAGCGTATACTGATGGCTTCGCGGGCAGGCTCGCTCCTACCGTCAATTCAAGGTTCATTCAGGCCGCATCAATAGGATGGTTTGTCATGTTCGAGCAGTTTCCAAAGTCGCGCCCGGAGCTTCCGGTCGCATTTCAGTCCATTTATGCCGCGCATTATCGCTCGAACCGTGACGGGGCGACGGCAGGCGCTTCGTTGGCGCAAAGGCTGGAGGCGTGGATGCATCGGCAGGTTGCCGGTGATGTCGTGGCAAGGGGTAAGGTTGGCGGGAGCCTTGAGTATTCGACGCTGGAGGTGGGGGCTGGGACGCTGAATCAGCTGGCGTATGAGCCGCCGGGAGCGGTCTATGACATCGTGGAGCCGTTTGCGGCGTTGTATGCGGATTCGCCTTATTTGCGGCGGGTTGGCGAGGTGTTTGCGGGGATTATGGATGTGCCGCTGGATCGGCGTTATACGCGGGTGACATCGATTGCGACGCTGGAGCATGTGTGTGAGCTACCCGAGCTTGTGGCGCGGATGGGGTTGTTGCTTGCGCAGGATGGGGT
>CAZTYJ010000015.1:0-10091 GCA_964618025.1 uncultured Halothiobacillus sp. | reverse complement strand
GGATGGGGTTGTTGCTTGCGCAGGATGGGGTCGTGCGTGTGGCGATTCCAAGTGAGGGGACATGGTTGTGGACGCTGGCGTGGCGACTATCGACCGGGTTGGAGTTTTGGTTGAGATACCGCCTGGATTATGGCGTGATGATGCGTCACGAGCATGTGAATACGGCGCAGGAGATCGAGGAGGTGCTGCGCTATTTTTTTGGGCGGGTGGAGTGTCGCGTCTTTGGCTTGTCTCGTTCGCTGTCGCTGTATCGTTATTATGAGTGCCGAGATCCGATGATGGATCGGTGTTCGTCCTATTAATGCGGCACGAATATGTCTTGAAGCGCAGGAGCGGGCTTGCCCACGAAAAAGCGTATGTTGATGGCTTCGCGGGCAGGCTCGCTCCTACCGTCCATTCACGGTTCATTCGAGCCGGATCAATAGGGGAGTGCGCTGTCAGTCACTCAGGTGTCGTCGCAGGACGAAAAATAAGGTAGCGGCTGCCGAGATAGCTCAGGATGGGGGTGGTGAGCAGACCTGCGAGAAATCCAAGCGTGTAGCTGCGTTGAAGCTCGTGGACGATGATTTGCATGAGCAGGGCGTTATTGCCCAGGCCGAGCAGGGCAAGCGCGAGGTAGGCGGGAATGGCGCGACGGTGTCGTTCTGCGGAGGCGAATGTCCAGTTGCGGTTGAGTCCATAGGAGAGGATGAAGGCAAGGCTGAAGGCAGGGAGAGTGGCGAGCACTGGATCCATTTGCAGCATGTCTGCGCAGCAGTAAAGCACGATGTAGTGGGTTGCGCTGGCCGCCAGGCCGGTGAGGATAAAGCGGGTCAGGTGTCGTCGCTGCATTTTTCCGTTGCTTCGGTGGGGTAGTGGTTGCGCACGATGTAGAGCGGCCTGCCTTTGACTTCGGCGTAGATGCGGCCGATGTATTCGCCAAGGATGCCGATGCTGATGAGTTGCACGCCGCCGATAAAGAGGATGGTCACGATCAGGGAGGCGTAGCCGGGTTGGTCGATGCCGAAGATGAGGGTCTGGATGAGAATAATGCTGGCATAGCCCAGGGCGAGCAGTGCGATGATGAAGCCGAAGATGCTGGCCAGGCGCAAGGGGGCGACGCTGAAGCTTGTGATGCCATCCACGGCTAGGCCGATGAGTTTGAAGGGGTGGAAGCTGGTTTGGCCGTGTTGACGCGGGGCGACATCGTAGTCGAGTGTGGTGGTGTTGAAACCGACCCAGGTAAACAGGCCTTTCATGAAGCGCTGGCTTTCGCGCAGACCGCGCAGGGCATCGACCACGCGCCGATCCATGAGGCGGAAGTCGCCGACATCGGCAGGGATGGGGGGGCGGGCGATACGTTGTTGCAGACGGTAGAACAGGCGGGTGGTGTGGCGCTTGAGCCAGCTCTCGTGCTGGCGGTCGCGGCGGCGGGCGAGGACGACATCAAAGCCTGCGCGCCATTGTTGCAGCATGGCGGGAATGAGTTCCGGCGGATGTTGCAGGTCGGCATCAATGGGGATCACCGCAGCGCCTTGGGCGTGGTCGAGGCCAGCGGTCAGTGCGGCTTCCTTGCCGAAATTGCGCGAGAGGTCGATGACGCGCAGCCGGGGGTAGGTGGCGCGTAATTCGTGCAGGCGAGTTAGAGTGTGGTCGGTACTGCCGTCGTTGATGGCGATTATTTCAAGACGGATGCCGCTTTCGTTGTCGAGTACGGCGTGTAGCCGTGCCAGGAAGGGTGCGAGGTTGTCCTGTTCGTTGTAGCAGGGAATGACGATGGAGATCAGTGGGTGCATGGCGTTTTTTTGCGGCGCAGATGGTGGCGGTAGCGGGTGATCGGGGTTTCGATCAGCAGGATAGCAAAGGCGGCAAGAAGCGTGCTGCCCAGTAGCATGGGCAGCGGCTGTATCGCGGCGGCGCCGAGCCAGTCGCCCGCCGCCCAAATCCAGAGGAAATGAGCCAGAAACAGGCCGTAGGAGAGGTGGCCGAGCCATTCGTCCCAACCCCGGCGCGGCAGGCGGGCAAGCAGGGCGACGGCGGGAATGCCAAGCGCAAGCCCGATGAAGACTTCGCGTGAGTAGGGAAGATGCCACAAATGGCCTAGCTGGATGACAAGGGCGATGCTTCCGAGGCTGATGAGGCTGGCAGCAAGGGCGAATATGGCTTTGCGGCGCTGGTTTTGTTGCTCGAAGAGGTAGCCGCCGATAAGGAAAATGACCAGCACGCCGGGCAGCAGCCGGTAGCCGTACCATTCGCTGTGGATGAGTCCAAGGCTGGCGAAGAGGAGGACGCTCAGGCTGGTCGCCAGGGCGAGCGAGCGCAAGCCGGGAACGAGCAGCAAAAGCGGTATGAGCAGATAGAACTGGAGTTCAGCGCCGAGTGACCAGGTGGCGGGCAGCAGGGTGAATTGGTCGGATTGGTTAAACATGTAGAAATTAAGCGGGATGATGCTCAGGTTGTTGAGTAGATCAACGGCGCTGGGGGGATGCCGCAGGAAGGCGGTGGTGTGGCCGCTCAGGGCAAACCAGAGCAGGGTGAGGCCGGCGAAAAACAGGTAGGCGGGGAAGATGCGCAGGATGCGGTCGAGATAAAACGCGGCAATGTTGCGTGCGCCGCTGAATTTTCCGCGCAGTTGGGCGGTCATGACGTAGCCGGTGAGCAGGTAGAAAACGACGACGGCGGAAACGCCAGGATTAAGGTCGCCAAAACGAATGTCGATATGCGAGAGGGCGACGAGGGCGGCGAGGATAAAACGCAGGGTGCCGAACATGATGCGTCCTATCGTGTGCGGATGACGCGCCAGCGTGCGGCGGGTCGGCCGGGCGGCGCGTCGATCAGCTGGACATCAAAGCCCGATGCGACGGGGATGCTGGCATCGGTAAGCACAATGACGCTGTGCGGCGGGAGCAGCTCTTGGTTTGTGTTGAGCGTGCGCAGGATGGCTTCATCGTGCGCACGCAGCGTGGTTTCATCGGCGCGGGCGATGATGCCGAGGTTGAGACTAAGTCCGTGGGCGAGAGCGAGTTGCACCCAGGGTAGATAGTCGTCACCCTGCGGACGCGGCAGTACGATAAGTCGGGCGGCGTTTTTTAGCAGGGGTTCGAGGGCGGGCGGCGCGGCGCTGAATTGAATGGGTGTCTGGCGGTGGCGCTGGTGAAATTCGGCGAATTTGGGGGCGAGGTCATAGGCTTGCAGACCGATGATCAGGCCAAGCAGGGGCAGGGCGTAGCGCGGGCGCAGTCTGTTGGCGATGGCGGCGACGCTGAGGATGAGCATGAGGTAGTACAGCGGCCAAGCGAAGCGGCCGCTGGCGCGGAAAATCTCCAACAGATGTTGCAACGGTGCGGGCAGGCTGTAGCTGAATAGGACGTGCTTGCCGAGGGTGATGCTGGTGGACAGGCTAAGGACGAACAGCGCGGCGGCCATGAGCAGGGCGGGCGCAAGCCGGGGGCGATCATCGTCGGGCGCTGCGCTGCCTGGGCGCAACAGCATGAGCGCAAGCGCCGCGCCTAGGGCGAGAATGCCGCCCGCGCCAAGGTAGGCGAAGCCTTCGTACTGGTCATGGTGGGCATGGCCTAGCGGCGGTAGTAGGCGTGACCATTCGGCGGCGCTTGGGTCGCTGCGCTGGAAGGTGTCAAGGAAAGCCTGCCAGTCCATTGGGTCGAAATAGGTGAGCAGATTGGCGGAGTAATGGCCGTAGCCTTGTGCCACGAGCTGCGAGCTGCCGGGGACGACGTAGCCCGCCAGCCAAGCGAGGGCGAGCAGCCCCGCCCAGAGCAGGGCGCTGTCGATGAGCAATTTTCGCAGGCTTGATGAGGGCTGGATGATGGATTCGTCCTTTAATAAGAAAGGCATAGCGGTAGGAGCGGGCTTGCCCGCGAAGTCTTCAGCAGGCAGTTTTTCGCGGGCAAGCCCGCTCCTACACTTCAAGGTATATCCGAGCCGAATCATGAGCGCGTGGATGAGGCTTGTGAACCAGAAGGCGGCGACCATTACGACGAGATAGGCGTGGGTGAGAAGGGCGATACCCAGCCAAAGCGCCCAGCGGCGGCTGCGGTGAGGTTGCAGGGTTTGTTCGATGGCGGCGAGGATCAGCCAGTGCGCCATCAGCGCCTCGTGGCCATAACCGCGTAACAGCAGGGGCGGGCTGAGCAGGATGAGCAGTACGCCCATGAGTCGCAGCGTGCTGGCGCTGGGCGCAGGAATCAGGCGGACAAGCAGTCGCCAGGCGAACAGGGCGAGCAGCAGGTAACTACAGAGTATCCACAGGCCGAAGTACTGGAAGGTCGATGGCAGCAGCGGGCTGAACGCCTTGAGCGGCAGGGCGAGCAGGGGGATGCTGTCGGTGAAGACAATCGAGGTTTGCAGCGGCGCAGCCAGGCCGGTAAGCAGGCCGGGCGGCCAGCCCCAGTCCTCTTGGCGGAAAAACGCCCAGCCGAAATAATGTTGCGCAGGGTCGCCGTGCATTAGCCAGTCGATGTGCGCTGGATTGAGAATGGCAAAACCAAAGGCGGCGTAGAACACGGCGCAGCCGAGCAGCAGAGCGAGGATGGGTTCTGTCGGTGTTGAGGGGGGCACCGTGTCGGTCTTGGGTGCTGTGGCTTGGGTGAGCGTGGTGTTCATGTATGGGGCTTGGACAATGGTATCTACGGGCTATTATGCGGCACGCATATATCTTGAAGCGCAGGAGCGGACGTGCCCGTGAAAAAGCGTATGTTGAAGGCTGCGCGGGCAAGCCTGCTTCTACCGTCCATTCATGGTTTATTCAGGCAAGGATCAATCATTCATTTGGGCGTGCACTGTGCGCCCAGGCGCTCATGCGCTGGGCGATGCGCGGCCAGGCGTGGGCGTTAAGCCAGCGGCTTTGCGCCTCGCTTTGTCGCGTCTGCTCGGCGGGGTCGAGATCAAGCAGGGCGCGCACGCCATGCGCCAGCGATTCCATGTCTGCGCCGGGCAGGCGGTACACCGCGTCTTCAAGGTCATCGAAAATGGGCAGCGGGGTGCAGGCCACGGGTGTGCCGCTGGCCAGCCCCAGACGCACGGCGGCGCTGGAAGATTCCTGGGTGTGCTGGTAGGGGAACACGATGAGCCTGGCCTTGGCCAAGCGTTGCAGGATATGGGCTTCCGGCAGGTAATCGACACACAGTTCTACGGCCTCACCAAGCCCCAATTCGGCGATTAGCGCAAGCAGGCGCTGGTGTTCCAGAGTGGAAACATGCGCGGGGTGCAGGCTGTTGAGCATCAAAAGGCGCAGCGTGGGATCGTCCTTGCGCAACCAGGAGAAGGCGTGGAGCCATTCGGCCAGTCCCTTGTGCGGTAGAAGAAAGCCGAAGGTGGCGAGTAGGGGGGTGTTCGCGCCCAAGACCGGTTTAACGTGTGGGGGGGCGTTTGGGCATTCGCGGCCAAGGTCGCTCCTACGGGAGGTGGTCTGTAGGAGCGGCCTTGGCCGCGAAGGATTTCGCCTTTGGCAAGGCTCATTCGCGGCCAAGGCCGCCCCTACGGGAACACCATGCGGCAGGCGGGTGGCGCGGGCGTTGAGGCCGAAATCCTTGAGGCGGTTCAGATCGTCGATGCCGTGCACATAAATCCGCTCGCACTTTGCAAGGGCGGGGGCGATGACGCGCAGACTGAGTCTTTGTTCGTCGTGCATCACGTCGGCGGTGGAGTGCAGGGTGAGGGCGATACGCATGCCGGCAGAGCAAAGGCGCTCGATCATCCCGGCGAGGGCGTGCAGCTCAAAAAAGCTGAAATTGAACTGGATAAACAAGGTGTCGATGCCATCGGCGCGTAGAGCCGCCTCCAGCGCGCCCATGTCGGGGTCGAGGTGCTTGGCGCGCCAGACGCGGCGAAGCTCGGCAGGTTCCTCGCCTAGCGGCGCAGCGTCGAGATCGGCGTAAATGCGCATGGCCTCGCGCTCGTCCGGCTGCGGCCAGTTGTCCAGCAGGTAGCGGCTGTATTCGGCGATGCCGCAGGCGCTGTTAAATGTGCTGACCCAGCCGATGCGCGGCGCGGGCGGGCGCAGGGGGCGGGATTTGACATCGGCGATGGCCTGCTGGATGCGCTGGGCGCTGCGCTGCCAGGTAAAATGTTGGCGGATGCGTTCGCGGGCGTGCATGACGCGCTGAAAGCTCGCTTCGGGTGTGGCTTCGACTACGGCGCGCATCTGACGGGCGAGGTCATTGATGTCGGGTTCCGCCCACACCGAACCGTACTGATTGAAGTGGCTTTCTGCGCGGGCATAGCGAAAATCGACCAACCAGGCGGTGTCGTGGTTGCAGAAGTCGAGTTGGCCGCCGTGCGCGGTGGTAATCACTGGCAGGTTGAGTAGCATGGCTTCGGCGATCGGCAGGCCGAAGCCCTCGCCCCGGCTGGGTTGCACCACGGCATGACATTGTTCATACAACCAGAGGATTTGTGCGGGGTTGAGGTCGCGGTTAATCAGGGTAATGGATGCAGCATTCGGGTAGCGTTCGCGCCAGAGCGCCAGGTCATGTTCGATGTCGTGGTGTGGATTGGGGTGGGTTTTGAGGATGAGGCATACGTCGTCTTGCCGGGTAAAGGCTTGTGCATAGGCGGTTAGCAGACAGTCCACGCCCTTGCGCGGGAAAGCGGAGGAGATGTGCAGCAGGCGGAAGCCGTGCCCCAAAATCAGGTTGGGATTGTCGCCGCCGTGCTCATCAAGCAGCGCTTGCGGCGTTTGTTTAAGGATGTGTTCGACACCCAGGCCGACATTGACGATGGGAACCTGTACGCCACAGTCGATCAGGCAGCGCTCGACATAGCTGGACATGACGGTGATGAGATCAAGCCGACGGTTGAAGTCGTCCACCCATGCGGCAGGGAACTCGGATTCTTCCCAGCCATAGGCCAACATGCCGCGCAGCTCGCCCTGAATATCGCTCACCCGTGGCGGGTAGAGATTGCGCAGCACGACACGGGCGTGGTCGGCGTGCTCGCTGGCCTGCCAGAGCCGTTCGACGGCAGGGTGCGCGGCAAGAAAAGCCGGGTCGGGCGGGTAGTCGCCAGGACCCTCTGTGGAGTGCAGGCCGATGTTTGCGCCCTCGGCGCTCAGAGCGAGCGCGCATTGGCGGTTGACCTCGGCCAGGCTGAAGCTGGAGTCGAATGGGCCTTCAATCAATAGGTCAAGCGAGGTGTGCTCTGCCTCTGACGAAATTTCACTGGCGGATTCGGTTTGTATTGAATCAGGTGCAACGGTAGGAGCGGGCTTGCCCGCGAAGACCTCAGTGCGCGGTTTTTCGCGGGCAAGCCCGCTCCTGCATTGATCGTTGGATAGGTCATGTTCTTGCCCCTGCGAATGCAGTGCGCCAAGATCAAAGCCAAGCTCGGCAAAGAAATCGACAAGCTCGCTTTGCAAGTGTGAGCGTTGAAAGCGTTGCAGATTGCGGCGTTGTGCAGCGCGCACGCGCAGACGCTGCTGCGGATTCGTGAAAAGTTCATGCACAGCCAAGGCCATTGCCTCGGTGTCAGCATCCGGCACGAGGATACCGCCTTCGCCCAAGGTATTGGGGATATTGCTGCTGTTGCAGGCCACGACGGGCAAATCCAGCGCCATGGCCTCAATCAGCGGCATACCAAAGCCTTCGTGCTCGCTCATGCAGACGAACACATCGGCGGCGCGGTAGAAAGCTTTGAGCGTGGCATCATCGACATGCCCCTGGAAGTGAACATGTTCGCCAAGATTGAGCTGCTCGCGGCGGGCGATCAGTTGGGCGTGGTAATCGCCTGAGGAAATACCGCCGACCAGATGCAGATGTAGCTCACGTCCCGGGAGCTTGTCGCGCAGGATGTGCAACATATCCAGCAACAGATGCTGGCGTTTGTTTTCCACGATACGACCAATGAACAGCAGGTGAGTGCCCGCTGGAAGTTGGGCGGGAAGTGCATGGTTCCACGGCGCGCGGATGAATCGCTCAAGATCAACCAGCAGGGGGATGACGCGGATGGGGGCGTAACCGAGTGCCGCCAGATCTTCGGCATTGAATGCGGAATCGGCGATGGCGCCGCGCATATGACTTGGCCACGCGGCAAGCTGCTGGCGGCCAAGGCGACAAAAAAACCGCCCAGGATGATGCGCGGGGAAATGCTCGGCGGGGGTGATGTTGTGATAGATCATGACCTTGGTATCGGGGATACTGAGAATGAATTCCTCGATATCAATGCCGATACTGTGGTGGATGATGAGCAGGCGTTGCTCCAAAGCAGCGCCCTCGCAGGGATAGTCACGGATGGGAAAGGCCTTGCCATGCAAGGCCGGGTCAATGTGCCCTGCGAATATCTCGGAAGAGAAACCAAGATCACGCAACAGACGTTGCGTAAACAATACCCCGTTGGAGACACCATCGCCGGGCGTAATGGATGGTGTGTATTGATGAATAGCACAGGGGCGGGTGAGCATTATCCGATTTCCAAAGGTTTATACGCAATCAGCGCGTAATCCTGCGGGCCGAACAGGAAGCGTTCGGCATCGCTGGGCGTGTTGCCCTTGGCGAGGGAGTCGGCGTACTGCGGGAAGGGGTGCAGGCGCATGATTTCGACCTGCGCGAAGCCGCAGTTCTCGGCGACAAAGGCGAGCAGATCAGGCGGCAGCGGGTGCAAGTGCGTCGGGTCGGTGTGGAAATAGCAGGCACCGACCAGAAGATTCTCTGGGTTGGGCGTTTCCAGAATGAGCACGCCGCCGGGCTTTAGCACGCGCAAGGACTCATCGAACAGCGTGATGAGCGTGTTGAAGGGGATGTGCTCTGCGATATGAAAGCCGGTGATGGCGCTCAGTTCATTCTCGTGCAAGCTGGTGAGGTGTTCCAGTGCATGCCCCTCTCGTACATCCAGCCCAAGATCAAGACTTGTGGCGACCATGCTTGGGTCGGAATCTACGCCGTAGGCATTAACTGCGTGCTGAGCCAGTAGTTGCAGCCATTCGCCGCGCCCGCTGCCAATATCCAGTATTGGATGTGCGTCGCTCATGGCGAGTGCGTTCTGAACGATCGGCAGGTAAACCGACTGACGCGCCTGGATGTGGGTGAAATCACCGCGAAAGCGGTTTTCAAAGGCAAGGTAGAAGCCTTCCGGCAGGGCGGGAGCGATGGGGGAGGGGGAGGACGGCATGGAAGCCTGGCTGAGTAAGTCCAGGCGCTGTCGGAGCATGAGTATCTCGCGGCGCAGTTTCTGCAAATCCTGGGTGGACGCACAGCTTTCGAAACGTTTTGCATGCTCTGCAAGGTGGGTCGAGTATGCCTGAGCCATATCCTGCACGTCCTGGGTGGACGCACAGCTTTCGAAACGTTTTGCATGCTCTGCAAGGTGGGTCGAGTATGCCTGAGCCATATCCTGCAGCCGGTAGGGACTGCGCCATACTTCGCGTGCGTGGCGTAGCTTGCGCCAAAGACGGCGGGTAAGCGCACCGATAATCGGCAGGCGTGCGATGAAGGTTTTGAGCGGCTCAATCATGGTTTGTGTCATGGACCTGGGTCTCCTGCGGCAGCAGTCAGTTGTTTTTTAAGCGCCTCTGCACTCTCTTCCCAGCTCAGCCACGCCAATCCGGAAACATCCGGAATGAGATCAAGGGCGCGCAGTTTGAGCCAGTTTTGTATCGCTTCGGCAAGCTCGTTTGCTTGGTCGCCAGAAAAATAATGGGCGTGATTTTGCGCTACTTCGCGAAACACCGGAATATCCCGCGCGATGATCGGCAGTTTGTGCCGCGCGGCTTCGATCAGCGGCAGGCCGAAGCCTTCGCCGTAGGAGGCGGCGATCAGGCAAGTACTGGCGGCGTAAATTTTTTCCAGATATTCGTCGCTGATGCCTTCGAGCCAGAACAGACGCTTGTTCACTTCGGAATGGCCGCGCAAACGCTCGACAAGCGCCTCTACCATCCAGCCGACCTTGCCGACGATGACCAGATTGACAGCGCTACCCCCCTGCCAAAGCTGCTCGAAGGCATCGAGTACCTGAAGATGGCCTTTACGCGGTTCCAGCGTGCCCACCATCAGAAAGCTGGGGCGTTGCTTCAGGCTTGAAAGTATCTGGGGCGCGTTATCGGGCAGGCTTCGGCTTGTGGGCGAGTCTTGAATATCCGCGCCCAGATGGTTCCACTCGAT
>CAZTYJ010000014.1:0-50601 GCA_964618025.1 uncultured Halothiobacillus sp. | reverse complement strand
TCAATCCACAAGCAATAACGTTCCAGCCCCCGGATGAATTCCGCCGAACCGTAAATGCGACGAATAAAGCGCTCGCGTTGGGCGGAGCTTAATCCCAAGGCGTTCACTTCGTCCCGCGATAACAGCAGGTGACCGCCGTCCACCGGCTTGTTGCCGAAGCTCATTTCGGCTTGGCCGCTCAATGGGCGACTGGCTTTTTCCACCACCACATTCGCCCCCGCCACCAGATAGGCATTGATATGCGCCACCTCTTTTTGCAGGGTAATTTCGTCGGCTTGTCGGGCTGAAGCCCGACCTACGGCGGGTTCTGGTAGGTCAGGCTTTAGCCTGACTTGCGCCATTTCATTTTGCAGGCTCGCCCCGTCAGCCAGGCTAAATAGTTTTTTAGAGGATTGATAATCTTTGGCGATGCCCACAATCGCCACGGTCACGCCTGCATTGTGGCTGGCGAGGTTCGCCCATTTGAATGATGTGTGGGCAAAGGCGATTTCATGGCCGCTGGCAAAAATCAGCGGCCACAAAATCGGCACTTGCTGGCCTTGGCAGATGGAGTTGGTGGAGACAAAGGCGGCCTGGCTTGCGGTGTGCGTGCCGTAATCAGCGGCTTTCATGAATCAGCCTGCCACGTAGTCGAGTGATTTCCAGCTTTTACAACGGTGGTCAAAAATCGCCTTGAGGTCGTTTTTTTGTTCTGCCGATTGCCAAGTGCTACCCAAATACGGCGGATTGCCACAGATATAGGTCTCGCCACCTGCGTTCTCGAAGTCGATGGCTGTTTGTTCGTGTAGGTTGGGATTCATCCCAACAGCGACATCGGCGGATTGTCGGGATAAATCCCGACCTACGGGCAGGGCGCTGAATAAATCATCACCGAGCAGCTTCGCCTCCGTGCCGGTCGGCGGGCAGATGCTCAGCCAATCCAGCCGCAGAGCATTGCCGCAGACAATCCAGTTTTCCTTGGAGAGGGGCAGGAAGGTCATCAAGGCCTCTTTCTGTCCGCGATAATGCACATCGCACTGGAACTCGGCAATGATGAGCGCGAGACGTGCGATTTCCGCCGGGAAGTCGCGCAGCTCAATGCCGCGAAAATTGGTCAGCGGAATCTCACTACCCAGGTGGGTTTCATGGCGGCGGCGGTTGATTTCAAACTCGATCTCGCGCATCTGTTTGTAGGCAATGACCAGGAAATTGCCGGAGCCGCAGGCCGGGTCGAACACACGAATGCGCGCCAGGCGTTTGCGCAGATTGAGCAGCTTGCGTTCGTTGTCGCCCGCGTCTTCCAGCTGCTGGCGCAGCTTGTCGAGGAACAGCGGGTTGAGCACCTTGAGGATATTCGGCACGCTGGTGTAGTGCATCCCGAGTGCGCCACGTTCGGCATCGTCGGCCACGGCCTGGATCATGCTGCCGAAAATATCGGGGTTGATGTGTTTCCAGTTGAGGTTGCCGGCGTGGGTCAGGTAGGTGCGCGCCATGCGGTTGAAGCGCGGGGTTTCCGTTGCGCCTGCAAACAGGCCACCGTTGACGTAGGGGAATTGATCCGCCCAAGGCCTAAGGGGTAGGTCGGGTTTTAACCCGACAATCGGGCTGAAGCCCGACCTACACGATTGACGCGCAGCTATCGACATGTTCATGGCGCGAAAAATTTCGGCCATCACTGTGTGGGTGTTGGAACCGTCGCGCTCGCTCATTTGCTCGATGGTGTGAGTAAACAGACCTTCGCCGTGGAAGATGTCGGTGTCTTCGGCAAAAAAACAGAAAATCAGCCGCGCCATGAAGTGGTTCATGTCGGCGCGGCGTTCGTCGCTTGCCCAGTCGGGATTTTCGCGTAAAAGTTCGACGTAGAGTTTGTTCAAGCGCCCGGTGGCGCGCACGTCCACCGGGTTGTCGGTCATTTCGCGGAGGGTCGAGATGCCTGCCAATGGCAGGAAGAAGCCGAAATGATCGGGAAAATCGGCATAGGTACAGGCGATCGTTTCGCCGCTATTGAGGTCTTCGGCTTCAACCTCTGCGCCGTCGGTGGCGAAGATGAATTTGGCCTTGGCTTTGGTGGTGGCCGGGCTGGTGCGCAAGATTTTGAGCGTGTCGCCGACCGTGCCTGCCTCGCATACGGCAATATGGATATTGTTGCGCTGGAGCACGCCGCCCGGCACATCGGAGGCGTTGTTGTTGCCGCTACGCAGGCGCTTGAGCGCCGTATCTTTATTGCCAAAGGCGGCGAGGAAGGCGTAGGGAAATTCTGCCGCATCGAAGGGTTCAAGAGCCAGAGCCGAGATGGCCTGTTCGATTTCTACGGCGTTCATGGCGCTAATTTTCCGTAACTTTGCCGCGCAAGGCCTTGATTTGGCCGTGCTTGGTTTTGCTGTCCATGCGGCGGGTTTTCGCTGCTCGGGTGGGCTTGGTGGGTTTGCGCAGCTTGACCGGGCGGGTGAGGCTTTCGATCAAGTCATGCAGGCGTTGCAGCGCATCGGCGCGGTTTTTCTCTTGGCTATTGTGACGTTGCGCCTTGATAACAATCACGCCGTCGCGCGTGATGCGCTGGTCATGCGCGCTCAGCAGGCGCTCTTTGAGCTCGTCCGGCAAGGATGAGGCACGCACATCAAAACGCAGATGCACCGCTGTGGATACCTTGTTGACGTTCTGCCCGCCCGGCCCGCTGGCGCGGATGGCGGTGAAGTCGAGTTCGGCTTCGGGGATGGTGAGGGTCATATGTGTACCACAAGATTATCGCGCTGCAACTCAACAAAATGGTGCGCCACCAAGGCTCGCTCAATGCTCGCCATATTCACTCGCATGATTTTTTCCAGCTCAAAATTCGAAATATTGCCGGTCGCAATCAGGAGCAAAGCGGATGGTTCTCCCGACAATAAAAACGAGCGCACAAAATCGTCGTCCTTGGTGAGCACAATACGCTGTTCGCGCATGGCAAGCGCGATAATTTCGGCATCTGGCGTGCGGTTGCCCGAGGGCAAGTCAAGGGTATGCACGGCATCATGCCCATTTCCGCCAACCAGCGCGCCATGCGCCTGGGTAGTTGCGCATCGACCAGAAACCTCATGCCGCAAGCCGTTCCACGCGGTTGACATGCGCCAGACGGGCTGCGAAAGCCAGTGCGGCCAAGATGTCTTCGCGCTGCAAATCCTCAAAATCGGCAAGAATGTCTTCAATAGTCATGCCGCTGGAAAGCCATTCCAGTACATTTTCCACGGGGTAGCGCAGCCCGCGAATGCAGGGCTTGCCGTGGCAGACTGCGGGGTCGATGGTGATGCGTTCGTGCATTGGGTTGGCTCCCTGGTTACAACGCGCTGATCTTCCCATGCTGCGCCTGAAACTGCGCAAGCTGGGCGGCGAAGTCGGCTTGGCGCTTGCGCTCCTGTTCGACTACGGCGGGCGGTGCCTTGTCGGTAAAGGTGGGGTTATTCAGCTTGACGGCGGCTTTGGCCAGTTCGCCTTCCAGACGAGCGATTTCCTTGGCCAGACGCGCCAGCTCCGCGTCCTTGTCGATTAAACCTGCCAGCGGAATCATCACTTTCATTTCGCCGACCAGGGCGACCGCCGATTCCGGCGCGCTGGCTTCGTCGTCCAGCACGTCGATGTTCTCGATGCGCGCCAGCGAGGTGAGGAAGGCGCGGTTGTCGTCCAGCAGACGGCGGTCATTGGCCGATGCGTTGCTGACCAACACCGGCAGCAGTTTGCCGGGAGCGATGTCCATGTCTGCGCGAATTTTGCGCACGCCCAAGGTAAAGCTCTTGAGCCATTCGATGTCGGCCAGCGCGCCAGCGTCGATACGGCTCGCGTTCGGCTTTGGATAAGCTTGCAACGTGATGCTTGGTTTTACTCCCTCCCCCCCGGCGGGGGAAGGGGGAACCTTTCCGGCCAAAGGCCCCACGCGCTGCCAGATTTCTTCGGTAATGAACGGCATGATCGGATGCAGTAAACGCAGCAGGGTTTCCAAAACCCGCACCAGCGTGCGGCGTGTGCCGCGTTGCGTCGCCGCATCACCACTACGCAGCGCGGGCTTGGTCAGTTCCAGATACCAGTCGCAATACTCGTTCCAGGTGAATTCGTACAGCTCCTGCGCGGCCAGGTCGAAGCGATAGCTGTCGAAATGGCGGATCACTTCGGCTTCAAGCTGTTGCAGGCGGCTGATAATCCAGCGGTCGGCCAGGGTGAGGGCGACATTGTCTACCCCCCCTTCTCCCCAACCCTCCCCCGCCGGGGGGGAGGGAGCCACACCACAGTCTTGGTCTTCGCATTGCATCAGCACAAAACGGCTGGCGTTCCACAGCTTGTTGCAGAAGTTGCGATAGCCTTCCACGCGCGCCAGATCGAAGCGAATATCGCGCCCGGTCGAGGCCAGCGCGGCAAAGGTGAAGCGCATGGCATCCGTGCCTAGCGCGGGAATGCCTTCCGGGAATTCCTTGCGCGTGTCTTTCTCGATTTTTTGCGCCATTTGCGGCTGCATCAGCCCGCTTACGCGCTTTTGCACCAGGCTTTCCAGGTCGATGCCGTCGATCAAATCAATCGGGTCAAGCACATTGCCCTTGGACTTGGACATTTTTTGCCCTTGCGCATCACGCACCAGACCGTGCACGTAGACCTCACGGAACGGTACTTCCTTCATAAAGTAGTTGCCCATCATCACCATGCGCGCCACCCAGAAGAAGATGATGTCAAAGCCTGTGACCAGCACGCTGGTGGGGTAGAAGGTGGCAAGTTCCGGGGTCATTGAAGGCCAGCCGAGGGTGGAAAACGGCCACAGGGCGGAGGAGAACCAAGTGTCGAGCACGTCATTGTCCTGGCTTAACACGGTCGCGGCAGGCAGCTTGTATTTACTGCGCGCTTCCGCTTCATCGCGCGCCACATAGACATTCCCCTCGGCGTCATACCATGCCGGAATGCGGTGTCCCCACCAGATTTGGCGGCTGATGCACCAGTCCTGGATATTGTTCAGCCACTGAAAATAAGTGTTTTCCCAGTTCGAAGGCACGAATTTCACGCGGCCATCATGCACACAGGCCAGCGCCGGATCGGTAATGGCGGTTTTACCGCCGGGGCGACCATCGGCTTGCACCTCGCGGGTTAGATCCACAAACCATTGGTCGGTGAGCATCGGCTCGATCACCGCGCCGCTGCGATCGCCGCGCGGTACCATCAGCTTGTGCGGCTTGATCTCGCCCAGCAAACCAAGCTCTTTGAGATCATGCACAATCACATCACGCGCTTCAAAGCGATCCAGACCACGGTATTTTTCCGAGGCTTGGTCATTGATACGCGCATCCTTGGTCAGCACGCAAATCATCGGCAAAGCGTGCCGCTGGCCAATCGCATAGTCATTAAAATCATGCGCCGGGGTGATTTTCACGCAACCCGTGCCGAAGGCCATATCGACGTAATCATCGGCAATAATCGGAATCTCGCGCCCCACCAGAGGCAAGGTAATCGTCTTGCCAATCAGATGCTTGTAGCGTTCATCGTTTGGATTCACTGCCACGGCGGTGTCACCGAGCATGGTTTCCGGGCGCGTGGTGGCCACGGTCAGATGTCCAGAACCGTCGCTCAGCGGATAGTGGAAATGCCACATCGACCCGACTTCTTCTTCGCTTAAAACCTCCAAATCCGACACCGCCGTGTGCAGCACCGGGTCCCAGTTCACCAAACGCTTGCCGCGATAAATCAGGCCATCATCAAAAAGGCGCACGAAAACTTCTTTCACCGCATCGGACAGACCCTCGTCCATAGTGAAACGCTCGCGCGACCAGTCCGGCGACGCGCCCAGGCGACGCATCTGACGGGTAATCGTGCCGCCGGATTCTGCCTTCCACTCCCAAACCTTGTCGGTAAACGCCTCGCGCCCCAGGTCATGCCGCGTTTTGCCTTGTGCGGCAAGCTGGCGCTCCACCACCATCTGCGTGGCAATCCCCGCGTGATCAGTGCCCGGTTGCCACAGCGTTGGCTCGCCTTTCATGCGATGGTAACGAGTGAGCGCATCCATGATGGTGTCCTGGAAGGCATGCCCCATATGCAGGCTGCCAGTCACATTCGGCGGCGGCAACATGATGCAGTAGGCGGGGGCATCGGCTTGCAGCTTCGGCGCAAAATACTGCGCCTGCTCCCAGACGGCATACCAGCGGGATTCAATAGCTTGGGGTTCGTAGGTCTTTTCCATGAGGTTCGATTCGGTTGCGCATTAAAGATGCGGCATTATAGCGGCATGATTTGGCGCAAAGGCGCTCTGACATTCAAACCTTATTGAGGTGTAGCACATGACCTGGGCAGAATTGATTCAGGAGCAGGCCAAAACCCTGCCCGTTGAATGGGCGCGAGAAGTGCCCTAATGCCATTCCGTTCGCTACTGCCTTATCTGCTCGTCTTTCTCCTCGCTGTTTTTATCGAGTGGGCATTCGGCTGGGCGAAGCTGCTTGCGTCCTGGACGACGATTTCCCTCGGTGGCCTTATGCTTGCCCTGATCCTGATGCTGGCAAGCCACATGCTGCGCGCCTGGCGCGTGGCCGATCACTTCGCCATTCGCGGGCATTTTGGCGCGGTGCTGGCCCTCAACCTGCAACACAACCTGTGGAATAACCTGTTGCCGATGCGCACAGGTGAGCTGAGCTTCCCACTATTGATGCGGCAAAAATTCGGTACTGATCCGGCTTATGCGCTGGCGGGATTGTTCTGGATTCGTCTGGTGGATGCGCAAGTACTGGCGGCTTTGGCCTTGGGTAGTCTGTTGTGGCTGGCGAAGATTGAAATGCTGGCTTTGTTGCTGCTGGCTCTGGCATTGCTTGCGCCATTTGTGTTTTGGATGTCACAAGGCTGGTTGGCGGGCTTTTGCAGGCGCGAGACTGACCCAAGCGCACCGCGTAAAAGCAGGACATCGCGAGCACGCTTGCTCCTGCAAAAAATACTGTCGGGTTTGCCGCGCGATGCCGCCCATTTTTCGCGTGGCGTACTGCTGACCTGGGCGAACTGGCTGCTGAAACTGGCCGCGCTGGCCTGGGTTTTGCGCCAATTTGTTCCGATAGACTGGACGGGTGCGGGGCTGGGCGTGCTGGGCGGCGAAGTGACTTCGGTGTTGCCCATACATGCGCCGGGCGGTTTTGGTACTTACGAAGCCGGAATGCTGGCCGCGCTGTTGCCCCAGGGTTTGAATCTGGCCGCAGCCACGACGGCAGCCATCAATACCCATTTGTTTTTGCTGGGCACAAGTCTGGTATTCGGGCTGTTGGCGATGCTTGCCGGGGGCAAATCGGCTACCATGCGGCAATAATTTTTAGCCACAGAGGACACAGAGTTCTCGGAGAGTTTTCTTCGTACCCACCCCCTCTGTGCCCTCTGTGGTCTCTGTGGCTTAAAACGTAGAAACACCATGACCGATCACCGTCTATCCCTCGTCATTCCCATGTACAACGAACAGGACAACGTTCTGCCCATGCTAGAACGTGTGCATGAAGTGCTGGAGGCTTACCCGATGCCGTGGGAAGTGCTGCTGGTGAACGATGGCAGTTCCGACGCAACGGCCGCGACCATGCGCGAAGGGCAGGCGCGTTTCGGCGAGCATGTGCGCGTGGTCGAGCTGCGGCGCAATTTCGGCCAGACGGCGGCCATGCAGGCGGGCATCGACCTCGCGCGCGGCGATGTAATCGCCACGCTGGACGGCGACTTGCAGAACGACCCGGTGGACATTCCACGCATGGTCAATCGCCTGTTGGATGAAGACCTCGACCTGGTCTCCGGCTGGCGCAAAAATCGTCAGGATGCGGTCATCATGCGCAAAATTCCCTCACGCATCGCCAATAAACTGATTCGACGCATTACCGGGGTGCAACTGCATGACTACGGTTGCAGCCTGAAAGTGTTCCGCGCCGACGTGGTGAAAAGCATTCGCCTGTACGGTGAGATGCACCGCTTCATCCCGGCCTGGCTTGCGACTTACACCGCGCCGAACCGGATTGCCGAGGAAGTGGTGTCGCATCATGCGCGCACGCGCGGGGTGTCGAAATACGGTATCTCACGTACTTTCCGTGTGATTATCGACCTGCTGGTGGTGTACTTCTTCATGCGTTTTTCGGCACGCCCCGGCCATTTTTTCGGCATGGTCGGCCTGGGACTGGGCGGTGCAGGCGGTTTGTTGATGAGCTACATGCTGCTGCTGAAAATCATGGGCGAGGACATCGGCACCCGTCCACTGTTTTTCACCGCCATCCTGCTGATTCTGGTCGGGGTGCAGATGCTCACCACCGGCGTGTTGGCGGAGATGGTCTCGCGCGTGTATTTCGAGTCACATGAACGCAAGAGCTACATCGTGCGCAACAAGGATGCGAGCCCCACGAACGATGGTGCCGCATGGAAACGCTAAAGCCCGCACATCGCACGATGTTTACCGATAGCGCCGCACGCTGGACATTTTGGGGTGTGGCCGCGCTGTTCGCCGCCCTGCTCGCGCTAACCTGGCCGCAGGGCAACAATATCCAGACCTTCTTTTTTATCAACAGCTTAGGCGCGAATTTCGGCCTGGAGAAAGCGCCGCTGTGGATCAACTTTTGGGCGGGCATGAGTCTTTTGGCCGATACCCTGCCTGCCGTCGTTCTGCTGTTGCCTTTTGTCTGGCGCAAGCCGGAACTGGTCTGGGTGGCGGTGCTGGCGGGCATTGTGGCCACGCTGATCGTGCATGACATCAAGCCTGCGATGAATGTTATGCGGCCTGCCGGGGTCTACCCGGAGCAGATGCTGCACATTATCGGACACACCCTACACAGCAAAGCCTTCCCCTCCGGTCATGCGACCACGGCGCTGGTCACGGCGGGGGTATTTGCTCTGGCACTGCGCCTGCCTTGGTGGGGCATGTTACTTACTGTGGCGCTGGCGCTGATTCCGGCGCTCTCGCGGATCATCGTCGGCGCACACTGGCCGCAAGATGTGCTGGCCGGAGCCTTGATCGGCTGGCTGGCCGCCGGCTTGGGCATGCGTCTGCTCGGCTGCTTCCCGCTCAATCTGCGCTGGGGCAGGCCGATTCTGGCGCTGATTCTGCTGACTTGTACGGCGGCGGTTATTCCCTTTGACGGCGGCTATCCCGAAGGGCGCTGGGTGCTGATTCCGCTTTTGGCCTGGGCTGTACTGGGAAGCGCTGCGGTGAGTTGGTTTTATTTGCGATCCAAAAAAACAATTCTTGACCCAGCCTGAAAAAGATCAATAACAGATCTCAAAGCCGCTGATCCAGTGCGTTCTTCAACGCAATCAGCAACGCCAAGCCCATAAACGCCCCCGGCGGCAAAATCGCCAACAGAAAGCCATAATTTTCCGGTATCACCTGCAAGGTCAGCCCGCGTCCCCATTCGCCGAACATCAGATGCGCATTGGCAAACAAGGTCCCCTGCCCCAAGAGTTCGCGCAGCATCCCCAGCACGACCAGCACCAGAGCAAACCCTGCGCCCATCATCAGGCCGTCGAATGCGGCATGTCCTACGTCATTGCGTGCGGCGAAACCCTCGGCGCGCGCGATAATGATGCAATTAGTGACGATCAGCGGCAAAAAAATGCCTAAAACCATGTAAAGCCCATGCAGCCAAGCATTCATCGCCAACTCGATGGCGGTGACCACCGAGGCAATCACCAACACGAATACCGGCAGGCGCACTTCCGGGCGCACCCAGTGCCGAATCACCGACACCAGGGTATTGCTTACCACCAGGGTCAATAGCGTGGCCAAGCCCAGGCCAAGCGCATTCACCGTGGTATTGGAAATGGCCAGCAATGGACACAGCCCCAACACCTGTACCAACGCCGGGTTATTGCGCCACAAGCCATCCAGCGCCAGATTCGGCAAACGCGAGGGCGGGCGAAGCGTGGGCAGGGCACGCTCGTCAAGGTCAGCGGTTTCCGCCGTGCTATTGATGCCGGGTGTGGTCATGGTGTTATCTCCATAAGCTCAGCCTTGTGCTGCTCAACGTACTGCAATGCGTGCTGTACGGCCTGCACCACCGCGCGCGGGGTAATGGTTGCGCCGGTGAATTGATCGAAAATGCCACCGTCTTTTTTCACCCCCCAGCCCTTGCCGGCGGGGTCAGCGAGCGATTTGCCCATAAAAGAATGAATCCACGGCGATTTGGCTTCTTCAATCGGGTCGCCCAAACCCGGGGTTTCCTTGTGCGCGACCACGCGCACGCCGCTGACCGTACCCTCGCGCGTGATACCGACCAGAAGATGAATCGCGCCGCTGTAACCATTCGGTGCCAGCACGCTCAGGGCGACCCCTGTCACCTTGCCACCCTGACGCGCCTGATAGAGCATGGGCTCACCCTTGCCGCCCAACAGCGCATCCGGCGCAAGCTCGCGACCCGTGGCCGCCGGGTCGTTATCAAAGCCTGCGGGCAGTACGGCGGCAAGCTGTCGGTTCAAGGCCGCCTGCGCCTGCGCCTGAATTATCGGTTCGGTCTGCTGGTGCATCAAGGCCACCACCCCCACGCCCAGTACGGTAAAAGCGGCCAATACCAGGCTGGTTAAAACGATTTGTGCATGATTCATGCTATGGCTCATGGCATGACTCACGTTTTGGGCGATTTGCTGGGCAAGCGACCAAAAGGCCGTGCCGGGGTGTAATGATCGATCAGGGGGGCGGCGATATTCATCAACAACACCGCAAAGGCAACCCCGTCCGGGAAGCCTGCGAAAGCGCGGATCAGGAAAATCAGCGCGCCAATGCCCGCGCCAAAAATCAACTGCCCGCGCGTGGTGGTCGCCGCGCTGACCGGGTCTGTGGCAATAAAAAACGCCCCCAGCATCACGCCGCCGCTTAGCAGGTGAAACAGCGGCGAGGCGAAATGCTCCGGGTCATACAGATGAAACCCCAGCGCCAGCAGGCCAAAGCTCGTCAACACCGCCAGCGGAATGCGCCACTGAATCACCCCGCGCCACAGCATCCACAGCCCGCCCGCCAGCCAGCCTAACGCCACCCATTCCCAGCCCGTGCCGCCGAATGCGCCAAAAACCGGACTGTGGCGCAGACTATCCCAGCTCGCCCCCTGCCCTAGCTCGGTCTTCAGCACATTCAGCGCGGTCGCTCCGCTAAGCGCATCCCAAGCGATGCCTGCGGGTAAAACCCCGCCAAAGGCATACCTCACGCTGTCCATAAAACCCAGGGAATCTGCCGCCACACCCTGCGGCAAGCCCCATTGCGTCATTTCTTTCGGAAAAGACACCAGAAGAACGGCATAGGCCACCATAGCCGGATTAAACAGGTTGTAACCGATACCGCCGTACAAATGCTTGGCAAAAATCACTGCAAAACTGATGCCGACCACCGGAATCCACCACGGCGCGAGTGGCGGCAAACACACCGCCAGCAGCCAGGCGCTCACGATGACGCTGCCGTCGCTCAAAAACGGCCTGAGCGCGCGTCCGCGCAGCGCCAGCATCGCCGCCTCGCTCAATAAGCCTGCCGCCACGCTTAGCACGATATTCAGCAGCACGCCCCAGCCGAAGAAATAGATCGCTAACAACGTGCCGGGAACAAGCGCCAGCAATACCTGACGCATGATGCGACTGACATCATTCACAGGCGCGATGTGTGGCGAAACCATGGTGGGAAAACGCATCAACTCACCTCCTTGCCTTGAACGGCGCGACGATAACGCCAGTAGCGCCAAACATAGGCCAAACCCGCAGCCAGCAGCGTCCATTGCAGATACGAGACCACAATCATCAGCCAAAGTGCGGCCTGCAAACGCAATGGCGACGCAATCCAGTTGAGCAACGGCCTGAACAATATCTCTTCAAGCAGCCCTATCAGCGGCATACTGGAAAACATCAACACCATCGCCGTTCGACCACGCACGACCAGCAAAATCAGCACAAAAGCCAGCAGCATCCATAAGGCTGTTGGCCATAACACGCGCCAAAAACGAGGCGGATTCATGAGCCAGATTCCTGCGGCATCGTGCGTACACTATCCCTTCTGTCATCCGCAAGGGCAGCCAGGCGGCGCACAATGTCCTGACAAACAACAGGATGCTGCGGCATCCAGCGATGCAGTAATGCACGCACGTCCATTTCGCTGTCCGCCCTCGCCCAGCGGCAGTGCGTGGCCGGAAAAATCACTACATCCAGCGCAGTCCAATAGTTGTGAATCGGCATACCCTCCAAACAGGATTCGCTGGCCTGCAAGTGTGCCAGCAGGGCGCTGGCCGGACGCATATCGCGCGCGCCCTGCCCAAAATAGGTATACGCCCACCACGAACCCGCATGTGGGCAAGAAATCGGAAAAAATGCCCTCACGCGCGCCGCGCCGCCCAAAACCTGCATGTACTGCCGCGCAATCACGCCTCCCATGCTGAAGCCTATCAACGCAAAAGCCTCATCCGGCGCAAGTTGCTCGCCAATGTAACGTTCGACAAAACAAGCCAGATCATGAATGCCGTGGCGCGCATCGGCAGGACGCATATCCGGCGCGAAACAACGATGTCCCTCGGCCTCCAGCGCTGCAATCATGCGCTTGAAAATGCGGGCGGTGTCAAAAATTCCGTGCAATAGAACAATGTTCATCCCGCCCCATCCCCCTGCACGGGCTTGTGCTCCGGCTTGTGCTCCGGCTCCTGCACTGACTGTTGCGCCGCCTTGCGCGCCTTCGCCCGCGCCATGGCCTCGGCAATGGCGCGCTGCTTGTCATCCACCTCGCCCGCAACGGTCACGGATTCAGCCGGTTTCTGCGCTGCAAGCTGGGCGCGTTTGGCCGCCAGCATAGCCTCGCGCTCCTGCTTGTCACGCTCAATGCGCGTATTGCGAAACTCAAACCTCTCCCGTGCCAGTGAGGATTTTTCGTGCTCACGCTCACGCTGCCAAATCTCGGTTTTCGCGTAGCGGAAATACTGCACCAGGGGGATATGCGACGGACAGACCGCCGCACAAATGCCGCATTCAATGCACTCAAACAAGCTATCTTGTTTCTCGGCGCGCTCGAAGTCGCCCGCCCGCGCATCCCACAACAGTTGCTGCGGCTGGAGTTCCACCGGACAGCCTTGAGCGCATTGACCACAACGGATACACGGCATCGGCAAAGGCTCGGCGGGGGCATCTTTTGCAGCCAAGGCCAGCAAACAGTTGGCGGCCTTGGTCAGCGGCAATTCATCGGTGCTCAAGGCAAATCCGCCCATCGGCCCGCCGAACACCAGGCGCGCCACATCAGGATGATAACCGCCAGCCTGCGCGAGTAAATCGCTTACCAGCATCCCCAGCGGCACATCCCAGTTGCCGGGAGCTTGCACACCGCTCCCAGTCAGCGTCACCACACGGCGGGTCAAGGGCTCGCCCAGCACCACCGCGCGATAAATTGCCGCCGCCGTGGCCACGTTGTTGCCCAAAAATCCGCGCTCGGTCACGCGCGTTTCACGACTGATTTTTTCTCCAGTGAGCACATGAATCAGCTGTTTTTCCGCACCCGAAGGATAAATCGTCGGAATAGCCACGATCTCGAAACGCGCATCCCCCAATTGGCGCGCGGCCTCACGCAGGGCGGCAAGCGCCTCGGGCTTGTTGTCTTCCACACCGACCAGGCACTTCTGCGCCCCGACCACAACCATCAAAATCTGACCGCCACGCAGCACCTCGTCCGCACGCTCACGCATCACACGATCATCACAGGTGATGTACGGCTCGCATTCCGCGCCATTGAGCAACACGGTGTGAATCGCTGTACCGGGTGTACCCGCCATTTTCACTGCACTGGGAAAAACCGCGCCGCCCAAGCCGACAATGCCCGCCTCGCGCACCCGTTCGCGCAGCAACAGCGGCGCAATGGCCGTGAAATCCACCCACGGCTCGAACGCTTGCAGCGCCTCATCCAAACCATCGACCGCAAGCACGATACAGGGCGCACTCAGGCCGGAAGGATGCGGCACGACACGCTCTTCAATCGCCAGCACCCTGCCCGATGTCGGCGCGTGAATAGGTGCACTGACGTAACCATCCGCCTTAGCCAGGCGCTGATTGCGCAGCACGCGCTCGCCCACCTTGACCAGCGCCTCAGCCGCCGCGCCGATATGCTGCTTCAGCGGAATGACCAACTGCGCAGGCAATGCAGCCCGACGAATCGGCGTGCCGTTCGATTCGCGCTTATGCTGCTCCGGGTGCAGGCCGCCGGGGAAACGGTGCAGAATGCGCTCGCTCATGCTGCGCCCTCACGCTCAGAAAAAGCCTGCGTCCGTCCCTCACTCACATGAGGTGCCGCAATCTCCACGCGCTCCACTGGACTCGGCCAGCGCCACTGCTCCAATGCAGGTTTTAGCGGCAGCATGTAAATACAATCCACCGGGCAGGGCGCAACGCACAACTCACAACCCGTACATTCATCCACAATCACCGTGTGCATAAGCTTCGGCGCGCCGACAATCGCATCCACCGGACAGGCCTGAATGCACAGCGTGCAGCCGATACACAGCTGTTCATCAATCCAGGCCACTGTTTTCGGTTTTTCCACGCCATGCTCGGCACTCAGCGGCTTGGGCTCCACCCCCAACAGATCCGCCAACGCCTTGATAGTCGCCTCGCCGCCGGGCGGGCATTGGTTAATATCCGCCTCACCGCAGGCAATCGCCTCCGCATAGGGGCGACAACCGGGATAGCCGCACTGCCCGCACTGCGTTTGCGGCAACAGCGCGTCAATTTTGTCGGCCAGCGGATCGCCCTCAACCTTGAAGGCCTGGCCTGCGAACCCAAGCAACAGCCCCAGCACCAAGGCCAGCAGGCTGAATACCAGCATCGCCGTCCACATCAGACTTTAACCAGCCCGGCAAAGCCCATAAACGCCAGCGCCATCAAACCCGCCGTCACCAGGCCAATCGGCGTGCCCTGAAACGGCTTGGGCACATCCGCCGCCGCCAGTCGCTCACGCATGGCAGCAAACAGCACCAACACCAGCGAAAATCCCACCGCCGCACCAAAACCGTACACCGCCGCTTGCGCCAGGTTGTGATCTTCCTGCACATTCAACAGCGCCACGCCCAACACCGCACAATTGGTGGTAATTAAAGGCAGATAAATGCCCAACACGTTATGCAGCAAGGGGCTGGCCTTTTTCAACGCCATCTCGGTGAAATTCACCACCGCCGCAATCAGCACGATAAAGGCGATGGTGCGCAAATACTCCAGGCCGAACGGCTCCAGCAGGTAGGTCTGCGCCAGATAGCTCAACACGGAAGACAGAGTAAGCACAAAAGTTGTCGCCAGCCCCATACCCATGGCGGTCTCCAGCTTGCGCGAAACCCCCATAAACGGACACAAGCCAAGAAACTTCACCAACAGGAAGTTATTGACCAGCACCGTACTGATGAAAATAAGCAGGAATTCGGTCATAAAAAGAGCGCAACGACCTGAAAATCAAAAACAGGGGGTGATTTTACGCCAAAAAATCAGGCTAAACAGAGCACTTCAACGATGACCGCATGAATCCAGCGAGAATCCAGATTGATTAGCGGGCTTTGATCAACTCCAAAAGCCCATCCAACCCGGCCATCACCGCCTGCGCACGCACCGCTTCACGATCACCTGCAAACATATAGTGACGTGCCAGCGCATCTTCACCACGCCGCGCCCACGCCAGCCACACCGCACCCACCGGCTTATCAGGTGTCGCGCCACCCGGCCCTGCAATACCGCTAATGGCCACACTCATATCCGCTTGGCTATGCTGTAACGCGCCCTCAGCCATCGCCAAAACACTCGCTTCACTCACCGCGCCATACGCACGCAACACCGCTTCCGGCACGCCCAGCATGTCTTGCTTGGCCTGATTGCTATAGCTGACAAAGCCGCGATCAAACCAGGCTGAACTACCTGCAATATCCGTCACCGCCTTAGCCAACCAACCGCCGGTACATGATTCCGCCGCTGCGATACATCCGCCATGCAGCGACAACAAATCACCCAAAGCCTGCGCCCTGTTTGCTATGGACTCTACATAACCCATGATCCAAGCCCTCAATACAAACTCAACCCACAAAAAAGCCGACTTGCGCCGGCTTTTGACTCATGCTCAACGAGCTGAAAGCTTACTTGGCAGCAACCTGACCGCCGGAAAGCTCATGCACGTACACAGTCAGCATCTTGATCTCCACCGGAGAGAGACGATTGGTAAAACCGGGCATCTGACGCTGAATGCCATTACTGATCACATGCTCGACCATCTGACGCTTAGCATCGATGGACGGAGCGCCATTGATGTCGATGTTCGACCAACCCAGATTGGTAAGATTGGGCGCGCCCAGCATGGGATTACCCTTGCCTTCCGCACCGTGGCAGGCCGCACACATGGCGAACCCGGCCTTGCCGCGCGAAGCAGACGCAGCATCAACCTCCAGACCCGACATGCTTAACACATAGTTCGAAAGATCTGTCAGCGCCTCACCCTTGATGGTGGGGAATGCGGGCATATTACCCTTCAAGCCGTTGTGAATGTCTTTACTGATGACTTCAAACGAAGCACCCCATAACCATTCGTCATCCGCAAGACTGGGATAGTTCGGCAAGTTGCCCTGACCACCCTGACCATGACAGGCCGCGCAATTTTCACCAAACAGCCCCGCCCCCATGGAACGGGCAAATGCCAGCATATTCGGATCGGCAACAATCTGCTCAAAATTTGCGCTATTGACCTTTTCGATAAACTCACGCTGACGCACAGCAGCCGGGCTGATCTGCATTTCCTGCAAGAACAGGTAACGCGAGTTCCAAGGCACCTGGGTCGGTTTGCCGTCAATTTCCACTTCCAGCGTACTCAAACCCGGAGTGAATGTTTTGAAGACCGGCCATGCCGGAAACATGATCCAATACACCACTGAGAACACGATGGTGGCGTAAAAGGCCCACAGCCACCAGCGTGGCAGCGGATTGTTATATTCGCGCAAATCATCATCCCACACATGCCCGGTGGTTTCGACCTGGCCGGCCTTTTTTTCGCTTGAGAGCGCCATGATTAGTTATCTCCCTTATTCTTTCCAGCAGATGCGCCGGGAATTCTGTCGTGATCGTCAACAAACGGAATGTCCTTGTAAGATTCGAGCCTGGCCTTGCGTTTTTTGCCGCTATACACATAGAGCACGATCACCACGAAACTCGTGAAGAAAATCAGCAATGCCGTAATTTTGCTATTGGTTAAATTACCCAACCACATCCAAAGTTCAGACATTGCCATTCACCCTTTTTAACGTACTCATCATCGCAAAATCCAGGCACAAAACCTTAGCGGAAACTCGCAAAGTAGCCCTGATCGTATTTCTTGAAATCAACCAAAGTACCCAACATTTGCAAGTAAGCCACCATCGCATCCATTTCGGTAATACGATCCTTCTGTCCATCCCAATCGCGCCCTTTGGCTTCGGCTTCAAGCGTGGCTGTGGCATTCGGAATATGCAGCTTATCCGCCATCGACTGACCAAAATCATTCACGTTCGCCTGATACTCCTCTGCGGTGAGTGAGTAAGGCACACCTGTAGCTTTCAATGCGCGCATACGGTTCTCGATATCACCGTATTTCAGATCATTTTTTTGCAGCCAGGGATAGGCAGGCATGATGGATTCAGGCACAACCGCTTGTGGACGAATCAAGTGCTGGGTTTGCCATTGATCGGAATACTTTTCACCCAAGCGCGCAATATCCGGCCCGGTACGCTTGGAGCCCCACTGGAAGGGGTGGTCATACTTGGACTCCGCTGCCAGTGAATAGTGACCATAACGCAGGTATTCATCACGGAACGGACGAATCATTTGCGAATGGCAGGCATAGCAACCTTCACGGATATACAGGTCGCGGCCACGCAACTCCAGCGGAGTATAGGGACGCACGCCCTTGACCTCTTCCACCGTGTCCTTGATGTGGAACAGTGGAACAATTTCAACCAAGCCACCGATACTGATGACCGTCAACGTGAGGACAATCAGTAAACCGGCATTAATTTCAACGCTTTCGTGCTTCATTCGATTCTCTCCAATCAGCGGGCAACGGCGGCAGACTGCGCGGTAACATCAACCTCAGCACTGCGCTTCGCACCCGCAATCGTCATGTATACGTTGTAAACCATGAGGATGATGCCCGCGAGGAAGAACATGCCACCAATCGCACGCACCACATAAGGCGCGTGCATGAACACCACGGTTTCGATGAAGGTGTAACCCAGGTTACCGAACTCATCGAAAGCACGCAGCATCAAGCCTTGACCGATACCTGCCACCCACAGGGAGGAGATGTAAAGCACGATACCGATCGTCGCCAGCCAGAAGTGCACGTAAATCATCTTGGTGCTGTACATCCCCTTGGATACGCCCCACAGACGGGGAATCAGGTGATAGAACGAGCCAAAAGTAATCATCGCCACCCAGCCAAGCGCACCCGAATGCACGTGACCTACCGTCCAGTCGGTGTAATGCGAGAGCGCGTTCACGCTTTTAAGTGACATCAGCGGACCTTCAAAGGTGGACATGCCATAGAAGGACAGCGCAGTAATCATGAACAGAATGATCGGGTCGGTGCGCAGCTTGTCCCAGGCACCAGAGAGGGTCATCACGCCGTTAATCATACCGCCCCATGAGGGCAGCAACAGCAGGATAGAGAAGGTCGCCGCCAGCGTTGATGTCCAGTCAGGAATCGCCGTCCAGTGCAGGTGATGCGTACCCACCCACATGTAAAGGAAGGACAGCGCCCAGAAGTGCACAATCGACAGACGATAGGAGTAGATCGGACGCCCCGCTTGCTTGGGCACGAAGTAGTACATCATCCCGAGGAACGCGGCGGTCAGAAAGAAACCTACCGCGTTGTGCCCGTACCACCACTGGGTCATCGCATCCTGTACACCGGAGAACAGACTGTAGGACTCAAGACTGGTAAAAGACACCGGCACAGCAAGGTTGTTGAAGATGTGCAACAAGGCAGTAGCCAAAATAAAGGCCATAAAGAACCAGTTGGCAACGTAGATATGCGGCTGTGAACGATTGACCAAGGTCATGGTGTACACAAGGAAGTACGTCACCCAGACCACCGCGATGGCAATGTCCAGCGGCCATACGAACTCGGCATACTCACGACCTTGGGTAAAGCCCAGCATATAAAGAATCACGCCAGCACCCACGCCGACCTGCCAGCCCCAGAAGGTGAACTCTGCCAACCAGCGACCGCCCCACAGGCGCGCCTGGCAGGTGCGCTGCACAATGTAGTATGAGGTTGCGAACAGCGCGCTACCGCCAAAACCAAAAATCACCAACGTTGTGTGAACCGGACGCAAGCGACCGAAGGTAATTTCGGCCACATCAAAGTTCAAGAACGGCCACGCCAACTCACTGGCGATCCACACACCGGCAAACATCCCCAACACACCCCAGACCAGGGACATGATGGCGAATTTTTTGACGATATCGTAGTTATATTGCTCTACCGCTGCGGCTTTGCCTGCCATCGGACTGGCATGAGTGCCTGCCACGCCGCCGGCTGTTGTACTCATAGTCATCTGTACGACCCTCCAAAATTTAGAACCAGAGGAATTTGCACAAAAAAGGGAACTTTTCCGGCTTACTCCAGTGCAGGGCATGGTACTGCAACGTTAGGAAACGCTAAAGTTGATTCTTTTTCCGGGCAAAAATCTAGGATATTCGCGCAATGCCATGTTTTATATGGTCTTTTCAAACACGTATCCAACTTAATCGCACTCTGCATAAAAAAGTTTGATTAATTTTTACTTCTCCCAAGCAACGCATGTAGCGGCACACGCACCTCACCCGTCGCATTTGCCGGATAACACCCGGCCTCACCACCCCAAGCCAGGCCATACACCACTTCATACGTTACGGGCAAAAAACCGTTCGCGCCGCGCTGACTTTCATACGCATCACACACACGCTGCAAACGCGCCTTGGTCGTCAAACCACGCGCACGCCCCTGCATACTATTCTGCGCTCCAATCCCCTTCAGACTGCGCATCACCGCATCAACATCCGGGTAATCAAGCCGCATCCGCTCCACATCCATCACCGGATCACGCAGCCCTGCGCGCAACAAGGCATCCCCCACATCGTGCATGTCATAAAACATATTCACATGCGCATACGCGCCGTCATCGGCGGCGCGCCAGGCTGCACGCAACTCTTTGAGCGTATCCGGTCCCAGTGTGGAAAACATCAATACCCCACCCGGCTTGAGCACGCGCCGCGCCTCAGCCAAGGTATCCGCCAGCGTATTCCCCCATTGCACGCTCAGACTGGAAAACAACACATCCACATTGGCATCACGCAGCGGCAGGCGCTCCATATCCCCACAAACCCACAACGGCTTGCGCATCCAGGGTCGCCAGCGCCGCGCCTCCTGCAACATACCCGTCGAAAAATCCAGACCCAGAATCTGTGCGCGCGGATAACGCTGACGTAAAACCCGCATCGCCGCACCCGTGCCGCAACCCAAATCCACCACGGTTTGCGGTTCAATTTTCAAGCCTTGCAGGCGCGCCAGCATCTCCTCACGCACCAAGGCTTGCAGCTTGGCATACTGCGCATAGCTGGCTGCCGCACGATCAAACGCCCGACGCACACGCGGCTTATCCACCTGGTACTCATTCATCACACCGACTCCTGCATGGCAAGCAACCAGGATTGAACATCCCGCCCGTCCTGCAACACATCATTATTCTCATATAAAAAAGGAGCATGACCCGCACGCGCCCGCACCAACAGCGGAACATCCGCTTGCCACGCTTGATAAGCCTCGGCGATACACGGCGGCACAATACGATCCAAACCACCCAACATCACCGCCCAAGGCAGGCGCAAAGTTGCCAGAACATGCCGCAAATCCGCCTGACGCAAAACACCCAATCCAGCCTGCAAAGCACGCACGTCCGCTCGCTCCGCATCCAGCGCTGCCGCGTTCAACAGGCCACGCACCCGTTGCGCATCACCCGCACCCACGCTTTGCAGCGCCAAAAAACGCCGCAGGGTCAGGGCATGATCTTGCACCAGCCCCGCCTCAAACTGCGCAAAGCTCTCTTCACTCATCGCGCAAGACCAATCATCCCTCACCACAAAGCACGGACTGCTCGCCAGTAAATACAAACCGGCAACGCGCTCAGGCGCAAGCCGCGCCACCTCCAAAGCCAGCAAGCCACCCAACGACCAGCCCACCCAAAGCGCCCTCGGCGGTGCGCGCTCTAACAAAGCCTCCGCCCAGTGCGTTACATCACTCCCCAACGCTACATCCCACGATGCAGCACCATGCCCCGGCAAATCCAACGCCAGCGAATCATGCTGCGCAAACGCTGGCACCGCCTGCCAAATCGCCGAACTCATGCCCCAACCGTGCAGCCAAACCACCGGCAGCCTTGCCCCAGACAAATCGCTCAAAACACACCCACACAGAAATCCAAGAAACGCCGATGCTACACGAGAGCACCAAGATCAATGACCCAACAGCATCAAAAGTCGGGGCAGCGTTTCTATTAGAACTTACGCAAGATGGCGGTTTTCACCCCTCCCCCTTGATGGGGGAGGGCGGGGGAGAGGGTGGTGAAGTTGGCACAAATCTATGTTTTGGCAAAGGTTGCGCCCCCTCTCCCCAGCGGCTTCGCCCCCTCGCTTCACTCTCCTTGCGAGGGGCGAGAGGGCTAGATCCGGGTTTTGCGTAAGTCCTGTCTATATTCGGCACACAGGATGAAGTACAAGCTGCCTCATAACCACGGCTTGGTGTCCTCTCGCCGCCCACGTATCATCCGCACATCCTTACTAATCGACCATTCCCTCCATGACCTGGCTTACCTATGCCCTCCCCTTCGCCGCCTACCTGCTCGGCTCAATTGCCACTGCCGTAATCGTAAGCCGTCTATTCGGCCTGCCCGATCCGCGTACCATCGGTTCCGGCAACCCCGGAGCCACCAATGTTCTGCGTACCGGCCATAAATTTGCGGCCTTGGCGACATTGCTTGGCGACCTATTAAAAGGACTGATTCCTGTGCTGGCCGCGCGCGCCCTGGATGCCAGCGATTTAATCATTGCACTGACGGCGCTTGCCGCCTTTATCGGTCACCTGTTCCCGCTATTTTTCCAGTTCAAGGGCGGCAAGGGCGTAGCCACCGCACTCGGTGTCTTGCTTGGGCTTTCACCCTGGCTAGGATTGGGAACATTGGCCGTGTGGCTGTTAATGGCTTTTACCCTGCGCTACTCCTCGCTCGCCGCGCTGATAGCTGCCCTGGCTGCGCCGATCATCGCCTGGCTTTTACATTTGAATATGAGCTTGATCGGCGCGATTAGCCTGATGAGCGCACTACTGATCTGGCGACATGTGGGCAATATCCAACGCCTTATCCAAGGCAAGGAGACACGCATTGGCCAGAAGAAAACCGCCCAGGATACGACTCAAACCAAGGGCGAAAGCTGATCCAGCGGCCAGCGCGCACGCGCCGCAAAACCTGACACCAAGCGCCCCTGCCCGGCCTGCAAACGCAAGCAGCCCGCATAGGCAATCATGGCGGCATTATCAGTACAAAAAGCCTGACGCGGGAAATACGCCTGGCCACCACGCTGTTCCAATGTCGCACGCAAGCGCTCACGCAAATACAGATTAGCGCCTACACCGCCCGCCACCACCACGTTCTGCATTCCAAGCTGCTCCAAAGCGCGCACGCATTTGATGACCAAGGTATCTACCATCGCCTCCTGCAAGGCACGCGCCACATCGGCACGCCCCTGCGCAGGATCCTCTCCCGCCTCGAGCTGACGCAAAATCAGCATCGCCCGCGTTTTCAAGCCGCTAAAACTAAACTCAAGCCCAGGTCGGTCGGTCATCGGGCGCGGAAAGGGCGGCACCCCGGCTTGCGTCGGTGCTCGCCCCGACTCCGCCAGCCTGGCCAAGGCCGCACCACCGGGATAGCCCAAGCCCATCTGCTTGGCCACCTTGTCGAACACCTCGCCCACCGCATCATCCAGGCTCTCGCCCAGCACTTCGTAACGCCCAATCTCGGGCACGGCCACCAACATGGTGTGCCCACCGGAAACCAGTAGCGCAACAAACGGCGGCTTGATGCTTGCATCGTCCAGCATCGGCGCGAGCACATGTCCCTCCATGTGATGCACCTCCATCGCCGGCACGCCCAGGGCAAACGCCAATCCCGCACCAAAAGCCGAGCCCACCAACAGCGCCCCCAACAAACCTGGGCCTGCGGTATAGGCAACTCCATCCAACTCGCTGCGCGACACGCCTGTTTCACGCAACAACGCATCCACCATCGGCAATAAATACCGCACATGATCGCGTGAGGCCAATTCAGGCACGACCCCGCCATATTCTGCATGAATGGCCTGTGTCAGTACGCGATCACCCACCAGCCCTCGCGCAGCCGAATACAAGGCACACGCTGTTTCATCGCACGAAGTTTCGATACCAAGAACCATCATTTTGTGATTTCCGCCGCTTATTCAATCCAGAAAAGTTCGTTATTGTTGCATTGCCAGACGCAGGACGTATAATCCCGCGCCTAACTATTTGACTTGTCGATAAGACACTAACCGCACAGCCAACCAGCAAACCCGCCGGTTCGGTTTACTAACCCACTTGGAGCCTTCATGCCTTCCGTCCGTATCAAAGAAAACGAGCCTTTTGAGGTTGCCATCCGTCGTTTCAAGCGCACCGTCGAAAAAGCCGGTGTCATCACTGAGCTGCGCGCCCGCGAGTTCTACGAAAAGCCCACGACTGAACGCAAGCGTCGCCTCGGCTCGGCGGTCAAGCGCAACGAAAAGCGCCTGCAAAAAGAAGCCGCACGCCGCACTCGCCTCTACTGAGTGCTCGTTATCAAGGCTGGTTTATCCAGCCTTTATCTTCTCGCCCCCCCACTTCTCACTCCATGAAACATGAGGTTTCAGCATGAGCGACGCTACTGAACGCACCCTCAAGCAACATCTGACCGATGAAATGAAGGCTGCAATGAAATCTGGCGACAAGCCGCGCCTTGGCGTGATTCGCCTGATTCAGTCCACGCTGAAACAAAAGGAAGTGGACGAGCGCATTGAGCTGACGGATGCCGATGTCCTCTCTATCCTCGACAAAATGGCCAAACAGCGCCGTGAGTCCATGGAACAGTATAAAACCGCTGGGCGTGAAGATCTCGAACAGCAGGAAGCCTACGAGCTGGGCGTGATTCAGAGCTACCTCCCCGCCCCTTTAAGTGATGATGAAATTGAGGCGCTCATTGCCCAGGCTATTCAATCCTCGGGCGCGAGCAGTGTGCGCGAAATGGGTGCCGTGATGAATCAACTCAGGCCGCAGCTTCAAGGTCGAGCCGACATGAGCCTGGTCAGTGCACGCATCAAGGCTGCATTGAGCTAAAATTTCGCTCAGCTGAGACTTCATCATTTAAGCCCAGCCTTGCGACATAGCAAAACAAACCGATCAAGAAACGAAGTCGTTTGCCCCTTCAGTCTGCTTCGTTTTGGTACGATCGGTGCCTAAAAAATGGACTCTATTTCACCTCTTGAACATTCTCCAGGATGTTATGCGTGGTTTTGTTTAGGGCTTTTCCATTCGGTGCAAATCATAGCCAACCGCCAGTACGGGTAATGCCAAATGAGTAACGTATTCCAATTTATCGATGTTCCTCGCCAAGACCCAGGCAAAATCAAGGCCGATGTACGTGTACAGATGTACAAGGAAATTTACGGCCAGTTCGACCCTAAAGCGGCATCCAGCCAGGCCGATCGTTGCCTTGGGTGTGGTAATCCCTACTGCTCGTGGAAATGCCCGGTTCACAATTTTATTCCTAACTGGCTGAAGCTTGTCGCGGAAGGTAATCTGTTTGAAGCGGCGGAAATGTCGCACAAGACCAACTCCTTGCCCGAAGTATGCGGTCGCGTCTGCCCTCAGGATCGCCTGTGTGAAGGGGCGTGTACGCTAAATAGCGACAGCTTTGGCGCAGGCGATGGCTTTGGTGCCGTGACCATCGGCTCGATCGAAAAATACATTACCGACGAGGCCGTGAAACAAGGTTGGCGTCCTGACATGAGCGCTGTTGTCGCGAACGGCAAGCGCGTGGCCATTATTGGCGCAGGCCCTGCAGGTCTTGGCTGTGCCGATATTCTGGCGCGCAATGGCGTACAAGCCGTGGTTTTTGATCGTTACGCCCAGATTGGCGGCCTGCTGACCTTCGGTATTCCACCGTTCAAGCTGGAAAAAGAGGTCATGCAGACCCGCCGTGAAATCATGGAAGGCATGGGGATTGAGTTCCGCCTGAACACCGAGATTGGCAAGGATCTGAGCTTCCAAAGCCTGCTGGATGACTATGATGCGGTGTTCATGGGCATGGGAACCTACAGCTACATGAAAGGCGGCTTCCCAGGCGAAGACACCTTTGGCGTGTACGATGCCCTACCTTTCCTGATTTCCAATATCAACCGCCTGCTGGGTGTGGAAAAGGACGCGCACGACTTCATCAATATGCAGGGCAAGCGCGTGATTGTGCTTGGCGGCGGTGATACGGCCATGGACTGCACACGCACCTCGCTGCGCCAGGGTGCGGCGAGTGTCACCTGTGCTTATCGCCGTGATGAAGACAACATGCCTGGCTCCAAGCGTGAAGTGGCGAACGCCAAAGAAGAAGGCGCACATTTCCTGTTCAACCGCCAGCCAGTCGAAATTGTCGGCCACGGCCAAGTGGAAGGCGTGAAGTTCGTGCAAACGCGCCTCGGCGCGCCGGACAAACGTGGTCGCCGCAGCCCGGAAGTCGTGCCTGGTTCAGAGGAAATCGTACCTGCGGATGCGGTATTGATCGCCTTCGGCTTCCGCCCCTCGCCCGCACCGTGGATGACCGATTTTGGTATCGAACTCCACCCAGACGGTCGCGTGATTGCACCCGCGCACAGCAAGTTAGCGCACCAAACCAGCAATCCCAAGGTCTTCGCTGGCGGTGACATGGTGCGCGGCTCTGACCTGGTGGTCACCGCCGTATTTGAAGGCCGGGAAGCGGCCAAGGGCATTCTCGATTACCTTGGCGTGTGAAATCCGATTTTAGCCACATGAGGACACAGAGGGGAAAAAGACTGCATTCTCAATCGCCCGGCAACCCCTGTGAGCCCATTCATTGCATAAGCGACTTAATTGTGCGGCACGAAAATATCTTGAAGCGCAGGATCGGCGCTTGCCCGCAAAAAAGCGTATGTTGAAGACTTCGCGGGCAAGCCCGCTCCTACCGTCCATTCAAGGTTCACTCAGGCAAGGATCAATAGGTAAGGGTGCGCTGTTTTCACCCCCTCTCCCGCAAGCGGGAGAGGGTTGGGGTAAGGAGGCTCAATCCTCGTTTTGCGTAAGCCCTCTATTCTCCGCGTTCTCTGTGGCCAACCATTTATTCCTTCGACGCAATAGCAAAATAATCCCATGAGCGAACTCAAAAACGACCGTTTCCTGCGTGCCCTGCTACGTCAACCCGTGGATCGCACCCCGTTGTGGATTATGCGCCAGGCTGGACGCTACCTGCCTGAATATCGCGCCACCCGCGCCAAGGCGGGCAATTTTTTGAATCTGTGCAAAAACCCGGAACTGGCTTGCGAGGTCACCTTGCAGCCGCTGGATCGTTTTGAGCTGGATGCGGCGATTCTGTTTTCTGACATTCTCACCGTACCGGATGCCATGGGCTTGGGCCTTGGCTTTTATGAAGGCGAAGGCCCGCGCTTTGCCCATCCGATTCGCAGCGCCGCCGATGTTGAGCGCTTGCCTATTCCCGACCCGGAAGGCGAATTGCGCTACGTGATGGATGCTGTGCGTACCATTCGCCGCGAACTGCACGGACGCGTGCCACTGATCGGTTTCTCCGGCAGCCCGTGGACGCTGGCCGCCTACATGGTTGAAGGCGAAGGTAGTCGGGATTTTTCCAAGACCAAGGGCATGATGTTCGATCAGCCAGCCTTGATGGATCGTCTTTTGGACAAAATCACCCAATCAGTCGCCACCTACCTTAATGGGCAGATCGCCGCTGGGGCGCAGGCCGTGATGATTTTTGATACCTGGGGCGGAATGCTCTCGCCGCGTGATTACCTGCGCTTCTCTCTGGAACCCATGCGCAAGGTCATTGCGCAGCTCACTTGCGAACATGACGGACGCAAAGTGCCTGTCGTACTGTTCACCAAGGGCGGCGGTCAATGGCTGGAGGTCATGGCTGATTCAGGTGCCGATGCCTTGGGACTGGACTGGACAAGCGATCTTGGGCTGGCGCGCCAGCGCGTCGGAGCCAAGGTTGCGCTCCAGGGCAATATGGATCCGAATGTGCTTTACACCTCGCCTGAGCGGATTCGTGAAGAAGTCGCCAGCGTGCTGGCCGCGTATGGTCATGGCGAGGGTCATGTATTCAATCTGGGACATGGCATTCACCCAGGCATCCATCCGGAGCATGTTGCGGCACTGGTTCAAGCGGTGCGTGAACTCAGCCCCGCCTACCATCAGCCCATCTAAGCCATGCAATCCACTGTCGCGCGCCCCTCGGAGCCATCGTCCAGATTTGACACGCATCGTCTATGCGTCGCCCCGATGCTCGATTGGATTGATTGATTTTATTTGTTTAGGACTTACGCAAAACCCGGGTCTTGACACTTGGACAGTGCATTAGGCGCATTATTGAGCTGAATCAGAGCTTCTCGCCTGGGGAAAAACGCCCCAACGCCAGTAATGGCTGCGCCTTGTATCAACTCACATCAATGCAGCATTCAACCAGAGATGAACCAGAATACTCGCCACATAACCCAGTAACACCGCCCAACTCCAGCGCAGATGCGCCATAAAGGTGTACACGCCGCGTGCCTGCCCCATCAGTCCCACGCCTGCCGCCGAGCCGACCGAGAGCAGCGAGCCGCCGACACCAGCCGTCATGGTGACCAGTAGCCACTGCCCATGTGACATGTCTGGATTCATGCTCAATACGGCGTACATCACCGGGATATTGTCCACTACCGCCGAAAGCAAACCGACCAGCAGGTTGGCGGTGGTTGCGCCAAGTTCGACGTACATCAGGTTCGACAACGCAGCCAGATAGCCCAGTGCGCCCAGGCCGCCCACGCTCAGGATCACCCCGTAGAAAAATAGCAGCGTGTCCCACTCCGCGCGTTTCATGGAAATGAAAATATCGAAGGGTTTGTCTTTCGGCTTGAAATACCGCGTCAGCTCGGAAATGTCATTTATCCCCCCCGGAAGAACGGACTCCAGGCTGCGCTCGCCCTCACCGCGCCGAATGAAATAGCCCAGCACCATCAAGGCTCCCAAGCCGGTCATCAAGCCGAGCATCGGCGGCAGATGCAATTCATTGTGCATCACTACCGCCAGAGCAATGCTGGCCATAAACAAACCCAGGGCGATAAAGCCGCCCTGCTTCACACGCGGCTGTTCAGCCACCGCTGTGGGCTGCATCTTCGGTACCGCTAACGAGAGAATAAAAGCCGGCACCAGCCAGTTGACCAGGGACGGAATAAACAGCGCGGAGAACTCATGAAATTGCACCATACCCTTTTGCCAGACCATCAGGGTGGTAATGTCGCCAAAGGGGCTGAACGCCCCGCCCGCGTTTGCCGCCACCACAATACTGATAAGTGCAGGCACCACGAAGCCTCGCTCCGTTCCGGCTACCGCCATGACCACCGCGCCCATCACCAGCGCCGTGGTCAAATTATCCGCCACCGGGGAGATGAAAAAGGCCAGCACGCCCGTCAACCAGAAGATCGTGCGCAGAGAAAAGCCACGCGACACCAGCCAGCTACGCAAGGCATCAAATAGCCCACGTTCCTGTAACAGATTGATAAAGGTCATGGCGGCCAGCAAAAACAGCAGCAGCTCGGCATATTCCGCCACCACCTCCTTGAGCATGACTCCGGCGGACTCCGGCTGCCCTGCTCCGGCAAAGGCCAGCGCCACCAGCACCCAGATAACGCCCGCCGCAATCACCATCGGCTTGGATTTGCGCAGATGAATGTTCTCTTCGGCAATCACCAGGCCATACGCCAGAATGAAAACCCCCAAGGCCAGCATCGCCCAAAAACTCCCGGTCAACGAGACCTGAGCAAGCTCCGTGTGCATCGTTTCACTCGCCCAGGAGGTCTGCATACCGACCAACCCCCAGGGCAACCCCCAGAGCATAAGCATGGGCAGCAATAGCCCGCCAAACTTCAATCCACGCATGGGAAAAACACCTGTTCAAGAAATTAAAGGACACACAAGGCAAAAAAACAGACCAGCCACGCAGACCACCATGAAGCGTATTCAACCCATATCTAAGCTACTGAAAATCATGGCCATGAAGCCTATTGAGCGACACCCCAGGCACTACGTCGTGCAGCAGCATCCTCACACAAAGCAGCCATTATCTTGTAGGCTTTAGCCCGGAACCCACTTCAAGCAGAGGCTTTATTCATGCTTTCGAGCCACCACGAGCAACAAACCGATAACGCGCTGGAGCGCATTTTCCAGCATGTCATGTCACCTTTCGAGCGCTTTATCCGCTGGGAAAGCGCGAGCGGCCTGATGTTAATGGCCGCCACCGTGGTCGCCATGGTATTGGCCAATAGCGCGCTTGCCCATAGTTTTCATCATCTGTGGGAAACGCCGCTGTCGCTGGCGGTGGGCGATTGGCGACTGGAAAAATCGCTGCACCACTGGATTAACGATGGCTTGATGGCGCTGTTTTTCTTTCTGGTCGGGCTGGAAATCAAGAACGAAGTTCTGGCCGGTGATCTCGCTACCCCGCGTCAGGCCGCTCTGCCGATGTTTGCGGCCTTGGGCGGCATGGTGGTTCCCGCCCTGTTGTTTTACGCCATAAATCAGGGCAGCGAGTTCGCCGTCGGCTGGGGCATTCCCATGGCCACCGACATCGCCTTCGCCGTGGGCGTGATGGCCTTATTGGGCTCGCGTGTACCCAAGGCTTTGCTGATGTTTCTGGTCGCGCTGGCCATTGTGGACGACTTGGGCGCGGTGGTGGTGATTGCGCTGTTTTACACCGAAGACCTGCATACCGGCGCTCTGCTCCTGGCGGCGGGTCTTTTGGCGATCATGGTTTTGCTCAATGCCGCCAATGTGCGCTCGCCCATCCCCTACCTTATTCTGGGCGGCCTGCTGTGGTATGCCGTGCTGCAATCCGGGGTTCATGCCACGGTCGCAGGCGTACTCACCGCGTTCACCATTCCAACCTCCTCGCGTTTTACGCAGACCCATTTCAGCAAGCAGGTGCGTGAGCTGATGGAGCGTTTCGACCAGGAAGGCCAGAATACGAAGACTCCGGCAACGCTACTGGCGAATAAAGAGCAGTTGCACATGCTGGAAACCCTGCAAACCGGTCTGTACGCGATCCAGCCACCCCTGGTGCGCCTTGAGCACATGCTCGCCCTACCTGTCGCCTTTCTTATTGTTCCGCTATTTGCGCTGGCCAATGCGGGGGTCGCGGTTCAGCTTGACGATTTGGCAAGCACCTTCAGCCACCCGGTAGTGATCGGAATCATGCTTGGCCTGGTGGTGGGCAAGCCCATCGGAATCACCCTGTTCAGCTGGTTGGCGGTGCGCTCAGGTATTGCGCGCCTGCCGGATGGGGTCAACATGGGGCATGTGTTCGGCGCAGGGCTGATTGCCGGTATTGGTTTTACCATGTCGATCTTTATCGACCAATTGAGTTTTGAGCATCACCCCCATGTTCTGGACATAGCCAAAACCGCCATCCTTTCCGCCTCGGTACTGGCCGCCCTGCTCGGTGCAGCGTGGTTTATGCTCACGTCGTCTTCGAGGCAAAAACCCTAGCCGTTGGAGCCCGATAAGACCCGACGATCATGCCGACGATACTGGCCAAAAAGCCCCAGAAATGTGGTGATATTTCGGCCTCCGGCGTGATGAACTCCAGCGGAATCCACACCAGCACCCCCAGCCCCATCGACAGATAGGCTCCCAAGGTGTTGGCGCGCGCCCAATACAAACCCGCCACTAGCGGTACAAACGCCACCACCAACGTCACCTTGTAGGCGGCCTCCACCATGGCGTGAATGCCGGTGGAATGGCTGAGCGACCACAGCGTATAGGCCACCACCAGCAGGGTGAAACCGCTAATCACCGCACGCAACAGCCAGAGCATTTGCCTGTCGCTGGGATTTTTCAGCAGCCAGCCCTTGATGATGTTTTCCGCCAGCGTGACCGAAGGCGCAAGCAGGGTTCCCGAGGCCGTGCTCATAATCACCGCCAACAGCGCGCCGTAAAAAATCACCTGGGCATACAGCGGGAAATGCCCCTTGATGAGTGCAGGCAAAATGCCGTCCGGATTATCCTCCAGCAAACGCGCCACCAGCGCCGGGTCGATCAACTGGCTGGAATAGGTCAAAAACAGCGGCACCACGGCAAAGGCCAGATAAATCACTCCGCCGATAATCGTCGCCCACACTGCGATATTCGCGCTTTTGGCCGAGTTGGCGCGCTGGAAAACATCCTGTTGCGGCACCGAGCCGAAGGCCAGCGTTAGAAACGAAGCAAGAAAGCCCAGCATGGCCACCGCATTCAACTCCGGCCAGAAATTGAATTTGTCGTGCTGCGCAGCGTGTTCAATCACAGGCCAAACCCCACCGGTCATCGTGCTGGCCAGATAGGCAATGACACATAGCCCGATGACAATTACAACCATCTGAAACGCCGTGGTCAGCGCCACCGACCACATACCACCGACCACGGTGTAGAAAAACACGATGCCCGCGCCGATCAGAATCCCCGAGGCGGTCGAAATCGCGCCATCGGAGAGCACATTGAACACCACGCCCAAGGCCATGACCTGCGCCGAAACCCAGCCCAGATAGGACAAGGCGATAGCGAGCGCAGCAATAACTTCCACCTTGCGCCCATAGCGCTGGCGGTAAAAGTCGCCAATGGTCATCAAATTCATGGCGTAGAGTTTGCGCGCAAAAAACACGCCGAAGAAAATCAGACAAAAGGCCGCACCGAAGGGATCGGAGATCAGCCCGCCCAGGTCTTCGCTTAAAAAGGTCGCCGGAGTACCCAAGACCGCCTCGGCACCAAACCAGGTGGCAAACACCATCGCCAGCACGATCAAAAACGGCAGATTGCGCCCGGCGGTCACAAAATCGCCCGCGCTGTGCACATGCCGCGCCGCAAACACGCCAATCAGCATGGACAAGGCAAGATAGAGAATGACAAAGGTGGTCAGCATGGCCTACTCCTGGGTTCACAGCGAAATGCGTAGATTTTATTGATCCTTGCCTGAATAAACCGTGAATGGACAAGGAGCGGGCTTGCCCGCGAAGCCTTCAACATACGTTTTTTCGCGGGCAAGCCCTCTCCTTCAAGATATATGCGTGCCGCATCAATAAACAAAAAAAAAGCCACCGCGCAATGCGATAGCTTTTTTAGGGATTTGGCGGAAGCGGTGAGATTCGAACTCACGGAAGGCTCACACCTTCGACGGTTTTCAAGACCGTTGCATTCAACCGCTCTGCCACGCTTCCAAGGCGGCGCATGATGATTTTATGAAGACTGAATGTCAAGTTTTTTAGCGTTTGGGCGCTATTGATTCGACCAACGAAGTTTGAATTTCTTAGGACTTACGCAAGATAGCGGTTTTCACCCCCTCCCCCCAGCCCTCTCCCGCGAGGGGCGAGGGGGCTAGATCCGGGTTTGCGTAAGTCCTGTTTCTGTCGGAGCAAGCAAGCTTGCCAAAGGCGCGTCATCAAGGCGTTTCGCAATCTCGCACCTACCGTTCAGATATTTCCAGGCCGGAGCAATAACGCTCAAACATCACGTCCTGCTGTTAGAATGCGTGGCTTATTTTTTCTTGCCCGCGAATGACACCACGCATGAATATCATCCTGAAAACCCCCGAAGACATAGCCAAAATGCGTATTGCGGGCCGACTGGCCGCCGAAGTGCTTGATTATCTGGCACCGTTTGTGCAGCCTGGCGTGACCACCGGGGAGCTTGATCGGCTGGCGCATGATTATATGGTCAATGTACAAGGCACAACGCCTGCCACCTTAGGCTATCAGGGGTTTCCCAAGTCGATTTGCACCTCGATCAACCATCAGATTTGTCATGGTATTCCGGGCAACAAGGTACTCAAGCGTGGCGACATCATCAATATTGATGTGACGGTGATTAAGGATGGTTATTTTGGTGACACCAGCCGCATGTATGAGCTGGGTGAAGTCTCCATTCTGGCGCGTCGGCTGATTCGCGTCACCCGCGAATGCATGGACATGAGCATCGAGGCGATCAAACCCGGTATGCACCTGGGAATGATTGGTCATGTCATCCAGCGCCATGCGGAAAAAAACGGCTTTTCCGTGGTGCGCGAATACTGCGGACACGGTATTGGCCAGTCCTTCCATGAAGATCCACAAGTCCTGCATTACGGCCAGCCCAATGAAGGTCCGCTGCTTGAGGCGGGGATGACGTTTACCATTGAGCCGATGATTAACGCCGGCAAGCGTCAGGTGAAAGTGCTGGGTGACGGTTGGACGGTGGTGACCAAGGATCATTCATTGTCCGCGCAATGGGAGCACACGGTGTATCTGAGCGAGCAGGGCTGCGAGATTCTTACGCTCTCGCCGAGTCATGCTGCACATTGATATGCCTACCGATAATTGCACACGCCTTGAATGTGTCCATGCCCTGGCGGCTTTGCCTGAACGTGAGCTTGCGCAGTTAAAACAAGGCGTTCCCACGGAAGAACTCTTCCGCACGCGCACCAGGCTTGTCGATGCGCTGATTGTAGCGACCTGGAGGTGCGCAGGATTGCATGAGCATCATGCCTGTCTTGTCGCCGTGGGGGGGTACGGGCGCGGAGAGCTCTTTCCGCATTCGGATATTGATATTCTTGTTCTGCTCGCTGATGACGCACCCCTCGCGGCAGCGTTACGGGTCGAGTCTTTGATTAGCCAGTTGTGGGATGCCGGCGTGCAGCTCGGACACAGCACGCGCACGCCCGCAGAGTGTCTGGCGCTGGCGGCCAGTGAGCTGAGTATTATGACCAGCCTGCTGGAAGGACGCTTTCTTTGTGGGCATATCGATTTATGGTCGTCGGTTTATGATCGGCTGTTCGCTCCAGACTGCACCCTCTGGCCTGCGCAGGCTTTTTTTCGTGGCAAGCAGGCCGAACAGGACGCAAGACATCAGCGCTTTGATGATTCAGCCTACAAAATCGAGCCCAATATCAAGGAAAGCCCCGGAGGGCTGCGCGATTGGCATACCCTGCGCTGGCTGAGCTGCCGCATCTTTCATCACGACGCGATCTTGCAACTTGTCGCTGAAGGCTTGCTGACCCATCAGGAGCATATCGAGCTGCTTGAGCGTATCGAGTTTCTTTCCCGCTTGCGTTTTATCCTGCACCTTTTAACCAATCGGCAGGAAGATCGCTTGTTGCTCATGCACCAAAAAACCCTGGCGGCCATGTGTGATAACGCAATATCCTCCACCGAAGACCCGGAAGCACCCAACCAGCAGGTTGAGGCATTTATGCAGCGCTATTTCTGCGCTGTGTTGGGGCTGGAGCGCATCAATCAACTGGTGCTGCAACAGTTTGAGGAACGTCTGTTTCCGCCTGACGGCGAGCTTGTGGCGCTTAATCCGCGCTTCAATCGCCGAGGCAAGCTGATCGAAACACTCGATGCCCAGCTCTTCCTGCGCACGCCCTCGTCCATGCTGGAACTGTTTTTGCTGGTGCAGCAGCACCCCGAACCGCTGCGCATTCGTGCCAGCACTCTGCGTCAGTTGCAAAGCCACGTCCCGCTCATTCGTGCCGAGATGCGCCACAACCCCAAGGCACGCGCGCTTTTTTTAGAGATTTTGCGTCAGCCGCGTGGCGTATTTGATGCGCTCAAACAGATGAATCGCCTAGGTTTGCTGGCCGCTTATCTGCCTGATTTTGAAAATATTGTCGGGCGAATGCAGTTCGATCTGTTTCATCTCTACACCGTCGATGCCCATACGCTGCTGGTGATACGTAATTTGCGCCGTTTTTCTACGCCTGCCGGACACGCTGAAAGCCCGCTGGCGCACAAGCTTTTCAACCGTTTTGACAAACCGGAGTTGCTGCTTATCGCCGCCTTGTTCCATGATATTGCCAAGGGAATGGGGGGGCAGCACGAGATTATCGGCGCAGAAAAAGTGCGCGCCTTCTGCGAGCTCCATGCACTGCCCCAGGCAGATACCGCGCTGGTAGAATGGCTGGTGCGCGAACATTTGCACCTCTCTTATGTCGCGCAAAGATGTGACCTGGATGATCCGCAAGTGATTAAAGACTTTAGTCGCTGGGTCGGCACGCGCCACAAGCTGGATGCGCTCTATTTGCTCACAGTGGCGGATATTCATGCCACCAACCCTACGTTGTGGAGCGATTGGCGCGCCGCTCTGCTGCGTGACTTGTACAGCAAAACCCGCACGGCTCTGGAACAAGGCCAACACCTGATTGATGTACAGAGCCGACGAGCCGAAGTGCTGACCGCGCTGCCTAAAGCGTGCACGCTGCATGAGGAGTCGGACTGGCATCGAGCCAGGGCGTTACTGGAGACCCTGCCGGCTCGTTACCTGATGCGGCACCATGCCCATGAGCTCGCGTGGCGCGTGTGCGGCATCATGCAATCGACGACAGCAAGCTGGCTGGCGCTGCGTGAAAATCAAAATCGCCAGGTCAGTGAACTGTTTATTTACACCCAAGACCAGCCGCATCTTTTTGCCACCATTGCCGCCGTTTTGGATCGTCTGAACCTGAATATCCAAAGCGCTTATTTGACCGCGACGGAACAAGGCATGGTGCTGGACGACATTCTGTTCCTTGATGCCAAAGGCTGCCCTCTGCGCGATGCGTGGATGCAGGCCGATCTGCTGCACCAACTGGATGCTGCCATAACCTGGGGCGCAAGCCCTTCGCGCAGTATGCGGCGTGCGTCCCCGCTGCTGCGCCATTTTGACTGCCCCACGCGGATTGAGATGGAAGCCTCGGCGCATGGCGAAAACACGCGGGTTCAACTTGAAACCGGTGATCGCCCCGGCCTATTGGCCTTGATTAGCAGCGTGCTTGCTGAACTCGACATGAACCTGCAAGGTGCCACCATCAATACCTTGGGTGAAAAAGCGCATGACACCCTGTATGTTTCGAGTCGCAACCCACGAAACGGAGCATTGCAGCCCTTGACCCCTGAGCAACAACAGCAACTTGAACACATGTTGTTGGCTGCCCTGCGCGCTACGGATTGAAGCTTGATGCACCCTCCTCTCGATGCGCGCATCATCTATGCTGATGAAGAATTGCTGGTGGTGGACAAACCCACGCGCATGTTGAGCCAGCCCGGCGTAGGCGCGGATAAAAAGGACAGCCTGATTACCCGCCTGAATCTTCTGTATCCTGGCGCGCGCATTGTGCATCGCCTGGATTGGGAAACCTCCGGTTTGATGGTGATTGCGCTGAATGCTGCCAGCCACCGCGCGCTATCGATACAGTTTCAGGAGCGGCAAACGCAGAAAACCTATATTGCCGTAGTGCATGGACATCTTGCTGAGCCTGCGGGCGTGGTCGATGCGCCCTTGGCCGCCAACTGGAACGACAAACCACGGCAGATGGTCAGCACGGAAGGACGGCCTTCGCTCACGCATTGGCGCTGCCTTGGCTTTGAGGGTGAAAACAGCCGGGTGGAGCTCAAGCCGGTGACCGGGCGCTCACATCAACTGCGTGTACACATGCTGCATCTCGGACACCCGATGCTGGGCGATGGCCTGTATGCGCCACCGACTGTGCTGGCTGCCGCGCCGCGTTTATTGTTACATGCAGCCAAATTGGGATTTACCCATCCGACAAGTGGCAAGAAGATGCTGCATACGAGTGTGGTGCCGTTTTAGAACCCGTTCACGATCTCGCGATTGAACGGAAAAAGGGTCGTCAAAAAAATGTAGATGCGGGCTCACGCCAGCTTCGCGTTAATTCATTCGCAGCTTTACTGATCCTTGCCTGAATGAAGCGTGAATCGACAGTAGGAGGGCTTGCGAGGGAGGCAGAGGGAGGAAGACATCAGCGATTGGAAAGCGTGAAGCAAGCTTTTGCATAAGTTCTGCTTACTTTGCTGACATGCTTAATTTGAGTAATTCACGCGATTGAAGCGGTTTTGCGCCCAAATGCGGCGCCAACAACTGGTGCAAAACGCGCTTTATTTCGCGCGCGCTTGCAGGATGATCGAAGCGTTGCCCGGCCAGATGCAGCAAACTTTCACCGTGGATGGCGTAAGTATCCAAAGGCATACACGCGGTAATACCCTGCTCAGCGTCAACACGGTAAAACAACCCGGCCTGCACGGGCAAATCAACCTGACTCAAGAGCCAATCGGGAGCCCAGCCGAGCTGTTCGAGCAATTCCTTCTCAAACCCCCGCAGAACCGGCGCTTCACTTGCGCCGTGAGCCAAAGCAGCAAGCGCTCGCGCATACGCATCAAACAGTTCAGGATGCGCATCGTCACGTGGCAACAGGCGCATGAGCAATTCATTCAAATAATAGCCACAGGCCAGGATGCGGCCACGCAGCGCGGGGAGTGCGTGCATTTCTTCGACGCCACGCAACTGCGCCAATTCGCCGCGCCCCGCCAGTTCGAGCCACAGCGGGCGGAACGGCTGCAAACGCCCGCGCTGGCGCATATTCGAGCGCGCCCCCCGCGCAATCACCCCGCGTCGCCCACTCTCGCGCAGCACGACTTCAAGTAACAAGCTGGTATCTCGCCAGGGACGGGCGTGCAGGATATAGCCTGCCTCGCCCGTCACGCCCGTTGGACTCAACATCTGCGTCACGCAAGCTAAACCGGGTCGCCGTAACCCAAAGCGCGCAAGGCGCGCTCATCATCTGACCAGCCGCCTTTGACCTTGACCCATAAACGCAAAAACACCTTGCTGCCTTGCAAATTCTCGATATTGATGCGCGCACGGCGGCCAATTTCCTTGAGCATTTCGCCATCTTTGCCGATCAAAATGCCCTTCTGCCCTTCGCGCTCGACCCAGATCAACGCATCAATGCGGATCATTTTGCCGTCGATGGTGTAGTTCTCAATTTCAACCGTCACGCCGTAGGGCACTTCTTCATGCGAGAGGCGCGTAATTTGCTCGCGAATAAACTCCGCCGCCATAAAGCGCGAGCTTGCAGTAGTCATGGTGTCTTCGTCGTACAGCGCCTCGCCTTCAGGCAAACGCTCGGCGACCACGGCCTCCAGGCGCGCCAGATTGCTCCCTCTGCGCGCTGAAATGGGGATGATTTCAGCGAATGGATAAAACTCGGCGACGCTTTGCAAAAATGGCAGTAATTCGTCCTTGTCTGCGGTTAAATCAACCTTATTCACCGCCAGAATGACCGGCACGTTAGCGTGTTCAATCCGATCCAGAACGGCGGCATCCTCTTCCGTCCAGCGCATTCCCTCAATCACAAACACCAGCACATCCACGCCTTCGAGAATGCCCTGTGCCGCCCGGTTCAGTACACGACTCATCGCCCGTCCGGTATCTTTATGCAGACCTGGCGTATCGACATAAAGAATCTGCGCATCGGCCAAGGTCTTGACCCCAATCAGGCTGTGCCGCGTGGTTTGCGGCTTGGGGGCGGTAATGCTGATTTTTTGACCGATCAGGGTGTTGAGCAGGGTCGATTTACCCACATTGGGACGACCGACGATGCCGACATGGCCGCAGCGAAATGTCATTTTGCTAATTTTTCCGGTTGAATGATGGCGAGTGCGGCCTCAGCCGCCGCTTGTTCTGCACCTCGGCGGCTTGAACCGCGCCCTTGTGTGGGCGCAGCCAAGCCTTCGACGCTGCATTCGACAATAAACGTCTGTGCATGGTCTTGACCCAGCGTATCCAGAACACGGTACTCCGGCAAGGCGCGTTGACGCGATTGTAAAAATTCCTGCAAACGTGTCTTCGGATCTTTCAGCCCAAGTTCGACGGGCATGTGCTCCAGACGGTCACGATAAAGGAAGCGCACCAGTTTGCGTGCCGCATCAAAACCCCTGTCCAGATAAACCGCCCCGACGACGGCCTCCAAAGCATCAGCCAAGGTGGAGCCTCGACGAAAACCGCCGGACTTGAGTTCACCACTGCCTAAGGTCAGAAAATCACCCAACTTCAAGGACTGGGCAATTTCGACCAGCGTCGCTTCACGCACCAGGCTCGCGCGATAGCGTGATAGCTCACCCTCATTCGCATGTGGACGACGTGCATAAAGCTCATCGGCAATCACAAAATTCAGCAGACCATCACCCAGGAATTCCAGGCGCTCATTGTGCCGACTGCCCGCGCTACGATGACGCAAAGCCTGTTGTAACAGCTCCGGATTGCCAAATTCATATCCCAAGCGCTGCATCAGCACATTGGGGGATTGATGCGCCGCCTCTGCCAAACTTAACGCACCGTTACGCTGTGAGAAAATGTGGCAACGGCATCCAGATTACCCATCACGGTCGCACGCGCCTCATACTTCATGCTAATCATTTTGCCTCCCCCGGGAGCGCTTTCAACCTTCAGCGATTCCAGAGAGATTTTTTCATCCAATTGATTGATATAAAGACGCTTTTCAAGGAAATTTTTGACATCTTGCCTGCTCATGCCCGGATCTTTCTGTTTTTCAAGCGCCGAAAAAGCAGACTGAACTGAAGCGTCATCCAAATACATGGGGACGATCTTCATGGCCGCAATCGCCATCACCCCGGCAATCGCGAGAATAATAAACAGGGTTACAAACCCCATGCCACGTTGCGCTTGAATCCGCATATTTTCCTCTCCCGTGTTGTTAAGGAAACGCTGATTTATTTCAGTGTTTCCCGCTTGGGGCAGGATGCCCCAACATGAATAAAGACGTAAGTCTTTGCTTTATGAGAGCCATCGCGGACATGAACGCGAAGCTGGCGTTAGCCCGCCGCGATGGGCGAACTGATTTATTCCATGGATGGAATAAATCAGCATCTACTTAAATTCAATCAAAACGCTTACCGAATTCCCGCACCAATACGCTCAGGTTTGATGTGCGCGCCTTCGGTATCGAAATTCATCCACACAAGCATAGCGCGTCCCACCAGATTTTCCTCCGGTACAAAGCCCCAATAACGGCTATCGTTACTGTTATCGCGGTTATCGCCCATCATAAAGTAATGCCCGGCGGGGACAACAAACTCACCTTCAGGGCCGACGGCTCCAGGGCGTTGCAGGATGTCATGGACGACACCCTCCAAATCTTCCCGATATTCGCTTGCGCCCACCATGCGCCCGTTTGCGCCATCCCCTGGGTAAATACCCGTTTTCTCCAGAGAAATCACTTGACCATTGATCGTAAGCTGCTTGTTTTCATAGCGAATACGATCTCCCGGCAGACCGATCACACGCTTGATGTAATCAATGTCTGGCTGCTTGGGGTATTTGAACACCGCGACATCGCCACGTTTGGGCTCACCCACGGGAATGATCTTGGTGCGCAGCACAGGCAGGCGCACACCATAGGCGAATTTGTTGACCAGAATGAAATCGCCCACTTCCAGCGTAGGCATCATCGAACCGGAGGGGATGCGGAACGGCTCGGCGATAAACGAGCGCAGCAGCACCACAACCAGCAAGACCGGGAAAAAGCTGCGTGCATAATCCACCAAAAGCGGCTCAGCCTTGGACAATTCGCTGCGCGCCTTGCGGAAAAACAGGCGATCCACCAAGACGATCACGCCGCTGACCAAGGTCAGCACGACCAGAATCAGTTCAAAATTCATGTTTAATGATCCCGCTGCAAAACGGCAAGGAAGGCTTCCTGCGGTACATCCACCCGTCCAATCGACTTCATGCGCTTTTTGCCTTCTTTTTGTTTATTGAGTAGTTTTTTCTTGCGTGAGACATCACCACCATAACATTTCGCAAGAACATTCTTGCGTAATGCCTTGATATTGGTGCGCGCTACAATCTTGCCGCCAATCGCCGCCTGAATAGGGACTTCAAATTGTTGTTGTGGAATAAGCTCCTTGAGCTTTTCACAGAGCTGCCGCCCACGCGCTTCGGCATCTGCGCGGTGCACAATCAGAGACAGCGCGTCCACAGGCTCGGCGTTAATCATCACATCCAGCTTGACCAGTTGAGCGGCCTGGAAACGCAGGAATTTGTAATCGAATGAGGCATAACCACGGCTGACCGATTTAAGGCGATCAAAAAAGTCCATCACCACTTCAGCCAGGGGCAATTCAAAGGTAAGTTGTACTTGAGCCCCCAGGTAGAGCATCTGCTTCTGCACACCGCGTTTTTCAATACACAGCGAGATCACGTTGCCCACATAATCCTGTGGCAGAAGAATCGTGCCTTCAATAATCGGCTCACGCATCTCGCTGATATTCGGCGTAGGGGGTAAGTCCGCAGGATTATGAATATGCAGGGTTTCACCTGTGGTCAACACCACCTCAAACACCACCGTCGGTGAGGTCGTAATCAGATCCAGATTGTATTCCCGCTCCAAGCGCTCCTGGATGATCTCCATGTGCAACAGTCCAAGGAAGCCAATACGGAAACCAAAGCCCAAGGCCGTGGAGACTTCCGGCTCAAAATGCAGCGCCGCATCATTCAGACGCAGCTTGCGCAGGGCTTCACGCAGGTTTTCGTAGTCGTCCGACTCGACCGGGTACAACCCTGCAAACACACGCGGCTGAACTTCCTTGAAACCCGGCAGGGGATCACTTGAAGGCAGCTCGACGCTCGTGATCGTATCGCCCACCTTGGCCGCATCAATTTCCTTGATCCCGGCGATCAAAAAGCCCACCTCGCCGGTTTTCAGAACCTCGCGGTCACGACGTTTGGGCGTGAACACGCCAACCTTTTCCACCTGGAAAATATCGCCGGTGCGCATGGTCTTGATCTTCTGGCGCAAACGCAGCTCCCCATCGACCACGCGCACCAAGGCCACCACGCCGACGTAGTTATCAAACCAGGAATCAACGATCAGCACACGCAGGGGCGCGTCCACCTGCCCATGTGGTGGAGGAATGCGCGTCACCAGCTCCTCAAGCAATTCGGGCACATTCATGCCGCTTTTGGCTGAAACTCTTACCGCATCCGAGGCATCAATGCCAATCACATCACCAATTTCCTTGGCCGCACGCTCCGGGTCTGCGCTGGGCAAGTCCATTTTATTCAGTACCGGTACGACTTCCAGCCCAAGATCAATCGCTGTGTAACAGTTGGCCACCGACTGCGCTTCTACCCCTTGCGAGGCATCCACCACCAGCAATGCACCCTCACAGGCGGCAAGCGAGCGGGACACTTCATACGAAAAATCCACATGCCCCGGCGTGTCAATCAGATTCAGCTCATAGTCCTGACCATCTCGGGCTCGATAGTTCAATGAAACACATTGCGCCTTGATCGTAATGCCGCGCTCGCGCTCAATATCCATGGAATCCAGGACTTGCGCCTCCATTTCTCGCGCCTCCAGCCCTCCGCACAGCTGAATAAGGCGGTCAGCCAGGGTCGATTTGCCATGATCGATATGGGCAATGATCGAGAAGTTGCGAATGTGGGCTTGATCCATGAGGGGCAGTCAGTCTTAAAACAAAGGCGCGGAGTATAACAGTTCAAACGACTCAGCGGATTACAGCAGCTTCATCGGTATGGACTTTGATGGACATGCGCCCTGCGCTCCATCGCCTGCGGCCAAGCGTGCGAGAATCATCGGTCGTATCGTCTGTTCGCCTTGTGCCTGATGATTCGACCAGAGGTGCACCGCCAGCAAGGCCACAACCATTCCCAAGGATCCGGCCAGAATCGCCCACAAATCCCCCAAAGGTTGCGCCAGAATCAGACCTGACAGCAAGCCGCACAGCGGCAGACCGTACATCATCAACGCAGCGCGCAAGCCGCCCTCATCGGAAATTCCCAAAAGCACCCGATCGCCGATCTGCACACCGAGCGGATCTATCGCCAACACTCTGGACAGCGCCTGATCGTGTGGAGAAGGTGCAAGCGCCTCCCCCAGAAGTTGAGAGCCACAGGAGCCTTTTGCAGCACAATGGCCACAGCCCCCTTGGCGTGTACTTTCAACCCAGGCCATCCCCGCTTCAAGCGCAATCACCCGTCCTTCGGTTTCCAACATGAGGGCGCTCCCACAGTTTTACTCATAACTTAATTAGGACTTACGCAAAACAGGAGTTTAGCTCCCTCTCCCCTCGCGGGAGAGGGTTGGGGAGAGGGGGCGACAACGCTCGCTAAAACATAGGCTTATGCCACATTTCCCCACCCTCTCCCCAACCCTCCCCCATCAAGGGGGAGGGGGCGAAAACCTTAAATCTGCGTAAGTCCTATTAATGCTTTGCGCGCACATGCGCGGACTGCATATTATCCAGCAACATGCGCATCGCGGCTTCCGGAGCATCGCCGACCGCTGTCAGACGGTAGCCCGCCACATCACGCACCACACGCTGCATAACCCCGCGCGACTGAGGCTTGTCCGCACCAGGCGCTCCAGCGGCTTGTTCATCGCTCCCCAAAGGCTCAATAAACACCGACACGCTCCCCAAACCGTCGGAGAAAATCAATTGCTCCAACCGTTTGCCTTTTTCAGCGTGCGGGTGCGGATTGCTGCGCATGGCCGCCGAGCGCAACACATACCCCGGCGGTAATTGCCTGGCGAACCATGTCGCCTGAAATTCGGCTTGGTTAAGTTCGCTTGAGGCCTCGCGTTTATCTTCCACAATACGGAAACCTTCAACATCGGTGAAAAGCCGCATATCGTCAGCTTCATCATTCTTGCGCACACGCAACTGGGTGAACTGGTTCAACTCCAGCCGCCGTTCACCATCAAAAACCTCAAGATTCAACAACAGAGCACTTGGCTCGTGGATACACAGACGATAGCCAAAACGATAGGCATCTTTGGGCTCCAGCCGAACCAGACGGCAGGCGATACCGCCAATCCGTGCATGACCCTGGCGCGAAATACTGTAAAACGCACTCAATGAACCTGCTTCAGCAAAACGCTGCGCGGAGAGTCGGCCATTGAGAGCCGGGCTTTGTCCGATCACCATCAAACGCGACTGCGGCCAGACACAGGTGCAGCCGCCGGAATCCTGTATCACCTCAAACGGCTTGCCATCCAGACTGAGGAGATGCTCGCGCTCGCCGCGCTGGGCATCGAAACGATGAAACACCCGCATACTGCGCGCCTCGCCCCCGCGCATATGCAGAAGCAGACCCTCGTAATTCGTGGTTTGCATGGCATTCGCCATGCGCTTGAGCAACTGCTCGGCCTCTACATGCGTCGCATCACTGCGTGACATCGACTCGGACTCAGCGTCCGCGTGCAGCGCCCCCGTACCCAATGCGCACGCCAGAGCCAGACAAATGGGTGAAAAGGAATAAAACCGCATCAGGGGCGCTCGTATGAAGCAAGGCGCACATTCGACGACAAGGTGCGCATCGGCCCTCCCTCCGCATAGGTCAAGTGTTGCAGCAAATAGGGGTCAGGCATGGTATCCGCGCTTGCCTCCAGCTCGGCCAGCGACACATTAAGCGGAGCGGGTACGGTTAAATCTTCGGGTGCGTTTGGCACCGTCGCCGTCGTAACTGCCATTGGCGCTGCTTTTTGCGCCGTCAGCACTGCATCTCCATGCGGTACGCCGCCATCGGGAAGCATGACCCATAGCGCTCCAGCCACGCTGGCCGCCAAAGCCGTGGACAAGGCCGGCGCACGCCAACCCGCCAGCAGACCGCCCAGCAAGCCCGGCGCGCGCATCGGTCTGGGCGCTGAACGCACGCGCTCGACTCCGCCATGCGCCGATTCACTCGCAATCTGCTGCATGGCCGCGCCTACGACATCACGCTGACGATACCGCTGCGCCTGCAAAAACAAAGGGGAATCAGCCTCAGCGCGCATCAGCTCACCCAGCAAGGCGTAGCGCTCAAGACGACGCGCTGCCGTGTGTTGTGCGCCTCGTTCACGCATCTGCGACATCAGCTGCTGTAAGCCTTCGTGTGACAGCGCATCATCGGCCAGCGCAGACAGCACTTCATCATCACTCAGCGTTTGTGTCTCTATCGTCATGGGGAATCCCCTCATCGTTAACATGTGAACCCTGAATGCAATCTCAGAGCGCTCCTAAAGCATAAAAGCCTGTAAATGCTTATCCAGCGCCTCACGCGCGCGAAAAATGCGTGAACGCACCGTGCCGATCGGGCAATCCATCACTTCGGCAATTTCCTCATAACTCAGACCTTCAAACTCGCGTAGCGTGATGGCCGAGCGCAAATCTTCCGGCAGCTCACTAAGCGCCTTTTTCAAGACCTTGTGCAGCTCGGTGCCATTCATCACACTCTCTGGGGTATCCATGGTCACCAAGCCCGGCGTATCGGCATATTGATCGGTTTCATCCGCATCCAGATCAACCATGCGCGCCTGCTGATGAGCAGTAGACAGATAATTCTTCGCGGTGTTCACTGCGATACGATAAAGCCAAGTGTAAAACGCAGACTCACCCCGAAAACCAGGCAAAGCCTTCCATGCCTTGATAAACGTTTCCTGTGTGAGATCAAGCGCCTCATCCATATCGCGCACATAACGCATAATCAGCTTGCTGACTTTATGCTGATATTTGCGCAACAAAAGCTCAAACGCATACGCATCACCCGCTTTGGCAAGCTCCACAAGCTGCTGGTCGCTAGATTGCGCATCCGGCCTGGGTCGTTGGGAGGTTTTTTTTCGTCCCGGCGCTGTGTCCGTGGGGCGGGATAACATAATGCGTAAGATCTCAAATCAATAACCCCACAGCTTGATCCAGGCTGAGGGTTTGTAGATGCCACTGGGGCAAGAAGGTTCCGTATGGCGCAGCGGCCTTTGTTGCCCGGATAATACAACAGTCCGCGCATGGAAGGCGTGTAACGCCCTGCCATGCCAACATGGCGCAATGTCCCTCTGATTCAAGCCAACACAAAACTTATTTTATGACCATGCCAAACAAGCACGCCGCTTTTGATGTCTTGATTCTCGGTAGCGGCGCCGCCGGATTGAGTTGCGCCCTGCATCTGCCTGCCGGGCTGCGCGTGGCCATTCTATCGAAAAACGCCGTGGATGAAGGCAGCACACAATGGGCGCAGGGTGGAATTGCCGCCGTGATGGACGCAGGCGACAGCGTTGAAAATCATATTCACGACACTCTGGATGCCGGCGTTGGTCTGCCCGATCCGCTGGTTGTGGAGCGCATCGCTCGCGAAGCGCCACAGCTCATGGATTGGTTACAACGCTTGGGAATGCCATTCACCCGCGAGCAAGGCAAATTACACCTCACACGCGAAGGCGGACACAGCCACCGCCGCGTCGCCCATGCGCATGATGCCACCGGCGCCGCGCTGGAAACCACGTTGCTGCACGCAGCTCGTGCGCGCAAGACACTGACTTTGCTCGATAATCACACCGCGATTGACCTGATTACCACCCAGCGCCTGGGTCTGACGCAAACCCCGGAAGATAATCGCTGTGTTGGTGTCTACGCCCTCAATCGCAGCAGTGGACATATTGAAACCCTGCGCGCGCACTGCATCGTCCTGGCGACCGGCGGAGCCAGCAAGGTTTATCTGTACACCACCAACCCGGATGGCTCGACCGGCGATGGTATCGCCATGGCTTGGCGCGCAGGTTGCCGTGTAGCCAACCTGGAATTCATGCAGTTTCATCCCACCGCCCTGTACGAACCGCGCGCCAAAACCTTCCTTATTTCCGAAGCCGTGCGCGGTGAAGGCGGGCGGCTGGTACTCCCCGATGGCACGCCTTTTATGCAGCGTTACGATGCACGTGGCGAACTGGCTCCGCGCGACATCGTGGCACGCGCCATCGACCATGAAATGAAACGTCTGGGTCTGGATTGCGTCTATCTCGACATCAGCCACAAACCGCCGGAATTTGTGCGTGAACACTTTCCGACAATTTATGCACGTTGTCTCGACTATGGTTACGACATTACGCGCCAGCCGATTCCCGTTGTACCGGCTGCGCACTACACCTGTGGCGGGGTGATGGTGGACGAACACGGACGCACTGACATCGAAAGCCTGTACGCGGTGGGCGAAGTCAGTCATACCGGCTTGCACGGCGCGAATCGTTTGGCGAGTAACTCCTTGCTCGAATGTCTGGTGTATGGCCGCGCCGCAGCGTTGGATATTGCCAGACGCAGACGTGAACCTAAGCTGCGCAACACCCTGGACTGCGAGATTCCGGCCTGGGATGAAAGCCAGGTGACCGATTCGGATGAAGAAGTCGTGGTCAGCCACAACTGGCATGAACTGCGCCAAACCATGTGGGACTATGTGGGTATCGTGCGCACCCGCAAGCGCCTGATGCGCGCCATGAATCGCATCGAATTGCTCAAGCGTGAAATCGACGAGTACTACGGCCATTTCCGCGTCACCCATAACCTGATCGAGCTGCGTAACCTCGTGACCGTGGCCGAGCTGATCGTGCGCTCAGCGATGGAGCGCAAAGAAAGCCGGGGCTTGCACTATATTCTCGACTATCCCGAATTGCTTGAGGGGCTTCCCAAGAGCACGCTGCTTGTCCCGCCGCATCAAAAGCCGGATTGAGCCATACGCGCCTTGGTCAAGCGCGTCGGAACGGCAGAGAGCGGGTCTTCCGGCCAAGGGTGCTTGGGGTAACGCCCACGCATATCCTTGCGCACATCCTGGTAAGCGCCCCGCCAAAAGCTGGCTAAATCCTGTGTGACCGCCAGCGGTTTTTGCGCCGGGGACAGCATATGAATCAGCACAGGCACACGTCCATCCAGCACGCGCGGCGTATCCAATAGCCCGAATAATTCCTGCAATTTGACCGGCAGGACAGGCTCACTCGCACCTGACAGAAGCGGCGCATAATCCAGAGCGATACGCGAACCGCTGGGCACTTCGATATGCGTCGGAGCCAATCGCTCCAAAGCGGATTGCTGCGACCAATCCAGCAGCGTGCGCAATGCCGCGTCCAGATTCACCTGCTCCAGCTGCGCCAGACGAGTCATGCCCGTCAAACCCGTCGCAAGCCAGGTGTCCAGGGTGCTCAACAGCGCCTCATCCGCGACATCCGGCCAATCTTCGCCCAACACTCGCCGCAACAACAGCACCCTGCCCCGCCATTGGGCATGGTGATCCTGCCACGGCAAACAGGCCAAGCCTGCTGAACGCATCCCTTGTACCAAGGCGCGTTGCACTGCCTCGGACTCAGGATGAGCAAGCGGCTGTTCATCCAGCACCAACGCCCCCAAACGACGCTGTCTGCATGTGATGACCGCTCCGGTGCGCGCATCCCACTCGACACGCTCCTGCACAAAGATCTGGCCGGAAAAATGCTGTTCGATGCTGTTCCGCGTGATCGACGCGGCCAGAAAGACACGCGCATTCCCCGCCTGCGCCTCGCTTAGACCCACATGCGCCACGGCCAGCCAAGCGTTCTGCGCCAGTGCGTCCCGTCGATCCATCTGCGCCGCACGCCCACTGCTCAGAATAAAGCGCCCATCCCCCGTCGCCTTAGCCAAACGTTCCGGATACGCCAAAGCGAGCAGAACACCCAAGGCATCCTGCTCAGCTAAAGCCAAAGAGTGCTCCACAGCGGGTACGCGCCGACGCAAATCCTGCACCACACGCAAAATCTGGCGACGCGCCGCCTCATCCACCACAAGATCAGCATGGGGCAGTCCTGCCAGGGCTGCACGTCCGTGACGCAATAGCTCCAGACGCAAGGCAAGATCGCTATGGAGCCGCGCATCCGCCCCGCGCAGCAAATCACGTTCGGACAACAGCGCGGCCACCTCACAAGCCAAATGCGGCACACCCAACGCCGCACCGCGCAACAGAATGTGCGCCAAACGCGGATGCAAGGGCATGGCCGCCAAGGCACGGCCATGTTCAGTCACGCGCCCGGCAGCATCCAGCGCACCCAAAGCCGTCAAAACCTGCCGCGCCTGTGCCACAACCGAAGCCTGCGGTTTATCCAGCCAAAACAGCTCGTCCGGTGTCGCCCCCCATAACGCAAGCTCCAACGCCAGGGGCAACATGTCAGCGCGGCGTATTTCCGCCTCAAGCTGCGGCTGCAAGGCCTGGTGTTCACTTTCACTCCACAGGCGATAGCAGATGCCCGCAGACAAACGCCCGGCACGTCCACGACGCTGCTCGGCATTCGCCCGACTGATGTTCTGCGTCACCAGCCGCGTCATCCCGCTGGCCGGATCAAACTGTGCCACACGCATAAGCCCTGCATCCACCACCGCCTGCACCCCCTCAATGGTCAGACTGGTCTCGGCGATATTGGTGGCCAATATCACCCGGCGCACGCCCTGAGCACGCGCCAAAACCGCATGTTGCGCCTTGAGCTCCAACTCACCATGCAGGGGCAGCACCTGCACTGCGTCTAAAGCATGGGTCGCCAAAGCCTCGGCTGTGCGCTGGATTTCACGCTTGCCCGGCAAAAAAACCAGCACATCGGCAGACGTTTCTGTAAGCGCACGCCGCACGACGGCGGCCACATGCGTTTCCAGCGCCAAACCGCGTGCAGGCGGAAGATAATGCACCGCCACTGGAAACACCCGCCCCGCACTTTGCACCACAGCCGCCCCCAGTTGACCCGGCAAAGCAAAGCCATCCAAAGTGGCCGACATCAACAGCAGGCGCAAATCCTCACGCAGGGTTTGTTGCGCCTGTAAACACAGCGCCAAGCCCAAATCCGCCTGCACGCTGCGCTCGTGAAACTCATCAAAGATCACGATGCCGATGCCTTCCAGAGCAGGATCATCCTGCAACATGCGGGTCAAAACACCCTCCGTCACCACCACAATGCGCGTTTGCGCCGACACGCGCCGCTCCATACGCATCTGGTAGCCCACGGTCTCGCCCACCGCCTCACCAAGCAAACGCGCCATGCGTTCCGCCGTGGCGCGTGCGGCAATCCGTCGCGGCGCAAGCATCAGAATTTTGCCCTCAGCCAGCCAGCTCTGACCGAGTATGGCCAAAGGAACCAGCGTACTCTTGCCCGCACCGGGTGCAGCCTCAAGCACAAGCCGAGGGTTTTGACTCAATTGCGCCAAGGTTTGCGCTAGAACCTCGACAATCGGCAAGTCAAAACGAGCGAAATCAAACACAGACATTAAAAATTTTCACTGAACAAAAAAGGCCTCTTTTTTTCACACATATGACGTGGATGAAGTTGTGGATAACCTCGTGGAAATCACAGCAAACCCGCATTGGAACTAGCCTTGCGGAAAGCTGGTCAATTATTGATCATGAAAATATTCAACAATTAAAATCAATAACTTACAAAACCATCCACCGCCAAAGCCTTGGATATTTTCGCCTGTCAAGACCTTGACAACCCTTGTGGACATTATTTTTTATACACCCGCAAAAGTCATCCACATTTTCTGTGGAAAAACCTGTGCAGGAGCAAGGAATGAATCGCCAAGTTCCTCATGGGGCATCATTTTTCATAAAACTGTCAAAAAGCTTATTGATGCAGCACGCATATATCTTGAAGCGCAAGGAAGCGGGCTTGCCCGCGAAAACCCGCGAAAAAGCGTATATTGAAGGCTTCGCGGGCAAGCCCGCTTCTACCATCCATTCAC
>CAZTYJ010000013.1:47616-52838 GCA_964618025.1 uncultured Halothiobacillus sp. | reverse complement strand
TGCGGCGGGGATGCCGTTGGATGTTTTTTGTCGAGCGGGGACGCTGTTGGTGGTGTTGCTGGCCGGAGAGGGGCTGGCGGTGTTGTTGGCGCTGGCTCCGGGGGTGGAAGGGGAGCGTTGGCTGCGCTTGGGCTTGATGTCGCTGTTTGTGCAGTGGGTGGCGTTGATGTGGGTGGCGGGGTTGTGCGTGGCGCGGCGTTCATTGGCGCGCTATGCGCCGTTGCGTGTGGCGTGGGTTGCGCTGCTGTGGCTGGTGGTGGTGAGTGTTGCGATCGCGGGGATTGCGTTTTCCATACTGTTTGATGCGGGGGTGTGGCTGGGGGAGGTGGCGGATTTTGTCGGGCATGTGGCGGTGATCGCTACGGTGATTGGCTTGCTTGGCGTGCTGGGGTTTTATGCGTTTTGGCAGGCTCGTGGTTGGGAGGTGCGGGCGCATGAGGCTGAACTGGCGGCTTTGCACGCACGGATTAGGCCTCATTTTCTGTTCAATACGCTGAATTCGATTGCGAGTCTGATTCCGTCGCGGCCGGATGATGCGGAGGCGATGGTGGTGGATTTGGCGGGTTTGTTGCGTGCGTCTCTGGATGGGGCGCATTTAGTGCCGTTATCCGAGGAGTTGGCGTTGGTGCGCGGGTATCTGGCGATTGAGGCGGTGCGGCTGGAGGGGCGTTTGCGGGTGCGTTGGGAGGGTGTGTTGGATGAGGAGGGCGACCCCGGATTGCGCGCTGCTTCATCCGGGCTACACGGGGGGGGGGGTGGATGTGTTGGTGCCGTCGTTGTCGATTCAGCCTTTGGTGGAGAATGCGGTGCGCTATGGGGTGGAGCCGTCATTGTCCGGCGGGGAGGTGACGATTGCTGTGATGAGGGTGGGAGATGAGGTGGTGGTGGTGGTGAAAAATCCGCTGTGGCCGTTGAGTTCGGCGCGCAAGGGGCAGGGGATGGCGCTGGCGAATGTGCGTGCGCGGGTGGATGCGCTGTTTGCCGGGCGCGGGCGCGTGGAGGTGGTGCGTGGGGAGGAGGCTTTTGAGGTGCGGTTGGTGGTGCCGGGTTAAATAGGTTGCTGAAGTGAATGGCGGATTGCGCTTTGCTTCATCCGGGGTTGACACTCTCCTCATAAAAGCATTGACAGCCCGGATGCCGTAATCCGGGAGGTGGGTAGCCCGGATTGCGCTACGCTTCATCCGGGCTACGTAACTTTACGCTTGTCGCTTTACTCGTCAGTCTGATTCTTGGCATCAATCCGTTTCCATAGGCGGGAAAAATCGAGCTCCAGCGTGCATTTGGAAAGCTCGAACGACAGGGTTTCGTTGTAGATGTCGCTGATTTTGCGGTAGTTGCCGTCGATCAGACGGTAGGCTTTGATCTTGCGTTCATCGGGGTAGGCGATGAGGTAGTAGCGCACGCCTTCGCTCTGATAGAGGGTGTATTTGCGATACTCGTCGTGGCGGGCGCGCTGTGGGGAGATGATTTCGATGATGAGCTCGGGGGCGCGGGTGATTTTGCCATTCTGCGGGCGGTGGCAGATGACCATTAAGTCCGGGCGCACGACGGTGTCGTTGGCGAGTTCGAGGTCGCTTTCAAACAGAGCCTGGCATTTGGTGCAGGTTTCCAGGGCTTCGCCAAGCAGTTGGGCAAAGCCCATGCTTAGTTGCTGATGTTTGAAGGCGGGGGCGGGGCTCATGGCATAGGCTGCGCCGTCGATCAGCTCCCAGTCGCCTTCCCAGTGTTGGTAGTCTTCGACGGTATAGTGTTCGGGTTGGAGGGCGAGGTTGCTCATGGTGTTGTTCCCAAGCGTAGATGAGGTGGGAGGATTGTAGCGCATGAAGGTTTTACTTGCGGACGATGAGCGGCTGGCACGGGAGCGTTTGCGGCGGCTGTTGGCGACGGTCGATGGGGTGACGGTGGTGGGTGAGGTCGCTGATGGGGTGGCGCTGCGCGAGGGTTTGGCTGCATCAGAGGCGGAGGTGGTGTTGCTGGATGTGGATATGCCGGGGGCTGCTCCTGGTGAGGATGGGGTGGCGCTTGGCGCGTGGTTGGCTGCCTTGCCGCAACCGCCGGCGGTGATTTATGTGACGGCGCATCCTGAACATGCTTTGCGCGCGTTTGCGACCCATGCGGTGGATTATGTGCTCAAGCCGGTGGGTCTTGCGCGCTTGCGGGCGGCGCTTGCGGCAGCAGGACGGGTGAACCGGGTGCAGGCGGCGCAGGTGGGCGAGCGGCGAGAGGTGTCGCCGCGTCAGTTGACAGTCAAGCAGGGGCGCAGTGTGCGGGTGGTGGATGTGGATGCGGTGTTATGTTTTGAGGCGGGGGATGGTTATGTGACGGCGTGTCTGGCGGATGGTGGCGAGGTGGTGCTGGATGAGTCATTGACGGCGCTTGAAGCGCGGTTTGCGGGTTTTGTGCGTGTGCATCGTGGAATGTTGGTGGCGCGCGGGCGGATTGAGCGTTTGGAGTTGGGGACGGATGGGGGGCATCGGCTGTATTTGCGCGGGCGGGCGCAGGCGGTGGAGGTCAGTCGGCGGCAGTTGAAGGTGGTGAGGGAGGTTTTGGGCGGGTAGCAGGAGGTTTTTTGCAAATCAAACATTTTCAGGCCGGATCAATATTGATGTGGCAGGCCTATATCTTGAAGCGCAAGGAAGCGGGCTTGCCCGCGAAAAGCGTATGTTGAAGGCTTCGCGGGCAAGCCCGCTCCTACCGTCCATTCACGCATCATTCAGGCAAGGATCAATAAGCGCGCCTGCAAGGGATAAATTCCGGGCATTCAGCTTGAGTTAAGTGCTGGGGTGGTTTCATGTCCCCATGAAAAGAGAACTTCTGCCTATCGGTTTGTTTGGGTTTGTTTTGGCTTGGGGCGGCAGTTTGGCTGCGGCACCCGCCGAGACAGAAATTGTCGTGTCCGTGACTTTAACAACGGTGTTGGAACACGCCTGGAACGCAGCGCCGGAGCGAGCCTTGGCCACGGGGCGCGAGGCGCAGGCGCAAGCCTTGCAGCGTCATGCGGAGGCGTGGTTGCCGCAAGCGCCAAATCTGGCGCTGTCCGGGCAGGCGGGATCGTATGCGCAGGGCGAACCGTCCGGAAGCTATAGCGAGTGGATTGCCGGGGTGGAGTTGCCCTTGTGGCGCGCTGGGCAGGCTGAGGTTTTGCGCCGTTTGGCGGCGGGGACGCAGGATTTGGCCGAGGCGGAGCGCGCGGCGTTGCGGCTGGATCTGGCGGGGTTGTTGCGCGAGGCCGGGTGGGATGTGTTGCAGGCGCAGGCACGGGTGCAGAACGTGCAACGTGCTCTGGATGAGGTGCGCGTGGCGGAAAAAAAGATTCAGCGTGCACAGGCCTTGGGCGAGCGGGCGCGGGTGGATGTCGTGACGCTGGCGGCGGAGGTCGCCGATGTGGCGCAGCAGGTGGCTGCGGCGCGGGTGTCGCTGCAACAGGCAGTGCTGGCGTGGCGGACGCTCAGTCGGCAGGAGGCGCTACCGGGCGAGTGGCGTGAGGTTTTGGCGGGTGAACGTCCTGTTGAGCAGCATCCGGCGGCGCAGGCAGCGCGTGCCGCGTGGCGGCGCGCGGGCGGTGAGCGTCAGGCGGGCGTGCGGGCGGCGGAGGGTGCGCCGGTATTGGGGCTGGGCGCGCGCCAGGATCGCACGCCGGGGGCGGAGACGCTTAATGCGGTGGTGGTCACGCTGTCCATGCCGCTGCCTTGGGAGGCGGCGCGCGGGGCGGCAGAGGCTCCGCTGCGCTATGCCGAGCTGGAGGCGGAAGTGGCTTGGGTCAAGCAGTTGCGGGCTTTGGCGAGCGCGCGTGAGGCAGCGCGTCTGGCTCTGGAGGGCGCGCGTGCGCAGCTTGTGTTGGCCGAAACGCGGATGAAACTGGAGCAGGAGTCCTTGCGTTTGGCCGAGCGCCAGGTGGCGGAGGGGCAGATGGATGCGCTGGCTTTTGTGACCGTATTGCGCCGGGCGCGTGAGGCTGGGTTGGCCGCAGAGCTGGCAAAAATTGAGCTGGAGCGCGCGGTGTCGCGGGTGAATCAGGCGGAGGGCGTGGTATGAATATTGCGCAGGTTTTCATGAAGGATGTGGCGCGTTGTACCCCCTTCCCCGGATTACGCTTTGCTGCATCCGGGCTACTGGCTTTGGTCTTGGCTGGAGCGCAGGTCGCGCTGGCTGAGGAGGCTTTGAGTCTTGCTCCGGCGCAGTTGGAATCATTGGGCGTGCGTTTTGCAGCGCCGGTTCCGGCGCAAAGCGCCACGGGTTCGGCGTGGTCGGGTTTGGTGAGTGTGCCGCCCGCCGGGTTTGAACAGGTGGTTGCGCCGCTGGCAGGGCGGGTGTTGCGCGTGGCGGTGGCGGCGGGGGATGAGGTCAAGGCGGGTCAGGTGCTGTTGGGTATGTTCAGTCCGGACGGGGTGGCCTTGAGTCAGGCTTTGCAAAGCGCGCAGGCCTCGGAAGGTTTGGCGGCGCAGACCCTGGCGCGGGAGCAGCGTTTGCTGAAGGACGGGATCGGCATCGAGCGCCGCGTGCGGGAGGCCGAGGTGGCCTTGCAGCAGGCGCGCATTGAGCGTGAGGCGGCGGCGCTGCGTTTGCGCGGGGCGGGGGGAGTCTTGGATAAACGCGCCACGAACGAGACAGAGTTGGCGATTCGTGCGCCGCGTGCTGGTCGGGTCTTGAGCCTGAATGCCTTGCCTGGCGCATGGTTGAACGCGGGCGAGGGTGTGGCGAGTTTAAGCTCGACCGCTGAGCGCTGGGTGGAGGCGGATGTGCCGGTGAGCGTTGCCAATACCCTGCGCACCGGCCAAGGTGCCCGCGTGGATGCAGCCTTGGGTGCTGACTTGTACGGCAAGCTGTTGGCGATTGGCTCCGTGGTGGAGGTGACGCGGCAAACGGTGAGTGTGCGCGTGGCGCTGGAAAACGCCGAGGCCTTGCGTCCGGGCTTGCGCGTGTCTTTGCGCTTTGAGGATGGTGTGCCGCAAGCCTTGTGGCGTGTGCCGCGCGCTGCCTTGGTGCAGGTGGACGGCAGGCTGTCGGTATTCGTCAAGCGTGCTGGGCAGGTGTTGCCGCTGGCGGTGAAAACTCAAGGGGTGAGTGAGGCGCAACCAGCGATTCAGGCCGCCTTGATGGCGGGCGATCAGTTGGCGGTCGAGGGCGCGGTCTTGCTCAAGGGCGCATGGGATAGGCGCGTGACCGAGGGCGTGACCGGGGGCGTGACCGGGGGCGTGACCGGGGGCGCGGCACCATGAATC
>CAZTYJ010000013.1:44221-47516 GCA_964618025.1 uncultured Halothiobacillus sp. | reverse complement strand
GGGCGTGACCGGGGGCGTGACCGGGGGCGTGACCGGGGGCGCGGCACCATGAATCGTGTGTTGGCTGCCTTGGTCGATGGGGCGCTGAACAATCGCATCATGACCCTGCTGTTGGGGCTGGCCTTGGCGCTGGCCGGGACATGGGCGATGTTGGGCTTGCCGGTGGATGCCTTTCCGGATGTGTCTGCGCCGCAGGTGAAAATTATTCTCAAGGTGCCGGGGCTGTCGCCGGAGGAGATGGAAAAGCGGGTGACGATTCCCGTGGAAACCGAGTTGTTGGGACTGCCCAGGCAAACCATGCTGCGCTCCACTTCCAAATACGGCCTGGCGGACATTACGCTGGATTTTGCCGATGGCACGGATATTTACTGGGCGCGGCAACAGGTGAGCGAACGTCTGGCGGCGGCCATGCCGAATCTGCCTGCCGGCATTGAAGGCGGCCTGGCGCCGATCACCACGCCGCTGGGCGAGATGTTTATGTTCACGCTGGAGGGTGACCTGCCGCTGGAAGAGCGCCGCGCCTTGCTGGATTGGGTGATTCGTCCGGCCTTGCGCACCGTGCCGGGAGTGGCGGATGTGAATGCGCTTGGCGGGCGGGTGACGACGTTTGAGGTCGCGCCGGATGCCGTGCGCATGGCGGCGCGCGGCGTGACGCTGGAGGCCTTGCGCATGACGCTGGAGGCGAACAACCGTGACGATGGCGCAGGTCGGATGCGGGCGGGCGAGGAGGCCTTGTTGGTGCGTGTGGTGGGGCGTTTGACCTCGCTTGCGGATATGGCCAGCCTGCGTGTGCCCAGCGCGCAGGGCGAGAGCATTCGTCTGGATCAGGTGGCCGAGCTGCGCATGGGTAGCGTCACCCGCCAGGGCGGGGTGATTCGCGATGGCAAGGGCGAGACGGTCGAGGGTCTGGTGTTGGGGCTGCGTGGTGAAGATAGCCGCAAGACGATTGCCGGGGTGCGGGCAAAATTGGCGGAGCTGGAGCCGAGTCTGCCCGCTGGGGTGGTAGTTCAGGTGTTTTATGACCGTAGCGAGCTGACCCGTGCGGCGATGACTTCGGTAAGCAAGGCTTTGTTTGAAGCGGTATTGCTGGTGCTGGTGTTGTTGTTGCTGTTTTTGGGCGAGTTGCGTGCCTCGCTGGTGGTGGCGGTGGTCTTGCCGCTGGCCGCGCTGATGACCTTTATCTGGATGCGTCAGCTCAATATGACGGCCAATCTGATGAGTCTGGGGGGGCTGGCGATTGCGTTGGGGATGCTGGTGGATGCCGCCGTGGTGGTGGTGGAAAACATCGTGGCGCGGCTGGCCTCGCATGACGGGCGGCATTTGCCGGAGGTGGTGCGCGAGGCCACGCATGAGGTGGCGGCTCCGGTGGCCACCGGTATGTTGATTATCGCCACGGTGTTTTTGCCGCTTTTGACCCTGCAAGGACTGGAGGGTAAGTTGTTCAGCCCGGTGGCGGTGACGATTATTCTGGCGTTGGCGGCGGCGCTGTTGTTGTCGCTGACCCTGATTCCGGTATTGGCGAGCTATGCGCTTAAACGCGGCCATTCCACAGCGCATTCCGGGGCGCACTCCACAGCGCATTTCGATGCTGGGCATGGCGATTCCTGGCTGGTGCGTCAGCTGCATCGTGGACATACGCCCGCCTTGCGCTGGTCTTTGGCGCATCCGCGCATTCTGATCGGCACGGTGGCGCTGATGGTCGCTGTGGCAGTGTGGGCAGTGAGTCAGGCGGGCAAGACTTTTATGCCGACCATGGACGAGGGCGCACTGATCGTGCAACTGGAAACGCCGCCGTCGATTGATCTGGAGGCTTCGCTGGCGCTGGATTTGCGCGTGCAGCAGGCTTTGTTGGCGCAGGTGCCGGAAATCACCTCGATCATTGCGCGCGCCGGCAGCGACGAGTTGGGGCTGGATCCGATGGGCTTGAATCAGACAGACAGTTTTTTGGTGCTCAAGCCGCGTGCAGAATGGCAGGTGGCGGACAAGGAGGCGCTGATTGATCGCATCCGAAACGTGTTGGATACGTCGTTTCCGGGGGTGGGATATGCCTTTACCCAGCCGATTGAAATGCGCGTGTCGGAGATGATTATCGGCGTGCGCGGCGATGTGGCGGTGCGCCTGTTCGGTACGGATTTGGCGGTATTGAACGAAAAAGCGGCGGCGATTGCGGCGGTGTTGGAGAAAATTCCGGGCGCGGAAGATGTGTTTACGACGCAGGCGGAGGGCGTGCGCTATCTGGATGTGCTGCTTGATCGCGCGGCCTTGAACCGTCTGGGTTTAAGCGTGGACGAGATGGCCAGCCTGTTGCGCGTGCAGTTTGACGGTTTGCAGGTCGGCGAGATTCAACAGGAGGCGCGGCGCATTCCGCTGGTGTTGAAGGCACAGGCCGGGCAAGCGCTGGAAGATGTGGCGGCCTTGCCGCTGGTGTTGCGTGATGGCGCGCAAATCACCTTGGGTCAGGTGGCGCAGGTGGTGGCGCGGGATGGGCCGGTGCTGATCCAGCATGAGCAAGGCGCGCGCAATGTGGTGATTCTGAGCAATGTGCGCGGGCGTGATCTGGCGGGCTTTGTGGCCGAAGCGCAGGCCAAGGTGGCAAAGGAGGTGCCGCTGGAGGCGGGGTATCGTTTGACCTGGGGCGGCGAATTTCAGAATCAGGCGCGCGCCATGCAGCGTTTGGCGATTGTCGTACCGCTGGCGATTGTGCTGATTTTCGGCGTACTGGTGGCGACGTTTGGCGGCGTGCGTCCGGCTTGGCTTGTGATGGTGAACGTGCCGCTGGCCTTGATTGGCGGGGTGCTGGCGCTGTTTCTGGCCGGGGAGTATTTATCGGTGCCAGCCTCGGTGGGCTTTATTGCGCTCTTGGGAATTGCGGTGTTGAATGGCGTAGTGCTGGTGGCGCACTTTCTGCATCTGCGCAAGAGCGGGATGCCGATGGCGCGGGCGGTGCTGGAGGGTACGCAGAGGCGTTTGCGCCCGGTGATGATGACCGCTTCGATTGCCGCGCTGGGTTTGTTGCCGTTGTTGTTTGCTACGGGGCCTGGCTCGGAGATTCAGCGCCCGCTGGCGGTGGTGGTGATGGGGGGCTTGGTGAGCTCGACGCTGTTGACGCTGATTTTATTGCCAGTGTTGTTTGCGCGCTGGGGCGAGGCGCGTCGGGTGGTTTAGCAGCCTGTCGGATTTGATACGACCTGGCTGCAAAAGCTCGACAGGCTGCTAGGTTTTTTAGCCACAGAGATCACCGAGGGCACGAAGGGGGCATCCATTAGGGCTTGCGCAGAATGGCGGGTTTTTCTCC
>CAZTYJ010000013.1:0-44121 GCA_964618025.1 uncultured Halothiobacillus sp. | reverse complement strand
GAGGGCACGAAGGGGGCATCCATTAGGGCTTGCGCAGAATGGCGGGTTTTTCTCCTCCTCCTTGATGGGAAGAGGCCGTGCCGAAGGGGCTGTTGGGGAGAGGGTGGTGACGCAGGCATAAGCCTATGCTTTAGCAAGATGTCGCCCAACCCTCTCCCGCGAGGGGAGAGGGAGCTAAATCCGGTCTCTGCCTAAGTCCTGGTTCTTAAAAAAAACCTCTGTGCCCTCTGTGGTTCATTGTCGCTTCAGATTTATATTCATTGAACATCAAACATGCGCATTTTATTGGCTGAAGACGATGAACCTCTGGCTTCCGCCTTGCTGTTGAATCTGCGGGCGGCGGGGTACGCGGTGGATTGGGCGGCGGATGGCGAAGAGGCGGATTATCTGGCGCGCGAAGGCTTGTTTGATGCGGTGGTGCTAGATCTTGGTCTGCCCAAGCGCGCGGGTTTGGGGGTGTTGCGCGGCTGGCGGGCGGCGGGTTTGGGCGTGCCGGTGCTGATTTTGACCGGACGTGATGCCTGGCATGAAAAAGTCGATGGCTTTGCGGCCGGGGCGGATGATTATCTGACCAAGCCGTTTCATCCGGAGGAGTTGTTGGCGCGTCTGTCAGCCTTGTTGCGACGCGCGCGTGGCTTGATCCCTGGGCCATTGCGGGTCGGGGGTTGGGAGTTGGACGAGACGCGGCAGATGCTGCTGCACGCGGGCAAGGTCATTGCGCTGACCGCCATGGAGTTCCGTTTGTTGCGCCTGTTCATGCTCCAGCCGGGGCAGGTGCTGGCCAAGGCGTGGCTGGAAGAGCATCTCTACGACGAGGGGCATGAGCATGGCAGTAATGTGCTGGAGGTGTACGTCAACCGCTTGCGCGCCAAGCTGTCCAAAGAGGTGATTCAGACGCGGCGAGGTCAGGGCTATGTATTTGGAGAACGTGTTGATGGGTGAACGGTTCGCATGAGTTTGCATGTTCGCCTGGGCTTGTGGCTGGCCGTCAGCCTGGTTTTGCTGTTTGTGCTGCATGGTTTTGTTACCGAGCGCGCACCGCGCATAACCACCGAGTCGTACATCACCACCCGGCTGGAGCATGACGCAGAGTGGCTCATCAGCGGTTTGAACGAGCATGGACATCTTACGGCGGCGCATATTCCGGCGATTTTTCTGCGCCCGAATAGCGGACATTATTTTTTGCTGCGCCAGGCAGGCGACGAGCTGTTATCGGCTTCGAGTACGGGGCGGATGTTGCCTGTGCCCGCATCTGCCGGGGTGTCGCATGGCGTATGGAACGACGGCGAACCTTTGTTGTTGTTGCGGCGTGATATGCCGCAAGGCGGGATGTTGGTCGTGGCCGAGAGCCTGCGCGATCTGAATGCGCTCTTGAGCGAGTTTCGCTGGCACTTCCTGTTGATTTCCCTGGGCTTGTTTGTGGTTTTGTTGCTGGCGCAGATGGTATTGCTGCGCTGGGTGCTGCGTCCGGTGCGTGTGTTGGCGCAGGCTGGCGAGCGTCTGCAAGCGGGCGAGCTGGAGCGTTTGCCTGAACCCGCCATGCGTGAGTTACAGCCTTTAAGTCGAGCGTTTAATGCCGTGCTGGAGAGCCAGTCGCGGCGCCTGGCGCGCTCGCGTCATGCGCTGGCTGATCTGGCGCATGGCTTGAAAACGCCGCTGGCCGCCTTGCGCCAAACGCTCAGTCCGCAATCCGACCCCCTGGCGCTGGCTGCGGTGGCGCGTCTGGAGGGTATTGTGCAGCGTGAGTTGCGTCATGCGCGCTGGTCGGCAGGCTCATCCCCTGCTGCCGGGATGCTGGATGTGGAGGAGGAGTTGCAGGGCTTGATTCAGGCGATGCGCCTGATTCATCGTGAACGCGGTCTGTGCTTTGATTTGAGCGTGCCTGAAGGGGCGCGCTGGCGTATGGATCGTGAAGACCTGCATGAATTATGGGGTAATCTGCTGGATAACGCGGCGAAATGGGCGCGATCTTGCGTACATTTGAGTGTCGTCTGTGATGATGCGCATTGGCGAATTTGGGTCGAGGATGACGGCGAGGGCGCCGATGTCACGTTACTGAATGCCGAGTGGACGCGCGGGCAGCGTCTGGATGAAAGCCAACCCGGCACAGGTCTTGGCTTGGCGATTGTCGGTGAAATTGTGGCGGCGTATGAGGGTGAGTTGCGTTTTACGCCGGGCAAGGCTTTGGGCGGTTTGCGGGTTTGCGTGAGTTTGCCGAGGTGAGCTGTTCGTTAAACGAAGGGTTGTTGGACGTGTGGTGCACGCAGTGCATGGTATTGGTTTTCATCCCCCCTTTGAAGCCGCCGTGAACTGGCCTGTGGAGGCTAGGTAAAAGCGCCATGGATGGCGCATTTAGCCCCTCCGCGATTAGGATGCCAAACCTTCGTTTACCGAAAAAGGCGAAATACGCGCTTGATTGCCGCTACAGCTACAATGCGCATTCTGTCCAGCCCCTTTGATCGGAGTGTCCCCTGAGCCGTTCCCTGCTTAAATCCACCGCTGTCATTAGCGCCATGACCCTGTTTTCCCGTGTGCTGGGCTTTGTGCGCGATATGGTGTTCGCGCGTCTGTTCGGCGCTTCCGGGGCTACGGATGCCTTTTTCGTGGTGTTCAAGATTCCGAATTTTCTGCGCCGTTTGTTTGCAGAAGGCGCTTTTTCGCAGGCTTTCGTGCCGCTTCTGGCGGAATACCGTGAAACGAAAAGCCGCGAGGCGATGCTGGATTTCATTGCGCATGTAGCCGGAACGCTGGGCGCGGTGTTGTTGCTGATCACCACGCTGGGTGTGGCGGCTGCGCCTTTGCTGCTGTTTCTGTTTGCGCCGGGTTTTCATGGCGATGCGGCGCAGTTCGCCTTGGCGGAGGAGATGTTGCGTATCACATTTCCTTACATCTTTTTCATTTCGCTGACCGCGTTCGCCAGCAGTTTGCTGAATAGTTTTGGCAAGTTCGCTATCCCCGCGCTGACCCCGATCTGGCTGAATATCGTGCTGATTGCGGCGGCGTTTTTGGGGGCGAACTATGCCGATCAGCCGATGTTGGTGCTGTCTTGGGGCGTATTGGTGGCGGGGATGGTGCAGCTGGGCTTTCAATTGCCATGGATCTGGCGTATGGGTCTGCTACCGCGTCCGCGTTTTTCCTGGGCGCATGAGGGGGTGCAGCGTACTTTCAAGCTGATGTTGCCGGCGATTTTCGGTTCGTCGGTGACGCAGATCAATTTGCTGCTGGACACGCTGCTGGCCTCATTTTTAATTGCGGGCTCGGTGTCCTGGCTGTACTACTCGGATCGGCTGGTGGAGTTTCCGCTGGGGATGTTTGGCGTGGCGCTGGCCACGGTGATTTTGCCTAAATTGTCGCGCGAGCATTCGCGGGCGAGCACGGATGACTTCCAGCAGACGCTGGATTGGGGCTTGCGTCTGACGGTGTTGCTGGCGCTTCCGGCAACCGTGGGGCTGCTGGTGTTGGCCGGGCCGATGTTGGCGACGCTATTTGAGTATGGCGCGTTTACGCCGCAGGATACGCAGATGGCTTGGATGAGTTTGCTGGCCTATAGCTTGGGCTTGCCGGCTTTTTTGCTGATTAAAATTCTCGCGCCGGGCTTTTATGCGCGCCAGGATATGATCACGCCGGTGAAGATCGGCATCCATGCGGTATTGGCGAATCTCGGTTTCAAGGCAGTGGTGGTGCTGCCGCTGGTGATTCTCGCCGTGCCCGGAACCCATGCGGCGCTGGCGGCGGGAACGGCCTTTGCCGCTACGCTCAACGCTTTCTGGCTGTATCGCGGTCTGCGTGCAGGTAAGGTGTATCAGCCAGGCCGCATGTGGCGGCGTTGGTGGTGGCAGGCGGGTGCGGCGACGTTGGTGATGGGTGGGTTGCTGCTGGCCTTGATGCCGCCGCAGGCGGCGTGGTCGGCCATGTCGGGATTCATGCGTGCGCTGTGGTTGGGCGCGCTGCTGCTGGGCGGGGCAGTGAGTTATGCGGCGGTGTTGCTGGCCTTGGGACTGCGCCCGCGTGATTTGAAGCGTGAGGAAGCAACGTGGAGCTAAGACGCGGCTTGCAACGGGCGCAGCGCGATGCGGTGATTAGTATCGGCAATTTCGATGGCCTGCATCTGGGGCATCAGGCGCTGTTACGGCGGGTGGATAGGCTGGCCGACGACGCGCTTGAGCGCGTGGCGGTGAGCTTTGAGCCGCTGCCGCGTGAGGTGTTCGCCCCGGCGGGTGCAGCAAAGATTCCGCGCCTGAGCAGTCTGCGTGAAAAGCTGAAGCTGTTGGCGGGCTTGGCTTATGTCGATGTGCTGCATGTGCTGCGTTTTGATCGCGCCCTGGCGGCCTTGTCGGCGGAAGATTTCGTGCGTCTTGTTCTGTGTGATTTATTGCGCACGCGGCAGGTGGTGGTGGGTGAAGATTTTCGCTTCGGCCAAAAGCGGCGCGGTGATGTGGAGATGTTGCGCCGTATGGGGGCGGCTTTGGGCTTTGGCGTGGAGATCGTCGCGCCGGTGGACGTGGACGGGGCGCGGGTGTCGAGTACGCGGGTGCGCGCCGCCTTGCAGGCCGGGCGGCTGGAGGAGGCGGCGGCGCTGCTCGGTCGCTCCTACGCGCTGTGCGCGAAGGTGGTGCATGGCGACAAGCGCGGGCGTCTGCTCGGTTTTCCTACGTTGAATCTGCCACTGGGGCGCACGCATTTTGCGTTGCACGGCGTGTATGCGGTCGAAGTGCACGGCTTGGATGGACAAGTGCTCTATGGCGTGGCCAATGCTGGCGTGAGGCCGACGGTGGGCGGGCTGGTGCCGCGTGTCGAGGCGCATGTGTTCGATTGGGCGGGGGATGCTTACGGCCTGCAGGTTGAGCTGCGTTTTCGCGCCTTTTTGCGTGCGGAGCAGCGATTTGCCGACTTGGATGCGCTGGTGACGCAGATCGGAAGGGATGCGCAGCAGGCGCGGGCGTTTTTTGGCCAAGCTTAGGGTCAAACGACGGAGCTGGCGCGGATGACTGCTGCGCGGGCTGGGGCTGCTTATTTTGGCTTTTGTGTTGGTGCAAGGCTGGTATCTGGTGCATATCGTGGCCTGGCGTTGGTTTGATCCTGCTTCAAGCGCATTCATGCAGGCGCGCCTTGCGGAGCTGCGTGAGGACAATCCCAAGGCGCAGCTGCGTCAGCAATGGCTGGACTATTCGCAAATTTCACCGCATTTGCGGCGCGCCATTGTCGCTGCTGAGGATGCGCATTTTCTCAAGCATGAAGGTTTTGACTGGGACGGGATGCAACACGCGCTGGAAAAGAACCTGCGCAAGGGGCGTGTGGTGGCGGGCGGCTCGACGATCAGTCAGCAACTGGCGAAAAATCTGTTCCTTATCCGGCGAGAAGTCGGTTGTGCGCAAGGGGCAAGAGGCGCTGCTGACCTTGATGATCGAAGCGGCGTTGCGCGATTGGCTGAAAGAGCATTCGCCGGAGTCGGTGCGTTGAGCGAGAGTTGTGCTAGCGACGTGCGGGGTATCCCATCGTGTTAGCGTGTGCCAAGCATCAATAGCCCGCTGGCGGCTGGATGTCTGTCTGTAGCAGCCGCAGCCAGCGTTCGCGCACATAGGGTGGCAGGCGTAGCGCTGCAAACAGCGGCTCAATATCCGCCACGGCAGGCCGCTGCCAGCAGGTGCTCACTTCGTCGCCCAGCGGTACATCACAGACGATTCCGGTCAGTCTGCGCGCAAAGCGCAGCGTGTCTTCGTGTTCCAGCATCAGTTTTTGTGCACGCGGCGCACCACGGAATTTCTGGGCGCCAATGGCGTGTAGGTTGTCCAGAATGCCGTCCAGGCTGCCCCATTTGCGCAACATGCGTGCGGCGGTGGTGCGGCCAATGCCGGGTACGCCGGGGATGTTATCGGCAATGTCCCCAGTCATGGCGAGCAGGTCGGCAATGAGTTTGGGCGGCACGCCCCACACACGCTCCACGCCGCGTGCGTCCAGCACTTCGCTGCGCCCGTGATTCCACCAGCGATCCGCGCCCTCAAGCAGTTGGGCAAGGTCTTTGTCGGCGGTGAGCAGAGTGACGGCAAGACCCTCGCTGCGCAGATGGGTTGCCAGTGTGCCGATCACGTCGTCAGCCTCATAGCGCTCGGAGGTGTGGATGGGGAGGCCAAGCCCCTTGGCCAAGGCGCGGCAGAGCGCGAATTGCGGGATAAGATCTTCGGGCGGTGGGCTGCGCTGGCCTTTGTAGGCCGGGAAAATTTCGCGGCGGTAGGGGTTTTGTTGTGGAATATCAAACGCTAGTGCGATGCGGTTGGTCTGGATGTCTTCCAGAACTTTTAGCAGGAACTTAGCAAAACCATGTACGGCATTCAGCGCGCGGCCTTCGTGGTCGCGCACGCCGATCGTCGAGCCGTGCCAGGCGCGGTAGATGTAGATATTGCTGTCGATCAGGTAGGCGCGGTTAGCTGACGGCGGCGCGTCCCCCCTCTCCCCCAGCCCCTCCCCCGCCGGGGGGGAGGGGGCTATTTCCTCAGCCACGCGGATAAGGCGTATAGGTCTGACGCGCCACGCCATCCAGGGCGGCGGCTTCGGCCACGGCGCGGGGCAGGCGTTCGATCAGGCGCGGGTCGAAAGGCTTGGGCAGGATGTAGTCCTTGCCAAAACACATGCTTTCCACGCCATAGGCGGCCAGCACTTCGGCGGGCACCGGCTCGCGGGTCAGTTCGGCCAGCGCCTTGACGCAGGCGAGTTTCATGCCCTCGGTAATGCGGCTGGCGCGGCAGTCCAGCGCGCCACGGAAAATGAAGGGGAAGGCCAGCACGTTGTTGACCTGGTTGGGGTAATCGCTACGCCCGGTGGCCATAATGAGGTCGTCGCGCACGCTGTGCGCCAGTGTAGGCAGGATTTCCGGTTCCGGGTTGGCGAGGGCGAAGATGACGGGCTTGGCGGCCATGCTTTTGAGCATTTCGGGCGTGAGCAGGTTGGGGGCGGAGAGGCCGATGAATACGTCTGCGCCACGGCAGGCATCTTCCAGGCTGCGATCTTCGGTATCCACTGCGAACTGGGCATGATGCGGCGGCAGCTCGGGGATGCCCGCGTGCAGTACGCCAACGCGATCGACTGCGCGCAGTTTCTGCTTGTCTGCGCCCAACGCGAGTAGCAGCTTGAGCGCATTGGTTCCGGCTGCGCCCACACCGACCAGTACGATGCGCACGTCCTCGATGCGCTTGTCTTGCAGCTCCAGCGCGTTGAGCAGGGCAGCGGCGATGATGATGGCGGTGCCGTGCTGGTCGTCGTGGAACACCGGGATGTCCAGCGCTTCAATGAGTTTTTGTTCGATCTCGAAGCAGTGCGGCGCGCCGATGTCTTCCAGGTTGATACCGCCGAAGGTGGGGGCAATCGCCTGCACCACGTCGATGAAGTGTGCGGGCGATTTCTTGTCCACTTCAATATCGAACACGTCGATATTGGCGAAGCGCTTAAACAACACGCCCTTGCCTTCCATTACCGGCTTGGAGGCCAGCGCGCCGAGATTGCCAAGACCGAGAATGGCCGTGCCGTCGGTAATCACTGCCACCAGATTGCCCTTGCCGGTGTAGACGTAGGCATTGTCCGCATCGGCGGCGATTTCACGCACCGGCTCGGCCACGCCGGGCGAATAGGCCAGCGCCAGGTCGCGCGCCGTGGCGGTCGGCTTGGTGATGAAGGTGGCGACTTTGCCGGGGACGGGGTGGCGGTGGTAATCGAGGGCGGCTTGTTTCAGGTCGGTCATGGTCTTGATTCGTTGGTTTTTTTAGCCACAGAGGGCGCAGAGATTATTGAGCCAGGAAGGCATTGCATTTGGGGTGGTATTTAACCGGCAAGATGGATGTTCGTTCCGTTCCTTGATTAATCATTCGCGAACCCATTATGGATGTGTTTTCCGTGCGCTCTGTGTCCTCTGTGGCTGACAATAAGACTTAATTCACAACACGCAGCATGGAGGGATGAGTCAGGCGGATGCGCGGGCTATTGCCGCCGGGATTGGTTAACCAACCGCGCGCTTCGATACGTTTGCCTTCGAGCGACTTCAGATTGATGTCGCGAAAATAGGGTAGCAGGTCATGCTCGATTTTAAGCGCAACCCCGCCCTCCAGGTTGATCCATTGGGCATGGCGGCTGCCGCCTACGCGTTCGACGCGGCCTTGTAGCAGCATGAATCCACCTGCCTGCGCGGGCAGATTGCGGGTATCGGGCGGGTTACGCCAGGCGGGCAGCGCCCATACGCCACGTCCCGCCATGCGTGCTGCATTTTCAGCTTGAGCGAAGCATTCCTGCCCCCAGATGTTGGGGGCAATCGCGACGCGAGCAGCAAGCCCTTGGTCAAGCATATGCGCTTCAACGCTTTGGCCATTGTCGAGGAAGACATGCGCCAGCAGGCGGCCATGACGGTCGTGCGGCTCATCCCCAAGACGCAGGCTCACGCGATGGTTGCTTGCGCGCACCAGTTTTTCCAGCTCGGCATAAGCCTTGTCCGCCAAGGGCTCAGCGGGGCGGCCTTGGTGCGCGCGCTCCGGGGTGTTGATGCCGATAATGCGCACACGGCGCTCATCGGCAAGACGCAGGGTGTCGCCGTCGCTGACGCTGACCACGCGCACCTGCTCGTCAATGCGATCCGCAGGGCAGTTGAGCGCGAGCGCAGGGAAGCTGAATAGCAAAAGGGCACCCGTGATGGATGCCCTTAAAGCCATAAACGCAGGGTGCATTATCGACCGAAGCGCTTGTTGAACTTGTCCACCTGCTTGGCGGCGTTGATATTCTTTTGCTCACCGGTAAAGAACGGGTGGGACTTGGAAGATACTTCCAGCTTGACCAGTGGGTATTCCTTGCCGTCTTCCCAAACGATTTTTTCTTTGGCGGAGATGGTGGAACGGGTCAGAAAGCTGAAGCCGCTGGCCAGATCGTGGAATACGACGGGGCGGTAATTGGGGTGAATATCGGATTTCATGCGCATGCCTTTGATGTGTATCGACCGGCCACAATGACCAGACTGATAAGAAGGCGGGGATTATTCACGCCTTGGGGCGGCTTGGCAAGTGTTATGACACAAAAATACCCACATCCCCGGATGAGCATCCGGGCTATTCATTCGGGCAAAAAGTGCTGCATCAAATCATTCAGGTAGCGCCAGCCATGCGGGGTGGCGGCAATGCGCTGAATGCTCCAGTCAAGCAAACCATCCTTTTCAGCCTGTTGCATGGCGTTTTGAATGCGGCTTAACGGAATGCCGGCGCGCTCTTGCAAAAGATGCGGCGCAAAACCGTCTTTCAAGCGTAAGGCGTTGAGCATGAATTCAAATGCGGCATCCTGCGGCTTGGGCGTTTCTTCGCTGTAAGCGGCGGGGGCGCCTGCGTGAAGCTGGTAATCACGCGGATTTTTGCTGCGCGCGCGGCGCAAAATGCGCTGTTCGGCAGGCAGGGTGATTTTGCCATGTGCGCCGGCACCGATGCCGAGGTAGTCGCCAAACTCCCAGTAGTTGAGGTTGTGGGCACAGCGCAGGCCGGGGCGGGCGTAGGCTGAGACTTCATATTGAGCATAGCCTGCGGCGGCAAGCAGGGCTTGCCCGGCTTCTTCAATATCGGCAAGGCGTTCGTCGTCCGGCAAGCTGGGCGGGTGCTTGTAAAACCAGGTATTCGGTTCGAGGGTGAGCTGATAGTAAGAGATGTGGCTGGGGTTCAGCGCAATGGCCTGGTGCATGTCGGCTTGCGCTGCGGCCACGCTTTGCTCGGGCAGGCCGTGCATCAGATCGAGGTTGAAGTCGTCAAAGCCTGCAACGTGGGCAGCTTCGGCGGCAGCGATGGCTTCGCGTGCGCCGTGAATGCGGCCTAGCGCCTTGAGTTGGCTGTCGTTGAAGCTTTGCACGCCAATGGAAAGGCGGTTGATGCCCAAGGCGCGAAACTCGCGGAACTTGCCTGCTTCCACCGTCCCCGGATTGGCTTCCAGCGTGATCTCAATGTCGGGCAAAAGCTTGAGGCGGGCGCGCAGGCCGGAAAACAGACGATCGAGGGCTTTGGCAGAAAACAGGCTGGGCGTGCCGCCGCCGATAAAAATACTGGTAATTGGTCGCCCCCAGACCAGCGGCAGATCCTGTTCCAGATCGCGCAACAGAGCATCGACATACTCAAATTCGGGTAGCGTGTTGGGAGCCTCGTGCGAGTTGAAATCGCAGTAGGGACATTTGCGCACGCACCAGGGGATGTGGATGTAAAGCGCAAGCGGGGGCAGGCTGGTGAAGTTGAACATCAGCTGCGCAGCTTTATTTGTGTGAGTAGGCTTTGCAGCGCCAGGGCACGGTGACTGAGGGTGTTTTTAATCGCTTCGGGGAGTTCGGCTGCGCTGCACTGATGGCTGGGAACCCAGAAAATCGGATCGTAGCCGAAGCCGTGTTCGCCACGCGCAGCGCCAAGAATACGCCCCTCCCAAGTGCCTTGGGCAATGATCGGGGTGGGGTCTTCGGCGTGACGCAGGTAGGCCATGACGCATTGGAAGCGGGCGCTGCGCTGTTCTTGCGGGGTGTCACCCAGTGCCTCAAGCAGCTTGCGGTTATTGTCGGCGCTGCTTTTGTTCGCTCCGGCATAGCGTGCGGAGTAGATGCCGGGTGCGCCATGCAGTGCGTCCACCTCGATGCCCGAGTCGTCAGACATCGCGGGTAGTCCGGTGTGTTGTGCTGCGTTTCTGGCTTTGATAATGGCGTTTTCAATGAAGCTTAGGCCGGTTTCTTCGGCTTCGGGAACGGCAAAGTCGGATTGTGGGCGGATGTGCAGGCCAAGTCCTGCCAGCAGGCTGTTGAATTCGATGACTTTGCCGGCATTGCCTGTGGCGAGGACGATGGTTTGCGACATGGGCGTGCGTGTGTTGAATGAGGGGTGGGCATTGTAGCCGAGGATGCGCAGGATGGAGGGCGTGCTGCGTGGTGAGTTAATCAACGACTTGAATAGCGCCGGAAGGTTGGTTAGAATCCGCGTCCTTGTTTTTTGTGCATCAGTCGTTGGGCTGGTGGCATTTCCTAACCCGAGATTTATGACATGAAAATCCTGTCTTCACTCAAGTCAGCCAAGAGCCGCCACAAGGACTGCCAGATTGTGCGTCGTCGCGGCAAGGTCTATGTGATCTGCAAGAGCAACCCGCGCTTCAAGGCGCGTCAGCGTTAATTTTTAACGGGCTGAATGAGAAAAACCCCGCTGGAGTTGTCCAGCGGGGTTTTTTATTGCGGCCTTTTCTCTGTGTCCTGATCCGCTCTTGCGAGTGGAGCAGGTTCGTCTGGAAAAATCAGGAATGCAGCGGGCTTACGATGATTTCGCTGATTAAACAGTGACGCTCGCCCGGCGCAAGCTGGATGGTGTCATCGGCGGCGTTGCAGGTTTCCACGCAGACCATGCGGGCATATTCATCGGCGCGCATGTCGGGGAACGCCCCGGCTTTTTCATCCCAAGGATTCCAGACCACGGTCGAATGGCTGCCTGACTTGCGTACATGCACGCGGCGCTGCAAGGCTGGGTCTTCCACCACCACTTCAGACTCGGTGTCGAGATAGACACGGTCGGTTTCGGCGTTCAGACGTAGCACGCTCTCTGTCTGAATATCGCGCAGCATGTCGCGTGTCTTGTCGAGGAAGGCCGTATCTGCCAAGCCTGTGATCGAGACTTCGGCAATATCCCCCACATGCAGGTAAGTGTGCAGCGCCTGGGTGATGTGACAAGGCTGTTCGCCGCGATGCTCGGTGCTCAGGGTCATTTTCAGGCTTTGCGCCAACTGCACTTCGAGGCTTAGGCGGAAGTCGTGCGGCCAGTATTTTTGGCTGGTCTCGTTGGGCAGTAGCTCAAGTGTCAAGGTGACCGCGTTTTCATCGGCCTGTGCGTTCGCCACCTGCCAGTCCAGATTGCGCGCAAAGCCGTGCGCAGGCTGACCTTCGGCGCCCGCGCCGAACCACGGCCAGCACACCGGTACACCGCCGCGCAGACTTTTGCCGGGAATTGCCCGGGCTTCTTCGCCCACCCAGATGATGGGAGGTTGGTCGCCGATTTGGTAATGAATAATCTGCGCACCCTGCAACATCACGCGCGCCTCGGCGTGCGCGGTACGCAGGATGGCGAGAGGAAGATCAGCCTCGCCCTGGATGAAGTGCAGGGCATCGCCCCAGTCTTGTTTCAGGCTGAATTCGCTGTTGAGTTGTTCGATGCTGTTCATGCAGGTTTGCTCAAAAAAGCTCAAGTGCGGACAACGGAGTTTTCGCCGGTGCCAAATGGGTTGGGTACGCTGGCATCCGCTGCGTCATCGGCAAGGTAGCATTTGTCACCAAGGTGGTAGAGGAATTGGTATTCACGTCCAGGTTCCAGCTCGATCTCTAGGCTCCAGGAACCATCTTTTTTCTTTTTCATCGGCAGGCTGCCATCTTCCCAGTTGTTGAAGTCGCCGATCAGCCAGATGCTGTCTTTGCCGTTTGCTGCGTCTGCGCTCAGGGTAAAGGTGGTTTTACACACCGGGCGGGTTTTGAGGTGCTTTTTAATCAGGCTCATGGTTTGTATCTCCGTTGTTTTGTATGAACTATAGACGCTCAAAGTCGAGCGCGCTTGCTTTAGGTCAATCACAAACTAAATGCACGGGCATGACAGGGTGATGAAAAAGCGCTCTAGCCACCAGTAACCGGTGGGAAAAAAGCCACTTCATCTCCATCTTGGACAGCATGATCCCGGCCAACATAGTCATGGTTAATCGCCACGAGCAGATTGGCAGGCATCTCGAAGTCAGCCACCGCCGACCAGACATCGGCAACCGTGTGCAGGTTGTCAGCCGCCAGGGTTTGTGCAGACAGGCCAAGTCGCTCACGCAGGCTGGCAAAAAATTTCACTTGGATCATCGTTGGAGTGTCACCGTTAGCCTTGAGAAAGCAGGTTGCGCAGGTCGATCAAGGCGGCGTTCGCCCGCGAGATATAGGATGCCATGACCAGCGAGTGATTGGCGACCAGACCAAAGCCGCTGCCATTGAGAATCACGGGGCTCCACACAGTGGCCTGGGTGCCTTCCAGCTCACGGATGATCTGGCGCAGGCTGACCTGGGCGTTCTTTTTTTCCAGTACCGGGGCAAAGTCAATTTCAACTGCACGCAGCAGTTGCAGCAGCGCCCAGGTCGCGCCGCGTGCTTCGTAAAACACATCGTCGATCTCGTACCACGGGGTGCGCACCATGAGCTGGCTCGGAGCAGGAGTGGACTGGGTCGCACCGATTTCGCCGCCAAGATCGGTGTTCAGGCGCTCCTGCCCTACGCTGGCCGATAGTCGTTGGGAAAGTGAGCCCAGACGTTTATCCACCATGCTCAGCCAGTCGCGCAAATTGTCGGCGCGGACATAAAACTGGGATTCTGTGCGGTTGCTATCGGCCAGACGCAGGTTGTAACGCCCCAGCGCCTCAATCGCTTTGCGATATTCGCTTTCGGAGGAGGGTAAAATCCAGCGCGAATTGTCGAAGTTGAACGAAGGTTCGGCAATGATGAGGTCTTTGTCTTCGGTGGACTGGGATTGCGAGCGCGAAAAATCGCTGCGCAAGGCGCGCGCCATATCGCGTACCTGTACCAATACGCCAAACTCCCAGTTCGGCATATTGTCCATCACTACACCAGGCGGGGTGATGTCATTGGAGAGATAGCCGCCGGGTTTGTCGAGCAGGGTGCTGGCGACGCTCATCAGCGTTCCGGTGGTGTATTGCCCGGTCACCGGCTCGGCCTGACCAGGCGCAAGGTGTTCGGCTGCCGCCTTGCGTACATCGAGTTGATCCGGCTCGATGCTCCAGATCACGCCAAGAATGATGACGATGATGAGGTAGGTTACAAGTAGCAGCCCCGCCGTCCACGCCCAGCCGCGCTCGCGCATGGTGTCTGGGTGATAGAGGCTGGCGGCGCGTTTGACGCGATGGAATAAATGATCCAGCATGGTGTGCGCTCCATGATTGAAGTTGCAGCTATCATGGCCGCATGAGTAAGCCGCTTGCAAGTTTAACGATGGATGAGGGTTTTGCCACACGCGTGTTGGCGTGGTGGGCTGGGCATGGTCGGCATGATCTGCCCTGGCAGGTGGCGGATGAGGATGCCGAGCGCCGTGTGTGGCGGGTGTGGGTGTCTGAGGTGATGTTGCAGCAAACCCAGGTGGTCACGGTGATTCCGTATTTTCTGCGTTTTATGCGGCGCTTTCCTGATGTGGTCAGCTTTGCACAGGCGCATGAGGACGAGGTTCTGGCGTATTGGGCGGGGCTTGGGTATTACCGTCGCGCACGTTTGCTGTATTCTGCGGCAAAGCAGGTAGTCGAGCGGCACGCAGGGATCTTTCCGCGTGATTTTGCTGCGGTTCTGGCTTTGCCGGGAGTGGGGCGCACAACGGCGGGGGCAGTGTTGGCGCAGGCGTTTGATCGGCCGTATCCGATTCTGGATGGCAATGTAAAGCGTGTGCTGGCGCGTTATTTTGCGCTTGACGGCTGGCCGGGAAATCCTACGGTGGAGCGTGCGCTGTGGCAGTATGCAGAGGCTTTGATGCCTGCCGCACGCGCAGCGGATTACACCCAGGCCATGATGGATCTGGGGGCGACATGGTGTACGACGCGCAATCCGGCTTGCGAACGCTGTCCACTGGCTGAGAACTGCAAGGGTTTGCGCGAGGGACGGGTGAGCGAGCTGCCCACGCCGCGTCCACGCAAGGATTTGCCGGTGAAACAGACGGTCATGTGGCTGATTGAAAGCGAGTGCGGGGTGTTATTGCAGCGTCGTCCTCCGCTGGGCATTTGGCCGGGTTTGCATAGCTTGCCGGAAACGGCGTTGGGTGAGTTCCTGGCGCAGGTGCAGCCCGGTGAATCTCTACCGGTGATGCGTCACACCTTCAGTCATTACCATCTGGATATTCATCCACGTCGCGCACATGGGTTGGCATCTGGATCAATGCTCATGGATGATGCGAGTCTGCTTTGGTATAAACCCGGTCAATCGCCGGTCGTGGGCTTGCCTGCTCCGGTGAGCCGTCTTATTGAACTGTATGTGAGGATTGAAACATGAGCCGTAGGGTGAATTGCAGCCGTTTGAAACAAGAGGCCGAGGGTTTGGAGCGTCCAACCTACTTCGGTGAACTGGGGCAGCGCATTTTTGACCATGTGAGCAAACAGGCCTGGCAGGAATGGCTCAAACACCAGACCATGTTGATTAACGAGTATCGCTTGACTCCGGTTGACCCCAAGGCGCGCAAGTTTCTGGAGCAGGAAATGGAGAAATTCTTCTTTGGCGAAGGCTCAACGGCTCCAGAAGGGTTTGTACCGCCCTCTGCCTGAATAGATTCTTAACTGCCCTTGCACTTGGGCGAGGCCTCGACAACACCGCCTTTGGCCGCCCACTCATCGGGGGTCAGGGTATTGAGGGTGATCGCGTGAATCTGCCCCGCGAGCTCTTCGGCGAGCACCTTGTTGACGGCGCGGTGGCGTGCAAGCAACGACTGGCCGGTAAACGCGAGGCTGACCAGGGTGATGTGAAAATGGGAGTTGTCGGCGCGCATGGCGTGGCGGTGGCTTTCGTTGATGATGTCAAGATGGGTGGGCAGAAAGGCTAGGCTCAGTTTGCGGTGTAGTTGCTCGTGCATGGAACGCGCTCGTGTAAAAAGTGGATTTTTTTCAGCATAACATCCACATGGCAGAACTTTTAAGTGCCTTCATCAGCCCAAGGGTTCGGTGATGTTTTGTGTTTTTATCCAGGCTCAAGAGGCTTGTAGAGGGGGGGAGGTATGAGGGTTTTCACAGCGGTTTTGACGGGTTTGGGGGCGCTGTTTTCTGTGGAGGCTTTCGCAGAAAACGATGTGCTACTGGGGACGGGTTTGGGGGCGGCCATGGGCGCAGTGGTGGGACACCAGATCGACCACAACAACGGAGCCTGGGTCGGGGGCGTGGTAGGTGCGGTCACGGGCGCGGCCATGGCCAGCAGCAATCATTCGCCCCGCTACATCGCGGGCGATCCTTATTACGGCGGCTACAACACCTACAACAATACGCCCAGACGGGATGTTTATGTGGTTGAACCGGATTATTATCAGCGCCCTCCCCAGCGCCCGCCGGTGAATGTCATTTATGTGGATAAAGATCGGGGATATCGGGGGTATCACTACGAGCATAAGCGTCGGCATCATGGGCATGGTTATGCAAATCATGGGCGGGACAATGGCCAAACGGTGGTGATTGTGCGCTGATGGTGCGGCGAATTTTCGAGAAAAGGGGGCTGTGTGTTGCAGCCCTTTTTTATGTGCGGCTGTTTTGCAAAAGGGGCAGGAATTCTGCGCCATAAGCCTGCAATTTGCGCTCGCCAATACCGGGTAAGTTGCCCATGGCCATCAGGCTTTGCGGGCGAGCTTCCAGCATGGCCATGAGGGTGGCATCGTGAAAAATGACATAAGGCGGTACGCCTTGCTCTTCAGCCAGTTCACGGCGTTTGCTGCGCAGGGCTTCCCAAAGGACGGGATCGGCATTGGGCGGCAGCGTGCGTCCTGTGCGTGCCGGGCGTTCGGCTTTTTTCTGGTGCGTACTACGGAGTTCACGGCGCAGCCATACCGCCTCTTCGCCACGCAGGATCGGGCGGCAGCTTTCGGCAAGGCGCAAGCCGCCATGTCCTTCCAGGTCAACGCTGAGCAAGCCGCGCGCAATCAGTTGACGGTACACGCCGCGCCATTCGCTGGCGCTTAGCTCAGTGCCAATGCCGAAGGTGGTGATTTTGTCGTGTGCGTTGCGCTGGATGCGCTCGTCCGTTTTCCCCAGCAGCACATCGACCAGATAGGTCACGCCGAAGCGTTGTCCTGTGCGATGCACGCAGGAGAGCGCTTTTTGCGCCGGAATGCTGGCATCCCAGGTTGCGGGCGGTTCCAGGCAGGTATCGCAGTTGCCGCAGGGTTGGGGCAGCGGCTCGCCAAAATAGCCGAGCAGTGCCTGACGGCGACAGCTGGTCATTTCGCATAAGCCGAGCATGGCATCAAGCTTGTGGCGCTCGACGCGCTTGTGCGTTTCGTCGGCTTCAGAGGCTTCCATCATCTGGCGCAGGGTCAGCACATCCTGCAAGCCATAGCTCATCCACGCATCGGCAGGCAGGCCGTCACGCCCGGCGCGTCCGGTTTCCTGATAATAAGCCTCCACGCTTTTGGGCAGGTTCAGGTGAGCGACAAAGCGCACATTGGGTTTGTCGATGCCCATGCCAAAGGCAATCGTCGCCACCATGACGATACCTTCTTCTTGCAGAAAGCGTGCTTGATGCTGTTCGCGGCTGCTGGTCGGCAGACCCGCATGATAGGGCAGGGCGGGAATGCCCTTGCTGTTCAGCCATGCGGCGGTTTCATCGACTTTTTTACGCGAGAGGCAGTAGACGATACCGGCTTCACCGGCGTGCTCCTCGCGCATGAAACGCAACAGGTTTTCGCGTGCGCCGCCATCACCCTGGGCGATGTGATAGCGGATATTCGGGCGGTCGAAGCTGCTGATGAACACGCGGGCATGTTCCAGCCCCAGACGGCTGATGATTTCCCGCCGCGTGGGTTCGTCGGCGGTGGCGGTGAGCGCGATACGTGGAATGTGCGGGAAGCGCTGGTGCAATGTGGAGAGCTGGATATACTCCGGGCGGAAGTCATGCCCCCATTGCGAGACGCAATGCGCCTCATCAATGGCAAACAGCGAGATATTGGCCTGTTCGAGCAGATCAAGAGTGCGCCCGTTGAGCAGGCGCTCCGGGGCGACGTAGAGCAGATCCAAATCGCCCATCAAGAGCTGCTGCTCAATGTGGCGCGCTTCGGCGGGTGATAACGTGGAATTGAGTGCGCTGGCCTTAACCCCGGCCTGGCGCAGGGCGGCGACTTGATCCTGCATCAGCGCAATCAACGGTGAAACGACAATACCTGTACCTGCACGCGCCAGAGCCGGAATCTGGAAACACAGCGATTTGCCGCCGCCTGTGGGCATTAGAACCAGCGCATCTTCACCCGCCATCAGGGTTGCAATGACTTCATCCTGCGGTGAACGGAAGTGCTCGTAACCGAAAACGCTGCGTAGAATATCGAGCGGCTGGGTCATGGTCTGTACGGCTGCAAAAAACGGTCGAGCTGATTGGCGAAGGCCTGGCGATCGGCCTGGCTTAATGCGGATGGGCCGCCGGTGCGCACGCCCGAGTCGCGCAGTTGTTCCATCATATCGCGGATACGCAGGCGCTCGCGGATGCAATCCTGCGTGTAGCGTTCGCCGCGTGGATTGATGGCGTGCGCCCCCTTGTCGAGCGCGCCCGCAGCGAGGGGAATGTCGGCGGTGATGACCAAATCGCCCGCTTGCACGCGGCGCACAATTTCCTCGTCGGCTGCATCAAAGCCGCCGGGAACGACGAGGCTGTGGATATGCTTTGAGCGAGGAACCGTCAGTGGGCGATTGGCGACCAGGGTCAAGGGTACGCTCAAGCGCTCGGAAGCGCGATAGAGAATATCCTTGATGACGTTGGGACAGGCATCGGCATCGACATAGATGTGTAAAGACATGGAATTTGTGCGCAAAAAACGATGCGCACAGTCTAGCAGCCGAAATGCTTTAGACCTGCCGCATGATATAGCTGGTCAAATTGTTGTAACCTTTACTCGCTAGGTAATCGACGATTGCCTTGCTGCCGGCGGCGACCTGTTTCTCACGCGGCAAGGCGGCCTCGATAGCGCAGACCTGTGCATAGACCGCATCCCACTCGGGGAGAACCTCGCGCTTAGGGGGGGCGACACGAATCGACATATAGCCATTGATCGCGCCGCTCGCATCACGGCGCGCGCTCACGCGGGTAAACACCCAGTAGTGGTCACCGTTTTTGGCGCGATTTTTTACAAAGCCGAAAAACTCCTCGCCACGCTGGATGATGTCCCACATCACGGCGAAAACGCTGCGCGGCATGTGCGGGTGGCGCACGATGCTATGCGGCTTACCCACCAGCTCATCGACGCTGTATGCGGAAATGCGCGCAAATGTAGGGTTGGCGAAAGTGATGACGCCGCGAGTATCCGTGCGCGACTGGATGGTGTCGCTGGGCGTAAGGACAATTTCATGGTTGGTTATTGTGCGCGGCTGCATGACGGCTACTCCGGTAATGTGTCAACACCGTCAATTCTACGCTAATTTTTGATGACATGGCTTTGAGTAGGGAGCGGGCTTGCCCGCGAAGGTTTTCGCTTCCGGCAAGGCTATTCGCGGCCAAGGCCGTTCCTACGGGAGATGGTCTGTAGGATGCGGGCTTGCCCGCAAAGGTTTTCGCCTTCGGCAAGGCTATTCGCGGCCAAGTCCGCTCCTGCCGTGCAAATATTTTCAGGCCGGATCAGTAAGCCTGTTAATCCACGGTGATATTGTTCAGCTCTTCAAGACCGATAATGCCAGCCTTGACCTTGAGTAGCCCGGCTTGACGCAAATCGGGAATGTTTTCCTTGCGTGCCTGGTCGGCGAGGTCGATGGATGTGGCTCCGTCCATAATCAGGCGTGACATTTCGTCGGAAATAGGCATAACCTGATAGACCCCGGTACGCCCTTTGTATCCGCCATTGCACAGTTCACAGCCTACAGGCTTGTAGATGGTGAGGCCTGCGTCGATTTCAGCCTGGGTAAAGCCCTCTTTAAGCAGTTCGGCGGCGGGGATCTTGTCCTCGGTCTTGCAGGCCGGACAGAGCTTGCGCGCCAGGCGCTGGGCGATAATCAGCAAGATGGAGCCTGCGATGTTGTAAGGCGGTACGCCCATGTTGGCCAGTCGGGTCAGGGTTTGCGGTGCGTCGTTGGTGTGTAGGGTGGAGAGCACCAAGTGGCCGGTCTGCGCAGCTTTAATGGCAATTTCGGCGGTTTCCAAATCACGGATCTCACCCACCATCACGACATCTGGATCCTGACGCAGGAAGGCGCGCAGGGCGTTGGCGAACGTTAATCCCACCTTGGCGTTCACGTTGACCTGGTTGACCCCCGGCATGTTGATTTCGGCGGGGTCTTCGGCGGTGGAAATATTGCGTGCGCCGTCGTTGAGAATATTCAGGCCGGTGTAGAGGCTTACGGTTTTTCCCGAGCCTGTAGGGCCTGTGACCAGAATCATGCCATAGGGTTTTTTCAGCGCATTGAGATAAAGCTCTTTCTGGAAAGGCTCGTAACCCAGTGCGTCAATACCCAGCTTGGCGCTGGAGGGGTCAAGAATACGCAGTACGATTTTTTCCCCAAACAGGGTGGGGCAGGAGTTGACGCGGAAGTCGATGGCGCGGGTTTTGGACACTTGCAGCTTGATCCGTCCGTCCTGTGGGATGCGCTTTTCTGAAATGTCCATGCGGCTCATGACTTTGACGCGCGCGGTGATTCGATCAGCCTGTTCTTTCAGTTGTGCGCCGGAAACAATTTCATGCAGGTCTCCGTCAATACGCAGACGTATGCGGAAGGTAAATTCGTAGGGTTCAAAGTGGATGTCGGATGCGCCCTTCTGGATAGCCTGCATCAAGACGCTATCCACAAATTTGATAATAGGCGCATCTTCGGGGTCGATGTCTGCCCCATCTTCCATCGCGGCCATGCCTTCACCAAGTTTGGCCATCATGCGTTCGGCGCTGCGCCCTTCGATTAGCTTTTCCAGCAAGGCCTTGATTTTGTCGGCGGGGGCAATGACAGGGTCAATGTCCAGCCCACTGGCAAAGCGAATGTCGTCGAAGGCCTGCTGGTAAGTGGGGTCGCTGATGGCGGCAAACAGTGTCTTGCCACGTTGGCGCAAAGGGATGATCTGGAATTTTCGGATGACATCTTCATTCAGCGCCTGCATGGGTAATTGCTGGGTATCAATCGCGTCCAGCTCAACACGCGGCAAGCCAAATTCGATGGCTACAATCTCGGCGACCTTTTCCATGTCAATTTTTTTATTTTCAGCCAGGGTTTGGATGAAGGATTGTTTTTTTTCCAGTGCCTGCTTCATTGCATCAAGCAAAATGCTCTCACTGGCGAGATTTGCAAGGGCAAGTTGCCGTGGAATGCCTGTAAGCTGGGGGGCGAGTGCCATGAAAAATCCTCGTTATTGAATGGCGTATTGATGAGGGTTCCATCTGGAAGCAGAACCTTCCGCCCTGGGACGGGCGCTTGTGTCTGCATTTGCGTGGGAGTGTAAAGCCCTCTGGGTTTTTGTGCATCAGGGGGGCGAAAATTTCTTGTCTTTGGCGCTCGTGCTTTACGCTTGCTGGCAGGATGCGCGTGAATCGTGAATAATCGGGACACTTTTCATTTTTCATGATCCTGTTATTCCATGTCCAAAGACGCGCCTGCCGAATCCGCCTACAAAGCCACCCTTAATTTGCCGGAAACCGAGTTCCCGATGCGCGGTAACCTGCCGCAGCGCGAGCCGGATATCCTCGCCCGCTGGCAGGAGAAAAACCTGTACGGCCACATCCGCGCAGCCTGCGCCGGTCGCCCGAAGTTCGTGCTGCACGACGGCCCGCCCTATGCCAATGGCGATATTCATATCGGCCATGCGGTCAACAAGGTGCTCAAGGACATCATCGTCAAGAGCAAGACCTTGGCCGGTTTTGATGCGCCCTATGTGCCGGGCTGGGATTGCCATGGGCTGCCGATTGAGTTGCAGGTGGAAAAAAAGCTGGGCAAACCGGGGGTGAAGGTCAGCGCGCGTGAGTTTCGTGATGCTTGCCGTGTGTATGCGGCTGAACAGGTGGCGCGGCAAAAGGCGGATTTTGTGCGTCTGGGTGTGCAGGGGGATTGGGACAAGCCCTATCTGACCATGGATTTCAAATTCGAGGCGGATATTTTGCGCGCCTTGGGCAAAATCATTGCCAACGGGCATCTGGTGCAGGGCAGCAAGCCGGTGCATTGGTGCGTGGACTGCGGTTCGGCGTTGGCCGAGGCCGAGGTCGAGTATGAAGATAAAACCTCGGATGCGATTGATGTGCGCTTTCAGGCGGTCGATCAGGCGGCCTTTGCGGCGGCGCTGAATGCCACGGGGACAGGCGCGATTGAAATCGTGATCTGGACGACTACACCGTGGACCTTGCCTGCCAACCAGGCGGTGTCGCTAAACTCCGAGCTGGATTACCTCCTCGTCCAGGTCGATGATGCGCGTTTGCTGTTGGCCGAAGCGCTGCTTGAGGCTACGTTGAAGCGTTATGGGTTGGAAGGCGCGGCCATTGTGGGGCGTTGCAAGGGCGCAGCATTGGAAAACCTCAGGCTGCACCACCCGTTTCTTGAGCGCCAAGTGCCGATCATCCTCGGCGAGCATGTCACCACCGATGCCGGTACGGGCGCTGTGCATACTGCTCCGGGGCATGGCCAAGAAGACTATGTGGTGGGTATGAAATATGCTCTGGCGGTCGAAAACCCGGTGGATGATGCCGGGCGTTTCAAGCCGGGTACGGCGTTTGTTGAAGGCTTGCATGTCAGCAAGGCGAATCCGGTGATTATCGAGCTGTTGCGTGAGCGTGGTCGTTTGCAGCACGCCACCAAGTTGAATCACAGCTTTCCGCATTGCTGGCGGCACAAGACCCCGCTGATCTTCCGCGCCACCCCGCAGTGGTTTATCGGTATGGATGTGCAGCATCTGCGTGCCGATGCGCTCAAGGCGATCAGGGCAACCCGCTGGGTACCCGAATGGGGTGAGAACCGCATTACCGCCATGGTCGAAGGTCGTCCTGATTGGTGTATTTCGCGCCAACGCACCTGGGGCGTGCCGATTGCGCTGTTTGTGCATAAAGAAACCCACGCGCTGCACCCGCGCACGCCTGAGCTGATTGAGCAGGTTGCGTTGTTGATGGAAAAAGAGGGTGTGGATGCCTGGTTCAGCCTTGAGCCGAGCGCTCTGCTGGGCATTGATGCCGAGCAGTACCGCAAGGTCAGTGACACGCTGGATGTGTGGTTTGACTCCGGGGTCAGCCATTTCGGTGTGTTGGCAAGCCGCGAGGCGCTGAGCGACCCGGCGGATCTGTATCTGGAAGGCTCGGATCAGCATCGTGGCTGGTTCCAGTCGTCCTTGATGACCGCCATCGGCATGCACGCCCGCCCGCCGTACCGCCAGGTGTTGACGCATGGTTTCACCGTCGATGCGCAGGGGCGCAAGATGTCGAAGTCTCTGGGCAATGTCATCGCCCCGCAGAAGGTGATGAACGCCATGGGCGCGGATGTGCTGCGTTTGTGGGTGGCTTCGGCGGATTATCGCGGCGAGATGACCGTATCGGATGAAATTCTCAAGCGTGCAGGCGACAGCTATCGGCGTATCCGCAATACGGCGCGTTATCTGCTCTCCAACTTGAATGATTTCCAGCCCACCGATGCCCTGCCTTTCGCCGAGATGCTGCCGCTGGATCAGTGGGCGGTCGATCAGGCGGCGCAGGTGCAAGCCGAGGTGCAGGCGGCCTATGAGAGCTACAACTTTCATCAAGTCGTGCATGCAGTGCATAATTTTTGCTCCATCACCTTGGGCGGTTTTTATCTGGATGTGACCAAGGATCGGCAATACACCTGTCAGGCTGCGTCCAAGGCGCGTCGCTCCAGTCAGAGCGCGCAATGGCATATTCTGGAGGCGCTCACCCGCTGGATTGCGCCTGTGTTGAGCTTTACCGCCGAAGAGTTGTGGGGCTATCTGCCGGGTGAACGGGAGGACTCGGTACTCCTCGCCACCCATTACGCCGGTTTGCAAGCTCTGGCGGATGATGCCGCGCTGGCTGCACAAGACTGGGCGCGCATCCTTGCCGTGCGTGATGCCGTGCTGGTGGTGCTGGAGGGCTTACGCAAGGAGGGCGTGATTGGCGCGAACCTGGATGCGGAAGTCGATCTCTACGTGGACGATGCCACCCTGAGCGTGCTCAATAGGCTGGAAGATGAGCTGCGCTTTGTGCTTATCACCTCCTACGCCCGCGTTCACCCGCTCACTGCCCGCCCGGCGGCTTCTTCTGTGGTGGACATTGCTGGTGGGCAAATCGCCATCGCCGCCAAGGCCTCGCTGCACGGCAAATGCGTGCGCTGCTGGCATCACCGCGAGGATGTCGGTAGTCATGCGGCGCATCCTGAGCTATGTGGACGTTGCGTGGAGAACGTCGAGGGTGCGGGCGAAACCAGGCGGTTTGCATGACGCGCCTGTTCCGCAACGGCATGGTCATCGCCATCGTCGTCATTCTCCTCGATCAATTCACCAAGCTTTGGGCAGAGGCTGCCCTGAGCTATGCCCAGCCTGTGCCGGTTTTTCCCGGCTTTAACCTCACCCTGCTCTACAACAAGGGCGCAGCGTTCAGCTTTTTGGGTGACGCGGGTGGCTGGCAACGCTGGTTTTTTCTTGCGTTGGCGCTGGGGGTGAGCGGTTGGCTGGTGTTGTGGCTGCGCAAGCTGGGCGAGCAGGAGCGCTGGATGGGTCTGTCCCTGTCTTTGCTGATCGGTGGCGCGCTGGGGAATGCGATTGACCGGGTTTATCTTGGTCATGTGGTTGATTTTATTGATTTATATTGCTGCGGTTATCACTGGCCGGCGTTCAATATCGCGGATTCGGCGATTAGCGTCGGCGCGGTGCTGTTGTTCATCTTGATGTGGCGTGCGGATAAAAAGTGAGGCGATGTGATGAGCAAAATTTTTCCGGGATGCCGGGTCAAACTGGCCTTTGTTTTAAGCCTGCCGGACGGCACGGAGGTGGATGCGGCCACCTCTGGAGAGCCGATGGATCTGCTGGTCGGTGATGGCAGTATCAGTCCGGGGCTGGAGTTCGTCTTTCAGGGCATGAGCGCGGGCGAGTCCGGGCGTTTTGATATTCCGCCGGGTATCGCCTTCCCCATGCCGGATGAGGACAAGATTTTCGTTTTGCCGCCGGAAGATTTCGACGGAGAGATCGTGCCTGAGGTCGGGCAGTTCATCGAGTTTGACCTGCCGAGCGGTGAAAGCACCGTCGCCCGTGTGTTGGGTATCAGCGAGGAGGGCATGGAGCTGGATTTCAATCATCCGCTCGCGGGATTGCCCCTGGTTTTCGAGGTGCATGTTATTGATGTGCAGTGCTAATTTAGCCGCATGAAAAGCATTCCCCTGATTCAACTGGCCAATCCTCGCGGCTTTTGTGCGGGCGTGGATCGTGCCATCGAGATTGTCGAGCGTGCGCTGGAGCTTTTCGGTGCGCCGATTTATGTGCGCCATGAAATCGTGCATAACCGCTACATCGTGGAAAACCTGAAAGCCAAGGGGGCGCGGTTTATCGAAGAGCTGGGCGACGTGCCGGATGGCGCAACGCTGATTTTCAGCGCGCATGGCGTGTCCAAGGCGATTGAAGATGCCGCCGCCGCACGCGGCCTGCGTATTTTCGATGCCACCTGCCCACTGGTGACCAAGGTGCATCTGGAAGTGGCGCGCCACGCCAAGGCGCAACGCGAGGTGGTGTTGATCGGCCATGCCGGACATCCCGAGGTCGAAGGCACGATGGGGCATTACGACACCCGTCTGGGCGGGCGGATTCACCTGGTTGAATCGGTGGCGGATGTGGCGGCTCTTGAGGTACAGGATGCGGAAAATCTGGCCTACTCCACCCAGACCACGCTCTCCCTGGATGAAACAAAGGCGATTGTTGAAGCCCTGCGCGCGCGTTTTCCGGCCATTGCCAGCCCGCGCAAGGATGATATTTGCTACGCCACGCAAAACCGTCAGGACGCGGTGAAGCAGTTGATTGAACACTGTGATCTGCTGCTGGTGGTGGGCTCCAAAACCAGTTCCAACTCCAATCGTTTGCGTGAGATCGGCGAGCGTCAGGGTATCCCCAGTTTCCTCATTGACGGGCCGGACGATATTCAGGCGGATTGGCTGGCGGGGAAGGAACGCATCGGTCTGACTGCCGGAGCCTCCGCACCCGAGGTGCTGGTACAGGCGGTGATTGCACATTTGCGCGCCTGTTGCCAGGCCGATGTGGTGCTCGATGACGAGTCGGCGCGCGAGTCGGTGGTGTTTCCCATGCCGCGTGAATTGCGGCGGGATATTGTCTTGTAGGTTGTTTGGGTTTGTTGACAGTTGTTGTCACGAGCATCTATCAAATCATCGTATGGCGACGGCCAAGCCTTCGCGTGGCGATGAGCCAGTCACCTAAACCAACTTCAGCCACATCGGAAAACTCGCTCGTCGCGCGGCATGACGAATGCCGCGATCCAAAGCCAAGGCACCCGGCAGGCGCGCCTCCAGCGCTTGCCAAAACGCCGGGCTGTGATCGAAATGGTGCAGATGATTCAACTCGTGGTGCAAAAGATAAGTCACCTCACGCGGCTCCAGCCACAGCAACCGGGCGCTGAGGTTGATGCGTCCGGCGCGTGAGCAGCTGCCCCAGCGCGTGTGATTCCAGCGTGCGCCGCTGCCGGTCAGCGGGTCGGCGTGCAGCGCGGCGAGTCGATGCAGTTCGGGCAATACATGCGTTTTGCTCATGGCGATAAACCAGCGTTGCAACAGAGGCCAGGCTTCGGTAGCGGCACCGGTGTAGAGCAGGCGGTTTTCCGCTGGGATGGCGCGCAGCTGTGCGCGAGGAGCCACATCGGACGAGTGCGCAAGGCTCCAGTTTTGGCCGAGGGCGGGCAGATGGATCTGCGTGGGCAGTTGGTGCTTGTCCCAGATGTCCGCGCCGTGGGCGTTGTGTCGTTGCAGCTTGTTTTCAATCCACGTGCGATGCTGCTGGATGATCTGTAAAGCCTCGCGCGCGCTGAGGCGTTTGGGGGTGACAATTTCCAGCCCGCGTGTGGCGTGAATACTCACCAGAATGCGCCGGGCACGTTGCGACAGGCGCACCTGGAAGGGCGGAGGCCAAGCGTTTTCTTGCACTCAGAACGACTCAGGGCGTGAAAAGCGATCGGCCAGAAAGCGTTCATGAGCCAGCAGCTTTTGGGTATCGTTTTCGGCCAGAGCGCTCAGGCTGCTTTGCACTTCTTCGTTCAGCGTGTTGAGCTGGGCGACAAACACTTGGCGCGGGGTGCGCCCGTCCTTGAGCTTGTGCATTTGCCGATAGGCTCTTGGTAGGCGTAGATAGTTGTCCAGCGTGACCGGAAGGTAATCAAGAATGGTTTGGCGCAGCGTGTAGGCCGTGCGATCACCGACAGCCTGTTTTTCCAGCAGGGGGAGGGTGTCGCGTAGGCTGAGAATCAGGCGGTCAAAGGTTTCCAGACGCTCGGCGGTCAAGCCTTGCTGCGCACGACGCTGTAACTCATCGAGCGCTTCATGCAGATCCATTTGCGCGTCTGAAAGGCTGTTGTGACGCGCTTTGGCTTGTGGGGCGATCAAAAAGCCCGCGAGATACAAGCCGGGGACGATTATCCACCAGGCATCGCCCAACAGATTGGCGAAATACAAACCCAAACCAATGAGCGCCAGCGCGCTACCTAGCAAATTGCCATTGCTGTATAGCCAGACCCAGAAGCCATGCCGACGTGGCGGCGGCGGAGATACCGTTGCGCGCCTCTTGTCGGCAAGCTCCTGTTCCAGTTCGGCTTTTTCCTGCTTTAGCTTTTCCAGGGCCTCGCGATCCTGTTTTTTCTTGCGGCTGAATGTTAGCAATGCGGAAAACGCGACAATGGCTGCGGCAGCGCCCAGTAAAATTTGAATGAGCACGCGTCCCATGGATTATTGGTAACCACGTATGGCTTTGAATGCTGCGGCAAGATTTTTGTTGCCATCAAACACTCTGCCGCCGGTCATATCGGCGAGTTGCTGCATTGCGCCGTTGTCTGAATCGCCGAACAGGATGGGGAAGGTTTTAACGGCTTGGGCTCCTGCCGGGAGTTGTTGGAAGAACGAGCTGAATTGCTCCAGACTCATGCCGCTGGTGTTGGCACCGTCGGTCATGAGAATCACGGAATAGTAGCGCTCGGGGTGTTTGGCCTGTTGCATGGCGATTGTCCGGTAAGCGTCGGCTAGGGCGGAAAAAATCGCTGTACCGCCCTCTGGGGAAAGATTTTGCGTGAATTGCCGTGCGGCGGCAAGACTGCTCTCAAGGGCGCTACCGCTGGCGATGGTGAAATCCACTGCGGGTTCGGTGTAGTGGCGGAAGGGCAGGAAGCTGATTTCTTCGCGCGCGCGGAAGCGTGAGAACTGCCCGGTTAGTGAGGTGTCGCCGCCCATCAGGCTGAGCAGAGCCGCCTTGAGCGCGCTCATGCGCTCACCCTGCATCGAGCCGGACAGGTCGATGACAAAATAGGCGTGCGCGGGCAGGCGTTGTTCATCCAGGTAGCTGGTGAGGATGCGATCCACCACCGAACGCTGGCCGGGGAAGGGCAGCTCGATCAGGGTTTGTGTGCCAAAACGCGCCTCCAGCGGTACGCTGGGCAGAATCGGGCGGCGGTCGGTCTCGCTCATCAGACGCTTCTGAATTGCCGGGCTTTTCAGCCACGTCACCACTTTGTCGTATTCGCTGCGCTTGTTCGCATCCAGAAGCAGCAACGGATAATCGGCGGTGACCACGCCGTCGCTCGGGTAAATCAGCGTCAGCGGCTCACGCAACTGCCCGCTCTTGTTGAGCTGCAACAGCACGGATTCGTAGTTGATGATGCCATCCAGCTTTGCCTGTTCGCGCACAAAGGCTTCGGCCAGCCAGCCTGAGGAGCCGGCTGTGAGGCGTTGGCCGCGGAAAAAATCGCGCACCGTGGCCTCTTGGGCAGGGGTGAGAGTGAAGTTTTCCGGGTCGTTGGAGAGCGCGGCGATCAGCGCAATGAGCGCAGAAAAGCCGGAGTTGGACGAGGTGGGGTTGGTCATGGCGAATGTGAATTGACCCTTGGCCGCCTGAGCGGCAAGGTCGCTCCACGAGGGCGGGGTTTTGTCCCAGCCCAAGGCTTTGGCCTTGGTTTGGTTGATGCCCACAATCACCGGCGAGAGGGCGATTTTTTCACGGGCGATGACCCGCGCGCGCGCGCCTTCGAGCAGTTCAAGATATTTGGCATGGGAAAACCACGCGAGCGGGTAATCGGCACCTTGCGCCAGCTGCTCCGCGCCTTCCAGCGTGCCGATATAGTCCAGCTTGAGACGTACACCCGTGTCTTTTTCCAGTTGCGGCAGCAGAGGTTCGATGTCCTTGAGTTCGGAGCCGGCGAGGATGCGCAGGGTGCTGGCGTTTTCCTGCGGCGTGGGCGAGGTTGGGGTGGATTGCCCCAGCCAGCTCCAGGCGATGAACAAGCCCAGTACGACGAAAATAATCAGGCCGATCGGGCTGGACTTGGTTTTTTGAGCGTTGGGCTTGTTCATCATGGACTCCAAATTGCTTATTGATGCGGCACGCATATATCTTGAAAGCGCAAGGAAGCGGGCTTGCCCGCAAAAAAGCGTATGTTGAAGGCTTCGCGGGTAAGCCCGCTCCGTCCATTCAAGGTGTGTCAGGCCGGATCAACAGGATTTATGCGGAATGGTGGATTTCACGCCCCCCCCTTGATGGGAGAGGGTTGGGGAGAGGAAGTCAAATCTGCGCACGCCTTGTACCTGTCAAAGTGTCAGCTCGCTCGGTGCGTTCAGGCGGGCGACTTCGGTTTGCGCTTTTTCGCCGCGCACGCGGTCAAGATAAATCTGTGCCTTGCTTACCTCGCCGTTGAGCGCGTCCACGGTCTGCTTCATGTTTTCCAGCGCCTTGAGCTTGTAGGTGGCCATGTCGTCCATGGTGGCGTAGATGTCGCTGAAGGCGCGTTTGAGCGAGTCGATATTCACGGCGGCGCTGGAGGCTTGTTTGTGAATGTCGGCGGATTGCTGGCGCAACATTTTCGCGGTGGATTCGATCATGCCGCTGGTGGTGGTGTTGAGTGCGTTGATCTGGTCGAGCACCAGTTTCTGATTGCCCAGCGCCTGGGCGACCATGACGGCGGTGCGCAGGGCGGAAACGGTGGTGGTGCTGGCGCGATCCACGCCCTTGATAAGCTCGAAATTGTTCTTGCGAATCATGTCCAGCGCGAGATAGCCCTGAATGGACACGGCAAGCTGGGTGAGCAGGTCTTGCACCTTTTGGCGCGCGTTAAAGAGTAAATCCTCTTGCACGATGCGCGCTTTTTCCGGGTCGCTGGCTTGCAGCTGAGCGATGCGGGCGACGATTTTCTGGTCAATCGCCTGGCCGATTTCGGCGTATTCGCGCAGCTTGGTCATGTTGGCCCACAGATTGGATTTTTCCTGTTCAATCGCCGCGTTGTCCTTGCGCAGCTCGTCCTGACCTTTGTATAAAGTTTCCAGAATCTTGTTCAGGTGGCTCTGTGCCGACTGGTAACGCAGAAAGTAGTCGCGCAGCTTGTCGCCCCAGGGAATGATGCCGAACAGCTTGGCGGGCGCGAGCAGGTCGCCCTGGCTGCTGGGGTCGAGGTCTTCGATGGTTTTGCGTAAGTCCACCAGCGAGCGGGTGACGGGGTGGCTTTCGTTGAAGAAGCCGCCCTCCAGCGCGGCCATTGGGCGCTCTAACATGCGGTTGGACATGCCGGCAGTGGCGCGTACCTCGGCATCGCCCATGCTGCGCAGGGCATCGGCCTTGCCGCGAAACTCCTCGCCCTGTACATCCAGGTTGAGAATGGCGTTGACGAAGTTTTCGGCGCGGGCATCCAGTTCCTGACGCTGCGTTTCGGACAGCGGTACCAGTTCACGCGACTGTGGCGCGGACACGGCGGCGACCGGCGCGGGCGGGGTGAGGTGCTCGGGCGGGGTCAGGGGGGTGGTTGGTGTAGAGAGTTCGTTCATGGTGTTATTCCTTGAAGTTGGAAAGAAGGCGGTTGGAAAACCATTTTTAGCCACCAAGGGCACAGAGATCACTGAGAATTTTCGTGTTCTTTTCTTCTATTGATGCGGCCTGAATGAACCTTGAATGGACGGTAGGAGCGGGCTTGCCCGCGAAGCCTTCAACATACGCTCTTTCGCGGGCAAGCCCGCCTCCTTGCGCTTCAAGATATATTCGTAGGACTTACGCAAGATGGCGGTTTTCACTCCCTCCCCCTTGATGGGAGAGGGCGGGGGAGAGGGCGGTGAAGTTGGCACAAGTCTATGTTTTGGCAAAGGTTGTCCCCCTCGCTTCGCGCTCCCCGCGAGGGGCGAGGGGGCTAGATCCGGGTTTTGCGTAAGTCCTAATTCGTTCCGCATCAATAGTATTTTCTCTGAGACCTCTGTGCTCTCTGTGGCTAAATGGATTTAAGGATTTATTTCATCTGCTGTTCAATCGCCTGAATCATGCCCTCCAGGGTTTCGTAGCTGGGCGGGTCGATGATCTGCACCAGATCGGCGGGCACGGCGAGTTTGCGCTCTTCGGCCTGCGCCTTGAAGGCGGCGACATCGGTATTGCGGAAGCCGTGCTCAATGGCGAGTTGGCGCAACTTTGGGTCATTTTCCAACGCTTGTCCCAGGCGTGCGCCGTTGTCGGAGAGGCCGATCAGCACATGGCGGGTGAACAGGCCGGGTTCGGGGTAGAGTAGAGCCATGTCGGCACGAATGCCGCTGGGCGATTTGAGCGCCTCGAAAATGTATTGCGACTCGTAGATCATCACCAGGGGCGAGCTGCCCATGCCCATGCTCAGGTAGTTCTCAAACGGCCCTTCGGAGGAGTATTCGGTATAGCCCTGACGCAAAAACAGCGGCAAAAGCTTGGGCAATACGGTCTGCATTTCCTGCGGCGAGGCCACCACGCGCTGGCCGTTGGCGATATAGCTCATCAGGGCAAGGTACATGGCCGCCGAGTTGGACTTGCGTACATCGGTGGTGCGGATCAGTACCGATTTGTTCACCGGGTAGGCTGCGCTGTCCTTGAGGTCTTTCCAGCGTGTTTCCTGCTGCGTCCACTCAAAATAACGATCTAAATCAAACCAGTAGTACACGCCGTCTTTTTCGCGCACCACGCCGTTGGCTTGCAGGATTGTGGCGATCGGTTTCCACGAGGCGATGACCATTGGCGTGTAAAACGGCGCAAAACTGGGGCGCTTGCCCACCGCTTGCAGGATTTTGTCGGCGGCAGGCTGTCCGGCGGGGAAGGCGAAGTCGTATTTTTTCAAATCGAAGGCGGTGGCAATCTGGCGCGAGCCGGCTTTTTCGGCTTTAACGATCAAGCCTTGTTTGAGCAGCGCCTGTTGCACACGCGGGTCGGCGAAAAAAGCTTCTTTTTCCGAGCCGATCAGACCCGTCACCGTCGTTTGCGCCTTAAGCGCCAGTTGACCGTTCATCGAGGTGTAAATGGCGTAGCCAAGCCCAGCGAGCAGGAGTAGACCAAGGATCGGGGCGAGGAGGCGATTCATTGTTATTTTAACCTCTTAAAAACGCGAATTGGTCTGATAATAAGCGAAGTGGCACCCGTCTTGTATGAATGTTTGGTTTAGCGTTGACCATCGCCGGAAGCGCGTATTAAAAGATGATCCATCCAGCGCTCAGGTAAAAAGCGTTTGAGCCAGGCAAAGGCGATGGTGGGTACGGTCACGCGATAACGCAATCTGGGGCGCGGACTTTCCAGCGCGTGGATGAGTTTTTTCACCACGGCTTCAGGCGGCAGCGTAAAGGGTGCCGCCGCGCCTTTTTTTTGCAGACGGGCGAGCTGGTTTTGATATGGGCTTGCGTGCGCGCTCGTTGCGACATTGATCCAGCGCATGAAGGCCTGATGAGCATTCGCGCGGAAGCGGGTTTGAATCGGGCCGGGTTCGATCAGGCTAAGATGAATCCCCGTGCCGCGCAGCTCCATGCGCAGGGTGTCGCTCAAGCCTTCCAGCGCAAATTTGCTGGCGGTGTACGCGCCGCGATAGGGAAAGGCGGCGAAACCGAGCACCGAGCTGCATTGCACAATGCGCCCATGTCCCTGCTTGCGCATGACGGGAATCAGGCGGTTAGTCAGTTCCACCCAGCCGAAGAGGTTCGTCTCGAACTGCGCACGCAGCGCGTCGCGGCTCAAATCTTCCACCGCGCCGGGCAGTCCCCATGCGCCATTGTTAAACAGCGCGTCCAAGCGTCCGCCGGTGCGGGTGAGTAGCGTATCTACCGCAGTGTGGATAGAGTCGGAGTTATCCAGATCCAGCCAGAGCGCATCAAAGCCTTCGCTGTGCAGGTGCTCGACATCCGCAAGCTTGCGTGCGCTGGCGAATACGCGCCAGCCGCGTTGGCGTAGGGTTTGTGCGGCGCACAGGCCGATGCCGGAGGAGCAGCCGGTGATGAGGATGGTTTTTGGCATGGGTTTGTACATTGACAGGATTAAACAAGACTTGGATTTAGCCCCCCTCTCCCCTGGTGAAAGAGGGCTGGGGAGAGGGGGGTGTGCGATGAAACAAAAGCTTGTGCGAACTTCTTACTCTCTCCCCAACCCTCCCTCATCAAGGGGGAGGGATGGTTGTGTAAACCTTGATCTTGATTGCACAGTTTGCGCCCGTGGACTGTATCATTCGACAGCATTTTTTGGATTCGGGACAGTAGCATGAACACACATGATGGCAGCGAGCAGCGGCATGGTTTCTGGTGGCATATCCGCCGCTATCTGATCGCCGGGCTTTTGATTTGGGCACCGCTGGCTGCGACGGGCTGGATCGTGGTCACGCTGGTGAATCTGCTGGATATGAGCCTGCTGCTTTTGCCCTCCGACTACCGCCCTTCCCACTGGTTGCCTTTTCCGATCCCCGGCCTTGGCATCGTGCTGGCGTTGAGCCTGCTGCTGCTGACCGGGCTGGTGGCGGCGAATTTTCTCGGACGCAAGCTGGTCGGTATGGGCGAGGCTCTGCTGGATCGCATTCCTTTCGTGCGCTCGGTGTATTCCGCCATCAAGCAGTTGCTGGAAACCTTTTTATCCAGCAACTCCAAGTCGTTCCGCAAGGTATTGCTGGTCGAATACCCAAGCAAGGGGCTGTGGACGCTGGCTTTTCTGGCGGGTGACCCGGTGGGGGAAATTCAACAAAGAACGGCCAGTGAAGTCTTGACGATTTATGTGCCCACGGCTCCCAATCCGACCTCGGGTTATGTGATTTTTGTCCCCAAGGATGAGGTGGTGGAGCTGGAGATGAGTGTGGAAGATGCCATGCGCATGATTGTCTCGCTGGGGATGGTTATTCCGGCGGTGAATAAGACCGAAGCCGCTGCCAAAGTGAATACGCTTGCCGCTCCTGAGTCCAAAACGTAACATTGCAACCCTTTTTTCATTCTTTTTGCACTTTCGGAAAGCTTATGCGCACGCACTATTGTGGACTCGTCAACGAACAACTCGACGGCCAGACCGTTATTCTCACCGGCTGGGTGAATCGCCGCCGCGATCACGGCGGAGTGATTTTCATCGACCTGCGTGACCGCGAAGGCGTGGTGCAAGTGGTGTTTGACCCGGATCGTGCCGAGGTTTTTGCGCTGGCAGAACAGGTGCGCAATGAATTTGTCCTGCGCGTCACCGCGCGCGTGCGTCCGCGTCCAGCGGGTACGGAAAATGCCAATCTGTTTAGCGGAAAAATCGAATTGCTCGGTCTGGAGCTGGAAATTCTGAATCGCTCTGAACCATTGCCCTTCCAGCTGGACGACGACACGGCGGGTGAAGATACTCGCCTGCGTTACCGCTTCCTCGACCTGCGCCGCCCGGAAATGCAGGCCAAGCTGCGCCTGCGCGCCAAGGTGTCGCATTTCCTGCGCCAGCATTTGGAAGGGCTGGGGTTCCTTGATCTGGAAACACCGATGCTCACCCGCGCCACCCCGGAAGGCGCGCGCGACTACCTCGTGCCCAGCCGTACCCATCCGGGCGAGTTCTTCGCCCTGCCGCAATCACCGCAGTTGTTCAAGCAGTTGTTGATGATTTCCGGCTTTGATCGTTACTACCAAATCACCAAATGCTTCCGCGACGAAGATTTGCGCGCCGACCGCCAGCCGGAGTTCACCCAAGTGGACATCGAAACCAGCTTTATGACGGAAACCGATTTCATGACCCTGATCGAGGGCATGATGCGCGACCTGTTCCGCGAAGTGCTCGAAGTCGCCTTTCCTGACCCGCTGCCGCGCATGACCTGGCATGAAGCCATGCGCCGCTTTGCTTCCGATAAGCCGGATTTGCGTATTCCGCTGGAATTGGTGGATGTGGCCGATTTGATGACCGGCGTGGATTTCAAAGTGTTCGCAGGCCCCGCTGCTGATCCGGAAAGCCGCATCGCTGCCCTGCGCGTGCCGAATGGCGGCTCCATGCCGCGCTCGCAGATCGACGACTACACCAAATATGTGTCGATTTTCGGTGCCAAGGGCTTGGCTTATATCAAGGTCAATGACATGGCGGCTGGGCGTGACGGCCTGCAATCGCCGATTCTCAAATTCCTGCCGGACGAAACGGTCAACGGCATTCTTGCCCGCACTGGCGCGCAAGATGGCGACCTGATTTTCTTCGGCGCGGACAAAACCAAAATCGTCAACGACGCGCTGGGCAATCTGCGCGTCAAGCTCGGCCACGATCTGGGTCTGGTCGAACACGGCTGGAAACCGCTATGGGTGGTCGATTTCCCCATGTTTGAGTGGGACGACAAGGCCAATCGCTGGGTGGCGCTGCATCACCCCTTCACTTCGCCCAAGCTCGATCAGCTCGACTTGCTCGATAGCAAGCCCGGCGAGTGCCTGTCGCGCGCTTACGACTTCGTGCTCAACGGCGTGGAAATCGGCGGCGGCTCCATCCGTATTCATCAGGAAAGCGTGCAAAGCAAGGTGTTCAAGCTCTTGGGTATCAGCAACGAAGAAGCACAGGAAAAATTCGGCTTTTTGCTCAACGCGCTCAAGTTCGGCGCGCCGCCGCATGGTGGCCTAGCGTTTGGACTTGATCGCTTGGTGATGCTGATGAGCGGCTCTGCTTCAATTCGAGAAGTGATTGCCTTCCCGAAAACCCAGACCGCCGCCTGTCCGCTCACCCAGGCTCCCGGCGAGGTGGATGAAAAGCAATTGCGCGAATTGTCGATTCGGCTGAGAAAGTCGGTGGCGGAGGGATAAATGCCTACATTCAACGGGGTTCGTGACAACATGGTTAGTGTTTTACAGACACCTGGCCAGCTTTCGCGCCTTGTGTTGCGCGGCTATAAGTCGATTGCTGAGTGCGATATCGAGCTTGGAACCCTGAATGTACTAATAGGTGCGAATGGCGCGGGGAAATCGAATTTAATTGGTTTTTTTAGGCTTATTAACCGCATTTTAGATCAGCAGCTTCAATTGTCGGTGGGCGATGCGGGTGGGCCGGATGCACTTTTGCATTTTGGGCGTAAAACAACGCCACAAATGCGTGTGGAGCTGTATTTTGGGAACAACGGGTATAAATTCACGCTTCAGCCTACGCAAGACAACCGAATGATGTTTGAGCATGAAGCGCTTTGGTGGAATATGAGAGGCGATTGGTCTCCTCGCTCAGGGCATTTTGAAACTTATACAGATAGTCAAAAAGGGCAAACGCGTATTTACGATTATGTTGTGTCCGTCATTCGAAATTGGCGGCTTTACCATTTTCACGATACAAGCCGAAACGCTTTAGTCAAACAAATCCACGGCATTAACGACAATGAATACTTGCGTGATGATGCACGCAATCTTGCAGCGTTTTTATATCGCTTGAAAAATCATCACGAGGCGAATTACCGGCGCATTGTTAAAACCATTCAATTGGTTGCACCATTTTTTGGTGATTTTCATTTGCGCCCGACGGTGGATAATTCAGAAAAAATCCAATTTGAGTGGGTAGAACTGGGGCAGGATACTCCGTTCACTGCGAGCGCTTTGTCCGACGGCGCTTTGCGATTTATCTGTCTTGCTACCGTGCTGTTGCAGCCCGATGAATTCATGCCCGCAACGATCGTAATTGATGAACCTGAATTAGGCTTACATCCTTATGCGATTACCGTTTTGGGGTCGTTGATGCGTTCTGCATCCAAAGAAAAACAATTAATCATTTCTACCCAGTCCGTTGAACTCGTCAATGAGTTTGATGTGGATAATTTGATTGTAGTGGATAAAAAAGACGGCGCTTCGGTTTTCAAGCGGCTGGATGCTGAGTTGCTTGGTGAATGGCTTGATGAGTATAGCCTCGGTGACTTGTGGAAGAAGAATCTGCTTGGCGGTAGGCCAGCCCGATGATTCGCCTTAAACTTTTGGTCGAGGGGCAAACGGAAGAGACTTTCGTACGTGATGTTCTTGCGCCTTTCTATTCGAGTCAGGGTATCTACGTCACTGCCATTATTGTCGAAACAAGCCCTGGTCATAAAGGGGGCTTGGTAAGTTACGCCAAAGCCAAGTTGCAGTTGCTTAGGCTCAGCCGGGAAGATGCGTCAGGCTTTGTTTCAACGATGTTCGATCTTTATGCCTTGCCGAAGGATTTTCCAGGAAAGCAGGCAAGCGATTATCCCATTCAAGGAACCGGGCAACAAAAAGCCGAGTTTTTGGAGCAAAAGTTAGAATCTGACATTGGCGAATGCAACTTTATTCCAAACCTTATGGTGCATGAGTTCGAGGCGTTACTTTTTTCCAATCCAAAAATTTTTTCATCTTGGGAAGATGATGAGTGTGTGGTGAATGCGCTTGTGAAAATCGCGGCTGACTACTCAGCTGATAATAAGTCGCCTGAAGATATTAACGATAGCCCGCATACCGCGCCCTCCAAGCGAATTGTTAAGCACATGCCCAATTACGATAAACCTTTGCATGCTTCGTTAATTGCATACGAGATTGGTTTGGATGCAATGCGCGTTGCCTGCCCGCATTTTGCTGCATGGCTGCGCAAAATTGAGGATTTAAAAAGGTGATGTCATGACTGATTTATCCACCCAAATCCCCCGCTTGCGTGATGCAGTGATTCAGCGCTTGGTCGCGCAAGCTCCGCAGCCCGCGCCGCTTGAGTCTGCGCAGCGCGATGAGCTGCGCGAGCGCATCAAGCGCCTGCTGGTCGAGCGTGATGCCGTGCTGGTGGTGCATTTCTACGTTGATGCAGAACTGCAGAAACTGGCCGAGGAAACCGGCGGGCGGGTGTCGGATTCGCTGGATATGGCGGATTTTGGCAGCCGTCATACGGCCAAGACGCTGGTGGTGGTTGGTGTGCGTTTTATGGGCGAGACAGCGAAGATTCTCAGTCCGGAAAAAACCGTGCTCATGCCGACCTTGCAGGCCGAGTGCTCGCTGGACTTGGGCTGCCCGGTGGATGAGTTTTCCGCCTTTTGCGACCAGCATCTCGACAGGACAGTGGTGGTGTACGCCAATACCTCAGCAAAGGTGAAGGCGCGGGCGGACTGGGTGGTGACTTCATCCAATGCGCTGAAAATTGTCACGCATCTCAAAGCGCGCGGCGAGAAAATCCTCTGGGCACCGGATCGCCACCTGGGGCGTTACATCCAGGAGCAAACGGATGCCGACATGCTGCTCTGGCAGGGGGAATGTGTGGTGCATGACGAGTTTTCCGCCGAAGGCTTGCGCGAGCTGTTGCGCGAATATCCCAAGGCCGAGGTGCTGGTGCATCCCGAATCGCCCAAGGCCGTGGTGCAGATGGCGCACGCAGTCGGCTCCACTTCGCAGCTTATCAAAGCGGCGAGCGAGTCGCAGGCGCAGACTCTGATCGTGGCCACCGATCGCGGTATTTTCTACAAAATGCAGCAGGCCGCGCCGGGTAAAACACTGATCGCTGCGCCGACGCTCAATCGTGGCGCTTGCAGCGTCTGCGCGCATTGCCCGTGGATGGCGATGAACGGTTTGCAAAATCTGCTGGAGGCACTGGAAAACCCGCAAGGGCATGAGGTGGAGGTGGATGCGGTCATGATCGACCGCGCCCGCCTGCCAATTGAGCGTATGTTGGCCTTTTCGCGTGGGCAGGGTTTGGTTGCGGCGCAGCCCAGAGATTGAATAATACGTTTGCAGCACATTGATTGATTGAGGTTTTTTATGGCGGGTCATAGTAAATGGGCGAATATCAAGCATCGCAAAGATCGCCAGGATAAAAAGCGTTCCAAAATCTGGACGAAAATCATCCGCGAAATCACCGTGGCGGCGCGTGCCGGGCAGAGTGCCAATCCGGCGGAAAATCCGCGCTTGCGTCTGGCCTGGGACAAGGCGCTGGGTGCGAACATGACCAAGGACACCATGGAGCGCGCCGCCAAGCGTGGCGTGGGTGCGGGCGAGGGCGAAAATTACGAAGAGCTGACTTATGAAGGCTATGGTCCGGGCGGTGTGGCCGTGTTTGTTGAATGCATGACGGACAACAAGGTGCGCACCGTGGCCGAAGTGCGCCATGCCTTCAGCAAAAACGGTGGCAATATGGGCACAGATGGCTCGGTGGCTTATCTGTTCACCCGCCTGGGCGCGCTGTTGTATGCGCCCGGCGTGGACGAGGATGCCATCATGGAAGCCGCGCTGGAGCTGGGCGCGGACGATGTGGTGGTGGATGAGGACGGCTCGATCGAAGTCCTCACCTCGCCGGAAGCCTTTCAAGCTGTGGTGGATGGCATGAAGGCCAAGGGCTTTGCGCCGGAAGAAGCTGAAATCACCATGCGCGCCAGCACCTCCGCAGCGCTTGAGGGCGAAATCGCTGAAAAGCTGGTGAAGATGATCGACATGCTCGAAGACCTGGATGATGTGCAGGCGGTGTATCACAACGCCGAATTGCCGGATGAGGCGCTGGACGAGGAGTGAGTATTAAATCGGGGCTGCGCATCCTCGGCATCGACCCCGGCTCGGTGACCACCGGCGTGGCGATGATCGAGAAACAAGGCCGTGATTACGTTTGTCTGCACCTGCAAAGCCTCAAACTCGGCCAGCAGGCCAGCTTTCATCAGCGTTTGGGCGAGGTGTTCAGCAAGGTGAGCGGTCTGATCGAAACCTACCAGCCGCATGAATTCGCCATTGAACAAATCTTCATGTTCAGAAGCCCGGAATCTTCGCTCAAACTCGCCCAGGCACGCGGCGCGGCGATTGCGGCGGCAGTGACCCACGGTTTGTCCGTAGCCGAATACATGCCCGCCGAAGTGAAAAAAGCCGTGGTCGGCACCGGACGCGCGGACAAGGTACAGGTGCAACACATGGTCAAGCGCCTGCTCAACCTTGCCGACGACCCACCCGCCGACGGCGCGGACGCTGCCGCCGTGGCGCTGTGTCATGCCTATCGGCGCAGCTCGTTGATCGTGGCGCAAAGCGAAGGCTTGCCTCCTGCCAAGGCCGAACTGCTGCGCCAGATGGCGCAAAGCCGCCACCGTGACCGCAGCGGCAAGGCCGCATGGAGCGAGCTTGCCTTGCAGCGCGCACGCAAGAGCAACACAGATTGAATAAACAGGTCGCCCGGATGAAGCAACGCGCAATCCGGGGTGAGTATGCGCCAACATCCCCGGATGTAATCCGGGCTACAACCTTGCTTCGCACCCATTCCAAGTAGGTAACATCATGATCGGACGTTTGAAAGGTGCCCTTATCAGCAAGCAGCCGCCGTGGTTGCTGGTGGATGTCAATGGCGTGGGCTATGAAGTCGAAGCACCCATGTCCAGCATCTACGACCTGCCCGCAACCGGGCAAGAGGTCACCCTGCTGATTCATACCGTGGTACGTGAAGATGCGTTTTTGCTCTATGGCTTTCTGCGCGAAACCGAGCGCAGCCTGTTCCGCAACCTGCTCAAAATCAGCGGCGTAGGCGCAAAGCTCGCGCTGGCGATTCTCTCCGGCATGAGCGCGCAGGAGTTCGCCGACGCGGTGCAGCGCAACGATGTTTCCACCTTGATTCGCCTGCCCGGCATCGGGCGCAAAACCGCCGAACGCCTGATTATCGAAATGCGCGACCGCCTGGGCGGATTGGACAGCGCGCCCTTGCCCGGCGCAGCGGGAACCATCAGCCGCAATGCGCTGGACGAAGCGATCAGCGCGCTGGAGTCTTTGGGCTACAAACCGGTTGAAGCTGCCCGCATGGCGCGTGGCGTGCCGGATGCGGCGGGTTTGGAGGCTGGGGAAATTATTCGTGCGGCGTTGAAGCAGGCGGTGAAGTGATGCCGACATGCTGGATCATCGCGGGGCCGAACGGTGCCGGGAAAACCACCTTTGCAATGGAGTGCTTGCCCGAAGTCGCTCGATGTACGCATTTCATTAACACTATGTCCCCGAGCGTGATCTTGAGCGGCGATTCTCGCGTAGCATGTGCCATCTCCTGGACGACTTTTCCTGGCGAGTAAGCCGATGCCGACGCTTCATGAATCATGGTGAACAGCCTGTATTCGTATTTGAACAGTCGGGCATGGAGCGGAAAATTGTCCATACTGAGTATCACCGTCGTTTGCTGGAGATCAGATCATGAGCCATTCAATAAAGATTCACTGCGTTGAGGATTCGACTCCCTCACCCGAAGGCACGGCGCAACTTGCCGCCTTGCAGCGTGCCGTGGACAAGGCGCTAGAGCGTAAACGCCGCTTGGGACAATATGCCGTCGTTTGGGAAAACGGGCAGCCTGTTTTGAAGGGTGAGGATGTGCGTGAGCGGGTGGTGAGGTGATGCAAACATCAGTTTGTTATGCCCTCGATGGTTCTCAGTCTTGTCAGAAGGTTGCGGTCATGCTGAAAGCGGAAACCCTGTTTAATTAAATAACACGATGATTACAAATCAAAATATAACTGCACTGCTTTCTGTTCTCGGATACATCCAGAACGGTTCCCGCCACACCAAAACTTTTGGCGCGGCCACGCTGGAGATTGATTCCTCCAAAAAAGAGATCATCTATCCCGAGGCGCAAGGCTTGGTGGTCAACGAACGCCAGACCTGCAACTTCTCGGCGAATGAAAATTTCGTTGTCTTCGAGTGTGTTCACCGCCTGCTTGAAAAAGGTTACAAGCCCGAACACATCGAACTCGAACCCAAATGGAAGCTGGGTCACGGCGCAAGCGGCGGGCGCGCTGACATTCTCATCAAGGACAACGCAGGCAAGCCGTTGCTCATCATCGAATGCAAAACCCCCGACAGCGAATTCAAAAAAGCCTGGAACAAAACCCTGCAAGACGGCGACCAGCTTTTCAGCTACGCCCAGCAAATCCAGGACACCCAATTTCTCTGCCTGTACGCCTCGGATTTTGACGAAACGGCCAGTATCGCCAGCTATATCAGCTACGTCATCGCACACCGTGACAACGATAAATACCTGGATGAACAGCCCGGTCTAAAAGGTTTCAAGCACGCTGCGGACATCAAGGAACGCTACGCCGTCTGGCGCGACACCTACAAACTCGACTACACCACCAAAGGCATATTTGAGTCCAACATTCAGCCCTACCACATCGGCAAGGACAAATATTCGCTGGCTGATCTCTCAGCCATTTCCGCCGCTGACCAGCAAAAGAAGTACCACGAGTTCGCCACCATCTTGCGCCAGCACAATGTTTCCGGGCGCGAAAACGCCTTCGATAAGCTGGTTAACCTCTTCCTGTGCAAACTGGTCGACGAAACCGTCAACCCGCACGACCTCAAGTTTTACTGGAAGGGCGTGGCCTACGATACCCACTTTGATCTGCTCGACCGCCTGCAACAGCTCTATCAGGCAGGCATGGGCAAGTTTCTTGGCGAGGCCATCACCTACATCGACCAAAGCGCCGTGCGTAACGCCATGCGCTTCATCAAGCAAAACCCGGACGCCACACAGAAAGCCGTCTGGCAGCTTTTCCAGCAACAGAAATTTTTCACCAACAACGACTTTTCGCTGATCGACGTTCACAACGAAAAGCTGTTTTATCAAAACGCCGAAGTGCTGCTAAAAATCCTGCAAATGTGGCAGGACATCCGGCTGACGAACCCCGGTAGCCACAACCAGTTTCTCGGCGACATGTTCGAGGGCTTTCTCGATCAGGGTGTAAAGCAGAGCGAAGGCCAGTATTTCACCCCCATGCCCATCTGCCGTTTCATCCTGATGAGCCTGCCGCTGAAAACCCTGGTCGGGAGCGCCACACCGCCCAAGGCCATCGACTACGCCTGCGGCGCGGGGCACTTTCTCAACGAACTGGCGCTGCAAATCCAGCCGCTGCTCGAAGACGACACCCGGCTGGCCGACTATCACCGCGCCATCTATGGCATCGAAAAGGAATACCGGCTCTCCAAAGTCGCCAAAGTCTCCGCTTTCATGTACGGCCAGCAAGACATCAACATCTGCTACGGCGACGCCCTCATCCACCAGCACGCCGCCTTTCCCGAAATCAAAAACGACAGCTTCGACCTGCTCGTCGCCAACCCGCCCTACAGCGTCAAGGGCTTTCTCGAAACCCTGTCCGAATCCGAGCGCAACGCCTACCGCCTCACTGGCACCATCGGCGACCTGGAAACCGCCAACAGCATCGAAACCTTTTTCATCGAACGCGCCAAGCAGTTGTTAAAAGCGGGCGGTATCGCCGCACTCATCCTGCCGTCGTCCATCCTTTCCAACGGCGGCAACACCTACGTCAAAACCCGCGAAATCCTCTTGCAGTATTTCGACCTCGTCGCCATTGCCGAATTTGGAAGCGGCACCTTTGGCAAAACCGGCACCAACACCGTTACCCTGTTCCTGCGCCGCAAGCGCACCGCGCCCGATACCGCCGAGCATTACTGGGAGCGCGTGAAAGAATGGTTCAAAGGCTGCGACAACAACAAACGCAAACAAGTCATCTACAAGGACGCGCACCTGATCGACCAATACGCCGCGCACATCGGCGTGGCCGCCGCCGACTACAAAACCCTGCTGGCAGGCGCACCCAACGCCGCTTTGCTGGCGCATGAAACCTTTACCCAGTACCGCAAGGCGTTCGACGCCAGCAGCGATACCACCCGGCTAAAGGCACAAAAGAGTTTCAAGGCGCTGACGCCTGCCGAACAACAGGCCGAACTCGACCGCCGCTTTCTCAAATCAGCACAGGACAAAGAGTTCGACAAGCTCCATCACTTCGTCATGGCCTGCGACCAACCCAATCCCGTGCTGGTCATCCGCAGCCCCTCAGAGAGCAAGGCGCAAAAGCAATTTCTCGGCTACGACTGGAGCAGCGCCAAAGGCGACGAAGGCATCAAACTCATCAAGGACGCGCACGGCCATCACCTCACGCAGCTTTACGACGAAACCAATCGGGACAATGCCGCCAAGCTCAACCGGCTGATTGCCGACAACTTCGACGGCACGCTGGCAGCTATTCCCGAGAGTCTCAGCGCCTACGCGCATACCGCGCGGCTGGTGGACATGCTGGACTTTTCGCGGGTGGGGTTTGAAAA
>CAZTYJ010000012.1:35174-56647 GCA_964618025.1 uncultured Halothiobacillus sp. | reverse complement strand
CCGGATCTATTCAAAGGGGCGGTGAGTGCGTTAATTAATCAGGCGGGTCTTGACATGCCAACTTCACCACCCTCTCCCCGACCCTCCCCCATCAAGGGGGAGGGGGTGAAAATGCCATCTTGCGTAAGTCCTATAAATGCTGATTGATTCCATGGATGGAATAAATCAGCTCGCTCATCGCGGAGGATGCTCGCGATGGTTCTCATGAATCAAAGACTTACGTCTTTGTTCATGTTGGGGCATCCAGCCCCAAACGGGAAACGCTGAATAAATCAGTGCTTCCCTAAAGATGTCAATCGTTGGAGCATGACACAGGGATGAATGGCTGGTGTCAGTGCCTTATTGACCCGGCCTGAAAATGTTTGAACGGTAGGAGCGGGCTTGGCCGCGAAAAAGCGTATGTTGAGGGCTTCGCGGGCAAGCCCGCTTTCTTGCGCTTCAAGATATATTCGTGCCGCATCAATAGCGCAAACAATCCGCCAAACTTCCCGCAAGCTTGTGCAGTAATTGCTCATAACCCTCCATGCCGGCAGGCAATTTTGCGCCCAGCGGATCCAGTACTCCGGTGCGTGCGTGCGTGCCTTCTACCAGTGTGGCGACCAGCTTGGGTTCAAACTGCGGTTCAGAAAAGACGCAGGTTGCGCCGAGGGTCTTGATCTTGTTGCGCATTTCGCTGATGCGCTTGGCGCTGGCCATGCTGTCGGCGCTGACCATGATCGAGCCTGCGGCGCGCAGGTCAAAACTGTGTTCGAAATATTGGTAGGCATCATGGAAGACGATAAAGGGTTTGTTTTGTACTGGGGTAAGCTCGGTTTTGAGTTGCTCGTTTAGCGTGTTCAGGCGTTGTAAGGCTCGTTCGGCGTTGGCTTGATACCGGGCGGCGTGCTCCGGGTCGCGTGTGCTTAAAGCCTCCGCTGTGGTGCGTGCAATCACTTTGGCATTGGTCGGGGCAAGCCAGATGTGACCGTCCAGGGTCGTGTCATGCTGGTGTTGGTCGGCGTGCGCCGCGTGCTGATGCGGCGTGGCGCGCGGCTTGCGTTCCCAGTCGCCGCCGCTGCGCGCAGGCAGAAGCAGCATGTCGGGCTGTTGGGAGAGTGTGATGACGATGGTGGTTTTGGGCAGGACTTGAGTGACTTTGTCGAGCGAGGTTTCCACGCTTGGGCCGATCCAGATGAAAATATCGGCTTTTTCGGCGGCCTGGCGTTCGGAGGGTTTGAGGGCATAGGTGTGTGGCGAGCTGCCGGGCGGGATCAGGCGGGTGGGTTCGCCTACGCCGTCCATTACGGCGCGCACAAGGTCGTCAATGGGTTTGATGCTGGTCACGACATGGGGGGCGGCGAAGGTCTGGCTGGAAAAAACAAGGCTGAAAATGAGGGAGAGGGTGATGCGCTGCATGATGATTCCTCGGGCTGTGCGACAATAATGCAACTTTATAACACGCGAGCAGGCTCTTGGAGGTAGGCATGAACGACGAGGGGTTTTTGCTGCGTGCGCAGGCGGTGAGTGTGCGCCGGGCGGAACGTGTGTTGTTGAATGAGGTGAGTTTGAGCTTGTTTCCCGCCAAGATCGTGACGCTGGTGGGGCCAAATGGTGCAGGCAAGACGACTTTGGTGAGTGTGTTGCTGGGGTTGATGGCGGCGGATAGCGGGCAGGTGCAACGGCGTGCGGGTTTGGTCATGGGGTATGTGCCGCAGCGATTTGCCGTGCCGCTAAGTTTGCCGCTGGATGTGGATGGCTTTTTGGCACTGGCGGGCAAAAGTTCGTTGCAGGCGAGGGCAGCGGCATTGGCGCGGGTAGGCGTGGAGGATGTGCAGCGGGCGGCCTTGCGCACGCTCTCTGGCGGTGAGTTGCAGCGTGTGTTGCTGGCGCGCGCTTTGTTGCGTTCGCCCGAGCTGTTGGTGTTGGATGAACCCGCTCAGGGGCTGGATGTGCATGGGCAGCAGGAGTTGTACCGTTTGATTGCCAGGGTGCGTGATGAGAGTGGGTGCGGCGTTTTGATGGTGTCGCACGATTTGCATCTGGTGATGGCGGCAACCGATCAGGTGGTGTGTCTGGAACAGCATGTGTGTTGTGTGGGTACTCCGGAAGCAATTAGCCAACATCCTGAATATTTGCGTATGTTCGGCACCGATCTTCGCGGTTTCGCGGTTTATCAACACCATCACGATCATGTGCATGACCTGCATGGCAATGTTCTTGCCGTAAGTCATGCCGAGGGTTGTGTTGTGGGCGATTCATCGTGTGCGGTGCAAGGAGGGTGTCGTCATGTTTGAATCACTGGCGGCGGCTTTGGGAATGCCGGATTTCTTGCTGCGCGCCTTGCTGGGTGGGGTGGGGATTGCCCTGTTGGCCGGGCCGTTGGGCTGTTTTGTGGTCTGGCGACGCATGGCCTATTTCGGCGAAACCTTGACGCATTCTGCTTTCCTTGGGGTGGGGCTGGGCTTGCTGCTGCATATTGATCCGATGATCGGTGTGGCTGTGATGGGGGCGGTGATTGCGCTGATTCTGGCGCGTCGTCATCCGTCCGATGGCTTGGCCGAGGACACGTTGCTAGGCTTGCTGGCGCATAGCAGCCTGGCTTTGGGGCTGGTGCTGCTGGCGTTTATGGAAGGTGTGCGCGTCGATCTGTTTGCCTATTTGTTTGGCGATATTCTCGCCTTGCGTCCGCAGGAATTGCTCTGGATTGGCTTGGCCGATGGGTTTGGCTTGTTGCTGTTGGCTTCGATGTGGCAGGGACTTTTGGCGCTGACCGTGCATGAGCCGCTGGCGGCGGTGGAAGGGCGCAGGGTGATGGCGTTGCGGCTGGGGTTTATGTTGGTGCTGGCGGTGTTTGTGGCCTTGGCCATGAAGCTGGTGGGGATTTTGCTCACCGTGTCGATGCTGATTATTCCGGCGGCGGCGGCGCGACGTTTGGCGCGTACACCCTTGCAAATGGCTGTCGGCGCCGTGTTGGTGGGGGCGATGGCGACGGGTCTAGGGTTGGCTGCGTCCATGTTGTATGACACGCCTGCCGGGCCGTCGATGGTGGTGGCTGCCGCTCTGCTATTTGTATTGTTGCGTGCGCTACCGGCGCGAGGATGATGGTTAATACCAGTCGATGAGGTGTTCCTGATACGCCTCTTCCGCAATATGGCGCGCAGAGAGACAGCGCCCGGCGACGGAGTGACCTTGTTTGCGGGTGGAGTCGGTCTCGCCGCTGACCAGCGGATGCCAATCGGGGAGCGGTAGGTTCTGTGCGCGCAGGCGGTAGGCGCAACTGGCGGGGAGCCAGGTGTAGGCGTGTGCATCCTGTGGGCGTAGCACCATGCACTCCGGTACATGCACTTGTCGATGGGCATAGTCCTGGCACTGCGCCGTGGCGCAGTCGAGCAGCGCACAGGCGACGGCGGTCGTGTAAATCTCGCCGTCGTCCTCATCTTCGAGCTTGTGCAGGCAACACTTGCCGCAACCATCACACAGGCTTTCCCATTGGCTGGAACTCAGTTCATCCAGCGGTGTGAGGTTCCACCAGTTTTGCTCCATGTGCAAAGCTCCAAAAAATAGCCACAAAATGTACACCGAGCGATGGTGGTCTATAAGTTAAGACTTACGCAAAACAGAGGTTTAGCCTCCTCACCCCAACCCTCTCCCGCTTGCGGAAGAGGGGGTAAAAACCAGCTTCTGCGTAAGTCCTAATAAAAACGCTCATCGGCTCAGCGTTTTCTGTGGCGAATGGCTTGGCTTGGCGGATTAACTGCGCAAATCGTCCACGAACTTTCTTACCTTGTCGAGGAAGGAATGTTCCTGTGGGCGGTGGTGGTTGCCCCCAAGCGAGTCCTGGAAACGGCGCAGCAGGTCTTTTTGCTCTTCGCTCAGTTTGACCGGAGTTTCGATATTCACCTTGCAGATCATGTCGCCCTGCGCGCCGCCGCGAACCGGAGTCACGCCTTTGGCGCGCAGGCGGAACAGCTTGCCGCTTTGTGTTTCCGCCGGAATTTTCAGGCGCACGCTGCCGCCCAAGGTCGGTACGTCCACTTCGCCGCCAAGTGCCGCTGTCGCGAAGCTGATCGGCACTTCGCAGTACAGATCAGCATCCTGGCGGGTGAAAATCGGGTGGGGTTTGACATGCACCACCACGAACAAATCGCCGCTCGGGCCGCCGTGTCCGCCATGCTCGCCCTCACCGGAAAGGCGAATACGGTCGCCGGTGTCCACGCCGGGCGGGATTTTCACCGATAGGGTTTTTGTGGTTTTTACACGCCCTTGACCGTGGCATACCGGGCAGGGGTCTTCGATGATTTCGCCGCGTCCCTGACAGGTGGGGCAGGTTTGCTGCACGGCAAAGATGCCCTGTTGAATGCGCACCGCACCGGCACCGCCGCACGTCGGACAGGTTTTCGGCTTGCTGCCTTTTTTCGCTCCTGTCCCGTCACAGGCGGCGCAGGACTCACTGGAGGGAATCTTGATCGACACGGTGGTGCCGGCCACGGCTTCTTCCAGGGTGATTTCCAGGTTGTACTGTAAGTCGGAGCCACGATAGGCGCGTGTGCCGCCGCGTCCGCCGGCCTGACGCGCGCTGCCGAAAATATCGCCGAACACGTCGCCGAAAATATCCGAGAAGCCTGCACCGCCGTAGCCTGCACCCGCGCCTGCGCCGCCGCCCATACCGCCTTCAAATGCGGCATGACCGAATTGGTCGTAGGCGGCGCGTTTTTGCGCGTCGGTCAATATTTCGTAGGCTTCTTTGGCTTCTTTGAATTTAGCCTCGGCCTCTTTGTCGTTCGGGTTGCGGTCGGGATGGTATTTCATCGCCAAGCGGCGATAGGCTTTTTTCAGCTCATCCTCACTGGCGTTTTTGCTCACGCCGAGGATTTCATAGAGGTCTTTCTTGGCCACGGTATTTTCCTGAAAACGACCTAGCCACAGAGTTCACAGAGGTCACAGCAACGGGGCTTCCCGTTCTGTGTGCTCTGCGTCCTCTGTGGCTAGAAACGATTGCTCGCTGAAATTACTTGTTTTTCACTTCTTCAAACTCGGCATCGACCACATCGTCGTCAGCTTTGCTTGAGCCTGTACCCGGTTGTGCGGCGCTGCCTTCATTTTGAGCCGCTTGTGCATAAGCCTTTTGCGCGATTTCGCCGGAGATTTTGGCCAGAGCCTCGGTCTTGGCTTCAATCGCAGCCTTGTCGTCGCCCTTGATCGCTTCTTTCAGCTCGGCAATGGCTGCTTCGGCGGCTTTCTTTTCGCTCTCGTCCACTTTACCGTCCAGATCCCTGATCGACTTTTCGGTAGCGTGAATCATGCCGTCCGCCTGGTTGCGTGCGTCGACCAGCTCACGCATCTTGTGATCTTCTTCCTTGTGCGCTTCGGCATCTTGCACCATGCGCTGGATTTCGGCTTCGCTCAAACCGCTGGAGGCGGTGATACGAATGGACTGCTCCTTGCCGGTGGCCTTGTCCTTGGCGGAGACATGCAGAATGCCGTTGGCATCGATGTCGAAATTGACCTCGATTTGCGGCATACCACGCGGAGCCGGTGGAATATCGCTCAGATCGAAGCGTCCGAGTGATTTGTTGCCAGCGGCCATTTCACGCTCACCTTGCAGCACATGCACGGTGACGGCAGTCTGGTTGTCGTCAGCGGTGGAAAACACCTGACCCGCCTTGGTTGGGATAGTGGTGTTTTTCTCGATCAGCTTGGTCATCACGCCGCCCATGGTTTCGATCCCCAGGGAGAGCGGGGTGACATCCAGCAGCAGTACATCTTTACGCTCGCCGGAGAGTACGCCGCCCTGAATGGCTGCGCCGACGGCCACGGCTTCGTCCGGGTTGACATCCTTGCGCGGTTCCTTGCCGAAGAAGGCTTTCACCGCTTCACGCACCTTGGGCATACGGGTCTGACCGCCGACCAGGATCACTTCGTCGATCTGGGATGCGCTCACGCCGGCATCCTTGAGCGCCACGCGGCAGGGTTCGATGGTGCGCGTAATCAGATCATCGACCAGCGCTTCGAGCTTGGCGCGGGTGATCTTGACGTTCATGTGCTTCGGACCGGACGCGTCGGCGGTGACGTAGGGTAGGTTGACATCGGTCTGTTCGGTGGAGGAGAGCTCGATCTTGGCCTTTTCCGCCGCTTCTTTCACGCGCTGCATGGCCAGCGGGTCGTTGCGCAGATCGACACCTTGCTCGCGCTTGAAGTCGTCCACCAGGAAGTCGATCAGACGGTTGTCGAAGTCTTCGCCGCCGAGGAAGGTGTCGCCGTTGGTGGACAGCACTTCAAACTGTTTCTCGCCGTCGATGTCGGCGATTTCGATAATGGACACGTCAAAGGTGCCGCCGCCGAGGTCATACACGGCGATTTTCATATCCTTGGTTTGTTGCTTGTCCAGACCATAGGCCAGCGCGGCGGCGGTCGGCTCGTTGATGATGCGCTTCACGTCCAGACCGGCGATGCGCCCGGCATCCTTGGTGGCCTGGCGCTGGCTGTCGTTGAAGTAGGCGGGCACGGTGATGACCGCTTCGGTGATTTCTTCGCCCAGATAGGCTTCAACGTCATTTTTGATTTTCATCAATACGCGGGCGGAAACTTCCGGCGGTGCCATTTTCTTGCCGTTGGCTTCTACCCAGGCATCGCCGTTATCGGCTTTGACGATATTGAAGGGCATCAGCTTGATGTCTTTTTGTACGGCATCTTCCTGAAAACGGCGGCCGATCAAACGCTTGACCGCGTACAGGGTGTTTTGCGGGTTGGTGACTGCCTGACGCTTGGCAGGCTGGCCGACGATGACTTCGCCATCTTTGGTGAAGGCGACCACGGATGGGGTGGTGCGTGCGCCTTCGCTGTTTTCAATCACCTTGGGTTGGCCGCCTTCCATGATGGCAACGCAGGAGTTGGTAGTGCCGAGGTCGATGCCGATGATCTTAGCCATGAGAAATGCTCCGTAATGTTTTTGAACTGCTTGGTTTTAGTGTGAGATTAGATTGTTAGCGAAACAGGGGAATTCAAGTCTTGTGCGCTGAAAAATTATTGCGCAACGATCACTAACGCCGGGCGCAGGATGCGCTCATTTAGTTGGTAGCCTTTTTGCAGCACTTGCAGCACGGTGTTGGATGCGCTATCGCTGGGCTGCATGGAAATAGCCTGATGCAGGTCTGGGTTGAATATTTCGCCCTGTGGATTGATGGCTTTGACGCCGTAGCGTTCCAGCGTCTGGAAAAACTGGTTGTGCATGATTTCAGTGCCCTTTTGCAGGGGTTCGATATCCGTAGCCTCTGCACAGGCCTTCAAGCCAAGATCCAGACTGTCGGCCACGCCCAGCAGCGAATCGACAAAGCGCTCCAGCGCATATTTGCGTGCATTGTCGATGTCACGCTCGGTACGCTTGCGCAGATTGTCCATTTCGGCGCGCAGACGCAGCACTTCGTTCCAGTGTTCATCCGCCTTGTTGCGTGCATCTTCGAGTAGTAGGTGAATGGAGGGTTCTTCTGGCGTTTCGCTGGCGGCGGTTTCAGGCGTGAGCGCTTCTAGCGCTTCGTCGGCTGCGGGTTTGTTGTTTTGTTCCTGGCTCATGGGGTGCTCCGGGGTAGGGTCAGAATGAATAATTAGCCACAGAGGACACAGGGCGCACAGAGAGGGCTTGATGGTCGCCGGGCTACGTTCTCTGTGTCCTCTGTGGCAAAAAACGGGTTCAACTTGCGGGCGGGTTAGCAGGATTCAAGGCCATGCCGAGCAGGCGGGCGGTCATGTCCACACGCGGGATGATCTGGTCGTAAGGCATACGAGTCGGGCCGATAATGCCGAGGTAGCCAATAATGCGCCCATCCTCGCGGCCGTCTTCACGGTAGGGTGCGGTAATCAGGCTGCATTCTTCCAGTGGCGCGTAGCCTGATTCACGGCCAATAAAAATCTGTACGCCATCCGCTCGCTGGCTTTGATCGAAAAAATGCAGCAGTTCGCGCTTGCTCTCGAAGGCGGCAAACAGGCTTTGCATCTGGCTGCGGTTGCTGATGGCATCCAGCGCCAAAAGTTTGGACTGACCGCTAATCACTAAATCGGCTGGCGTATCGACCAGAGTCTGTTCCGTGAGACGGATGGCTTCCTGCATCAAGCTGTTGAGGTCCGAACGCAGGCTGTCCATTTCCTTGAGCAGGTGAGTACGCACAAGGCTTGGGTCTTGTCCCGCCAGACGTTCGGTGAGTTGGGCGGCGAGCTGATGCAATTCCTGTGCGGAATAGGCGCGGGAGGCGGGCAAAACCCGGTTTTGCACTTCGCCATCACTCATCACCAGGATGGCCAGCACACGTTGGGCAGAGAGCGGGATGAGCTCGATATGCAGCAGATTGACTGACTCACGCTTGGGCAGGGTGACCAGCCCGGTAAAGCCGGTGAGCTGTGAGAGCATTTGTGATGCGGTTTCAACCAGTTGTAGCCGTGAGCCGTGCGCGTGTTGCAACTCGCCTTGCACATGATGCAGTTCGCGCTCATCCAGCGGGCGGCAGGTGAGCAGGCGATTGATGAACAGGCGGTAGCCCTGAATCGTCGGTACGCGCCCCGCCGAGGTGTGCGGCGCATGAATCAGACCTAAATCTTCAAGATCGGCCATCACATTACGCACGCTGGCCGGGCTGAGGCTTAGCGCTGAATTTTGCGCCAGCGTGCGTGAACCGACGGGAACGCCCTCGTCGATGTAGCGTTCAATCAGGATTTTTAGCAGGTGCTGCGCGCGTTCACCAAGAATAGGCAGGCTCATATCTTAATTGCGGCGACGCGAACCTGCGGCCTGTTCGGTTTTGGTGGGTGGCGTGTTTGCCTGAAGTGGGGCAAGTTCCTGGTATATCTCAAGATAGCGCTGTGCGCTGCCTGTCCAGCTAAAGTCTTGCGTCATGCCATGCGTCTGCAGGGTTTGCCATATCTTGGGTTGCTGGAAAAACTCCAGCGCACGCCCGATACCCCAAAGTATGGCTTGTACGTCCAGGTTGCGCATGACAAAACCATTCGCCGTGCCATCGGCCAGAGTCTGCTCCCAGGTGTCGATCACGGTATCGTTCAAACCGCCGACACCATGCACGATGGGCGGCGTGCCGTAGCGCAGGCTGTAGAGCTGGTTCAGGCCGCAAGGCTCGAAACGCGAGGGCATGAGGAATACGTCACTGCCCGCCTCAATACGGTGTGCCAGACCTTCGTTATAGCCCAGGCGCACGCTGACGCGACCGGGGTAGCGCTGCATGACGGCCTTGAAGTCTGTTTCGAGCGCCTGGTCACCGCCGCCGAGAATGACGAGTTGTACGGGAAGCTGCATGATCTGGTCGGCGGCGGCGAGCACGACATCCAGACCCTTTTGCTCGGCCATGCGCCCGACCATGCCGATCAGTAGGGTGTCCGCATCGGTGTCCAGCCCCATTTCACTTTGCAGCGCCAGTTTATTGAGCGCCTTGCCCTCTGGATGTTCAAGATCAAAAGGCGCCGCCAGATGGCGATCCGTCGCCGGGTTCCAGTCATCGAGGTCGATGCCATTCACCATGCCTACGACATCGGCGTGGCGGTGGCGCAATAAGCCATCCAGTCCGGCACCAAAAGCCGGGGTCTGGATTTCGCGGGCATAACTTGGGCTGACCGTGGCGATCTTGCGCGCAGCGTTGATCCCCGCCTTGAGGCAGTTCATTTCGCCCCAGTGCTCCAGCGCATCGGCTCGCCAAAGATTTTGCGGCAGGCCGAGTGCATCGAAGGTGGCGCGATTGAACACGCCCTGGTAGGCGAGATTGTGAATGGTCACCAGGCTGGGCGGCGCTTGCGGGTTGTCGCGCAATAACGCCAGCAGCACGCCGGTCTGCCAGTCATTGCCATGCACGATGTCCGGTGACCAGTCGAGCATGGTCTGGTTGAGCGCCAACATTTCGCAGGCGCGGGAAAACAGGGTGAAGCGCTCGGCGTTGTCCGACCATGCGTGGCCTGTGGCATCGTTGTAGGGGTTGCCTGCGCGCTCGCTGAATACGGGATGTTCGATGAGGTAAAGCGGTACGGGACTGTTCGGCATACGGCTTTGCAACAGGCGAGCCTTGCCGAATGCGCCCAGATTGAGTTCGCTGAGGATATTCCAGGCCTTGAGGCGCTGGAGGGTGTCGGCATAGGCGGGCATGACCAGGCGAATATCCACGCCAAGCGCGTAAAGCGCTTGCGGCAGGCTGGCGGACACATCCGCCAGTCCGCCGGTTTTCATCAACGGGAAAATTTCAGAGGTGGCAAATAGAACACGCATGGAAATGTCCTTAAAAATCGTTTTTCGCCACGGAGAACACAGAGCTAAAAAACGTCACAAAAAAGCCTCCGTGACCTCTGTGGCCAAAATTAACCAACACGTTGCAAATACAGCGCGCCAAGCGGGGGCAGGGTAAGCACGATGGATTGCTCCATGCCCATCCACGCCACATCTTCGGATTGCGCTTCGATCAGGCCGACATTACTACCGCCGTACACTTCGGCATCCGAGTTGAGGAGCACGCGGTAGGTTCCCGCAGCAGGTACGCCCAAACGGTAGCCATCACGCACCACCGGGGTAAAGTTGAGGGCGACGATCACGCTGTACGCACCATTCTGGCGGATGTAACTTAGAATGGAGCGGCTGGCATCGGTGCAGTCCAGCCAGTGGAAACCATCCCAGTCAAAATCACGCGCGTGCAGGGCGCTTTCATTGACATACAGGCGGTTGAGGTCGGCCAGCAGGCGCTGCATTCCAGCGTGCATCGGGAATTGGGTGACCCACCATTCGAGCTGATCGGAAAACTTCCATTCCGCGACCTGGCCAAACTCACCGCCCATGAATAATAGTTTTTTGCCAGGATAGCTCCACATCATGCTGTACAGCAGGCGCAGGTTGGCGAAACGCTGCCATTCGTCGCCGGGCATTTTGCCCAGCATCGAGCCTTTGCCATGCACCACCTCGTCGTGCGAGAAAGGCAGGACGAAGTTTTCAGTGAAGGCGTAAAGCAGGCCGAACGTGAGCTGATTGTGGTGGTATTGGCGGTGAATCGGTTCGTTTTTCATGTAGCTGAGCATGTCGTGCATCCAGCCCATGTTCCATTTCATGCTAAAGCCCAGGCCGCCATGATCGGTCGGGCGGGTTACACCCGGCCAGGCGGTGGATTCTTCGGCAATCACGCAAGCGCCGGGGAATTGGTCATGCACCACGCAGTTCAGCTCGCGCAAAAACTCAATGGCACCAATGTTTTCCTTGCCGCCGTATTGGTTGGGTAGCCAGTCATGCGGGTCACGCGAGTAGTCGAGATAGAGCATGGAGGCCACGGCATCCACGCGCAGGCCGTCGAGGTGGTATTCCTGTAGCCAATGCACGGCGGAGGCAAGCAGGAAATTGCGCACCTCGTTGCGGTCGTAGTTGAAGATCAGTGTGCCCCAGTCGCGGTGTTCGCCACGGCGTGGGTCTTCGTGTTCGTAGAGCGCGCTGCCATCAAAACGCGCCAGCGCCCAATCGTCTTTCGGGAAGTGACCGGGTGCCCAGTCGAGGATAATTCCAAGACCATGCTGGTGACAGTGATCAACAAAGTAGCGGAAATCGTCCGGCGTACCGTGACGCGCGGTGGGGGCAAAATAGCCGGTGGTCTGGTAGCCCCAGGAGTCGTCCAGCGGGTGCTCGGTGATTGGTAACAGCTCGATGTGGGTAAAACCGAGCGGTTTGAGATAATCCACCAGTTGATGCGCCAGTTCACGGTAATTGAGGAAGGTGTTGTCCTCACCGCGCCGCCAGGAACCAAGGTGCAGCTCATAAATCGACATGGGGCGGTTTAGCCACGATCCTGAGCCGCGCTGCTGCATCCAGTCGTGGTCAGCCCAGTCATGTTGTGTATGGCTTGTCACCATGGCTGCGGTACCTGGACGGGGTTCGAACTGTGCGGCATAGGGGTCGATTTTGACCATGATCGCGCCGCTGTCGCGATGACGGATTTCAAATTTGTACAAATCGCCCAGACACAGGCCGGGGATAAAGAGCTCCCACACCCCGCTTGCGCCGCGCACACGCATCATGTGGCGGCGACCATCCCACTGGTTGAAATTGCCGACGACGCTCACCCGCTCGGCGCTCGGCGCCCATACGGCGAAACGCACGCCATCGACTTCATCGACACGCTGCGCGTGCGCGCCCAACATGCGGTAGGCGTACCAGTGGCTACCCTCGCCGAACAGGTGCAGATCAAGCTCACCGAGCAGGGGCTGAAAGGTGTAAGGGTCGATGAAATTGAACTCATGCCCGTCCATGCTGATACAGCTCAGGCCATAATGCAGAGGCACGCTGTCAGCGTCGGTCTCAATCTGCCACAGGCCGCGAGGATCCTCGCAGTTCAGCTCGACTTGGTTGTGGGTAAAATGCACCGCACGCACCCCGGGCAGCAAGGCGCGCACAAGTACACGCCCGTCATCGGTGGGATGACGACCCAAAAGATTGAAGGGATCGTGGTGGCATCCTGCGAGCAGGCGTTCAAGGGAAGGGTCAAGAACTTGGTGCATGGGGCTATTCCTGCGGGCGCGCTTGGTTGGATGATTCGACACTGGGGTTCAATTAAGCCATTCAATGCGCGATTATTCAAATACGCTTTTTTGCAGTGGTTTTTTCATATTGTTAGGGCATAGTATAGGTCTAAGGGCGTTGGAATAAGCCTTTCCCTCTTGTTCTGCGTAGGAATCATTCAAAAGTGCCTAAGGAGTCAGCCATGAAAATCGAACAGCCGCAACGTCTCGTCAGTCGTATTACCCGTGGCACGCTTGCCTTGGTGCTGGCGGGTGGTCGCGGGTCGCGTCTGAAGCAGTTGACGGATTGGCGCGCCAAGCCTAGTGTCCCGTTTGGCGGTAAGTTCCGCATCATCGATTTTCCATTGTCCAACTGCGTCAATTCGGGTATCCGGCGCATTGGCGTGTTGACTCAGTACAAGGCTCACTCGTTGATTCGGCATATCCAGCTCGGCTGGAGCAACTCCAACCCGGCCATGGGTGAGTTCATTGAGCTTCTGCCTGCGCAGCAGCGCATTGACGAAAATTCGTGGTATGCCGGTACAGCCGATGCGGTGTACCAGAATATCGACATCATCCGCTCGCACAATCCTGAGTATGTACTCATTCTTGCGGGCGATCATATCTACAAAATGGACTACGGCCTGATGCTTGCGTATCACGTTGAGAAACAAGCCGATATGACGATTGGTTGCATCCATGTGCCGGTGGATGAGGCCAAGGCTTTTGGTGTGATGGGGATTGAAGAGGGCGGGCGCATTTTACGCTTCCGTGAAAAGCCGAGTGACCCAGACTCCATTCCCGGGCTGCCTGGTACTGCATTGGCTTCGATGGGGATCTATGTGTTCAATACCAAATTCCTCTACGAACAACTGATTCGTGACGCGGATAACCCCGAGTCGTCCAAGGACTTCGGCAAGGACATTATCCCTTCGGTGATTGAAAAATATCGGGTGTTTGCCTACCCGTTCAAGGATGTACAGAGCGGCAAGCAAAGCTACTGGCGCGATGTGGGGACGATTGATTCTTACTGGGCCTCGAATCTTGAGCTGATTGGCGTGACCCCGAGTCTGAATCTGTACGACCGCGAGTGGCCGATCTGGACGCATCAAGAACAACTTCCCCCGGCCAAATTTGTGTTCGACGACGAAGATCGTCGCGGTATGGCGGTGGACTCGATGGTTTCCGGTGGCTGCATTATTTCGGGAGCGACCGTGCGTCACTCCCTGCTCTTCTCCAATGTGGTGGTCAATGACGGTGCAATAGTGCAGGACAGTGTGATATTGCCCAATGTGACGATCGGTGCCGGAGCGCGTGTGCGTAAGGCGGTTCTGGATAAGGGCTGTGAAGTCCCTGCGGGTATGGTGATTGGCGAGGATCTTGCCCTGGAACGTGAGCGGTTTGAGGTCAGTGAAGGCGGGGTGGTTTTGGTCACGCCGGAAATGCTGAACCAGCAACTGCATTTTGTACGCTAAATAGATGCTGATTGATTCCATTCATGGAATAAATCAGTTCGCCCATCGCGGCGGACTAACGCCGGCTTCGCGTTCATGTCCACGATGGCTCACATGAATCAAAGACTTACGTCTTTGCCATGTTGAGGCATCCTGTCCCAAGCGGGGAAATACTGAATAAATCAGCGTTCCCCTAACGCTGGAGTGCTTGCGCGAAAGCTGGTTTTGGCTCCATCTCCTCTCGCGGGAGAGGGCGGGGGAGGGGGAGGGCGGGGAACGTATGGTAGAACACAGGCGTGTGCCACATTCTCTACCCTCTTCCCAACCTTCCCCGTCAAGGGAGGGTAAAATCCGCCGATTTTCCTTGAATGAAGCTGAATCTAAAACACGGAGCAACCGATGACCTCCCCCAACCCCACGACCCAACCACCGCTAAACGTTGTGTTGATGTGGCATATGCACCAGCCGGAATACCGCGACCCGTTTAGCGGCGAGTTTCAGCGTCCGTGGACGTACCTGCACGCCATCAAGGATTATGTTGATATGGCTGCGCATATTGAGGCGCACCCGGAAGCGCGCGCAGTGGTCAACTTCGTGCCTGTTTTGCTGGAGCAAATCGAGAGTTACGCCGAGGCTCTGCAAGCGTATATGCGCCATCGTCATGCTCCCTTGCCTGACCCATTGCTGGCAGCTCTGGCCGCCGATAGCGCGCCGCAGGATGATGCTTTACGGCGAGAGCTGATCGAGTCCTGCCTGCGAGCCAATGAGCAGCGCCTTATTCAGCGTTTTCCGGCTTATGCGGATTTGGTGCTTCTGGCGCGTCAGTTTTTACAGAACCCTGCACACCTGCCTTATTTGGGACATGCTTTTTTCACCGACTTATGCGTCTGGTATCACTTGGCCTGGATGGCAGAAACCGTGCGCCATAACGATGCGCGCATTATCGCCTTGATGGACAAGGCCAGAGGCTTTGATGCGCATGACCGTCATCTGTTGCTGGAGGTGGTCGCCGAGTTAATGGCGGGCTTGATTCCGCGTTACCGTGAGTTGGCACGGCGTGGCCAGATTGAGTTAACCATGACACCCTACGCCCACCCCATCATGCCTTTGTTGCTGGATATTTCTTCTGCGTGCGAGGCCTGGCCGGATGTGCAGCTGCCTAAAAACAAGACAGCGGTGGCTCAATATCCTGGGGGAGAAGAGCGGGTGCGTTGGCATTTGGCCGAAGGACGGCGTGTGTTTGAGCGTGTGTTTGGCCTCAGTCCGGTGGGGTGTTGGCCCTCTGAGGGGAGCCTGAGTGAAGCCACGTTACCACTTTTGGCTGAGGCCGGATTTAGCTGGGCAGCCACGGGAAGTCAGGTGCTGCAAAACAGCCTGCGTGCCAGTGGGGTTGCCGAGCAATATAAAGCCTGTCCACACCGCTTCTTCCGCATGGATGCAAGCCCTTCGCTCAAGCTTGTGTTCCGCGATGACGGATTATCGGATCTGATCGGCTTTAAATATTCGACTTGGCATGCGGATGACGCAGTGGGCGATCTTATCAACCATTTGACGCATATTGCCGATCACTGCCATGACGGTCAGCATGTTGTATCCATCATCATGGATGGCGAAAACGCCTGGGAGTATTACCCGGAAAATGGATTTTATTTCCTTGATGGATTGTATAAACGTTTGTCGGCTCACCCGCGTCTGAACTTGACGACCTATCAGGAGTTACTTAAAGATAGTCCCGTCGTCACGACCTTGCCCAGGCTGGTTGCCGGAAGCTGGGTTTATGGCACTTTTTCCACCTGGATTGGCGAGAAAGACAAAAATCTTGCCTGGGAATTTCTGATCGCTGCCAAAAAAGTTTGCGACCGTGTGCTGGCCACAAAAAATCTGAGTGCAGAGCAGGAGCAGGCGATCCTGTTGCAGCTGGCGATTTGTGAAGGCTCAGACTGGTTCTGGTGGTTTGGCGACTACAACTCAGCCGAGGCTGTGCGGGATTTTGAGCGCCTGTTCCGCCTGCACCTGGTTCGACTGTACGAGCTGTTGGCTGAGGAACCGCCCGTCGTATTGGCTGAGATCATGGCAGTGGGTGCAGGCAATCCTGAAGCGGGTGGTGTTATGCGAACAGGACAACAAAAAAATTGAGTCTGGCCTTGAATAAAAAAGAATCCGCCGCGTCTGCGCAATCGATTGAATTAAATGATGTATTGGCCGTGCGTCGCGCTGGCGTGTTGTTGCATCCAACCTCACTTCCTTCCAGCGCCCCGGGGCGGCCGGGCGGCACGCTTGGACATGCAGCCTATCGACTCGTCCATCATCTTGCGGCCTGCGGCATGACGGTCTGGCAAATGTTGCCGCTAGGCCCCACGCATGGCGATGGTTCTCCCTATCAATGTTTATCGTCCCATGCAGGCAGTCCTACGTTTATCGACTACGCACTTCTCCCTGAGCAGGCGACATGGTGTCCTTCTGGTGCGTCCGATCTCCAGATGGTTTTGCAAGCCTTTGAACAACACGCCGATGTTGTCTCCAAGGCGAAATTTGCGAGCTTTCTGGCGGAAGAAGCGCACTGGCTGGAAGATTATGTTCTCTTTGTTGCCTTGCGCGAGCAGCAAGGAATGCGCGCCTGGTTTGATTGGCCGCAAGCCTTGCGTACCCGTGAACCTTTGACACTTGAACAGGCGCGTGAGCAACTGAGTGAACGCATCCAGCAACTACGCTTCGAGCAATACCTGTTTTTCAGCCAGTGGTTTGCGCTGCGCGATTATGCCCATGCGCGCGGTGTGCTGCTTTTCGGTGATATGCCCATTTACGTGGCGCATGACTCTGCCGAAGTCTGGGCGCAACCGGAGCTTTTCAGCGTCGATGCGCAAGGCCAGTGCGAAACTGTAGCCGGTGTACCGCCGGATTACTTCTCCGCCACCGGACAACGCTGGGGTAACCCGCTGTATCGCTGGGAGCAGCATGAGGCCGACGGCTTCGCCTGGTGGAAAGCGCGCTTCGCTACCCAGCTCAAGCTGTTTGACATTATCCGTATTGACCATTTTCGTGGCTTGGAAGCCTACTGGTCGATTCCAGCAGCGTGTGAAACCGCGATGGAGGGCGAGTGGGTTCTGGCACCAGGCGATGCGCTGTTGAGCGCCTTGCGCGAAACCTTCGGCTCTCTACCTGTCGTGGCGGAAGACTTGGGTATCATCACCGAAGAGGTGACGGTTTTGCGTCAGAAACATGGCTTGCCAGGAATGCGTATCCTGCAATTCGCCTTCGATGGCGGCGCGGACAACCCCCATCTTCCGCACAATCACACGCAAGATAGCGTGGTTTACACCGGCACGCATGATAACGACACCACACTGGGCTGGTGGAGCGCTCTTACGGCCGAGCAACACGCGCATGTGCACGAGTATTTGTGCGGTGACGAGCGCCCCCCCCCCGCAACCATGCCTTGGTTGTTGAATCGTGCAGCGTTGGAATCTGTAGCACAACTTGCCATCATCCCCATGCAAGACTTGCTCGAACTTGGAACTGAAGCACGCATGAATACTCCAGGCACGACTGAAGGTAATTGGGCATGGCGCTATGATGAAGCGCAATGCACGCCCGAAAGTGTGCAGCGCGTGCGCGAGGCGGTCGAGCTTTATGGGCGCGCTCCAGCTCGGCTGTAGCTCTGCCCAAAGCTGGCCAAGTGGATCGGTCTTCCGTCTAAAGCGCGCCTATAGGGCTATCACGTTAGCAGGCGGAATGCGGCTTGCAGCACGGTTGGGGTTTTGGCATCGATGGTCATCACGCCTTGCTCTCCGGTGCCATGCGCTCAAGTTCCTCAGGGGTATGCACGTCACGGTAAGTCAATTCGCTTACCCATGCGCGATTTTTGATCTGTTCAAGAGCGTGAGCCATACCCGCGTTGTCTCTGCGCAAATGATAGAGCTCATATGTCTTTTACCCTCCCCCTTGATGGGGAACCGTGCCGAGGGGGGCTAGATCCGGGTTTTGCGTAAGTCCTGTCTTCATCCAATGACCATTGTGACTACGAGCTGCTACAAGTGCCCCATAAAAATCGTCATTCCGGCCTACACGGGAGAGACGAAAGACATCTTTACAGAAACCCCCTAAAAATCGCAGGCCAACAAAAAACCCGCGAAGCTTGTGCCAACGCGGGTTTCAGTGCTTCACTGGAAGCTAATTATGGTGGCTATAGGTGGACTCGAACCACCGACCCCAGCATTATGAGTGCTGTGCTCTAACCGACTGAGCTATATAGCCTTGAATCAGGTCAGCGCTACCTTGAGTGCTGTGCCTCGATCAAGTAAGCGCGGCATTATCCAGATGGAGATAGGGTGCGTCAATGCCCTGAGTGTAAAAAGATGACTTTCATGTGACTTGTGTTGGGTTTATTGGTAGCATTCGCAGCCTTGATTGTGAGCGGGTTTTCAGCCGCGCTTGAATTGAGGGGCTTAGCAGTCCTTAGTCTATGGCGGGCGCATTCGTCCTCTCGCGACAGGCAGCCGTGAAATCCGCCAGGTCCGGAAGGGAGCAACGGTAGCGGTGCGTCTGGGTGCCGGGATGTGGTGGGTGCGTTTCGCCGCCCTCGAATTTCCATTTTTATTCTTTTCGTGTGTACGCAGCTTGGCATGTGTCCGCATTCCTCGCCTGCTTGCTGTTAGAATCACGTTCTTCTGCATAGTGCCGGTAGGTTTATGGGTGAGTTGGGTTCGGACTATCAAGTGCTGGCGCGTAAATGGCGGCCACGGCGTTTTGAGGATATGGTCGGTCAGGAGCATGTGCTGCGCGCGCTGACCACGGCGCTGGACGAGCAGCGTTTGCATCATGCTTATCTGTTCACCGGCACGCGCGGCGTGGGCAAGACCACGGTGGCGCGCATTTTTGCCAAGGCGCTGAATTGCGAGCAGGGGGTGAGCAGTCATCCCTGCGGTGTGTGTTCGTCCTGTGTGGCGATTGATGAAGGACGTTTTGTCGATCTGATCGAGGTGGACGCGGCTTCGCGCACCGGGGTGGACGATACCCGCGATTTGTTGGATAACGTGCAATACCTGCCGAGTCAGGGGCGCTTCAAGGTGTACCTGATCGACGAGGTGCACATGTTCTCCAAGAGCAGCTTTAATGCCTTGCTCAAAACCCTGGAAGAGCCGCCGCCGCATGTCAAATTCCTGTTGGCGACCACCGATCCGCATAAATTGCCGGTCACGGTGCTTTCGCGTTGCTTGCAGTTTCATCTTAAAGCGTTGCCACGGCGCATGATTTTTGCGCGTTTGGCGCAGGTCTTGACGGCGGAAAATGTCGCGTTTGACGACGCGGCGCTACAGCTTTTGGCGCGCGCGGCAGAAGGCAGTGTGCGCGATGCCCTGAGTTTGCTCGATCAAGCCATTGCCTATGGACAGGGGCGGGTTATGGAGGATGAGGTCGGTGCCATGCTGGGGCTGACCTCCGAGGCGCGTTTGCGTGCGCTGGTAGCGGCGCTGGTCGCGCAGGATGCCTCCGCCTTGTTTGCCGCCATAAGCCAGTTGGCGCAGGGTGCGCCGGATTATGCCGAGGTCTTGGCCGAGCTGTTGCAGCTGTTTCATGCGCTGGCGGTGCAGCATCTCATGCCGCAGGCGGATGCGGAGTTGTTTGAGGCTTCCCCGGTCTTGGTGGCGGAATTTGCCACGCAGATCAGTCCGGATGCGGTGCAGCTGCTCTACCAGATTGCCTTGCATGGTCGGCGTGATCTGCCTTTGGCGCCCAGTCCGCGCTTGGGGCTGGAAATGACCATGATGCGGATGCTGGCCTTCGCGCCACAGGCGGTAGCACAGACGACAACGGGTGTGCAGCAGGCCGAAGCCGTCGTGCCTGTGCAGGCCGCGATTCAGGCGACCTTGCAAGCCGCCGGTGTGGCTCCACGGGTTGGCAAGCCGACAGAAAAGCCTGCTGTAGCCAGCCCGTCCGTGATCTCTGAACCACCTGCGGATCGTCGCCAAGCTTCGATCGAACCCGCGCCTGCACAGCCTGAAACCGTCAAGCCTTTGGGCGATTGGCACACGGTGTTGCCGCGTTTGGGGCTGAAAGGCATGGCGTTGCAGTTGGCGGAAAATCTTGAGCTGGTGGCGCAGGAGGGCGATAAAATCACTCTGCGCTGTCCGGCGAGTCATGCCAGTGTGCGTTCAAGTGTGAGTGAAAAGGCGCTGGCGACGGCTTTGGGCAAGCAACTTGGCTTGGGTGCTGCGGTGCGTTTACAGTTTGTCGAGGGTCTTCCCGAGCAGGCGACTCCGGCACAATTGCGCCAACAGGCTCAGGATGCGCGCCAACAGCAGGCGCTGGACAGTTTGCGTCACGACCCGCTGGTGCGCGCGCTTGAGGATCACTACGCGGCGCGTCTGTTGGAGGATACGGTGCGCCCTCTGGATGCTGATTGAGTTTAATGCGTTGATTTAATTGAGGAGAGTACGGTTATGCTGAAAGGCGGAATGGGTAAGTTGATGAAGCAGGCGCAGCAAATGCAGGAAAATCTGCAAAAGGAACAAGCCGCGCTTGCCAGTATGGAAGTGACGGGCGCGTCAGGCGGCGGCATGGTGAGCGTGTTGATGAGCGGGCGGCATGAAGTGCGCCGCGTCACCATTGATCCCAGCCTGATGGGCGATGACAAGGAGATGCTTGAAGACCTGCTGGCTGCGGCGGTGAACGATGCCGTGCGCAAAATTGAACATGAAACCCAGATACGCATGTCCGGCGTGACGGCGGGTATGCCCATGCCACCCGGCTTCAAGCTGCCATTTTAAGGCGACGCACCCATGCAGCTCTCGCCCCTGGTCAATGAATTGATGGAGGCGCTACGCCGTTTGCCCGGCGTGGGGCCGAAATCGGCGCAGCGTTTGGCCTTGCATCTTTTGCAGCGTGATCGTGAGGCGGCGCGGCGTTTGGCGCGTGCTTTGGATGCTGCTGCCGAGCGGGTGGGGCATTGTGCCGAGTGCCGTACTCTGACCGAGGAGTCGGTGTGCGGTTTGTGTCGCAATCCGCAGCGTGATCGTAGCCAGCTTTGCGTGGTGGAGTGGCCGCAGGATCAGTGGTCGCTGGAAAACTCCGGCGCGTATCGCGGCTTGTACTACCTTTTGATGGGACGCTTAAGCCCACTGGACGGTATTGGTGCACGCGAACTGGGGTTGGACAGGCTTGAAGCCCGACTGGATACGGGCGAAGTGCGCGAAGTGATTCTGGCCACCAGCAGCACGGTAGAGGGCGAAACCACGGCGCATGTGATTAGCGCCATGTGCCATGCGCGCGGTATTGTCGCCACCCGCTTGGCGCAGGGCGTGCCGATGGGCGGCGAGTTGGAGTTTGTGGATGGCGGCACGCTGGCACGAGCCTTGAACGACCGTCGTCCGGCTTGAGGTTTTTTGGTGCGAGTTCGGGGGTGAATGATGTACGCAGAACGCTTGATGCTGGAAACCGATGCACAAGGACGGCTGAGGTCTTTGCCGCGCTTGCCGCCGAATCGTCGTTTTGAGGCGATTTTTTTAGTGGAGGATGAGGGGTGGGCGG
>CAZTYJ010000012.1:0-35074 GCA_964618025.1 uncultured Halothiobacillus sp. | reverse complement strand
CCGATGAGCGAAACCATTTTCAGCAAGATCATCCGCAAGGAAATCCCGGCCAAAGTAGCTTACGAGGATGAGGAAATCCTCGCTTTTTACGACATCAACCCGCAGGCACCGATTCATATTCTTATCATTCCGAAAAAGCCGATTGCTACGTTGAATGATGTGAGTGCCGAGGACGCGCCGCTGATCGGGCGTTTGTTCCTTGTCGCCAAGCGGCTTGCAGCGGAGCTGGGTGTGGCGGAGGCGGGGTATCGCACCTTGTTCAACTGCAACCCGGCGGGCGGGCAGGAGGTATATCACATTCACCTGCACCTGCTGGCCGGGCGGCAGATGATGTGGCCGCCGGGTTGATGAATTTTTTAGCCACAGAGGAGGCAAGTTTGCAGAATGTGCTCTCGGCAGCGAATTAAAGCCCCCTCACCCCAACCCTCTCCCGCGTGCGGGATATGGAGAGCGTCCAGCGTTGGCGTAGGTTTTAATTCTCGGTGTCCTCTGTGATCTCTGTGGCTAAATATTGGTTTTGGCTTATTCCCCTGAATCGAACAAAATCATGCGTATCACCGTGATCGGCGCAGGCCCCGCAGGCTTGATGGCGGCGGAAGTTCTTGCCGCAGACGGGGCGCAGGTCGATGTGTTCGATGCCATGCCTTCCGCTGGACGCAAGTTCCTTATGGCGGGCAAGGGCGGGTTGAACATCACCCATGCCGAGCCGTTCGAGGATTTTGTGGCGCGTTATGGCGCGTCGCGGCCTTGGGTCGAGCCCCTGCTTCAGGCATTTCCGCCTGCGCGGTTGCGCGAATGGATGCACGGCCTGGGTATTGAGAGCTTTGTCGGCACATCCGGGCGGGTGTTTCCCAGGGAAATGAAGGCCGCGCCGTTGCTGCGCGCCTGGTTGCATCGTCTGCGCCAAAGCGGCGTGCGCCTGCACATGCGCCAGCGCTGGCTAGGTTGGGATGAGGCCGGTGCGTTGCGTTTTACGCACCCCGAAGGCGATTCCACACACCAGGCCGATGCCGTGGTGCTGGCGCTGGGCGGGGGCTCGTGGGCGCGGCTGGGGTCGGATGGTACGTGGCTGCCGCTGTTGCAGCAGCAGGGTGTTGCCGTGGCAGCCTTGCAGCCGAGTAATTGCGGCTTTGAATGCGTCTGGAGCGATTTCCTTACAACGCGCTTTGCCGGGCAGCCGATCAAACCCGTGGTGGCGCAATTCGACGGGCAGCGCGTGCAAGGCGAGCTGATGCTGACCGAGTATGGGCTGGAAGGAGGCGCGATTTATGCGCTTTCCAGCGCCTTGCGCCAAACCATTGCGGCACAAGGCGAGGCATGGCTGACGCTGGATCTTTTGCCCGCGCACTCCCAGGCCGCCGTGGAAAATGCGCTTCAACAGGGACGTGGCAACCGCAGTCTGGCCGAGCATTTGCGGCGCAAGTTGAACCTGCATGGCATCAAGGCGGCTTTGTTGCGCGAGTGTTTGCCTACCGAGGCGTTGAATGATTCGGCGCGTCTGGCGGCGGGAATGAAAGCCTTGCCTGTGCGTTTAAACGCCACCAGGCCGATGGACGAGGCAATCAGCACGGCGGGCGGGGTGACATTCGAGGCCGTGGATGAGCGGCTGATGCTGCGCGACAAGCCCGGCGTGTTTTGTGCCGGGGAAATGCTCGACTGGGACGCGCCCACCGGCGGTTATCTGCTCAGCGCCTGTTTCGCAAGCGGTTATGTCGCGGGGCAGGGGGCGCTTGAGTTTCTACACAATGCAGGCAGGGTTTTGCGTAAGTCCTGACTGAATAACTTCATCCTTGGCGTTATTCAGCGGTTTTCGCCCGGCATATGTCCGGGAGGAATCCCGTCAATTCAATAAGTTGCGTTATTGAACTGCATTGGGGTATCCATGCCCCAACATGAACAAAGACGTAAGTCTTTGATTCATCTACTTAGTTCCAGCCGAACGATTGTTTGACCAGAAGCTCGTCCAGCCCCTTGAAGTCCTCTGGTTTGGCCATCATCCAGCGGACTTTTAGCGGGTCGCCGCCGCGCACTCCTGCGCGGGTGAGCGCCTGCACCAGCGTATCTGTTGACGGGTCAGCGCGAGTGATGCGCTTGCTCAAGGCTTCGAGCTGTTCGGGTTTGACCTTGTTGCTCACCGTCAGGATGTGCCCTGACAGTGGCGGTGTATTGGAAATGACACGCAGGCTGGCCTGTTCGTCTTTGGTCAAAGACTTCTCGTACCAGTCCGCATTGAGCACGGCGGCACGGCATTTCCCCTCTTGAAGTTTAGTTAAAACTTCCTCGTAGCTGTCGATCTGGATGAGTTGCGGCATCTGGAGCGGGTTGGGGAACTGATTGAGAAACATCAGGGTGGAAAGGTGTGGTGAGGGCAGGGTGCATACCGGTTTGCTGATGAGATCCTCCGTGGATTTGATGCTGGCATCGCTTGCCGGGCTGATGATGACGAAGCTTAGGCGCACGTTGCTTTCAGCTACGGGTTTGTGCAGCCCCTTGCTGATTCGCCAAGAACCGAAGTGCGGGCCATCGAGCAGAATGTCATACGCGCCCTTGCGCATCTCTTGACCGTAGCCCATTTCATTAATGGGGGGTGCGTAGCGCACAGGCTCGCCCAGAGCTTTGCTTAATTCGCTGGCGAGCTGGGTGTAATTTTTATTGCGCTCCTCGATGTTTTGCGCCGAGGGGCTACCAGAGAGGATCAGCTCAGCGTGGGCGCAAGGCAGCGACAAGGCGAGGGCAACACCGATAATGGCGGATTCAATCTTGAATCCGCTCATGATGTTATACCTGTGCTGTGCTGTGCTGTGCTGTGCTGTGCTGTGCTGTGGTACATGGCTGCCTGCTATTTTGGGTGGGGAGAATAAGTTTAGGGCACTTCTATAAATTAGGACTTACGCAAAGCAGGTGATTTGACACCCTCACCCGCTTGCGAGAGAGGGCGTAAAAACCAACCTCTGCGTAAGTCCCATAAATATCTCTTTAGGATAACTGTCGGATATTTTATCGGCAAGTCTGTGTGTTGTTTTTTTATACGGGGCTTGCCCTGATTGTCGGTTAGCTGAAGTTTTAATTTTCGTGGCGAGTACGAGTAAAAAGGGGGGCGATCCAAGCTTCAGTTCAGATGCTGTGCTGCAACTGCCTATTTTCAAGATCGTAAACAGGTTCTTATTTCCCCTTTGCAAAAGGGGGCGGGGGGATTTGCCTTTCTTTGTCGCGCCTTTCGCTGCTGCATCCGTAGTTCAGGATCGTGAGTGGGTTTTGGGTGGGGCTGCATCCATCGACTCCCCGCCTTTGCTGTTAGAATGCGCGTTTCCTGTCGGCTTTGCATTTTTGCCAAGGCATTGACAACGTATTGATAATAGAAGGTTTTCAGGCATGTTCCCTCTCTCCCGCGATCAACGCATTTCCGCTATGAACCAGGCTCTGGCCGAGCGTATCGTTATTCTCGATGGCGCAATGGGCACGATGATCCAGCGCCACCGGCTCGACGAGGCGGCTTATCGCGGCACACGCTTTGCCGATTGGGGGCATGATCTCAAGGGTAATAACGATCTGTTGGTGCTGACCCAGCCAGGCATTATTCACGGCATTCACATGGCCTACCTGGAAGCGGGCGCGGATATTCTGGAAACCAACAGCTTCAATGCCACGCGCATTGCGATGGCGGATTACGCCATGGAGGAGCTTTCCTACGAGATTAACGTGGCGGCGGCGCGTTTGGCGCGCGAGGCGGCGGATACGATGACGATGCAAACGCCGGATAAGCCGCGCTTTGTCGCCGGGGTGCTCGGGCCGACCAACCGCACGGCGAGCATTTCGCCGGATGTGAACGACCCCGGCTACCGCAATACCAATTTTGATGCGCTGGTGGAAACCTATGTTGAGTCCACGCGCGGCCTGATTGAAGGCGGCGCGGATATGATTCTGATCGAAACCATTTTCGACACTTTGAATGCCAAAGCCGCCGCGTTCGCGGTGGAAAAGGTGTTTGACGAAGACGGTTTTCGCCTGCCGATCATGATTTCCGGCACGATTACCGATGCCTCGGGGCGCACCTTGTCCGGCCAGACCACAGAGGCGTTTTACAACAGTCTGCGCCATGTGCGCCCACTGACGATGGGTTTGAACTGCGCGCTCGGCCCGGATTTGCTGCGTCAGTATGTGGAAGAAATGGCGCGAGTGTCGGAGTTTTATGTCTCGGTGCATCCGAATGCCGGCCTGCCGAATGAAATGGGCGAGTACGACCTTGACCCGGAGCCGATGGCCGAGCAAATCGCCGAATGGGCGGATGCCGGCTTTCTGAATGTCGTCGGCGGCTGCTGCGGCACCACGCCGGAGCATATCCGCGCCATGGCTAAGGCGGTGGCGGGCAAAGCGCCACGCCAACCCGCGCAACCCGCACCCGCCTGCCGTCTGTCCGGCCTGGAGCCGTTCAATATCACGGCGGAGAGTATGTTTGTGAACGTGGGCGAGCGCACCAACGTCACCGGTTCGGCGCGTTTTCGTCGCCTGATTAAGGAGGGCGATTACAACACCGCGCTGGAAGTGGCGCGGCAGCAGGTGGAGTCCGGCGCGCCGATGATCGACATCAATATGGATGAGGGCATGATCGACGGGCAGGAGGCGATGGTGCGCTTTTTGAACCTGATCGCCGCCGAGCCGGATATTTCGCGCGTGCCGATCATGCTCGACTCGTCGAAGTGGGAGATTATCGAAGCGGGTCTGAAGTGTATTCAGGGCAAGGGCATTGTGAACTCAATTTCGCTCAAAGAAGGCGAGGAGAAGTTCATTGCGCAGGCGCGTTTGCTACGTCGCTATGGCGCGGCGGTGGTGGTGATGGCGTTTGATGAAGTCGGCCAGGCGGATACCGTCGCCCGCAAGTGCGAGATTTGCGAACGCTCGTACCGCGTGCTGGTGGATACGGTGGGTTATCCGGCGGAAGACATTATTTTCGACCCGAATATTTTTGCGATTGCCACGGGGATTGAGGAACACAACCATTACGCGGTGGACTTTATCGAGGCCACGGCGTGGATCAGGCAAAACCTGCCGCACGCCATGATTTCCGGCGGCGTGTCGAATGTGTCGTTCAGCTTTCGCGGCAATGAGCCGGTGCGCGAGGCGATTCACGCGGTATTTTTGTACCACGCCATCAAGGCCGGGATGAGCATGGGCATTGTCAATGCCGGGCAAATGGCCTTGATCGACGATTTGCCCGCCGAGTTGCGCGAGCGCGTGGAAGACATCGTGCTCGACCGCAGGCCGGATGCCACCGAGCGCATGTTGGAGATTGCCGAAAAATATCGTGGCCACGGCGCAACTGCCGAGGTGAAAGAGGATTTGGCATGGCGTACTTGGCCGGTCGCCAAGCGTCTGGAACATGCGCTGGTCAAGGGTATTGATGCTTATGTCGAGGAAGATGCCGAGGCGGCGCGATTGGAGGTTGCGCGTCCGCTGCATGTGATCGAAGGCCCGCTGATGGATGGCATGAACGTGGTCGGCGATCTGTTCGGCGCGGGCAAGATGTTCCTGCCGCAGGTGGTCAAGTCGGCGCGGGTGATGAAAAAAGCCGTGGCGTATTTGATGCCGTTTATGGAAGCTGACAAGGGCGCCTGCGCCACCACCAGCGCGGGCAAGGTGCTGATGGCCACGGTGAAGGGCGATGTGCACGACATCGGCAAGAACATCGTCGGTGTGGTGCTGCAATGCAATGGCTTCGAGGTGATCGACCTTGGGGTGATGGTTCCCGCGCAGGCCATTCTGGATACCGCCGTGCGCGAGGGCTGCGATTTGATCGGCTTGTCCGGGCTGATTACGCCGTCGCTGGATGAGATGGTGCATGTGGCCAAGGAAATGCAGCGTCTTGGCATCAAGCTTCCGCTGATGATCGGCGGTGCGACCACCTCGAAGATTCACACGGCGGTGAAGATTTCGCCGGTGTGCGATCACCCGGTCGTCTATGTGGTCGATGCCTCGCGCGCGGTGGGCGTGGCGAGCAGTCTGCTGGGGGCGAACCGCGAGCAGTATGCGGCGGGTATTCGTGCCGAATATGTCGAACTGGCCGAACAGCGCGCGGCCAATCGGCGCGAGGGCAAGCGGGTGACGTTGGAGCAGGCCAGGCAGAATCGTCTCAAGCTGCATTTTGGTTTTGCCAGCGCCCAGCCCCCTCTCCCCAACCCCTCCCCCGCCAGGGGGGAGGGACTTTTGCCCCCCTCTCTCTTGAGGGGACAAGCACCGTCTGAAACGGTGCTGGATCGCGCAGTGAACCCGAAGGGAGCCGGGCAGGAAAGCCCGGCTTCAAAGGGGCAGGGGGCGAGGGTGGGGAATCTTGCTCCCACCTGTCAAGCAGGCTGCTGCGCCCCGCCTACGCCCGGTTATCTGCCACCCAAACCGACTTTCCTCGGTACAAAAGTCTTTGAAAACTACCCGCTGGACGACCTGCGCGAGCGTATCGACTGGAGTCCGTTCTTCCAGGCTTGGGAGCTGCATGGACGTTACCCGGCGATTTTGCAGGACGAAGTGGTGGGTAGCGAGGCGCGCAAGCTGCTGAAAGATGCCGAAGCCATGCTCGATAAAATCATCAGCGAGAAATGGCTGCAAGCCGCCGCCGTGATCGGCTTTTGGCCTGCGGCCAGCGTGAATGATGACGATATCGAGCTGTATGCTGACAATACGCGCAGCGAGCGCCTGACCACCCTGCACCATATCCGCCAGCAGATGGAACGCTCCGGCGGCAAGCCCAACCTGTGTCTGGCGGATTTTATTGCAGCGAAACAGAGCGGGGTGCCGGATTATCTCGGCGGCTTCGCCGTGACCGCAGGCATTGGCATCGAGACTAAACTGGCTGAGTTCGAGGCCGATCACGACGACTACCAGTCCATCATGCTCAAGGCGCTGGCCGACCGTCTGGCCGAAGCCTTTGCCGAACGCATGCACGAGCGCGTGCGCAAGGAATTTTGGGGCTATGCGCCGAATGAAAATTACGCCAACGACGAGCTGATTAAAGAAGCCTATCGCGGCATTCGCCCTGCGCCTGGCTATCCTGCCTGCCCGGATCACACCGAAAAGGGCATCATGTGGAGCCTGCTCAAGCCGGATGAAAATATCGGCCTGAAGATCACCGAAAGCTTTGCCATGTACCCGACCGCCTCCGTCTCCGGCTGGTACTTCGCTCATCCGCAGGCGCAATATTTCGGCGTGGGCAAAGTTGGTCGCGACCAAGTGGATGACTACGCCCGGCGCAAGGGCTGGACGATTGCTGAAACCGAGCGTTGGCTGGCACCGATTCTGGGCTATGATGCCGACTAAATGTTTGTACCCGTTCCTGCATTGGAACCCTCTTTTATTGACACACCAAGGACACCCCCATGAGCAATATCCCCGCGCCGATTACCGATGAAGAAGTCCAGGAGCTGGAAAACTTCCTGTTCGGCGATACGGTGCCCGAAGAGTGCATGACCTTGTCTGAAATCGATGGCTTTTTGACGGCGCTGGCCGCAGGGCCGGTCTTGATTCCGCCCAGCGAGTGGCTGCCTGTCGTATGGCAGGGTGATGGCCCGGTGTTTGAAACCCCGCAAGAGCTGGAGCGCGTACTGGCGCTGATTTTGGCGCTGAATGCGCGCATCGTCGAAACCTTGGGCAAAGGCGAAATCGCGCCGATGTTCAATATCGAAATGGATGAGGATGACAACGAGCTGATGACTCCAGACGGCTGGTGTTGGGGCTTTATGCAGGGCGTAATGCTGCGTGAAGAAGCCTGGCAACCGCTGATTGATTCTGAAGATCGTGAGCTGCTCGACCCGATTGCCATGATTGCCGGCGGCGGACGCGAGATGCCGGAGTTTGCCGAAATCCAGGATAGTCCCGATGACTACGAAGAGTTTCTGGATTTGATTAGCGGTTCGGCACTGGATATTTACGATTATTGGGTCGAGGCTGGCGGCAAGCGGGGTAGTGTGCCGAAAAACCTGCACTGATCTGCACTCAACAGGCCGCGCATTAAAGCGCGGTTTTTTGTTGGTGGCGGCCTAGCGCCTGTTTACGATCTCGCTGAATGGCGCATTGCGGCGTAAGGGTCTACCTCAAGGGCTTGAGTAGCCCGGATGAAGCGAAGCGGAATCCGGGGTGTGCCGTGCCGAGTGTGAGCTTTGCCCCGGATTTGCATCCGGGCTACGACGATGATTGGAATCCAGTCTTCAGTCAGATTCTGTGCTGCAAATGCTTATTTTCGAGATCGTAAACAGGTTCTTAAATTAAATCGGCAGGGTGGATGCGCCACGTTTGTCCACCCTACGGGATAGGTGCTCAGCGCGGGCTTCAAGCCTGTGTTTTTTGCGGCGAAAGAGGGAATATCCATGCACAGTGCCCCAGCGGATGATGTTTTAGCTCAACGTTTAGCGGCGATTGAAGCGCGGTTGAATCAGATCGAACAGGCGCTCAAGCTACCGCATGGACAGGTGCCGGAACCTGCTTCAGCCGTATCCGTTGCTGAAACGCTTTCCATGCCCAAATCCTCTGCCTTTGCTGCTTTGGATAAGGCGACAGCACAGCGAGCGCCCGCTCCCAAAAACGAAGTCAGAGCCGAAGCTAGAGCCGAGGCCAAGCGCTCCGTGCAACATGAACACAGCTTTGATGCCACCCAACTTCTCGGTTGGAGCGGTGCGACGGCTTTGGTTTTGGCGGCGATTTATCTGATTCGTTTGGGGATCGACAGCGGTTGGCTTACGCCGGTGCGTCAGCTCGCGCTTGCTGCATTCGGCGCTGGCGCATTGATTGCCGGGGGTGTGTTGCTGCGCCGTCTGGATCGTCAGTACGCGGCGTTTTTGCCCGCAGCAGGTATCGTGGTGCTGTTTGCCACGGTGTATGGCGCACATTTGTACTACGGGTTGATAAGCGGCGAGACGGCGGTGTTTGCTGTGGTTGGCGTTGCACTGCTGGCGCTGTGGCTGGGCGCGCTGTTTGAAAGTGAGTTGTATGGACTGTTTGCGGTCTTGGGTTCGTACAGCGCGCCGCTGTTTTTGCCCGAATTGCGTGGCGATATGGGCAGCCTGGTGATTTATTTTACCGTCTGGAGCCTGGCGTTCTCGTTTTATGCGCTGATGCAGCAACGCCGCTCGGTGTATATGCTGGCCATGTATTTGGCGCTGGTCGTCTTTTCCTGGCTGTTTGAGCTGCACCTGAGCGGCCAATGGCAGGGCGCGCTGTTGTTCCAAAGCCTGCAATTCGCCATTTTTCTCACAGCCGCCGCGCTGTTTGCCTTGCGCAGCAGAAAGCCCATGAGCACGAGTGAAGCCTGGCTGCATTTCCCGGCCTTGCTGTTGTTTTATGCGCTGCAATACGATTTGTTGAATCGGCATGTGCCTGAGCTTGCGCCGTGGATTGCGCTACTGACGGCGGGGGCGTTGCTTGGAGCCTATCTGCTGATACGCAGGCGGCTGAGCGATCAGGAGGGAACAAGCGGGCTGGCGGCGCGTGGTTTGGTGAGCGCTTATCTTGCGCTGGTTTTGCTGCACTCGGTGTACATGAACCTGTTGCCCGAATCTTTGGCACCGTGGGTGGGCTTGGCGCTGATTTTAGCGCTGCGCGCCTTGCTGATGCTGCGTGAAAAAGCGGACGCGGTGCTGGCAAGCTGGCCGTTTATGTGGGCGGCGTTGGCGATTGTTTTGTTCAATGTGGTGCGCGTACTGTTCAACTGGGAGATGCAGGATGTGCCTGCCAGCCCCTTGGTGTTGTTGCTTTATCCCGCCTTGAGTTATTTCGCCTATCTCAAGCTGCGTGATGATGCGTTGATTCGGACATGGACACCCGCGCTATTGATTTTTGCCCACCTGTCCGCCATGAGCGCTGCAACGCATTTGATTGATACGCCTGCGCTGGTTTCGGTGGCGTGGCTTGCCGTGGCGAGTGTGGCGCTGGCAGGCGGCTTTATGCTACAGGATCGCCGTCTCGGGCAGTCCTCTTTGCTGCTGTTTTTGCTGGCCGGTTTGAAAATCATCCTGTTTGATCTAGCCGGAACCGAGGCTTTATTGCGCGTGGGCGTGCTGCTGGTGCTGGGCGTGTCCTTGTACGCGGGTGGCTGGGTGTATCGCAAATTACCGCCCAAATTGCCGCCAGCCTGATGCGCTCTTGAATCAGGCGAGCTGCACACCAAAGGCGCTACCGATCAAATAGGTGGCGAGCATGGCAAACAGCCCCCAGACCATCACGCGCATTCCGCCTTTGAGTTTGTTGGCACCGCCCGCGTAGGCGGCGAGCGCGCCGGTGGCAAATAGCACAAGCAGGGCGGACAGACCAAGAAGCCAGGTCATCTCATTGGGCAATAGCCAAGCCAGAAGGAAGGGGAAAATGCCTCCGCTGATGAAGGCCAGCGCTGAAAAGGCTGCAGCCTGGATCGGGCGCGGTGAGTGGATGTCGCTCATCCCCAGCTCGTCAATGGCATGAGCACGCAGCGCATCATGCTCCATCAACTCGCGCGCGACTTGTAGCGCCGTGCCTTCGCTTACGCCGCGTTCCTGGTAAATCGCCGCCAGCTCGCGCATTTCCCCGTCCCAGTTGTTTTCCAGCGAGGCTTTTTCGACCGCCAGATCAGCCTTTTCCGTGTCGGCCTGGGACTGCACCGAGACATATTCACCCGCCGCCATGGAAATTGCGCCCGCAATCAGCGCACCTAGGCCAACGAGCAGAACGGTTGATTTGTCTGCGCCCGCCGCCATCACACCAATCAGCAGGCTGACCACAGAAATGATGCCGTCATTTGCGCCGAGCACGGCGGCACGCAGGCCGTTCATGCGCTGGCTGAAATGTTGTTCTTCGACATGTTGTTGCAAAGCTAAGGGCATAATGGCTTGTCTGAAAATTCGCACGGTGTCCGCTTTATACCATTATTGATGCGGCACGAATATATCTTGAAGTGTAGGAGGGGGCTTGCCCGCGAAAAAGTGTATGTTTGGAGGCTTCGCGGGCAAGCCCGCTCCTACCGTCCATTCACGCTTCATTCAGGCAAGGGTCAATAGGCTGTGATGCTGTCGTGCATGAATAACCCTGCCAAAGCCTGAAGCTGTTGCTCCCGCGCTTCAGAGGTCTGGAATTCGGGGTTCATCGCTGACCATTCTTCGTGACTGCGTGCCTTTTTCAATCCATCCGGCAAACTTCCCTCGCGCCATGTTTGGGCTTCCGGGCTGTCGAGCTGAATGGCTTGTAGCGCGGCGTGACCGCGTTGTTGCAGGGCGTGCAGCAGCCAGCTTTGGCGCAGCGCCAGCAGGCGCAGGATGCTGTCATCGACCGTCAGGGTGCGGTAGCCGCGTAGCTGAGCAAGAATGCGTTCACCATACACATTACCCAGTTGCCACAAACCACCGGCGAGAGCACCGGCCAGGGTCGCGGCACCAAGGGTCAGGCCTCCAAGCACCAGATCGACGCTAATGCCTGCGATTGCACCTGCGACCAGTCCCTTGCTCAGACGTATCCCCATCTGGCTTAACGCTTCGGCACTGAATACATCATGCTCCCAGCGTCCATCGAGCATGGGCAGGCCGCTTAACTGCACATCATCTGCGCGGAAACGGTAGAGCCTGAGCAGCTCATGCACACAGGCGATTTCATGCTGGCGCACCTTGTCACGCATCTGTTCGATCAATGCGCGCAGGCTGTTTTCATCGGCATTGGGCACGCTTATGCGGTAGGCGGCAATATCCAGCAGTAGTGCGGCGATCAGCTGGGCGGCGGCCTGACGGCGTTCATCGGCTTCGATCTGGCGCGCCTGAATCAGGCGTTGCAGGGCGGGCGCATGGGCATCGAGCAGCAGGGCGAGTTTAGCGAACAGTTGGCGCTCGCCGTCGATCTCGGGGGTTACGCTGTCAAAAGCGATGACACTGTGTAAACCCAGTCGCGCCAGGGAGGTGCGCCATGCCTCGGCGTGGTTGTCTGTGCTTTGGATAAAGTTCAGCACCGGCAGTAAGGGTTTGCCGCAGGCGCTGAGAATGTTCAACTCGTCACGGTATTTGGCCAGCACCGGGTCGCGCACATCAATCACCACCAAGCCTGCGTCCGAGGCAAGGAGTTGGCGCAGCACTTTGGACTCTTGCTCAAAGCGGTTTTGCGCTTCCGGGCTTGCGAGAAAGCGGGTAATGCGCGCCAGGCCATCGAGGCGCTCGTTGGGCGTGGATTGACTTTCGATCACGTCCAGCAAACTCATGGCGTCTTCCAGCCCAGGCGTGTCGTAGAGCTCGATTATGGCCTCCTCTTCGGCCATCAGGCGCGCGCCTTCGACATGCCGGGTGGCGCTGGGGCGGTCGGAGACTTCACCAAAGCCGATGTCATGGGTCAGGGTGCGCAGCAGTGAGGTTTTGCCGGTATTGGTGTGGCCGACCACGGCGAGTTTGAGAGGGCTCATATTGCCGCGCCCTGTAGCCAGATGTTTGCTGCGGCATCGTCCAGCAGCGCATCATTCGGCCAGCCTGCTGCACGCAGACTGCTGCGCCAGAGTGCGCTGCGCGCATGGTCGTGCATGAGCCAGACCAGCGGCGTGGCGCTATGCAGCGCCAGTTGATGAATAAAGCCCAGACTGCCCCGATCCGGGGAGAGGCGGCTATCCACGGCAATTAGCAGACTGTCCGGGGGGGCGGTATGTAGGTCGTCCAGTGCATGTTGCCGCTCTTCGCGGCTGTCGATACGTGGGAATACCCTGAATGCCCCCGTGTTTTCGGGTGGCCAGGGGACATCATCCCCAAGCTCAAAACCAATCAGCGCGAGCTGATGAGGGCGCTCTGGCGCATGGGCGGTGAGCGTGTGCAAACTTGAACTGGGCAATGTGGCGGGCGCAGGATCAATCACCCCCAAGGCCTGGCTACCTTGATGCAGGCGGGCGCGCAGCATGGCGTAGCCGGGTTGTTTCAGATCCAAACGCAGCTTGGCAAGGCCGTGTTTCCACAGGCCAAAACTCATGCCGAATGCCACAAGGCGCGGCAGGATGCCATACACCACCACACAACCGACCAGCCAGGATGCCCAGGCATGACGCGCCAGTTCGGCCTGACCACGGTGGGCGTTTTCACTGGCAAGAATCATTTCTCTGCTGGGAGTGGCAAAGCCGAGCAGGGCAGGGAGCTTACCCAGTGCGCTGACGAAATCCACGAACATGCTGCCGGGCAGAATGGTGGTTTCCCAGACGAAGACATGCCGTTGGGTGGCGAGCATCAGCAGCAGTCCGAGAGTGACCGCGCCCAGCGTCAGTAGCCACAGTCCGTGGCTCAGACTGCTCATGCCAAAACTCAGCAGGCGGTGATGAGCCAACAGACCAAGCAGCGCCTGACCCATGCGCAGGCGTTCAGGCGATTGGCCGGGAAGATGGCGTTGCAGCCATAGTGCCAGTCTGCCAAGAGGCGTTTGTCCGCTGCTGCCGGGGAGCAGGGTTAAAACCAGCCAGAGCAACAGGCTGAATACGGGAATAAAAAGCAGGGCAAGCACCATCCACACCACGTTGACGATGCGTCCATCCATGCTGTGCGCCCCGCTGTTGATGAGGCTTAGCGCAGAAAAAAAGCCGCTCAACAGGGCGAGAACGCCAAGCAGGAGGATGACCCAGCGTATCTGGCTTTGCCAGGTGCGCATTTCGCTCAGCCAGCGTGGGTATTGCGTGCGGATCAGCCGTTCAGCGCGTAATAGAATACGGTTTTCCGCATCGCCGGTATTAAGGCTGGGCAGAAGAGCGCTATCGTCGCAGACACCATGTTCCGCCTCATACCGACGCAGCGTCTCCGCCAGCCAGCGCCGTTCAAATGCGCCGGGTTCAAATGGGGTAAGTGGATGGGGCATCGCGATACGTTTGTTTAGCCACAGAGGCCACGGTGTTTAATACGCCCTCGGTGGCCTCTGTGTTCTCTGTGGCAAAAAGGGTTTTCATTGCGCCTCATTTACAGAAAATACAGCAAAACCAGCGTACCAAACACAATGCGATACCAGGCAAAGCCGACAAAGCTATGACTGGAAACATAGCGCAACAGGAAGCGCACGGCGGCCAGGCCGGAGATAAAGGCCATGACAAAGCCGACCGCAATCATGCTCATGTCCTCGCTGTGCAGATGGGCGGCATTTTTGTACAAATCGTAGGCCACGGCGGCGAACATGGTCGGAATGGCGAGAAAAAAGGAAAACTCGGTGGCGCTGGTGCGCGAGAGGCCGAACATCATCCCGCCCATAATGGTTGCCCCCGAGCGGGATGTGCCGGGAAACAGGGCGACGCTTTGTGCCAGCCCGACTTTTAGCGCATCGCTCCAGCGCATGTCGTCTACGCTGTGGATACGCGGCGCGGGTTTGTAACGCTCGACCAGCAGGATAATAAAGCCGCCGACGATCAGCGCCCCAGCCACGGTGAGCGGGCTGAACAGATAAGTCTTGATGAGCTTGTGAAATAACAGACCGAAAACCATCGCCGGGATAAAGGCGATGACAAGATTGGCGGCAAAACGCTGTGAGGTTTGGTCTGTAGGCAAGCCTTTGACAACGTTGAAAATTTTGTCTCGGTAGTGCCAGCAAATCGCCAGAATCGCGCCGAGCTGAATGGCGATGGTGAAGACTTTGGCGGCTTCAGAATCGTAATGCAGAAGATCCTGCGCAACGATCAAATGCCCGGTGGAGGAGATGGGCAAAAATTCGGTCGCGCCTTCGATCAGGCCGAGTATGGCGGCCTTCAATAACATCCAGATGTCCATAACGTCTCGCAGGGGTTGTAAGCATTTTTAGCCACAGAGAACACAGAGCACATCGAGGAAGACAATAGCTTGGGCAAAGACCCGATTCTGCCTTTAACGAATTTTCATGTCGAATCAATAGGCTACTGTCTTGATTCTCTGATTTCTCTGTGGCTGGAACTCATTCAATCGTCGTCCAGCAAAAGCAGGTCAAGCATACGTTCATATACGGCGGTCAGGCGATCCAAGTCCTCTACGCCGACACATTCATTAACCTTGTGAATGGTGGCATTCAGCGGGCCAAGTTCGATCACCTGTGCGCCGGTCGGAGCGATAAAACGAGCATCTGATGTGCCTCCTGAAGTAGACGCTTGGGTTTCCAGACCTAAAACATCCCGGATGGCCTCATGCACGGCTTCGACCAGCTGGCCATCGGACTGAGTGAGGAAGGGTAGGCCGGAAAGATTCCATTCCAGGGTGTAGTTGAGTGCATGGCGCTCAAAAATCGCAGCAATGGCCGCCTGAAGTTTTTCCACCGTCCATTCGGTATTGAAGCGGATATTGAATTGCACATCCAGCACGCCGGGGATGACATTGTTCGCGCCGGTACCCGCGCTGATATTGGCGATTTGCAGGCTGGAGGGCGGGAAATGCTCATTGCCCTTGTCCCATTCGGTGCTGGCAAGCTCTGCCAGGGCGGGGGCGGCACGATGCACCGGGTTGTCGGCGAGGTGCGGATAGGCGACATGACCTTGCACACCATGCACCCGTAACTGCCCGGTGAGCGAACCGCGTCGGCCAATTTTGAACTCATCACCCAGCACTACACGACTGGAAGGCTCACCCACCAGGCAAAAGTCGATTTTTTCACCACGCGCTTCGAGCGTTTCGATGACTTTGACCGTGCCATCCACGGCAATGCCTTCTTCGTCCGAGGTCAATAGAAAGGCGATGGAGCCGTTGTGATCGGGGTGGTGTTGCACGAAGCGTTCTGTCGCCACGATCATGGCCGCCACGCCGCCTTTCATATCGGCGGCACCGCGTCCGTACAACATGCCATCACGCACGCTCGGGGCGAAGGGCGGTGAGTCCCAAGCGCTTTCCGCGCCGCTCGGCACCACGTCGGTGTGGCCGGCAAAGCAGAGCAAGGGTGATTGCGTGCCCCGCCGCGCCCATAAGTTTAAAACGTCGCCATGCTGCATCCACTCAATATTAAAGCCTTGTTTTTCCAAGCGTTTTGCCAGCAATGCCTGGCAACCGGCATCGTCGGGAGTGAGGGAGCGACGGGCAATGAGCTCGCTGGCGAGTTTGAGTGTTGCGGACATGGCTTAATCCTGAGGTTGAAAGGCGGCTGCATACTGGCTCTCGACGAAACCGGCAAGAACGCGCCCATCGGAAAGTTCAACCATCGGGCGGCGCAGCAGGTTGGGGTAGGCGCGCAAGAGGCTGAGCACTTTATCACGCGATAAGTCGACTTTAGCTTCGTCGGGTAGAGCACGCCAGGTGGCTCCGGTTTTCTTGAGCAGGTTTTCCCAACCTAAGGCGGACTCCCAGCGGGAGAGTTGTTCAGGCGTGAGGGGTGTTTTTTTGTAATCGTAAAACTCGCTTTCAATACCGTGTTGAGCGAGCCATGCGCGTGCTTTTTTGACGGTAGTGCAATGAGGGATGCCGTGGATAATTGTTGAGTCTTTCATATTTAATTCATCATGTTGGACGTATTTTTTCACAAAAAGCTTGAAGGCTATTGACCTGTAGCGTACGCAAGTTTAGGCTGCAAGTCGATGCAGCAAAACTTGTTTTGATCTCGTTAAATAGCCTGGCTGTATCGTATTGAATTTTGGCAAAACCGCACGAAAGTCGGTGACGCAAAGCCACGGGTCGTCCCTTATCGCGTTTTGTCGGCGCGTGTGAACAGGCGATAGCCGGGTTGCCTTGAGATCGAAGGGTCTCACGTTCTGCGCTCATACGCTCTTTGTGCATGTGTAGGTTTCTGGAGGACACATGACATGAAAACATTTTTTTCGCACCACAAGATTAATCTGCTTGCCGTAGGCATTGCCTTGGGTCTGGCGTTGTCCAGCCCGGCTTCGGCCTATGAGGTTCAGGCAGGCAAAGTGTATAACAGCGCGGGACAACGGGTTGAGCTGCGCGGCGTGAACTGGTTTGGTTTTGAGACCACGACCCACGCGCCGCATGGTCTGTGGGCGCGCAATGCCGAGGAGATGATTGCGCAGATGAAAGCCTTGGGCATCAATGCGGTTCGTCTCCCCGTGGCACCGGCGACGCTGCGTGGCGAAGCGGTCAGTGGCGTGGATTTTGCCCTGAACCCGAATCTTGCGGGCAAGAATGGCCTGCAAACGCTCGACTATATTGTGCAACAGCTTGATGCGGCAGGGATGTATATCCTGCTCGATCATCATCGCCCGGATGATTTTGCTATCTCGGAACTCTGGTACACCGATAGCTATTCTGAAGCGCAATGGATCGCCGATCTGGAGTTTTTGGCGCAGCGCTACCAAAACGTCCCGCGCGTGTTTGCCATTGATCTGAAAAATGAACCGCATGGCCGTGCGACCTGGGGAACCGGCAATATGTCCACGGACTGGAATCTTGCGGCAGAGCGTGCCTCGGCAGCCGTTTTGGCCAAAAACCCGAATCTTGTCGTGTTTGTCGCAGGGATTGAAGAGCAATCGACCTGTTCAAGTCCCCATGCGCACGGCTGGGGCGGGAATCTTGAGCCGCTGCGCTGTATGCCGCTGAATATTCCGCAAAACAAGCTGGTGCTTGCGCCGCATTTTTACGGCCCTGATGTTTATATGCAGCCCTATTTCTCGGCTCCTGATTTCCCGGCGAATATGCCAGCGATTTGGAATACCAACTTCGGTTTTGCCAAGGACTTGGGGTATGCCGTGATTCCAACCGAGTTTGGTAGTCGTTACGGTCATGATGGGGGGCTTGCGCTTGATAAGGTCTGGTTTGATGCCGCGATTGACTGGATGGTACAAAAGGATATGCGGGATGGCTTTTTCTGGTCATGGAATCCGAATAGCTCCGATACGGGAGGGCTGCTGCAAAATGACTGGACAAGCGTCTGGAATGACAAGCTGGCTCGCTTGACTACGCTGTGGACAGGTTCGGCGACACCGCTGCCGCCGCCGGGAGATAGCCAGCCTCCGCTGCTGATCTCGGCCAACGTCGATGGCGCACGTCTGGTTATGGTCTATAACGAGGCGTTGAAAGCAGGCTCTGTGCCTGATGCCGGACAGTTTGTGGTGATGCTGGGGCAACAGCTTGTCGGGGTCAATCGCGTGCGCGTCGAAGGGGTCAATGTTACCTTGGAACTGGCGCGGGAAGCCTTGTTTGGGCAACAGGTCAGCGTAGCTTATAACGCATCCGCTGCCTCCCCGGTGGAGGATGTCGCGGGCAATGATGCCGCAGGTTTTGCAGCGCAGCGGGTGACGAATACCACTCCGCCATCGACCCAGGACCCCCGTTTGCTGAGTGGGGATGAATTGCGCGTGCAACGCGTTGTGGATGCTGACTGGGGTGCAGGTTACTGCGTCAGTTATACCGTGACAAACACCAGTTCGCGTCTTGGGACATGGGCAACTTCGTTTGGCTTTATTGATCGTCTCGATAACGCATGGGGTGCGGTTGTGAGTGTCGAGAATACAAGCATTCGCGCACGCGGTGAGGGCTGGAATAACATTCTGAATCCTGGTGAGCAGGCAAGTTTTGGTTACTGCGCGACCCGTCCCGTGGTTAATCCTGCTTCAGGGAATACCGGGGGGGACTTACAAACCCAGGTCACGAGTTTGGCTGATTGGGGGACGGGATATTGCTCTTCGGTGCGCGTGACCAACACATCGGGCGCTGTTGCGGCTTGGAGGGTAAGCCTTCCCGTTGAAGGGCGGTTGAGCAACTCTTGGAGCGCACGTCTTAACTGGAATAACGCGCAGGTGGTGGCGACGGGTGAAGATTGGAATGCCTACCTATTGCCGGGAGCTTCGACCGATTTTGGATTTTGCGCGAATCGCTAGATTTTTGATCTCGCGGCAAGCTCAGATGGAGGGTGTGCCGGGTTCATGCCCGGCATGTTGCTTAGTATCTGTTCACGATCTTTCTGAATTAGGACTTACGCAAAACCCGGATCTGACCCCCTCTTCCCCTCAATCCCTCTTTTACAAAGAGGGAAGTCCAAACTTCAGTCATATTTTGAGCAACGTTCTGGAGAGCCGGTTACGCAAGCAAGCCAGCACGTTGTGACATGGCTTTTATGCGAGCGAGGGGATTTCCTCAATCCACAGATCCCCACAGTCACCCATGCGGTGAATAATGACCGAGCCTGAGCTTAGATGGCATTCGACGGAGTGCAGCGCGCCCAGGCTAAATTTTTCCGCCATGCTTTTGGCGTTGCTGTACAGCGCGCAGCTCACGGCTGCAAGCATGTCGCCGTCTGTGTCGAGCCGATGAGTCCCAGGCTGAGTCACTCCATACACTGTGGCTTTGAGGATAGTATGGCGGGTGTGGTCTTGAGAAGACGGCTGCATGATCGAACCCTCGTTGATTTCACACGTTTTATGTGTGTCTATAAGTAATGTGTTCATTCCCTTGAGGCTAATATGAAGCGACTGATGAACGAATAAACACGCATATAGACATGCTAAGGCGAGAGTATTGCAGCGATTTGACGGTATGCGCCTTTCACAGGGTGCGACGAATGCACTCCATATAACGGCTTTCATCCGGCGGGTTGCCTTCGGCATCCTGCAATGCGCGCAGCAGGCAGGCGATCATGCGGTGTTCGCTTTCCATCATGTCGCCGCTTTTACGTACCCGTTTTTCGTACAAGGCGCGTATGCCCGTCGGGCGGTCGGTGGTGATTTGCTCACGCAGGGCGAGGTGCATTCCAAGGTGCAAAAAAGGATTGCTCATGCCTTGTTCGGGCGATTCTTCCCAGTGGAGCGCCAGTTCTTCGTCGCTGAGCAGTGCGTGATACTCCGGGTGCATTTCGATCACGTCGGCAATCAGGTGTTCCAACGGTTCCAGGGGCAAGCCATCCAGGCGCTTGCGCCAGGCGGTGAGGTACATTTTACGCAGGGTGTTGCGGTCATTGGAGATCATCATGGCGGTAAAGCTCCGGCGCAGGGCGCACTTTTCTGTTTGTAGGACACTTCTATAAATCCGCTGAAGCCGCGTCTGCTGCACCCAAAACCTGCTCAAAATGCTCACATACTGCGTGTATGCTCCGCTTTTTCGTAGGTTTTTGGCTTGCATCCATCGGCTTGATCGAATTTATAGAAGTGTCCTGTAGTCGCACAGATCACACACCGGGCATTCGCTGCATTTGGGCTTGCGTGCAGTGCAGGTGTAACGGCCATGCAGGATGAGCCAGTGATGGGCGTTCTGTATGAATTCTTTAGGGATGACTTTGACCAGCCGATCTTCAACCGCGCGCACATCTTTGCCAGGCGCGAGACCCGTGCGGTTGGCAACGCGGAAAATATGCGTATCCACCGCCATGGTGGGCTGACCGAAGGCGGTATTGAGCACCACATTGGCGGTTTTGCGCCCGACTCCGGGCAGCTCTTCCAGCTCGGCGCGGGTTTGCGGCACGATCCCGTGATGTTTTTCCAGGAGCAGGCGACACAGGCCGATCACATTTTTGGCTTTGGTCTGGTAGAGGCCGATGGTTTTGATGAGATCGCGCAGTTTTTCTTCACCAAGCTCAAAGATCGCCTGCGGTGTGTTGGCCAAGGGGAAGAGGCGGCTTGTGGCCAGATTGACGCCTTTGTCAGTCGCCTGAGCGGAAAGTACGACGGCGACCAGCAGTTCAAAGGGCGAGCTGTAGTTGAGTTCGGTGACCGGTTGGGGATTGAGGGCGCGCAGGCGTTCAAAAAATTGGCGACGGGTGGTGGTGTTCATGGGGACAGGTTTATTTGTGGCAGTGGTACGATAGCAAAAAATGGCAGAAGGGCGGGTGCTCATGGGTTGGATGTACACAATGGCTCGTCAGGGCTTATTCATGTTGCCGCCGGAAACGGCGCATGAGTTTTCTCTGGAAATGATGCACTTTGCACTGCGTGGTTCGCTGGCGAAATTCATGCGCTCACGGGTGCCTGACAGTCCGCGTGAGGTGATGGGCTTGCGCTTCCCCAATCCGGTGGGGTTGGCGGCAGGTTTGGATAAGAATGCGCGTTATATCGACGCGCTGGGGAGTCTGGGCTTTGGTTCGATTGAGGTGGGTACAGTGACCCCTCGGCCGCAGTCTGGTAATCCGGCACCGCGTTTGTTCCGCCTGCCCAAGGCACGCGCCATTATTAATCGCATGGGCTTTAATAATCTTGGCGTAGAACAGTTTGTCGCGAATGTTGAGCACAGTCGCTTCCGTGAACAGGGTGGCATTCTTGGACTGAATATCGGCAAGAATTTCGATACGCCGCTGGACAAGGCGGTAGATGATTATGTGTTTTGTCTGCGCAGGGTCTATGCCCACGCCTCGTATGTGGCGGTGAATATTTCTTCGCCGAATACTGCTGGGCTGCGCGGCTTGCAGCATGGTGACATGTTTGATGATTTGCTCTGCAAACTCAAAGCCGAACAATATCGGCTGGCTGAACAGCATGGACGTTATGTTCCGTTGGCGGTAAAAGTTGCGCCGGATTTGAATGCGGATGAAATTCAATCGATTGCCGAGACCTTGCGTCGCCAGAAGATCGACGGATTGATCGCCACCAATACCACGCTTGCTCGTGAGGGGGTGGAAGGTTTGCCTCATGCTGAAGAAAAGGGCGGGTTGTCGGGCGCGCCCGTGCTGGAAAAATCGACCGAGGCGGTGCGTCAGTTTAGCGCCGCCCTGGGCGGTGAGTTGCCGATTATTGCGGTGGGCGGGATTATGTCGGCAGCCGATGCACAGAGCAAAATCAATGCGGGTGCCTGTCTGGTGCAGATTTATAGCGGTTTTATTTATCAGGGGCCGGGGCTGATTCGGGAGATTGCAGCAGGCTTGCAGGATAAACCCTTTGTGTGTGGTTTGGGATGATGTCTGAATTTAGCCACAGAAATCACGCAAGATACCGGGGTTGGGGGCAAGGTCAGTGTTCAGTGTTTCCTTGATGGATATAACTCTGCGCTCTCTGTGGCTAATGATGAGTAGGCAAAATTTAAAGAAACGAGGGCGTTTGGCATGTCGGCTCAATTGATGGATGGCAAGCAGGTTGCGGAAAGAGTTTTGGCTTCCGTGCGTGAGGGTGTTGAACAACTCATGGCGCAGGGGCAAGGTGCTCCAGGTCTGGCGGTGATCCAGGTGGGGGATGACCCCGCCTCGAAGGTGTATGTAGGCAATAAGCGCCGGGCCTGTGAGCGCACGGGTATTGTCTCTACGGCGTTTGATTTGCCGACGAGCACAGACATGGATGAGCTGCTTGCGTTGATTGAACGCCTGAATGCCGATCCTGCAATTGACGGTATTCTGGTGCAGCTTCCTTTGCCGCAAGGTTTGGATAGCGCGGCGGTGATCGAACGCATTGCGCCGCATAAAGATGTCGATGGCTTCCACCCCTATAACGTGGGGCGGCTGGCGCAGCGTATGCCTAGCCTGCGTCCCTGTACCCCGTTTGGGGTCATGCGCCTGCTGGAAACCTATGCGATTGATCCCAAGGGGATGGAGGCCGTGATTGTTGGTGCCTCGAATATCGTGGGTCGTCCGATGGCGCTTGAATTGTTGTTGGCCGGGGCGACGGTGACGGTGACGCATCGTTTCACCCGTGATCTTGCGGCGCATGTGGCGCGTGCGGATCTTTTGGTGGTGGCAGCGGGGAAACCTGGACTGGTCAAGGGCGAGTGGGTCAAGCCGGGCGCGGTGGTGATTGATGTCGGTATTAACCGCCTGGCGGATGGCTCGCTGGTCGGTGATGTGGTCTTTGATGCTGCCTTTGAGCGTGCGGCCTGGATGACTCCCGTGCCCGGCGGCGTGGGACCCATGACGGTGGCGATGTTGATGTGGAATACCTTGCAGGCTGCCAGGGAATCGCTGATTGATTCCATGGATGGGATAAATCAGCATTTACCTAGAGCTGCGGATTGAGCTTTGCACATGAATGATGCTGTCGCATGGCGGAAAACCCGGTGATGGAACGATGGAATCAAGAGGGGAAGGGGCATGTGGTTAAGTAGGCTCTGGCCGAGAACCGTGCGCTCAAGGTTGTTATGGCTTGCCATGCTGGTACAGCTGGTCATGCTGGCGCTCCTGGTGGGGCGTGCCGTGTTTATGGTTCAGGAGGGCTTGCTTGGGCAGATCGAAAATTGTGAAAAACGCTTAACTCCGGCTCTGGAGTCTGCGTTGATCGCGCCTTTGTTGATGGAGGATATGACAAGCTTGCAGCAGGTCATCGATCATGCAGTGAAGGCACCAGGCATCGAGTACATCGCTCTAACCGGTCTCAATCATCATGTGTTGTTGTCTTCAGGATGGCCTGTTCATCAGCCACTCCCACCTTCTACTGGATCATTGGAGGCGCTGAAGCTTGAATGGCTACCACGCTGGGATATTGTGCGTCAGCTTTCGGTAGGAGATCAGCCCCTGGCTCAGCTGCATTATGGGCTGAGCGTGGCCTATATCCATGCCGAACGTCATGCAATGCTCTGGCAATTAGGCATGATTGCCCTGGCGGCGGTGGCCTTGACCTTGCTGATACTCAGCATTCTTGGGCATGTATTGACGCGGAGGCTTTCGCGTTTGACGGATGCCAGCGAGCACATTGCGCGTGGTGAGTTTGTTTTCCCTCCTCTTGGGGAGGGCGTAGATGACGTGGGACGCATGGGGGCGGCGTTTAATGTCATGGCGCAAGCCTTGCAGCAGCGCGTCGCGGATATTGAACATGCGAATGCCTTGTTGATACAGGAAAAGAGGCTTTTGCAGGTCACGCTGAGTTCGATTGGCGATGGCGTGATGAGTTTTGATCTTGACGGTCGGGTGGTGTTTATTAACCCGGCTGCTGAGACACTGATCGGCTGGACGCTGGACGAAGCCCGTGGACAAAAAGCCGAAGATGTCCTCAAACTGGTTGATGCTTCGAGCGAAGCCTTGATTGAAAATCCAGTCCGTCGCTGTTTGCGCGAGCGTAGTCTTGCGCGTCTGGATGCCAATGCCTTGTTGTTGGCGCGTGATGGACGGCGCGTGTATGTCTCGGATACCGTAGCGCCGATTCGCGATGCTGACGGGGCATTGAGCGGTATCGTACTGGCTTTGCAGGATGTGAGCGCCAAGCGTGAAATGCTGGAGGAAATGCACTGGCAGGCCAATCATGACAGCCTGACCGGGTTGATGAATCGGCGCAGCTTTGAAACCCAGCTGCGTCAACTAATTGATATGGAAAAGGATGATGTCACCACACATGCCGATCATGCCTTGATGTATATCGACCTGGATCAGTTCAAGATTGTGAATGACACCAGCGGACATTTGGCGGGCGATGAATTGCTGCGTCAGGTGACTTTTTTGATGCAGCAGAGCTTGCGCAAGAGCGATATTTGTGCGCGTCTGGGAGGCGATGAGTTTGGTCTGTTGTTGCCGAATTGCCCCGAAGAGCGAGCCTTGGAGATTGCCCATAGCCTGCGCGAGGCCGTGCAAGATTTCCGCTTTGTTTGGCAAGACAAGATCTTCCAGATTGGCGTGTCCATAGGTTTGGTCATGCTGACGCGCGATATGAACTCCACGACCGAGGTGCTGAGTGCGGCGGATGTGGCGTGTTATTCGGCCAAGGAAGAAGGGCGTAACCGGGTGCACGTCTATCGTTCCGATGATGCGGCTACGGTGAATCGCCGCGCACAGATGCTGGTGGCCTCCAGCCTGCGTGAAGTGTTGCGGGACGATCGCTTCCTGCTCATGTTGCAGGAAATTCACCCCTTGAGTGAGAGCGCAAGCATGGAGGGTGCGCGCTATTTTGAAGTCCTGCTGCGTTTGCGCAACGATCAGGGCGAAATCATGCCTGCGGATAATTTTATTCCGGCAGCCGAGCGTTATGGGCTTATGCCGCATATTGACCGTTGGGTTGTGCGTCATGCCTTGCGTCGAGCGGGCAAAATATGCGCACATTGCAGGCTGCATCTGGCGATCAATCTTTCCGGCCTGTCGATGATTGATCCTTCAATGCCGGAATTCATCCGGCTGGAAATCATGGCGAATAATATTGATCCGCGTGCCATCTGTTTTGAGGTGACGGAGACGGCGGCGATTGGCTACCTGAGTCAGGCGATCGACTTTATGCAGCAGATACAGGCCCTGGGTTGTCAGTTTGCCCTGGATGATTTTGGGAGCGGCATGTCTTCGTTTGGTTATCTCAAGAGTCTGCCTGTGCAGTGTCTGAAAATAGATGGCAGCTTTGTACGCGATATGCTCTCGGATTCGCTGGATCGAACCCTGGTGGAAAGTATTCACCATATCGGTAAGGTGATGGGCATGAAGACGATTGCCGAGTACGCCACAAGTGTTGAACACGTTGAGGCGCTGAGGCGGATGGGTGTGGATTATGTGCAAGGCTATGCGCTTTCCAGACCAAGATCCATGGCGGAGGTTTTCAATGAAATGACCACTCATGCTGCGCCGTACACAGCTTCATCGGCAGTAAAGCCTTCGGCAGAGGAATAAAAATGTGCTTCTATTCCAGATGCCGGATGAAGTGACCCAAGCGTACTGAATATGCCACCCTGGTTTCCCAATGCTTTGGCTACGCAAACGCGCGATGCGGTGGTGATTGGTGCGGGTATTGCCGGTGCGAGTGTGGCGCGCAGTCTGGCCGAGCGTGGTTTTAGTGTGCGGGTATTGGAGCGCCATGCCCAGCCAGCACAAGGCGCATCGGGTAACCCGGCGGGGATCGTTTTGCCGGTGTTAAGCCGCACGGGCAATGCTTTAAGTCAGCTGACCCAAATCGGTATGCGTTACGCGCGACAGCGTATGCAGGCCATGATGCAGCAGGATGCGCGGGTCGATTGGCAAGCCAGCGGCGTGCTGCGCCTGGCGCGCAATCCGCGTCATGCCGCGCAACAGGAAAAAATTGCCGCGCAACAGACTCTCCCCGCTGATTTTGCCCGCTGGGTGGGCGCAGAAGAGGGCGCAGCTCTCGTGGGTGTGCCGGTTGAGCAGCCGGGGTGGTGGTTTGCCGGGGGCGGTTCAGTTTGCCCACCGGCTTTGGTGAACGCGCTGCTTCAGCATCCCGGCATTGCCTTGCACACCGGGCAGGACGTGGCGGCCATGCGCCGTGATGCGGGAGAGTGGGCGCTAAGCGATCATCAAGGTCACATCCTGGCGCGCGCGCAAGATGTGGTGTTGGCCAATGCGCATGATGCCCTGAGGTTATTGCCAGAGCTGTATGCCGAGGCTTTGCCCCTGAGCGCAATACGCGGGCAAATCAGCTTGTGTAGCGCCCAAAGTCAACAGCCAGGACACTGGACGGGCTTGAAAAGTGTTGCGTGCCGCGAAGGGTATGTCATTCCCGCGCGTGAGGCTCAGGTGTGCTTTGGAGCAAGTTTTACGCATCACGCTCAAGACGGACTTGTTTCGGATACGGAGCATCAGGGCAATATCGAGCGCCTGCAAGCGATTTTTCCCGGCGGATCCATGCCGGACTTGAGCGCGCTGGGCGGGCGAGTGAGTTACCGCTGTGCAACCCCGGATCGCTTACCCATGCTCGGGCCACTGCATGATGCTGAGGCGTTTCGTCGGCGCTTCTCCAGTCTGCACCTCGATGGCAAGGCGCAGCGCTTTGAATCGGCGGAGCTGCTCCCTGGGTTATGGCTCAATCTTGGTCATGGTGCGCGTGGCCTGGTTTGGGCGGGTATTTTGGGTGAGGCCTTGGCCTGCATGATGAGTGCTGAGCCATCGCCTTTGCCGTTAAGCCTGTTACATGCCTTGCATCCGGCACGTTTTGATTATCGCCTGATGCGTACTGCACCTGAGCATCGTAAAGCCTGGACATTTGCTTCAGTGGACGAGTGAGCGGCTTAGTCGTTGTAACAGACGGCGATAACCACATAGTTACGCGTCCCCACCGGAAGGTGTACGGTTATTTCATCACCCTCGCAACGTTTGAGCAGGGCGCGTGCCATGGGTGAGTCGAGGCTGATCCAGTTGCGTTTGGGGTCAAACTCATCCGGCCCGACGATGCGTAAGCGTATTTCCAGCCCATTGTCATCTTCCAGATGCACCCAGGCACCAAAAAAAATGCGTGAGGGATCGGCAGGTTGGTTATGAACCACCGTCATGCCATCTAAGCGCTTGCGCAAAAAACGCACGCGGCGATCAATTTCACGCAGCATTTTCTTGCCATAGATGTATTCGGCATTCTCCGAACGATCACCGAGGGCGGCAGCTTCGGCGACCGCTTGTACGACCTTGGGGCGTTGTATGCGCCACAAATCGTCCAGCTCAGCGCTCAGACGGGCATGACCTTCGGGGGTGATGTATTTGGAGGTGCTCATGGCCTATTGATCTTATTTGATGCGGCACGAATATATCTTGAAGCGCAAGGATGCGGGCTTGCCCGCGAAAAAACGTATGTTGAAGGCTTCGCGGGCAAGCCCGCTCCTAACGTCCATTCACGGTTTATTCAGGCAAGGATCAACGGGGTTTATCTCGGTGAACTCAGTGTTCTCTGTGGCTCAAAAATCAGGGTTTTTCCACTGGCGTCGGCGGCTGCATCTGGCAGGTTTGTACCAGCCCCTTTTTCTCGCTCACCGCCAGGCTAATGGAGCGCACGGCCTGATCGACATCCTTGAGACGGTTGTCGCGCAACACGCCCCCCGCAGCGCCGGGGTGGCCGCCGCCTTCAAAGTACATGCCGGAAATAATGCCCACGTCCACGCCTTCATTGGCACGCAGTGACATGCGTCCATTGCTGCCCACGCGAATGGCAATATCCATTTGACCACGATTCTCCATGAGCTCCATTGCGACACCACGAAACACATCATGTGGCCAGTTGAAGAAGATGCCGGTGCGATAGCCGTCGATTTTCAGCATCGGCACATCTTCGGGCTGCACAGCCTCGGCTGAAAGGAAGTGGTATTTTTCCTTGAGCGTGTTTTCCGGATTCTCGCAACGCTCCGCTGCAATACGCTCACGCAGAAAGGCTTTGCGATAATCGTAACTGCCGCGCTCCAAACCTTCCAGTGTGGCACCTTGTTCCATGAGCTGGAAAAACGACTCGATTATGTGAAAGCGGAATTCACGCTTGAGTTCGACGAGGGGCGGAGCCAGCTGATCGTCTTCCATGACAAGGCCAATCAGGTAAATGGCGCGGTTAAAGCGCGCGTCATCTTTCAGCCAGCGGTCGCCCACATCGACAAATTCGGCACGGCTGGCGTACAGCGCACGCTTGTCGTCATCCAAATAGGGGGCAATCGACTCAAAAGCCAGGCGCGTGGCGCAGCGTTCCGTGTCCAGGTAGTACCAGTCGTATTTTTTGGCCGAATCTTCGCCCGTGGCATGGTGGTCGAGAAGTTGCAGCAGGGGTTTGATTGGCTCAGCTTCCGGCTCATCGCTGCTGGCGCTGAGCGCGCCCTTGAGCATGGCGGCCATTTCCGGAGAAAGCAGGCTGGCCTTGGCGGGTGTCTTGCCGGATTTTTTGCCGCCGGAGGGGGTTGCGCTGCCCTTGCTCATGTTTTGAATGCGCTGCGCCACCATCTCGGATTGCTCAAGCGTTAAATTCAAGTCGGTAATCAACAACATGCACGGCTCTTTGGCCTTGGACATGTCATCAAAAATTTGCTCCAGAGCGTAGGGGATGTCGCGGTAATCGGCGTTGTAATAGCGCGCACGGTAGCCAGCTGCGCGGGTCATGTATTGCGCGCCGTAACCATCCAGATCTATGTGGCTAAGGTGAAAAAGCAGAATATCGGCAGGCTTGGGCAGAATCGGCGTGGTCATGCGTCGGGGACTTAATATTAAGAGGGGCGGCTATTGTGCCGCAGAGGGCTGTTTTACCCAAGGTTGTTGGGTGTGTGGGGCGTGTGGAAATCAATTTTTTAAGCCACAGAGGACACAGCGTTCACGGAGGTTAAGAACGACACATTCTTTCTTCTCCATATGCTCTGTGCCCTCTGTGGCTAATTTTTATAGTGTCAGGACTTACGCAAAACCCGGATCTAGCTCCCTCTCCCCTCGTGGGAGAGGGTTGGGGAGAGGGGGTGCAACCCTTTCCAGCACATAGGCTTGTGCCAACTTCACCACCCTCTCCCCCGCCCTCCCCCATCAAGGGGGAGGGGGCGAAAACTGGTAAATAAACAACACATTGAGGATTGCGCCAACCTTCCCCCATCAAGGGGGAGGGGGTGAAAACCGCCATCTTGCGTAAGTCCTAAATTTTTAAGCCATATGAGGATACAGCGTTCACGGAGGTTAAGAACGATACATTCTTTCTTCTCTGTATGCTCTGTGCCCTCTGTGGCTAATTTTTATAGTGTGACGGCTTCAAGCGGGCAGGCTTTTGGCCACGCTGGCGGGCTCTTCGTGAATCATGATGTCTGCGCCTGGAAATGCGGCACAAAGCGCTGCTTTGACATGGTCGCCAATGTCATGCGCGGTGCGCAGGGGCAGGCGGTCATCAAGCACAATATACAGCTCAAAAAAATACACATTGCCGGACTGACGGGTGCGCAGGCTGGCGATGCTGTGGACACCTGCAACGTTCAGCGCCAGTTCGCGTACCTGCTGCACAATCTCGTCGGCAAGCTCACGATCCATAAGCTGGTTGAGCGCCTCGCGTGTGATTTGCACCGCACTCCAGGCGACATAGGCGGCAATCAACAGGCCAATCAGGGCATCGGCACGCGCGATGCCCCAGGCGCTCAAAAGCAGGGCGACAATCACGGCGAGATTACTCAACAGATCGGTGGCGTAGTGCAGCGCATCGGCATGAATGGCGGTTGAACCCGTGCGGCGCACCACGGAATATTGGAACATCACCAGAAGTGCGGTTAACAGCATGGAAAACAGCATGATGCCGATACCCATCTCGGTGTGTTGGATGGGTTGTGGATTGGTCAGGCGTCCGATGGCTTGCAGGGCGAGCATGACAGACGAGCCGAGAATGAACATGGATTGCGCCAGCGCAGCCAGGGCTTCGGCTTTGCCATGCCCGAAACGGTGGTTGTGATCAGGTGGAATCAAGGCCCAGCGTACAGCGAGAAAAGTCAGAAGCGAGGCCACCAGATCCGCAGAAGAGTCCAGCAGGGATGCGAGCAGACTCACCGATTCGGTAAGCCACCAGCCAGCAAGTTTGACGATGATGAGGGTTAGTGCGACCGCAAGGCTGACTTGGGTGGCGAGGCGTAATAGCCTGGCATGTGTATCGGTGTTGGACGGTGTGGTTTGCATTGGGCGATAATTCAGTTGAGCTTATGTTGGGCTGAGTTTATAGGATTGACGCAGAAGCCGATTTTCACCCCATCTCCCGCACGCGGGAGAGGGTTGGGGTGAGGGGGCTAAATCCTCGTTTTGCGTAAGTCTTTATTTGATTGTCAGGAGAGGAGGTTATATGAAGAAAAGCATTTTGATGGAGCGCTATCCCATCTTTGAAATGGAGCTTCCTAAAGCTGAAAGCAAAATGCAGAGCGTCGATGAGATCATCGCGTATCTGCACGCGAAAATCGAAGCGCATCCTATCGCCGCTTATATTGGCACCTTCGATCATTTTGCACATACCAAGGCCTTGCCGGAAGGCAAAATCGCCCCTGAAATTGTAGACGCAAAGCTGATTGTCTTTTGCTTCGGTATCGCGCTACCCAATCCGCACGTCATGGCGGTGCGTCCGCGCTCCATTGGCGTGGCCGATCTGGGTGACAAATTTGTGGTGAATTTCATGGAGCCGCCGATGCCGGTGGCCACCACGGCGATGGAAGCCTGGGTGAAAGAGTTGAAAGTGAGCTGATCGTCAGCTTGAACCTTGAGTCCAGCATAGGCCGGAGACAACAAGCTCCGGCTTTTTTGTACGCCCTGAATCAGGCAAACAGTGTGCATTCAGGCTATTGATGCGGCGAAAATATATCTTGAAGCGTAGGAGCGGACAAAAGCGTATGTTGAAGGCTTCGCGGGCAAGCCCGCTTCTTGTCCATTCACGGTTCATTCGGGTCGGATCAATAAGCTTGGGGTCGGGGTAAGCAATGTGGCGAGAATGCCACGTTTGCTTGCACCCTCGTCGTGTGAGGCTATTATTCACGCCATGAAATTACATATAAAAACATACACATGGCGGCGAGTATGCTCTATTGCCATGCTGACGGGCGTGCTGCTCGTCTCTGCGTGCCCAGCGATGGCGGGCGGCTCCCAGATTCGCTGTTTTGTTAACGCAAAAGGCGTGACCCACTGTACCAATATTGGTACTGGACGTGCCGCAAGTGCAAAACCTGCAAACCCACAGCCTCTTGAGTCGGCGCAAAAGCCAAGCTCAACAGGTGTTGAAGCCGCAGCGCAAGCAAGCTCAACGCCTCCAGCGGTACAGGCCGCGCCTACGCCGCCCGCAGCGGCAAGCGGACAAGGCAGGGCAACCTATGTCTATCGTTACAAGCAGAGCAATGGTGTTACGCAGTTAACCAATGTTCCCAATCGCTCTCTGACCTTGATTTCGACTTCGGTCTACCAGTCCTTTGAAAAGGGTTGGACGGGCAGCTTATTCAAAACGGCGAACTGGAAGTTGAATCATGAGGCCTTTAACGAAGCGATTTTGAATATGGCCACCGCACAGGCGGTGGATCCTGCCTTGGTGCGCGCGGTGATTCATGCAGAAAGCAGCTTCAATCCCACGGCGGTATCGCGCACCGGGGCGATGGGTTTGATGCAGCTTATGCCGGGGACGGCGGCGCGTTTTGGCGTAAGCAATGCGTTTGATCCACAAGAGAATATTCGTGGCGGGGTCACGTATTTGCGCTTTTTGCTGGATAAATTCAATGGCGATGTACGCCTTGCAGCAGCAGGTTACAACGCGGGTGAAGGGGCGGTGATGAAATACGGTGGCGTTCCGCCTTATAGCGAAACGATCGAATACGTGGCGCGGGTATTGGATTTACATGGGAAATATCGTGGTGAGCACTGATAGCGATAATCTTGCGCTACAAAAACAGCTGGACGAATTTTTAACGCACCGTCAGTCCCTGGTGCTTGCGACCCAAGGCGAGGATGGCATAAGTGAGCTTGGGCTTGCGCCGTTTGTTTGGCATGACGGTGCATTTGCTGTGCTATTGAGCGGTTTGGCGACGCACACCCAACATTTGGCGCATGAGCCTCGTTTGCAGGTGATGTTGCTGGAAGATGAGGCCGATGCGCGCCAGCCTTTTGCGCGTCAGCGCCTGAGCCTGCGCTGTGAGGCTGTGCGTCTGGAACGTGAAAGCGCACAAAGTGACATATTGTTCGATAGGCTGGCAGAGCGTTTTGGCTCGATTATTCCGCTATTACGTGGCTTGGCCGACTTTCATGTGTTCATTCTTACGCCGCAAGGTGGTCGTTTTGTTGCGGGCTTCGGTAAAGCCTACCGACTGGATGGATTGCGGGTGGTTGAGCATTTACGTCGTTGATTCCGCTCAGTTTGCATCGTTAGGTACTTTTTATGACTGCATTTCTGCCCATGGATCGCTTGGTTCAGCTCATTTTTGATGAGCAGCAGCATCTTCATCGGCGAGAAAGTCGCCCGGAAACATTGCATATCCCGCCGCTGGTGACCTTGACGCATGACTACGGTTCGGGAGCGGAAATGATCGGTCGCGCCTTGGCTAAAGAGCTTAAAGTCGAGTTCATCGGCGATGATGTGACCTATCGCCACGGTGACAAGCATCATCTGGAAACGCTTATTCTCCAGCGCCTTGAGAGGCATCATGGCGTAGCGCAGCGTTCTTTGCGCGAGCATCTGAGTGGCAGTCCGGATACGTTACAGAGTTACCGCCGGGAATTGGTGAGTGTGTTGCTGCATTTTGCGCTGCATGAGGGCGGGGTGATTGTGGATCGTGGGGCGCATGTCATTTTGCGTGATCGTAAAATATTGCGCTTGCGCATTGTGGGTTCGGAGCGGGTGTGTGCCCGCCGTGTGGCCGCGCGCGAGGGGGTGAGCGAGGCACAGGCGCTGGATAAGGTGCGCAAGGTGAATCAACAGCGTCGTGATTATTTGCGTTCATTGATTGGCACGGATGATCTTGATCCGCATCAGTTTGATTTGACGCTGAATACCGACCATTTCGACGATCTTGGCCATGTCCATCAAGGTCTTATCGGCATTATGCGTGCCATGGGCTTGAATACGGGGTCAGCATGATGGCGAGATTAACACCCGGCTTGAGCCTGGATGTGGTGACCATGCCGCGTCCCATTTTGAGTATGCCCATTCGTCAGGTCGTCGCACGCAGTTTTGAGGGGGAGCTGGCGGTTCTTGCGGGGCATATGCCGATGATGGCTTTGCTTATGCCTTGTGTGGTACAGGTTTGGCCTGCACTGAGCGAGTCACATTCTGAGCAGCTCAAGGTGCGTAAAGTGTTTATCAGCGGGGGTGTGCTGGAAGTGCAGCCGCAGCATGTCGCAATTTTGGCGGAAGATGCGTTGTTTGCCGATGAAATTGACATCGACCATGCGCGTGGCGTTTTAGCCGATGCGCATCAGCGAATGCAAGAAAATTTCCTGCTCGAAGATCGCCAACGGGCGCGTATTGAGGCGATGAGCGCACAGGCGCAAATTGATCTGTGGCAATGGGCGCAGCAGGATGCTCAAAGGCTGTAATCGAGTTTGATGCCGACGTAGTACAGCGCTTCACGCAGTATTTCTGCGCTGTTTTCTTTTTGCAGGCTGGGGCGGGTGGCGTATTCGCTCAGGTGGCGGCGGTAGGCGCGAGCACCAGGCTGGCCATGAAAGGCACCGAGGATGTGGCGGGTCATGGCGTGTAGATCGACCCCGCGTGCAAGTTTTTTCTCGATATAAAGCATCAGGGTGCGCATGACTTCTTCAGGGGCTGGGTCGGGATGGGGCTCGCCAAAAATTCTGCGGTCGGCTTCGAGTAACAGAAAGGGATTGTCATACGCCGCTCGCCCAATCATGACACCGTCAACTTTTTCCAACTGAGCCTCGGTTTGTTCAAGGTTTATGATGCCGCCATTAATGACGATATTCAGTTGCGGGAAATCGTATTTGAGCTGATGCACAAACTCATGGCGCAACGGTGGAATTTCACGGTTTTCTTTGGGGGATAGCCCTTGTAGCCAGGCTTTGCGTGCATGCACGATAAAGGTTTCACAGCCTGCTTGAGCCACGGTTTCAATGAATTGCGCCAGCGGCTCGTAGCCTTCCTGGTGGTCGATGCCGATGCGTGATTTGACGGTAATCGGTGTTTTCACCGCCGCACGCATGGCCGAGACGCATTCAGCGACATGCAGCGGTTCGGCCATCAGGCAGGCTCCAAAACGCCCCTGCTGGACGCGGTCGGAAGGACAGCCGATATTAAGGTTGATCTCGTCATAGCCCCAATCTTCACCCACGCGGGCACAATGCGCCAGATCGTGCGGCTCGCTGCCGCCCAGCTGTAGGGCGAGAGGGTGCTCTTCCGGGTTATGCGCGAGATGACGGGCGATATCGCCGCGCAGAATGGCTCCTGTGGTGACCATTTCGGTGTACAGGCGGGTATGGCGGGAGAGCAGGCGCATGAAATAGCGCGCATGAGTATCCGTCCAATCGAGCATCGGGGCGACGCATAATCGCCACGGGCTTGGCGTAGCGCGCTCTGGCGCTGTTTGGTGCGGTTTTTCGTGTGCTACATGCCCTTGTTCTTCCGCTTTATTTTGCAACATTCTGCTACATTCCCATACGTTTTGATTGCCGCGTTGCTACGAAATCGCTACAAAGCGCATCCTTGTAGCAACTCTTGGGCGGCTGAAAAATGGCAACGATTGTACCCCGGAAGCGCGCGAACGGTTCGACTAGGTACACGGCACAGATTCGTATGCGCGTTAACGGCAAGGGCACTTCTATTAATTCACTTTTTGTCGTTCCCGCGAAAGCGGGAACCCAGTTAAATCAAGGCACTGGATGCCCGCCTTCGCGGGCATGACGAATTTATAGAAGTGCCCGGTAAGGCATTTTCTGAAAGCCGCACGTTTGCCAAGTGTGCTACAGCAAAAGACTGGGCGAGCGAGCGCGACGTGGGCGGATCATCGCGGTCTGACCGTGGGTGACTTGATCGACAAGTACATTAACGACCGTGACGGCGTGGACAATCTGAGCCGAAGCAAGGCGGTGCACCTTCGCTTGCTGCGCTCATTGGAGATTGCGCAAGCGCCCGCGCTGGGCGTGACTTCGGTTCACCTGGTGGAGCATGTGCGCGCACGGCGCAAGGGCGGTACGGGGGGCATCCACAGTGAGCAAT
>CAZTYJ010000011.1:28303-65373 GCA_964618025.1 uncultured Halothiobacillus sp. | reverse complement strand
CAAGCCCGCTTCCTTGCGCTGCAAGGTATATGCGTGCCGCATCAATAGCCAAATTCTCCACCCTCCCCCTCAAGAGGGAGGGCGTAAAAATGATTTTGCGTAAGTCCTTGGTGAATGAAAATGCTTCTCAGATTATCATTCCTGCACGCAATCCAAAACCAGACTCCACGCCATGCCCCCGGTTCTCAACGTTGAACAACTCGCCTGCCGCTACGCCGAGGCTCCCGTTCTTGAGCAGATATCGTTTGCACTCAACAGCGGCGATATTGCCTGTCTGCTTGGGCCTTCCGGCTGTGGCAAAACCACCGCGCTGCGTCTGATCGCCGGTTTTGAACATCCGTCAGCGGGTTCGATTCGCATCAATGACCATCTGATGAGTCAGGTCGGTCATGTCGTTCCGCCTGAAAAACGCCAGGTGGGCATGGTGTTTCAGGATTACGCCCTGTTTCCTCATCTGTGCATTGCCGACAACATCGCCTTTGGTCTGCATCAGCTTGAACGCAAGGCGCGCGCCCAACGCACCGAGGAAATGCTTGTCACGGTGGGGCTGGCTGAACGGGCGCGCGCTTATCCGCACGAACTTTCCGGCGGCCAGCAGCAGCGCGTCGCCCTGGCGCGTGCGCTGGCACCCAAACCCGCCCTGCTGCTGTTGGATGAGCCGTTCTCCAATCTGGACGTGGAGCTACGCGAAAAGCTCGCCTCTGAGGTACGCGAAATCATCAAGCACGAAGGCATTAGCGCGCTGATGGTCACTCACGATCAGCACGAAGCCTTTGCTATGGCTGACGTGATCGGTGTCATGCACCAAGGCCAAATCCAGCAATGGGACACGGCGTATAACATCTATCACCGCCCGAATAACCGTTTCGTCGCCGATTTTGTCGGCATGGGGGCGTTCTTGCCTGGGCGGGTTTTGAACAGCCGCGAGGTCAAAATCGAACTGGGCATCCTGCATGGCATCATTCCCGGCCAATGCGCTGAAGAGCGTTGCGAGGCGTGCTGGAACGACTGCCGGGTCAATGTACTGATTCGACCGGATGATGTGATTCACGACGACACAAGCGCCATGCAGGCCAAAATCATCAAAAAGGCTTTTCGTGGCGCGGACTTTCTCTACACACTGCAACTCGCCAGCGGTGCGCAGATTCTGTCCCTCGTACCCTCACATCACGACCACGCCCTCGGCGAGAGCATCGGCATCGCCTTGGCCATCGATCATGTCGTGGCGTATCCGCAGGCCTAAATTTAGCCACAGAGGTCACAGAGTTGTGGGGCGAACACGAGGGCTTGCTGATTCCGAACCGTGACCCCAGTGACAAAAATTCATACAGTAGGCACTCATCACCATCTCAGGGGTTAACGCCATGAACCTCGCTTTTATCACCCACAACGATTGCCTCAAGCACAGCAATGGCGCGCACCATCCTGAAAACGCTGCGCGTCTTGAAGCCATCCACGACATGCTGATTGCACGCGGCCTGGAGCCGTGGCTCACCCATATCGACGCGCCGCTCGCCCGCCGTGAAGACCTCGCCCTGGCGCACGACCCGCGCATGATTGAGCTGATTTTCGAGCACGCGCCGAGTGCGGGCATGCTGAATCTGGATGGCGATACTGCCATGAACTCCTACACCCTGCCCGCAGCTCTGCGCGCGGCAGGCAGTGGTCTGGCCGCCGTGGACTGGGTCTTGCAGCAGACGCAACGCCGGGCGTTTTGCGCCATCCGTCCGCCGGGACACCACGCCAGTCGCAGCCGTTCAGCGGGTTTCTGTATTTTCAACAATGTGGCGATTGCCGCATTGCACGCTTTGGAACGGCATGGACTGGAGCGCGTGGCCATTATCGACTTCGACGTGCACCATGGTGACGGCACCGAAGCCATTGTCGCAAGAGATGATCGTATCCTGCTGTGTTCCAGCTTCCAGCACCCCTACTATCCTGGCAGCGGCATTCCCCCCATGGCCGACAACTGCCTGCCCGTCGGCCTGCCCGCAGGTACAGACGGCACACGCTGGCGTGCTGCGGTGAGCGAGGCCTGGTTTGCGCGTCTCAACGCACACGCGCCCCAGCTTATTTTCATTTCCGCCGGCTTTGACGGCCACCGTGACGATGAGATGGGGCAATTCGCCCTGCTCGAAGACGATTACCTCTGGCTCACACAACAATTGATTGCCCAGGCCAAACGTTCGGCCTGCGGACGCATCGTCTCCATGCTTGAAGGCGGCTATGACACCGATTCACTGGCACGCAGCGTTTATGCGCACCTGCGCAGCCTGAATGACGATTGAGCTGCTCCCCCCGCAATAAAAAAGCCCCGGCATTGACCGGGGCGGGCATGGACTCAGCACAGAGCGCTTACAACCAGCGCATAAAGCCCATTTCATAGGGATGGGTCAGTGCCGGATGCCAAGGCGCAAGGCGCAGACGATAGCATTGCAGTCCCGCCATGCTCGGCTCCAGCTTCAGCACATAAAGCTGGCGACCCTGTGCGTCGCGTTCAGTCGGCGAGCAAAGATAATGCGCTCGTAGCTCAAAATCTCCTTCTTCATTCAGCACGCCAAACTGGCACTCGACGCGCACATCGGCAGGTGAAAGCCCATCCATATCCACTGCCACGCGAATCTCCAGCGTTTGCCCTGTGGTAAGGTTTGCGGGCGGCGTATCCAGACGCTCAGCGTGAATTTTCGGCCATGCCGCACGCACACGCGCCTTCCACTGCGCGAGCTGACGCGCGAGCTCACCTTGAGCTGCATCGAATTTGCGACCATTGTGCAGCGCCTTGATATAAAACTCATGCGTGTAGTCCAGTACCTGACGTTCGCTGTTGAAACGCGGCAGGATACTCGCCATGGAGGCTTTGGAACGATGCACCCAACCACTGGAATAGCTTCCCCGGTCGCGTGCAAAGTACAAGGGAATCACCTCATGGCTCAGAATTTCAATTAAGTCATGCGACTCCTGCGCGTTACGGTAATCGGCGGAATACTGTTCACCGTGCGGCGCAATGCCCCAGCCGTTATCGCCCTCAAAACCCTCGCCCCACCAGCCATCCAGCACGCTCAAATTAAGCGCGCCATTCAATCCCGCCTTCTGACCTGAAGTGCCGCTGGCCTCCAGCGGATATTCCGGCGTATTCAGCCACACGTCCACCCCGGTCACCAACTTGCGCGCAAGCTCCATGTCATAGCCTTCCACCAGCAAAATTTTGCCAAGGAACTCAGGGCGCTGCGAAATTTCCCATATCCGACGAATCAGCTCTTGCCCCGGCTCATCCGCCGGGTGCGCCTTACCGGCAAAGATGAACACCACTGGACGTTGTGGGTCATTGACCAGCCTGGATAACGCCTCAAGATCATTGAACACCAGCAAGGCACGCTTATACGTCGCAAAACGGCGTGCGAAACCCACCACCAACATATCCTGCTCTGACTGGCCAATCAGACTCAAAGCCTTGTTCAGCAAGGTTTCGCTACGCCCCGTGCGTCGATACTGGCGCGTCATGCGTTCAGCGACATCATCAAACATTTCACGCTTCAAGGACTGATGCACACTCCAGTAACGCAAATCAGGAATCTGTTCAACCATGTTTTCCCAGAAATCGCGTTCACACAGATGTTCGTGCCAATCCCGCTGGCGTTGATCGAAGAAATTCGCCCACTCGCGCGCCAACCAAGTACCGACATGCACTCCATTGGTGACATACGCCATCGGGTTCTCTTGCGGATCAATTTCCAGCCAATGCGCCTGCTCCATGCGCGAGGCGACTTCGCCGTGAATCTTACTTACGCCGTTGTGCAGACGGGAGCCGCGCAAAGCAAGGGTGGTCATATTGAAATGACTCGGCGACGGACTCAGATCGCCCAAGCTCATGAATTCGGCATAATCCAAGCCCAGACTTTTGCGCATGTCGCTCAGGTAGTAATCCACCAGGCCAACGTCAAACACATCATGTCCTGCCGGCACCGGGGTATGGGTGGTGAACACGGCATTCGCCGCCGTGCATTCCAGAGCCTCCTGGAAACTCATGCCCTGCGCCACCCACTCGCGGCAACGCTCCAGAACGATAAAAGACGCATGACCTTCATTCATGTGCCAGACATTCGGCTGCAAATCCAGGGCACGCAGCGCGCGCACGCCGCCAATCCCCAACAGAATTTCCTGCTGGATACGCATTTCACGCCCACCCGCGTAAAGCTGGTAAGTGATTTTGCGATCTTCCGCGCTATTGCCCTCGATATCCGTATCCAAAAGGAACAGACGCACACGACCCACTTTGGCCTGCCAGACCTTGACCTGGACGTTGCGCCCAGGGTACTCCAAGGTAAAACTCACTTCTTCGCCGTGGGCATTAAGCGCAGGCTCCACCGGTAAATCCGCGAAATCCACCGGCAGCGAGGCTTCAATCTGGTGACCATCCTTATCAAAGGTCTGGGTAAAATAACCCACGCGGTAAAGCAAACCCACCGCCACAAAAGGTAAACCGAGATCACTCGCCGCCTTGCAATGGTCGCCCGCCAAAATCCCCAGACCACCCGAATAGATCGGGAAGCTTTCGTGAAAACCATACTCCGCGCAAAAATAGGCGATCAAATCCTTCTCGGGGTCAAGTTTGGGCGCGAGCCGCTCGTGAATGGGCTCAGCCAGATAGCGTCGAACCTGAACCCGCGCCTCTTCCAGGTCAAACATATAGCTTGGGTCTGCCAGCGCCGCGTCCACGCGCTCCTGAGCGACACGGCGCAAGAAAACCTTGGGATTATGCCCACAGGCCGCCCAAAGCTCTGCATCCATCCTGAAAAACAGACCGCGAATTTTGCGGCTCCAGCTATAAGCGAGGTTGTTGGCAAAATCATGCAAACATTGAAGCTCGGCGGGAATAACGGGTTGAACCTCAAGGGAATAGAGTGTGCAGGTCATGTCAGAATCTCATTGGAGTTAGTATGAAACAGCTCCTCAAGTCTCACGAGGGAATATGGCAATCAGGTGACAACATCAACGAAGGCTTTCGACAGCAATCATAATGCCATCCTCATGCTTCTGGGGGCGGGCATGGGCTGCCCACCATAGATCACTGATCTGAAGCAAATCGTCGTTGCAATAGATCAGAGGCAATTTTCCACGCAACCAGGGCGGCACGGCACATTCCTGCAAGCGTTTGCTCAGCGTCTTGCGCGATGCCCCAAAGGGAAGCGAAGCCGCATGGCGCACGCACACCCAAAGCCCCTGCTCAACCCATGCCACCCCAACCCCGCTGCCCCTGACCTGTTCTGGCACAAGGCGCACGCCAAGTTCTGGCAGCTCAAGCGGCTTATCCCCGCTCCAAAGGCACCCCGGCCACACCACCTCTTCAAATTGCATATCGGACATGGCATAAATCACACCCCGCCAACGGCGCAGCACCCCGCCTGGCCACGCCAGCAGCGGCATGGCATCCGCACGAGCCTCGAAGACACGCGACACTTCATGCAAACGCGCCTCCGGCGGCGAAGGGAGGCCAAGCTCCAGCAGCCACGCGCGCAGCGCATTCTGTAAACGTGCCGGGCTTAAGCGTTGCAGCACATCGACATACAGAGCGTTGGCCGTCTCGGTACGCGCCTGTTGCAAATCCAGCCGCGCAAGATCCAGCAACAAAGCCTCCGTCGTGGCCATGCGTTGCGCGCAACGCGCCAATGTTTGCTGCGCTTGCGGCCAGTGGGACTGCAACACCGGCAAGACATCATGACGCAACAGGTTACGCGCAAAACGCCGATCCTGATTACTGGGGTCATCCAGCCATTGCAAGCCAAGCTGAACCGCCAGATCATGCAGTTCTTGGCGCGACACCGCCAACCACGGGCGCACATGCCAGCCACTGCCCTCTCGCAGTAACACAGGCCGGAGCGCAGGCATGGCGGAAAGTCCTCGCACGCCTGCCCCTCGCATGAGCTGCAACATCAGGGTTTCGGCCTGATCGTCCAGATGATGCGCGGTTAGCAACACCTCCCCCGCCTGCATCGCGCCGGCAAGCGCCGCATAACGCGCCTCACGCGCCGCCGCTTCCACCCCCTGCCCCCGCTCGGGTTTGACATCTACCCGCAGCACCTCCACCGGAACACCCAGCGCTCTGCCAAGGGCTTGCACATGCTCCGCCCAGGCATCAGCGACATCAAGCAGGCCATGATGCACATGCAAAGCCTGCACGGAGCCTATGCGCCCCGCACGATGCAGCTCACGGAGTCCAAACAGCAGTAATGTGGAATCAAGACCGCCGCTCAAAGCCAGCAACATCCTGCGCTGGCGCAAATGCACGGGGATCGCCGCCAGCAAATCCTCCAGCCAGCGGGACATGTCCAGCAAGCCCGGTCAAGCCTTGTCGATGAACTGTCCCATATTCATCAAACGCAAGTATCGCCGCTCCAGCAAGCGATCCAGCGGCATAGCCTCGGTTTGCTCCAGCGCGCGCAAAATGGCCGCTTTCACGCTTTGCATGTGCGTATCCAGTGCACGATGCGCCCCGCCCTCTGGCTCTTCAATCACCTCATCCACCAGACCCAACTCTTTGAGACGCGGTGCGGTAATCCCCAAGGCTTCCGCCGCATCGGGTGCTTTAGCGGCATCTTTCCACAAAATCGCCGCGCAACCTTCCGGCGAAATCACCGAGTAAGTGCTGTAACGCAGCATCATCAAATGGTCGCTCACGCCAATCGCCAGCGCCCCGCCAGAGCCACCCTCACCAATCACCAGGCTGACAATCGGGGTCGGCAAATCGGCCATGACGAACAGATTGCGGGCAATCGCCTCGCTTTGACCGCGCTCTTCGGCATCCATCCCCGGAAACGCGCCCGGCGTGTCGATCAGAGTCAACACCGGCAATTTGAAACGTGCCGCCGTCTCCATCAATCGCTTGGCCTTGCGATAGCCTTCCGGACGCGGCATACCGAAATTGCGCCGTGAACGTTCGCGTGTATCACGGCCTTTTTGATGTCCAATCACCATCAGGGGGCGACCCTCAATGCGCGCCAGACCGCCGACCAGTGCAGCATCATCGGCAAACGCGCGGTCACCATGCAGCTCGACAAAATCGGTCATCAAATGTTGCACATAGTCCAAGGTATAGGGACGCTGTGGATGACGCGCCATCTGCGATACCTGCCAGGCATTCAGCTTGGAAAAAATCGAGCGCGTGAGCTGGGCTGATTTTGACTGCAAACGCTCAATCTCCTCGGCCAGATTAAGGTTGCTATCATTGCCCATTAAGCGCAATTCGTTGATTTTCGCTTCAAGATCAGCAATAGGTTGTTCAAATTCAAGATAATTCGGATTCATTTATCTATTCCAAATGTGTAGGGTGCGCCACGCGCGCCCTGCGAAAATACTAGCCCAGCCACACCCGCGCATTACGGAACATGCGCATCCACGAACCATCCTCGCCCCAGCCCTGCGGTCGCCATGAGTGCTGCACGGCGCGGAACACGCGCTCCGGGTGCGGCATCATAATGCTGAAACGGCCATCTTCCGTGGTGAAGCCGGTCATTCCATGTGCCGAACCATTCGGATTTTGCGGGTAACGTTCGGTTGCCGCGCCGTAGTGATTCACATAACGCAAAGCCACCAAACCACCTTCGGCCACCGCCTCGGCATCCACGCCCTCGGCAAATTCAATCCGCCCCTCGCCATGCGCCACCGCAATCGGCATTTTGGAACCGGCCATTCCCGCCAGAAGAATCGAGGGTGAATCCATCACTTCAACCATGACCACACGCGCCTCGAACTGCTCTGAACGGTTACGCATGAAACGTGGCCAATGCGCCGCACCGGGAATCAAATCCGCGAGTTGCGACAGCATCTGGCAGCCATTGCACACGCCCAGACCAAACACATCCTCACGCACAAAGAACGCACTGAATTGCTCCAGCGCACGCGGATTGAAACGAATGGACTTCGCCCAACCGCCACCCGCACCGAGCACATCGCCATACGAAAAGCCGCCACAGGCCACCAGCCCCTTGAAATCATCCAGGGTGATGCGGCCTTCGATGATGTCGCTCATATGCACATCAACGGCATCAAACCCGGCACGGGTAAAGGCCGCCGCCATTTCAAGCTGACCATTCACCCCTTGCTCACGCAGCACGGCGACACGCGGACGCGCACCTGTGGCGATATACGGTGCCGCCACATCGAGCTCCATCGGGTAGGTCAATTCGACAAACAGACCAGGGTCACGCGCATCCAGCAGATGATCGAACTCCTGCTGGGCGCACTCCGGGTTATCGCGCAAACGCTGAATCTGGAAGCTGGTTTCCGCCCAGGCACGCTGCAAATCGACGCGGGTTTCATCCAATACCGCCTTGCCGTGATGCTTGAACAACAGGCGATCATCCTCACGCACGCTGCCGATCACATGGCTATGCGCACCCAAGCCAGCCTCACGCAAGGTCATCAACACCGTATCGGTATCACAATGGCGCACCTGCACCACCGCACCCAGCTCCTCGGCAAACAGCACCGCCAGGCTCTCATCCCCCAGCACATCCAGCGCAATCTCCAGCCCGCAGTGTGCGGCGAAGGCCATTTCCGCCAAGCTCACAAACAAGCCGCCATCCGAACGGTCGTGATAGGCCAACAGCAGACGGTCACGGTTGAGCTCCTGCACCGCATCAAAGAAGGCCTTCAGCGCATCAACATCGTCCAGATCAGGTGCTACGTCCCCTACCTGGCCGTACACCTGCGCCAAACATGACGCACCCAGACGCTGCTTGCCCTTGCCCAGATCAATCAGAATCAGATCCGTATCGCCTGCATCCAGACGCAGCTCGGGCGTCAGCACATGCCGAATATCCGTGACCGGCGCAAAGGCACTGATAATCAGGGATAACGGCGCGGTCATCTCACGCGGCTTGCCGTTTTGTTCCCACACCGTTTTCATCGACAGCGAATCCTTGCCCACCGGAATGGCAATGCCCAGCCTGGGGCAAAGCTCTTCGCCCACCGCCTTGACCGTATCAAACAGCAAGGCATCCTCACCCGGCGTGCCCGCCGCCGCCATCCAGTTGGCCGACAGGCGCACATCGCCCAAACTGGCCAGCGGCGCAGCCGCGATATTGGTCAACGCTTCGGCCACTGCCATGCGTCCGGAAGCTGGTGCATCAATCAAGGCCAGCGGCGTGCGCTCGCCCATGCTCATCGCCTCGCCACGATAGCTATCCAGCGCCAAGGCGGTCACTGCCACATCCGCCACCGGAACCTGCCACGGCCCGACCATCGGGTCACGCGCCACCATGCCGGTAATCGTGCGGTCGCCAATGGTAATCAGGAAACGCTTATCCGCCACGGCAGGCAGACGCAGCACGCGATACGCCGCCTCGCGCACGCTCACGCCATCAAAATCCAGTCGCGGACGCTGAACGCTCAGATGTTTCACCTCACGCAGCATCTTCGGCGGCTTGCCCAGCAGCACATCCATCGGCAAATCCACCGGCGTATTCTCAAAATGCGCATCACCGACCAGCAAATGCTGCTCACTCGTCGCCGTACCGACCACGGCAAACGGCGCGCGTTCGCGCTCGCACAGACTCTGGAACAGCTCCAGGCTTTCCGCATGAATCGCCAAAACATAGCGTTCCTGCGACTCGTTGCTCCAGATTTCCATCGGCGACATGCCCGGCTCATCGTTTGGCACCGCGCGCAACTCAAAACTCGCCCCGCGCCCGGCATCGTTTACCAGCTCAGGAAAGGCATTGGAAATACCGCCCGCGCCCACGTCATGAATCGAGACAATCGGGTTGTCCGCACCCATTGCCCAGCACCGGTCAATGACTTCCTGACAACGCCGCTCCATTTCCGGATTACCGCGCTGTACCGAAGCAAAATCCAGATCGAAAGCCGAAGCCCCCGAAGCCACTGACGACGCAGCCCCGCCGCCCAAACCAATCAACATGGCCGGTCCGCCAAGCACAATCAGCAAATCCCCCTCGGCAATGATATTTTTTTCCACATGATCGCCACGGATATTCCCCAGCCCCCCCGCGATCATGATCGGCTTGTGATAACCGCGCAGCGCCGCCCCCGAAGCGGCCGGAACCTCTTGCTCATAGGTACGGAAATAGCCACAGATATTCGGGCGGCCAAATTCATTATTAAACGCAGCCGAACCCAAGGGGCCATCAAGCATGATCTCCAAGGCCGACACAATGCGCGCAGGCTTGCCGTAATCCTTTTCCCAAGGTTGCTCAGCGCCCGGAATACGCAAATTCGACACCGAAAAACCGCTCAAACCGGCCTTCGGCTTACCGCCACGCCCGGTCGCGCCCTCATCGCGAATCTCCCCGCCCGAGCCAGTGGCCGCACCCGGAAACGGCGAAATCGCGGTCGGATGGTTATGCGTTTCCACCTTCATCAAGATGTGAATATCTTCTTCATGCGCACGGTACACCCCGTCGGCATCCGGATAAAAACGCCCTGCCCGCGCGCCCTCCATCACCGAAGCGTTGTCTTTATACGCCGACAAAATCCCCTGCGGGGCGTGATGATAGGTATTGCGAATCATGCCAAACAGACTTTTGGCCTGCGCCTGACCATCAACCACCCAGGCGGCATTAAAAATCTTGTGGCGACAATGTTCAGAGTTCGCCTGCGCGAACATCATCAACTCGACATCCGTAGGATTACGCGCAAGGTTCTGGAAATTTTCCAGCAGATAGTCAAGCTCATCCTCAGACAACGCCAAGCCCCAATCCCGATTGGCCTGAGCCAAAGCATCGCGCCCGCCCTGCAACACATCCACCGTGCGTAACGGCCTGGGCTTCGTGGTATGAAACAAAACCAGCGCATCCTCCAACGCCGCCAACACCGTTTCCGTCATCCGGTCATGCAAAGCCGCATCCAAAACCTCACGCTGCCCCATCGTCAGCGGCTGTCCGTCACTGGTTTTCACGCTGTATTGCACGCCGCGCTCAATGCGATGAATCATCGTCAAACCACAGTTATGCGCAATATCCGTCGCCTTGGAAGCCCAAGGTGAAATTGTCCCCGGACGCGGAATTACCACACGCAACTCATCCGCAAAATGTTCACATTCGGCACAGCCATAGTTCAGCACGGCCTCAAGCCGGGCACGCTCAGACACACTCAGCGCAGACTCGCTATCCACAAAATGTACAAACTGCGCCGCAATCGCAGCAACGCGCGGCTCGTCACGACGAATATCCGCCAACAGTTTATTCAGGCGACTCGCGGATAACGCCACAGGACCAGGAAGAATGAGCATACTTTGCACTCGAACTAAAATTTTAAAGCGCGACATTTTATACCAGCGAGGCCAAGCGTGCCCGAATGAACCCCAACCCGACCCGACCATGAAGCCATAGTCTTGACAGAAAAACCGGACGGCCTACAATGCGCGCTCCTGATTGCGCATTGAATCCGCAAGATTTGATGGTAACGCAAATGGCTGGATGTCAGAGTGGTTATGTCGCGGATTGCAAATCCGTTCACCTCGGTTCGATTCCGGGTCCAGCCTCCATATTTCACGCCCTTCGCCCGGATGGCGAAATCGGTATACGCAAGGGACTTAAAATCCCTCGGTCGCAAGACCATGCGGGTTCAAGTCCCGCTCCGGGCACCATATAAAACAATAAATTAACCCGCATGACGCGGGGTTTTTTGTGGCTTCGGTTTTTGCTTGGCGGCTCTGGGCTACGCAGGGCTACGCTCTGGATAGATGAATGGACGGTAGGTTCGGGCTTTCACTCCCTCTCCCGCGTGCAGGAGAGAGAGTGGTGAAGTTGGCACAAGTCTATGTTTTGGCAAAGCTTGCCCCCCCTCTCCCCAGCGGCTTCGCCCCCCTCGCTTCGCTCTCCTTGCGAGGGGCGAGGGGGCTAGATCCGGGTTTTGCGTAAGTCCTAATAAAATCTCGCAAGCCATCCCACTTGTGATAATCCCGACTCAATGAGCCTGGTCGCGGCGTACCGAGGCGATGCTGGCCTGAATGATGTTCAGCATGGCGTGCATCAGGCGCGGGTTGGCCGCAACCAGATTGCCGTTGTGCATGTAACGATCCGCACCGTCAAAATCCACCACCATGCCGCCGGCCTCGCGCACCAGTAACAAGCCAGCCGCCATGTCCCAGGGCTTCAGGCCAAACTCCCAGAAACCGTCCAGGCGACCGGCGGCGACATAGGCCAGATCCAGAGCGGCAGAGCCCGCACGACGAATGCCGGAAATCGGCCCGAGCATACCGCGCAAGGTCGCCATAAATTCATCCAGCGGCTGATCGTCGCGGAAAGGAACCCCGGTTCCCAGGAGAGCGCCATCCAGGGTTTTCAACGCGGTCACGCGCAGACGGTGGCTATTCAAGAAAGCACCACTCCCCCGACTTGCGGTAAACAGCTCATCCTTGAACGAATCGTAAATCACGGCATGTTCCATGCGTCCCTGATATTCCAGCCCGATGGATACCGCATAGTGGGGCAGACCGTGTAAAAAATTGGTCGTACCATCCAGGGGGTCAATAATCCACAAGTATTCGCTATCCTCTTGCCCGCTCAGGCCGCTTTCTTCGCCCAAAAAAGCATGTTGTGGGTAGGCTTTGGCAAGAATGTCGATAATCGCCGCCTCAGCCTGACGATCGACTTCGCTCACATAATCATTGCGTTGTTTGCTCTCAATGGTCAGGCTATCAAGACGCACACTGGCACGGGAAATAAGGGTACCGGCTGCGCGAGCGGCGCGCACAGCCGTATTGAGCATGGGGTGCATGACAGTAATCCGAGATGAATAAAGATACGAAAATGGCCGCGAAATCTAACACAAACCAGACCATCTGTCCCGAATCCGAAGCCGTCCTAAGCGCTGCGCTGCGACGTGTGCGTATCGTTTTGGTCGGCACAACCCATGCCGGCAATATCGGCGCGGCAGCGCGGGCGCTCAAAACCATGGGGCTTGCGCGCCTGATTCTGGTCGATCCTAAGGCCAAACTCGATGCCAATGCCTTTTCCATGGCCTCTAACGCACTGGATGTGATGGATGATATTCAGCGTTTTGATGAGCTGGATGCCGCGCTCACAGGTTGTCACTGGGTCATCGGCACCAGCGCGCGCTTGCGCGATCGCCCGCATGAGTTGATGAGCGCGCGCCACATGGCTGAGCACGCCCGTGATTGCTGGTTGATGAACCCCCAGCAAACGCACGCAGAAATCGCGCTGGTGTTCGGGCGTGAGCACTCCGGCCTGACGAATGCCGAGCTTGGGCGCTGCCATGCTCACATGATGATTCCGGCCAACCCTGTGTATAGCTCATTGAATCTTGCCCAGGCGGTGCAAATCGCCTGCTACGAACTGCGCCAGGCGCTATTGAGTGATGCCCCTTTGCTGCCACGGACTGAAAACCCACAACCTGCAACGCATGATGCGCTGGAAAATCTGCTGCAGCATTGGCAGAGCACCTTGATTGAGCTGGATTTCCTTGATGCACAAAACCCGCGCCACATGATGCAAAAACTACGTTATCTGTTGCAACGTGCTGAAATAACTCAAAATGAGGTCGATATTTTACGCGGCATGTTGACCGCCGTGCAGCGCAAAACTCATCCAACAGGACAGAAGCACCATGTTTGATCGCATGCGCGAAGACATACGCAGCGTGTATGACCGCGACCCGGCTGCGCGCAATGCGTTGGAAGTACTCACCACCTACCCAGGATTGCACGCCGTCTGGATGCACCGTCTTAGCCATGCACTCTGGCAGCGACGCTTGCGCTGGCTGGCGCGTTGGTTGTCATCACTGACCCGCTGGTTGACCGGGATTGAAATTCACCCTGGCGCAAAAATTGGCCGACGATTTTTTATCGACCACGGCATGGGCGTGGTGATCGGTGAAACCGCCGAAATTGGCGACGATTGCACCATCTACCACGGCGTAACCTTGGGCGGCACCAGCTGGAACGAAGGCAAGCGTCACCCCACCCTGGAGAACAACGTGGTCATCGGCGCAGGAGCGAAGATTCTTGGACCGATCACCTTGGGTGAGGCCTGCCGTATTGGCTCCAATGCCGTGGTGCTCAAGGATGTATGCGGCGGGGACACGGTGGTGGGCATTCCAGGACGCAGTGTGCAAAAACGTAGCGAACAGGAGAAAATTCGCTCCGATATAGCACAAAAACTTGGCTTTGATGCCTACGGCGTGGCGCAAGACATGCCCGATCCGGTGGCTCATGCCATTAACTGCATGCTGGATCATATCCAGCAACTCGATACCCGTGTAGAACAGCTTTCCTCCCAGGTTCGCCTGCTGGGAGGGGAGATCGAGACTCAGGATATGCCGTCGCTCGAAGGCATTGCCCTGTCTGAAGGCGAGATTAAACCGGCCTGTGCTCTGGACAATCCATCGAAGTCATGTGGAGAATAGGGATAAATAATTGACCTTGGGGCTCAGGATTGTATCCTATCTGTCATATTACCTATCGCCAATGGAGTTTTCATGCGCCTCACCACCAAAGGTCGTTACGCCGTCACCGCGATTCTCGACCTTGCATTACATCAGGGGCATGGCCCCATCACCCTGGCCGAAATCGCTGAACGTCAGGGTATTTCACTTTCATACCTCGAACAGCTCTTCGCCCAACTGCGTCGCTGCAAACTGGTTTCCAGCACGCGCGGCCCCGGGGGCGGTTACAGCCTGGGGCGTCCTGCTGCGCACATCAATGTTGCGGAGGTCATTATGGCCGTGGATGAATCCCTGGATGTGCGCCGCTGTGAAGGCAAGGGCGATTGCCAGGACAGCAGCAAGTGCCTGACCCATGACTTGTGGACAGACTTGACGAGCCAGATTCACGCATTTTTGGTCAAAATTACGCTGGAAAGCCTGATGCAACGCCAGGATGTACTCGCTATTGCCGAGCGCCAGGATCATATGGTGCGCTTTGGTCAAAAACACCCGCACGAACACGCACATATCCCGATTCACACCAAGCAGTAACTGAGCATGAGCATTACCTTGAGCGAAAAAGCCGCCCGCTATGTCCGTGATTACATCAACCGCCGTGGCAAAGGCGTGGGTCTGCGTGTGGGGGTCAAAACGTCCGGTTGTTCGGGATTATCTTATGTCCTTGAGTATGCGGATGAAATTCACCCAGAGGATGTGACATTCGAAAGTCATGGAGTCACGATTGTGACCGACCCCAAGGGTCTGCTGCACCTTAACGGCTCCGAACTTGATCTGGTGCGTGAAGGTTTGAACCTCGGCCTGAAGTTCAATAACCCCAACGTCAAAGATGCCTGCGGCTGTGGCGAGAGTTTTACCGTGTGATCCAGCCTGCCCCGCTGCCCGGCATGAATGCGTTTACCCTGCTTGGCTTTGAGCCGGTGCTGGAGCTGGATGAGGCTGAGCTGCAACGTCGGTTCGAGCATCTGCGCACCCAGTTTCATCCGGATCGCTTCAGTAACGGCAGCAGTCTGGAACGTCGTTTGGCCGTGCAACGTGCCGCCGACATCAATGCCGCTCATGCCCTGCTCGCCGACCCGTTGGCGCGTGCCCGGCTCTATTTCGAACAACGCGGTATCGCGCTGAATGAAGCGCACACCATGCAGGATCATGCGTTCCTGATGCAACAAATGGAGCTGCGTGAGGCTTTGGACGAGGCGCACGACGAACAGGCGCGGACAAAATTACGCGCTCAGGTCAATGAACTCTGGCAACAGATATGGCAATCCTTACAGACGATGGCCCATCAGGACAACGCCGAGAATATTGTGCGCCAACTGCAACGCCTGCAATTTTTACAGCGTTTTCAACAGCAAATAACGTATTGAACCCGGCTGAGGATATTTGCAACTGCACTTGGTACAGAACCCTGGCATCCATTTCATGAACCAGCCCACCAACACTCCAGGGAAACACTGATTGATTCGGCGTTTCCCGCTTAAGGTAGGATGCCCGACATGAACAATGGCATAAGCCATTGATTTGTGAAGACTGTTGCGGGCGTGTACCGCTTTGATGCTTGCTGATTAAATCCATGGACGGATTTAATCAGCGTTTACCTAGAGACTTTTTCATGACCCTGATGCAGATTGCCGAACCTGGAGCCAGCCCCGCACCGCATACGCGCCGCCTAGCCGTGGGCATTGATCTTGGCACCACCAATTCACTGGTCGCCAGTATGCTGAACGGCGTGGTCGAGTGTATTGCGGATGCGCAGGGCGACGTTCTTCTGCCCTCAGCGGTACATATCGCTCCCCATGCCACCTTGGTCGGTGCCGAAGCTAAAGCCCAGGCGAGCCTAAGCCCTGAACACACCTTCATCTCGATCAAGCGCTTGATGGGACGCGGGCTGGACGAAGCGCTGCACATGAAACCGCCCCTGCCCTACCGTTTTGACCCCGCAGAACATGCCGTACCGCGCATGGAAACACCGCGTGGCTGGATGAGCGCAGTCGAAATCTCGGCAGAAATCCTCAAGACGCTGCGACAACGCGCCGAACAGCGCCTGGGCGGTGAACTGGTTGGAGCTGTCATTACCGTACCGGCCTATTTTGACGATGCGCAACGTCAGGCCACACGCGATGCCGCCCGACTGGCGGGTCTGCATGTCTTGCGCCTGCTGAATGAGCCCACGGCGGCGGCTTTGGCCTACGGTCTCGACCAAAACGCCGCATGGAACGATATTGGCTCGCCATCAGGCGACACTCGAAGAGACGAGGGCTTGATTGCCGTGTACGACCTCGGCGGAGGCACATTCGACATTTCCATCCTGCGCCTGCGTCGTGGCGTGTTTGAGGTGATCGCCACCGGCGGCGATACCCAGCTTGGCGGTGATGACTTCGATCACGCCGTCGCCTTGTGGCTCATGGAGCGTGCCGGGCTGAAAATGCTCCCCAGCGAAGAACTGAATGCCGGCGAACAGCGCCACCTCAGCCGCACGGCCTGCGCACTCAAGGAAGCGCTCACCGGCAAGGAACAAACCTGCGCACGCCTGGATTTGCGCGGCGAAACCGTGTGGACAGGCTGTTTGACCTGCGATGAATTCAACACCCTGGCCGACCCGCTGATTGAACGCACCCTGGCGGCCTGCGCCCAGACGCTCAAGGATGCAAGGCTGGATGCGCGCGAGATTCAGGAAGTCGTCATGGTGGGTGGAGCGACGCGCGTGCCGCGTGTGCGCGAACGGGTTGGTGCCTTCTTCGGACGCGAGGTTTTAACCGATATTGACCCCGACAAGGTTGTGGCGCTCGGCGCTGCGCTCCAGGCCGATGTGCTGGCCGGCAATAAATCCGCCGATGAGCTGTTACTGCTGGATGTCACCCCGCTCTCGTTGGGACTGGAGACCATGGGCGGGCTGGTGGAAACGCTGATTCCGCGCAATACGACCCTGCCCGTGGCGCGCGCGCAGGAATTTACCACCTTCAAGGATGGACAAACCGCCATGAGCCTGCATGTCGTGCAGGGTGAGCGTGATAGCGTGGAAGACAACCGCAGTCTGGCGCGTTTCACCTTGCGCGGCATTCCCCCGATGATGGCGGGAGTCGCACGCATTCGTGTCACATTCCAGATTGATGCCGACGGTCTGCTCACCGTCAGCGCTCAGGAAAAAACCACCGGCATCCATAGCGAAATCCAGGTCAAACCGTCCTACGGGCTGAGTGAAGAAAAGGTCGAACAGATGCTACGCAACGCCTTTGACCATGCGAGTGATGACCTTCAGGCACGACGTTTGCGCGAAGCCCGTGTAGAAGGCACACGCAGCCTGGAGGCTCTGGAGTCGGCGCTCGCCGCAGATGAGGACTTGCTGACACCGATTGACCGTCCCATTCTTGACGCTGCCCGCCAGCTTCTCAAAACAAGCATCCAGGCCGACGATGCCCAGGCCATCACTGAGGCGATCGAGCATCTGGAAAATGCCGCCCTGCCCTTTATCCAGCGTCGCATGAACCGTGCCGTCAGCCTTGCCCTCGCGGGGCAGCGCGTGGACGATATGGCTACGCAAATGCAGCGCTAATTACCTCACTAGTAAGGAGCTACCCGTGCCACGTCTGATTTTTTTACCCCATGAACGCTATTGCCCCGAAGGCATGGTGATTGAAGCCCGCGCAGGAGACACCCTGCTGGACGCAGCGCAGGCACAGGGCATCGACATTGAACATGCCTGCGAGAAATCCTGCGCCTGCACCACCTGCCATGTTTGGGTGCGCGAAGGTGGCGCAAGCCTCACGCCCGCGTCCGATTGTGAAGATGACATGCTCGATAAAGCATGGGGGCTCGACCCGGATTCACGTCTATCCTGTCAGGCCATCGTGGGTGACGAGGATTTGGTGATTGAAATCCCCAAATACACCATCAATCTGGCTTCTGAAGGACATTGAAAGCCGTTTTCAGCCACAGAGGACTCAGATCAAGCAGTTGCGAAGGACACAAGCCCCATTCACCGTGCAGGCGCTGGCTGATTCGGCCATCGCCCACCCAACGCACTTTGCGCCCTCTGTGGCGAAAGACTTTTCCGACCAACCATTGCAAAAAACTCTCAATATGAACTGGACTGACACCCTCGATATTGCCCTTGCACTCGATGCAGCCCATCCGGACATTGATCCGCAATGGCTACGTTTTACCGACTTGCACGCCTGGGTTCTCGCCCTGCCCGACTTTATCGGCGAGGCAGATAAATCGAATGAAAAAATCCTCGAAGCCATTCAAATGGCCTGGATAGATGAGCGCAGCTAAAACCGCAGCTTTCAACCAACCCCCAAACCCGCATACAATGCGTGGCCGATTTTTTTCCCATCTTTTTAAATCCAATCTAGGAGTTTGTTTCATGGCTCTCGAACGCACCCTCTCGATCATCAAGCCTGATGCCGTTGCCAAAAACCACATTGGCGACATTTTCCGTCGCTTTGAACACGCTGGCCTCAAAATTATCGCCGCCAAAATGGCACATCTGAGCAAAGAACAAGCTGAAGGCTTCTACGCCGTCCACAAAGAGCGTCCTTTCTTCGGCGATTTGGTCGGCTTCATGATCTCAGGCCCGGTCATGATCCAGGTGCTGGAAGGTGAAAACGCCATTTCACGCAACCGCGAGCTGATGGGCGCAACAGATCCGAAAAAAGCCGAACCCGGCACCATCCGCGCCGATTTCGCCGACAGCATTGATGCCAACGCAGTGCATGGCTCCGACAGCCTGGAAAACGCGGAAACTGAAATCGCTTATTTCTTTACCGCCAACCAGATCTGCCCGCGTTAATTTCTAGCGGAACATCCCATTGGACAACATCGCCATTGACGCATCGGCTCAAGCTGACACGTCACCTAGGATCAACCTGCTTGGCTTGCCTAAACGCAAGCTGGAGGCTTTTTTTGCCGAGCTAGGCGAAAAGCCTTTCCGCGCGACACAAGTCCTGAAATGGATGCACCAGCGCGGCGTGACTGATTTTGCGCAGATGAGCGATTTATCCAAGGCGCTGCGCGAGAAGCTCGCGCACGTCGCCGAAATTCGTATTCCTGAGGTCGAGATCGAACAGAAGTCCCGTGATGGGACGATGAAGTGGGTTCTCCGCCTCGATAACGGCAACAGCGTGGAGATGGTTTACATCCCCGAAGCCGAAAAAAACCAGAATGATGATGGCTACATCGACCCGCGTCGCGCCAACTATACCGATGGCCTGAGCCGCGCCACCCTGTGCGTGTCCTCACAAGTCGGCTGCGCGCTGGCCTGTACCTTCTGTTCCACCGGGCGACAAGGCTTCAACCGCAATATGAGCGCAGCGGAAATCGTGGCTCAACTCTTCATGGCTGAACATCGTCTGGTGGACAAGTCTCTGCCTTCGGATCGCAAGATCAGCAACGTGGTGTTCATGGGCATGGGCGAACCGCTGCTCAACTTTGAAGCGGTGGTGGATGCTGCTGAAATCATGCTGGAAGACAACGCTTACGGCCTGTCCAAACGCCGGGTGACGGTGAGCACCTCGGGCGTGGTTCCTGCCATGGCGCGCCTGCAAGAGCGTGTGGACGTGGCCTTGGCCGTTTCACTGCACGCGCCGAATGATGCGCTGCGTGATGTCCTCGTGCCTTTGAACCAGAAATATCCGCTCAAGGCACTGATGGCGGCCTGTGATGCCTACGCCCCCCAGGCGCCCACCGGCTTTATCACCTACGAATACGTGATGCTGGAAGGGGTCAACGATACGGATGAACACGCGGATGAGCTGATTCGCCTGTTGCGCGGACGAGCCGCCAAGGTCAATCTGATCCCCTTCAACCCCTTCCCTGAGTCCGGTTACACGCGCTCAGGCTGGAACGCGATTGACCGTTTCATGCGCCGTCTGGAAGCCGCTGGCATCACCACCGTACCGCGTCGCACACGAGGGGATGACATTGATGCCGCCTGTGGCCAGCTCGTTGGGGAAGTCGAAGATCGCGCGCGGCGCAGTGATCGTCTGGAACGCATGAACCTGAGGCCATCGTGATGAAAAAAGCTGTGCATCCTGCCCGTCCCATGCAACATGCTCTCGCTCTGGGGGTGGTAATCTGTCTCAGCCTGGGTTTGGGGGGCTGCGCCAGCCAAAAACCGCTGTACGGCAATGCCGCCGATGCCGATGCGCGTCCCAAGTCTGAAGCCGACCCCAAACGCGCCGCAGAACTGAATGCACAACTTGGCCTCGGTTATCTGCAACAGGGTGATCGTTTTGCCGCCGCCGACAAGCTGCAACGCGCCCTGCAGGACGACCCAAACTCGGCTCTGGTGCAGCATGGCAATGCCATTTTGCAGGATGCACTCGGCCAGAGCGGCCCGGCACAGGAACATTTCCGGCGAGCTTTGGAGCTTGCCCCTAGTGACTCTGAAGTTCTGAATAACTACGGCGCATTTCTCTGCCGCCAAAACCAGTTCAGCGAAGGCATCAGTATGCTGGAGCGCGCCCTGGCCAATCCGCTATACCGCACACCGGGCTTTGCCTGGGCGAATATCGGCCAGTGCCAGCGCCAACAAGGTCAGTTAAGCACGGCGGAAGCCTCGTTCCGCCAGGCGCTGCGCCTTGATCCGCGCCAGTCCTACGCCTGGCTGCAACTCGCGGCGGTACAGCTCGAACAAAACCGACCGCTGGAAGCCAGTACCAGCCTGCAACGCTACCACGCGCTTGAAGCGCAGAACCCGGCCAGCCTGCTGCTGGGTGCCAAAATTGAAAAAGCCTTGGGGCATCGTCAGGCTCAAGCGCATTACGAACTCCTGTTACGTGGCAAATTCCCCGATTCTGACGAAGCCCACAGCCTTAGTCCTGGAGGATCAAAGTGAGCAGCCTACCCACGCAATCCACCGAACCGAACGGGCTGGGCGGCACACTTCGACGCGCACGCGAGGCTGCAGGTCTAAGCCAAGGCGACCTGGCACGCCAGCTTAATCTTGCTGCGCGCACTGTCGAAGCATTGGAACAAGAGGATTTAGCCGCCCTGCCCAGCGCTGTCTATGTACAGGGTTATTTGCGCAAATGGGCTGAATATTTGCAGCTTGATGAAGCCCAGTTGCAGCAGGCGTATGCCCGCCTGAAGGGTACTCAGGTTAAAAATGACATGCGGCATGTCACGCCGATAGAGCCTATGCGCATAAAAAAGACTTCTACAGGTTTCCCTTGGGCAAAGCTGCTGGTATTTTTGCTGATGGTGGGGCTGGGTCTTGCTTCCACGCGCTTTTTACCTGAGTCGATGCGCTGGCTCGATGCCATGCCGGAAAAAACCCCGGATCGCGCACTTACCCCCGACACCCATCTTCAACCCCTGCCTGTGTTGCCGAGCATTCCTCTTGTTCCCCATGTGTCAGCGCCCCCCCCCGCGCCTTCAATCGCGGTCAGTATGCCCGGCATTATCGTGGGTGAAGTGATTGGACAGCCTTCCTCTCCATCGCCTGTAACAGTTGCCCCTGAAGCGCCGCCCCAGGCTGATACGGGTCTTGAGCTTTACGGACAAGGCCATGAACAAGGCTCATGGGTACGTGTCAAAGATGCAAAGGGCGGCATCCTGTTTGAAGGGGTTCTGATGCCTGGAAGCAAAAAACAACTGAAGGGCGAACGCCCCTTTGAGCTCACCATCGGACGCGCCAGCGATCTTGCGGTCAAACTGGACGGAAACGCTGTGGATTTAAGTCTCTATGGTCGCCCAGGAGGCAAGGCCTTTATTCCCAGATTAGGCGCATCCATCGCCCAATAACCGCGAATTATCCATCAGGCTCGTTATTTCATGCAGCATGTTCATACCATTCCGCGCCGTGTTTCACGCAAAATCATGGTCGGCAAAGTGCCGGTCGGGGGGGATGCCCCCATCAGCGTGCAAAGCATGACCAATACCGAAACCCGCGACATTGAAGCCACGCTGGCGCAGATCATGGCGCTCAAGCAAGCGGGTGCGGATATCGTGCGTGTGTCCGTGCCGAGCATGGAGGCTGCCGAAGCCTTTGGCAAAATCAAAAAGCGTGTCGGCTGCTTTCCGCTGATTACCGACATTCATTTCGACTACCGCATCGCCCTGCGGGTGGCTGAATTGGGCGCGGATTGCCTGCGTATCAACCCCGGCAATATCGGGCGTGAAGAGCGCGTGCGCGCCGTGGTTGAAGCGGCGCGTGACAAAGGCATCCCGATCCGCATCGGGGTAAATGCCGGTTCGCTGGAAAAAGACCTGCAAGAAAAATACGGCGAACCGACCCCGGAGGCGATGGTGGAATCCGCCCTGCGTCATGTCGAGATTCTTGACCGCCTCAATTTCCCGGATTTCAAGGTCAGCCTGAAGGCATCCGATGTATTCCTCAGCGTGGAAGCCTACCGCCTGCTGGCCAAACAGATCGAACAACCCCTGCATCTGGGCATCACTGAAGCCGGAAGCCTGCGTTCGGGCGCGGTCAAATCCGCCATCGGTCTGGGGTTATTGCTAGCCGATGGCATTGGCGACACCCTGCGCGTATCGCTGGCCGCCGACCCAGTGGAAGAAATCAAGGTGGGTTGGGATATTCTCAAAAGCCTGCATCTGCGCTCACGCGGCATCAATCTGATCGCCTGCCCGTCCTGCTCGCGTCAAGAGTTTGATGTCATCAAAGTCGTCAATATGCTTGAACAACGGCTTGAGGGAATTTCCACCCCGCTGGATGTCGCCGTGATCGGCTGCGTGGTCAATGGGCCGGGCGAGGCGCGCGAAGTGGCGGTCGGACTGACCGGAGGCAAGCCCAATCTCTTGTACATCGACGGCCAGCCGCATCACAAAGTGAGCAATGAAAATCTGGTGGACGAGCTGGAGCGCAGCATCCTTGAACAAATTGCAATCAAGACATTAGCCACAGAGAACACGGAGGGCACAGAGGGAAACTAAATTGGCGTGAATTTTTTACTCCGTGAACTCTGCGTCCTCTATGGCAAACAAACATGACCAAACCCAGCAATATCCAATCCATACGCGGTATGCACGATGCACTGCCGAGCGACACCCCCGCCTGGCAGCGGCTTGAAGGCATTCTGCGCGAGTTGATGGCCGCCTATGCCTACCGCGAAATACGTATGCCTGTGGTGGAAAATACCGCGCTATTCAAACGCTCCATCGGCGAAGTCACCGACATCGTGGAAAAAGAAATGTACACCTTCGAGGATCGCAATGGCGAGAGCCTGACCCTGCGTCCCGAGGGCACGGCCTCGTGCGTGCGCGCCTGTCTGGAACATGGCCTGTTGCACAACCAGCAGCAACGTCTGTGGTACATGGGGCCGATGTTCCGTCATGAGCGTCCGCAAAAAGGCCGTTACCGCCAGTTCCACCAGCTCGGCGTGGAAACCTTCGGCATCTCTTCGCCGGAGATGGATGCCGAGCTCATTCTGATCGCCGCACGCTTATGGAAACAACTCGGCCTGGCGGATCAAGTGGCCTTGCAGATCAATACCCTGGGCAGCAACGCAGCGCGCGCGGTGTACCGCGAGCATCTGGTCAACTTCCTGCGCCAGCATCAGGCGCATCTGGATGAAGACAGCCTGCGCCGTATGGAGAGCAACCCGCTGCGCGTGCTGGACTCGAAAAATCCCGAGGTACAAGCCCTCCTGCTTAATGCGCCACGTCTGGATGAGCATCTGGACGAAGAATCGCGCAACGATTTCTTGCGCCTGTGCGACCTGTTGCACGCCGCTGGCATCCGCTTTGAGGTCAATCCCAAGCTGGTGCGCGGCCTGGATTACTACAACAAAACCGTGTTCGAGTGGGTCACAACCCACCTCGGCGCGGCTGAGTCCATTCATGGACTCAGCCCTTCGGGGAGCGCAAAGCGCTCCAGCACCGCTCCGGGCGGCGCTTTTCAGGGTACGATCTGCGCCGGCGGGCGCTTCGACGGTCTGGTCGAACAGTTGGGCGGCTCGGCGACACCCGCCGCAGGCTTTGCCATCGGACTTGAACGCTTGCTGGCGCTGCTGGGCGAGGGCTTTGGCGCAGCGCAAGCGCAGGCCGCCGCGCCGCATGTTTATCTGGTCGCGCTGGGCGCAGATGCCGAACGCGAAGCGCTGGCCTTGGGCGAGCGCCTGCGCGATCTCCTACCTACCCTGCGCGTGCAAACCAATGCGGGCGGCGGCAGCTTCAAGGCGCAATTCAAACGTGCGGATAAATCGGCGGCGGCTTTTGCCGTGGTACTAGGTGAAGACGAGATCAAACAAGGCATTGCCCAACTCAAGCCCTTGCGCGTTGACGGTGAGCAACAGAGCGTGGCGCTGGATGAGCTGGCCGGAGTTTTGGCGGCTGCCTTGCAGTTGAATATTTCTATTTGAGGATCAAACGTGGCAATCGAACGTAGCGAAGAAGAACAGGTTGAAGCGTTCAAGGAGTGGTGGCACAAAAACGGGGTCGCGGTTATCGCGGGTCTGGCGCTTGCGGCTGCATTGTCACTCGGCTGGCAGTGGTGGCAGGGGCAACAGGAACTCAAGGCGCAACATGCCGGCCAACTTTTTAGCGAGATGTCCATGACCCTGGAAAAGGCAGATGCCAGCGCCACACCCGATTTCCAGAAGCCGCGCGCCTTGGCCGAGCAACTGTCCAGCGAATTTCCGGACAGCTTTTACGCCGAGCTTGCCGCACTGACCCTGGCGCGTCTGGATCTGGAAAATCAGCAAGCTGATGCCGCGCTGGCACGCCTGCAACAGCTGAGCGAACACGCCAAAAGCGATGCCATCCGCCCGCTGGCACGCCTGCGTCTGGCGCATGTGCAATGGGGCATGGGGCAAAGCGATACCGCGCTACAAACGCTGGACGGTTTTTGGCCGGAAGCCTTCCGCAGTGATGCGGATGCCCTGCGCGGCGATATTTTAAGCTCACTAAAGCGTGTGGATGAGGCGCGCAAAGCTTATGATGCGGCGCTGGCGCAAGCTACCCTGCTGGGTTTGGAAACGGGTTTGTTACGCATTAAACGCGACGATCTTGGAGGCGCAAGCCATGCAACACCGAATGCTCAATAAGTTCAAGGCACTGGCGGCGAGTCTCCTGACTGCCGCGCTTCTTGCGGGCTGCGCCGCCAAAAAGGATCACGTCGACCCACCCGCTCCACTCAAGGAGTTTGCCGCCAGCTTGAGCACCCAGGACGTTTGGTCGCATGGTCTTGGCTCAGCGGATCGCAATGCCCAACTAAGCCTGACGCCCTGGGTTGGCAGGTCAGCGAGCGGCGCCATTGTGGTGGCAAGTGATGCACGCGGCCAGGTGATAGCCTTCGATTCACGCAATGGCGCGCAGCTTTGGCGTACCGAGCTTGGCTTCGCTGTATCCGGCGGCGTGGGCGGCGGCGGTGACAAGGCCGTTGTGACGGGTCTGCGTGGCGAGGTTGCCGCGCTTGATCTGAGCAATGGCGCATTACTGTGGAAAGTGGACATAGGCAGCATGGTGAACGCGCCCGCCGCCGTCGCTCCACAGCATGTCGCCTTGCGCACGGCCGATGGTCGCCTGGTGGTCTTGAACAGCAGCAATGGTGAACGCCTTTGGTCAGATGCCCGTCCCGTACCGCCATTATCCCTGCAAGGCACCAGCCAGCCGATCCTGTTGCAAGATGCGGTGATCGCAGGTTTCGATAACGGCGACTTTTCAGCCTACGAACTGGCCAGTGGCCGTCGTTTTTTCACCGTCAACGTGGCGCTACCCAGCGGTCGTAATGATGTCGAACGCATGGTGGATGTCGATAGCACACCGTTGATTGATCGCGGCGTGATCTACGCTCTTGCCTATCAGGGGCGGCTGGTGGCTGTGGATGCCGCCACGGCTCAAATCATCTGGGCCACGAAAATGTCGGGCTTCAGCAATATCACGCTGGATGCCACGGCGATTTACCTTACCGATGCCAATAGCCATTTGCTCGCCATCGACCGCCGCACCGGTCGGACGCTCTGGTCACAGGATGCGCTGCACGCCCGGAATGTCAGCGCACCTCTGCTGCTCAATGGCAACTTGATTGTGGGTGACAAGGAAGGCTATGTGCATTGGTTCGCTGCCGAAGATGGGCGGATGCTGGCGCGCACCCGTGCGGCGAATAGCGCGATTCCGCGCGCGCCTGTCTCCGATGGTGAACGCGTGTTTATCGAAGCGCGCGAAGGTCGCCTTGTCGCCTTAAGCTCCAGCCCCTCCGGCAACAGCAAGTAAAGCGCTGTTTCGTTCGTGCAAAGCTGGCTTGAAAAACGAGCTCTGCCCTTGTGGGCAGGGTTTTTTGTTTTTTTTCTCGGGGTGATTCTGCCCTGGCAGGCTGGAGCCTACCTGCACAAAAATCTTGCCACGACCCTGAATCAGCTTGCTGGCAATCTCCATGCCCATGCCGAGCTGCACGATGTGCAACGCGGCATATGGCAGTCCAGTGCAACCCTGCTCGTGCGTGCCGACTGGATGCGCGAGGCCGTTGAACTGCATGTGCAGATGCGGCATGGCCCCTGGTTAGGTCTGAGCCGGAATGCTCACCCTGCATGGGGCTGGTTTTCACTGCAAACCGAGCTCCCCAAGCAAGGCGGTATCCATCTTTTCCCCAGCCAGCAGACGGTTGAAGCATGGCTGGTCGCCGATCTGTGGGGCGATTTTCACCTAAGCGCCAACCTGCCTGCACACGAATCACTGGGCAGCATTGTGCTGCAACCCACAAGCCGAGCGCATAGCGGCCAATGTCAGGGTGAAATACGCCTGCCCGGTTTCAAATGGCTGATGCCGCCAGGGGATTTGATTGTGGCAGATGTCGCCCTGCGCCTGAACTTGCGGCGTGAACACGGACAGCGACACGGCGACTACAGTGTTGATGCGGTGCGCGCCGCCTTGCTTTTTCAGACAAATAGCCAACCAACAGCGGCTATTCATCCGCTCCCCGCCAGCCTCCTGCTTGAACTGCCGCGTTTTGATGTCGTATTTGCCCAAAACACCCAGCTCAATGCCGCATGGGCTAGCGGCTACGGAGCCAATTTCACCCCGTTCAGCCAGGCGCGGAATCTGGATTTTGGACGCATGAATGCGCGCCTTGTTTGGCAGGATGTGGATTGGGATAGCCTGCTTGGCAGTCTTGAACTCAACGCATGGACTAGGCACACCACGCGCGCGCGGCTCCAGGCGCTCAACACTCTGGCCTTCGCGCTGGGAGGCGGCGACATACGCCTGGAATCGCTGGAACTATCCCGCCCGCAAGGTCGCTTTTTGATCTCCGCTCATCTGCGCGCGCATACCCCGGTGCTGGACTGGCAAGACCTGGAGCTTGGCCTGAACGCCGAAATGGATCGGCTCTGGCTCGTTCACTGGATGCTTGCAAGTGGAGCGTGGACAAGCGCCCAACAAGCCAGTCAACAGCTGGACGAATTGCGCCAGCAAGGCTGGTTTTTGGGCGATTCCACAGAAAAACTACAGGCTACGCTCAGCTTATGGCGCGGCCACATAAGCCTGTCGGATCGACGTTTTTCCTTGCAATCAGCCTTGCCGTAAAAATGCCCGATAAATATGCCAAGTCAAAACGCCCGACACAGTACAATGCCCAACAATATTTTTTGATCTTGGCACCATGAAACCCGTTATCGCCCTTGTAGGCCGACCGAACGTCGGCAAATCCACCCTGTTCAACCAGCTCACGCGCACCCGCGATGCCCTGGTCGCCGACCTGCCCGGTCTGACCCGCGACCGCAAATATGGCAGCGCGCGTCTGGGCGACCGCCACGACAGCGCGCACGGCGAGCGCGACGTGATTCTCATCGACACCGGCGGCCTGTCCGGTGAGGATGCCGTGCTGGATGAGCGCATGGCCGAACAGACCTGGAAAGCGGTGGACGAAGCCGATGTACTGGTGTTTCTGGTCGATGCACGCGCCGGACTGACCGGTGCAGACAGCACTATCGCCGAACGCCTGCGCCGTAAAAACAAGCCGATGATTCTGGTCACCAACAAAATGGACGGCGCGGATGAAGTCACCGCGCTGGCCGAATTCAGCGGCTTGGGATTGGGCGAACCGGTGCGCCTGGTCGCCTCGCATGGTCGCGGCATGTTGGGGCTGGCGGAGCGCATCATCGAGTTATTGCCGCCCGCTGCTGAAGACATGGACGACGATGCCATTGATGCCGCAGGCATGAAAGTCGGCATCATCGGTCGCCCGAATGTCGGCAAATCCACCTTGGTCAACCGCTTGCTCGGCGAAGAGCGCATGGTCACCATGGACATGCCCGGCACCACGCGCGACGCCATCTTCATCCCCTGGGAACACAACGGCAAGCCGGTCACCCTGATCGACACCGCCGGCGTGCGCCGTCGCGGGCGGGTGGACAATATGATCGAAAAATTCAGCGTGGTGAAAACCCTGCAAGCGGTGGACGCGGCACAAGTCGTCGTGCTGGTGGTCGATGCGCAGGAAGGCATCGTCGAACAGGATCTGCACCTGCTCGGCTTCGTGCTGGAACGCGGCTGCGCGCTGATTATCGCGGTGAATAAATGGGACGGCCTGACCTTCGATCAGCGCGAACGCGTAAAAATCGAGCTGGATCGTCGCCTGGACTTTATCGACTACGCCGAAATCCTGTTTATCTCCGCCCTGCACGGCTCCAATGTCGGCCTGTTAATGGACAAGGTGGAAAAAGCACACGCCTCGGCGGGCATCAAACTCTCCACCCCTCGCCTGACCGAAGCGCTCGAAGTTGCCCAGTTCAAACATCAACCGCCATTGGTCAATGGCCGCCGTATCAAACTGCGCTACGCCCACCAAGGCGGCCGTTTCCCGCCCACCGTCATCATCCACGGCAAACAAACCGACCGCCTGCCAGGATCCTACAAGCGCTATCTGGAAAAATTCTTCCGCGAACAGTTTCATCTTTACGCCACCCCGGTCAGGCTGCAATTCAAAACCGATGAAAACCCCTATCAACCGGAAGGCGAGCGCAACACCAAATCCTTGATGCAACACCTCAAGGACAAGCGCGAGCGGCGTATCAACAAAGGCAAGGTGGCGCGTGGGGAAAAGCCACGAAAATAAATTAGGACTTACGCAAACCTCGGATCTAGCCCCCCTCTCCCCTCGCGGGACAAGCCCGCTCCTGCCGTCCATTCAAGTTTCATTCAAGCCAGATCAAAGGGTGCTTCGCTGACCTGGCTCAATGCGTTATCAAGCTATTCGCCCCGGAGAGGTGAGGCGAAAGGCGCGGCAAGGGCAAGCCCCCTACCCCCCTTTTGCAAAAAAGGTCAGGAGAAGTCAGCTATTGAAGAGGCGTGCGCCACAACGAGGCTTGCTGATTCAACCCACAGATGAATTTAATCAGCATCCACCCAAAAATATATACAACATAAATAATCATACAAATCAATGACTAATGAACACACCCCCATGATGCAGCAATATCTGCGCATCAAGGCTGACTTTCCCGATGGCGTATTGTTCTATCGTATGGGCGATTTTTACGAGATGTTTTTCGAGGATGCGCGGCGCGTGGCGGCCATGCTGGATTTAACGCTGACCCATCGTGGGCAAAGCGCCGGGCAACCGATTCCGATGGCCGGGGTGCCGTATCACGCGGCGGAAAGCTATCTGGCGCGCCTGGTCAAAATGGGCGAGTCGGTGGCCATTTGCGAGCAGATCGGCGACCCTGCGACCAGCAAAGGCCCGGTCGAGCGCCAGGTGGTGCGTATCATCACCCCCGGTACGCTGACCGATGAAGCCCTGCTGGACGATAAGCGCGACAATCTGCTGGCAGCCATCGTGCATAGCAAACAAGGCTGGGGACTGGCCTGGGTGGAGCTGGCCAGCGGGCGTTTTCGCGCCATGGAGCTGGAGGATGACGAGGGCTTGAGTGCTGAACTGGCGCGCCTCGCACCGGCTGAACTGCTGTATCCGGAAAACATCACGCTGCCTGCGAGCTGCGCTGAGTCAAGCGGCCTGCGCCCGCGTCCGGCATGGCATTTTGGCGTGGACAGCAGTGAACGCGCCCTTTGCGCCCAGTTTGCGGTGCATGATTTAAACGGCTTTGGTCTGCAAGGTCATGCGCGCGCCATTGCCGCTGCCGGGGCGTTGCTGGTGTATCTGAACGATACCCAGCGCGCCGCCTTGCCGCATTTAAGCGGCATCGGGCTGGAATACCGTGAAGACGGCCTGCTGCTGGATGCCGTGGCGCGGCGTAATCTGGAGCTGGATAGTTCCATCACAGGCGAGCGCCGTCACAGCCTGCTCGGCGTGCTGGATCACACGGCTACTGCACTGGGGGCGCGTGAGCTGCGCCGCTGGCTGCATCGACCGCTGCGCCAGCGTGCCAGCCTGTTGCAACGCCAGGAGGCCATCGGCGCGCTGCTGGAAACACGCGGCTTTGAAACGCTGCACGATCTTTTGCGCGAAACCGCCGATGTCGAGCGCATCCTCGCGCGTATCGCCCTGCGCAGCGCGCGTCCGCGTGACCTTGCTGCCTTGCGCCAGACCCTCGGCCAGCTGCCCGGCCTGTATGCCAGTCTTGCCGCCCTGCAACGCGACGCATTGCTTGATCTGCAAACCCAGCTCGAACCCCTGCCCGAAGTGCATCATTTATTGAGCAGCGCCATTGCCGAACCGCCCGCCGCCCTGCTGCGTGATGGCGGGGTGATTGCGCAAGGCTATGACGCGACGCTGGACGAACTGCGCGCGCTCTCGGTGAATGCGGATACGTTTTTACTCGATTTGGAACAGCGAGAACGCGAGCGCACCGGCATTGCCACGCTCAAGGTCGCCTACAACCGCGTGCATGGTTTTTATATCGAACTCTCGCGCGCCCAGGCGGAAAAAGCCCCCGCCGATTACATCCGCCGCCAGACGCTCAAGGGCGCGGAGCGCTACATCACGCCCGAATTAAAATCCTATGAGGACAAGGTGTTATCGGCACGCGAGCGCGCCTTGGCGCGTGAAAAAATGCTCTTCGACACGCTGTTGGATGCGTTGATTGAGCAGCGCGAACCGCTTGCCCGTGTCGCCCAAGGCCTCGCCGCGCTGGACGTGCTGAGCACGCTGGCTGAACGTGCGCACCGCTTGGACTGGTGTCGCCCGCTCTTGTCCGACGAGCCAGGCATCGACATTCAAGGCGGCCGGCATCCGGTGGTCGAAGCCACGCTGGATAGGCCGTTTATTGCCAATGACACCCAGCTTGCGCCCGAGCAAAGCCTATTGCTAATTACCGGACCGAACATGGGCGGTAAATCGACCTATATGCGGCAAACGGCCTTGATTGTGCTGCTGGCACATATCGGCAGCCATGTCCCGGCAAGCGCAGCACGCATCGGCCCGATGGATCGTATTTTCACCCGTATCGGTGCTTCCGATGATCTCTCCAGCGGGCGCTCAACCTTTATGGTGGAAATGACCGAGACCGCCAATATCCTGCATCACGCCACGGCACAAAGTCTGGTGTTAATGGATGAAATCGGGCGTGGTACCAGTACATTTGATGGCTTGGCGCTCGCTTGGGCTGTAGCAGAAAAGCTCGCGGAATTAAATACCTACACCCTGTTTGCCACCCATTACTTTGAGTTGACCCGCCTCCCCGAAACCCACACCAACGCCCGCAATGCGCATCTTGCCGCCGTGGAACATGGCGAGCGCATCGTATTCCTGCACAGCGTACAAGACGGCCCGGCCAGTCAAAGCTACGGCCTGCACGTCGCGGCACTGGCCGGCGTGCCGAAAAAAGTCATCCAGAATGCGCGCAAGCATTTACGCCAACTTGAAAATGAATCCATGGCCGCGCCCGTGCCGCAACTTGATTTGTTTTACACGCCGCATGTGGATGTGATTGAAGCAGAACCCGCCCTGGATGCCCTGCGCGAGCTTGACCCGGACGAGCTTAGCCCACGTGAGGCGCTGGCCATGTTGTATCAGCTCAAGGGTATGCTATGAACCCCTCTTAATTGATTCTTGCCTGAATGAAGCGTGAATAGACGGTAGGCGCGGGCTTCAAGATATATTTCGTACCGCATCAATAAATGTCTGGAACGTCACCCCGGCGCACCAAAACCGGCAAAATCCTGGCCGGAAGCATCAGCCCGGCACGAATCTTCTACAAGGCATCCCGCACTTTTCCACAAGCTCATCCACGAAAAATGTGGATAAACCCGGACATTCTGGCTACATCCTCCTTCACGCCTCGGTTACCATGCGCCGCACAATCAATCCGCATGGAGCTTCATTATGGCCTTCGTCGTCACCGACAACTGCATTCAATGCAAATACACCGACTGCGTGGAAGTCTGCCCGGTGGATTGCTTCCACGAAGGACCGAACTTCCTCGTCATTGACCCGAATGAGTGCATCGACTGCGCGCTCTGCGTGCCCGAATGCCCGGCGCAGGCGATTTTTTCCGAAGACGACCTGCCTGCCAGCGAACTCAAATTCATCCAGCTCAACGCCGATCTAGCGCAGCAATGGCCGGTCATCACACGCAGCAAAGCCCCGCTACCCAAGGCCGCAGAATGGGACGGCATCCCCAATAAGCTGCCGCAGCTCCAACGTTAGTTGCACGCGCAACATGGCATAATGCGCGGCACTTTTAACCTGACCCCATTCGCCACCGCATGAGCCACGCCCACAACGCCCCCGCCCCCGCCGTCCATTTCATCCGCACCCTGATCGAAGCCGACAATGCCTCCGGCAAATGGAGCAGCCGCGTCGAAACCCGCTTTCCACCCGAGCCGAACGGCTATCTGCATTTTGGCCATGCCAAGAGCATCTTCCTCAACTTCGGTCTGGCCGCCGAGTTTGGCGGTGTGTGCCACATGCGTTTTGACGACACCAACCCGACCAAGGAAGAACAGGAATACGTTGATGCGATTCTTGAAGATGTGCACTGGCTGGGCTTTGACACCTCCGCCCACCTCTACTTCACCTCGGACTATTTCGAACAGCTCTACAGCTTTGCCGAAACCCTAATCACAGGCGGTCACGCCTACGTCGATTCGCAAAGCGCCGAAGAGATGCGCACCACACGCGGCACGCTGACCCAGGTCGGCACAGATAGCCCCTACCGCAGGCGCAGCATCAGCGATAGCCTCGATCTGTTCCGTCGCATGAGAGCCGGTGAATTCGCCGACGGCACGCACATCCTGCGTGCCAAAATCGACATGACCTCACCGAATATCAACCTGCGCGACCCGGCGATTTACCGCATCCGCCACGCGCACCACCACCGCACAGGGGATGCCTGGTGCATCTATCCAATGTACGACTACGCGCATTGCGTATCCGACGCACTGGAAAACATCACCCACTCGCTATGCACGCTGGAATTTGAATCGCACCGCCCACTCTACGACTGGTTCCTCGAACGCCTGGCCGATGCCGGACATTTCACCCGCCCGCTGCCGCAACAGATCGAATTCTCGCGTCTGAATTTGACCTACACCGTACTCTCCAAGCGCAAACTCATCCAATTAGTGCAAGAAAATCATGTCGATGGCTGGGACGACCCGCGTATGCCCACGCTCAAGGGCGCACGCCGTCGCGGTTTTACCGCGCAAGGCTTCAAGCTGTTCCTTGATCGCATTGGCATCTCCAAATCCGACAGCCTGATCGACATGAGCGTGCTGGAAGACTGTATGCGCGAGGATTTGAACGAGCGCGCCGAGCGCCGTATCGCCGTGCTCGACCCGCTCAAGCTGGTGCTGACCAACGTCGATGCCGCGCATATTGAAGAATGCTACGCCCCCAACCACCCGCAAAAACCCGAACTGGGCAAGCGCATGGTGCCGCTTGCCCGCGAGCTGTGGATTGAGCGTGAAGACTTCATGGAAACCCCGCCCAAGGGCTATTTCCGGATGCAGCCAAACGGCGAAGTGCGCCTGCGCTACGGCTTCATCATCAAATGCACCGGTTTCGACAAGGACGAAAACGGCAAGATCACTTGCGTGTACGCCGAAGTCGATTTCGACACCAAATCCGGCACTCCCGGCTCGGAATCGCGCAAGGTCAAGGGCAATATCCACTGGCTGTCCGCTGCCCACGCGGTCGCATCCGAAGTGCGTTTGTATGACCGCCTGTTCGCCGTCCCCGCGCCGGGCGCGCGTCGTGAAGGCGATGCGGAAGACTTGGAGCGCGACTTCCTCGACGACATCAATCCAAACGCCAAGGCCGCCATCCGCGTCATGCTCGAACCCAGCCTGGCCTCTGCCGCGCCCGAGTCGATCTTCCAGTTCGAACGCCACGGCTATTTTGTCGCCGACCTTAAAGATCACAGCGCGGAACACCCGGTGTACAACCGCACGGTGACACTGAGAGATACCTGGAGCAAGTAAAACCACCAGAAGCGATTACAGCGCATACGCCGACGACACAAGGACAGGCTTGATGAAACCCGCAAAACAACAAGACCAAAGCCAGATCAAGTGGATTTCCGACTTCATCTGGAACATCGCTGACGACCGACTGCGCGATGTCTACGTGCGCGGCAAGTACCGCGACGTGATCCTGCCCTTCACCGTGCTGCGACGGCTCGATGCTGTCCTGGAAGCCACCAAGGACGCCGTGCTCGCGCGCAAGAAGTTCCTCGACACCCACCAGGTGGCCGAGCAGGACGGCGCGCTGCGCATGGCGGCAGGCCAAGCCTTCTACAACGTCTCCGAATTCACGCTGGCCAAGCTGAAAGGAAGCAGCCAAGGACAGCGCCTGCGCGATGACTTCATTGCATACCTGGACGGCTTCTCGCCCAACGTGCAGGAAATCCTCACCAAGTTCAATTTCCGCAACCAGATTCAGAAGCTGGTGGATTCCCACGTCCTCGGCTACCTGATCGACGACTTCCTCGACCCCGAGGTCAACCTCGCGCCCTTGCCGGTGAAGGATGCCGACGGGAAAACTCAGCTGCCCGCGCTCGACAACCACGGCATGGGCACGGTGTTCGAGGAGCTGATCCGCCGCTTCAACGAAGAAAACAACGAGGAAGCTGGCGAACACTTCACCCCGCGCGATGTGGTGCAACTCATGGCCAAGCTGCTGTTTCTGCCGGTGGCCGACCGGATCGAGTCCAGCACCTATTCGCTCTACGACGGCTCCTGCGGTACCGGCGGTATGCTCACCGTGGCCGAGGAAGCCTTGCACGAACTGGCCGAGCAGCACGGCAAGGAGGTGTCCATCCACCTGTTCGGCCAGGAGATCAACGATGAAACCTACGCCATCTGCAAGGCCGACCTGCTCTTGAAGGGCGCAGGTGCGGAGGCCGAGAACATCGTCGGTGGCGCGGACAAATCCACCCTGTCCGCCGACCAGTTCCGTTCGCGCGAATTCGACTTCATGATCTCCAACCCGCCCTACGGCAAGAGTTGGAAGACCGACCTCACGCGCATGGGCGGCAAGCAGGAATTCAACGACCCGCGCTTCATCGTCAGCCACGCGAACCAGCCTGAGTTCAAGCTCCTCACGCGTTCGTCAGATGGCCAGCTCATGTTCCTGGTGAACAAGCTCTCAAAGATGAAGCACCACACCCCGTTGGGATCGCGCATTGCGCTGGTGCATAACGGCTCGGCACTGTTCACCGGCGACGCGGGCCAGGGCGAGAGCAACATCCGCCGCTGGGTACTGGAAAACGACTGGCTGGAGGCCATCATCGCCCTGCCGCTCAACATCTTCTACAACACCGGCATCGCCACCTACATCTGGGTACTGGCCAACAAGAAAGCCGAACACCGCAAAGGCCGCGTGCAGTTGATCGACGCATCGCAGTGGTTCCAGCCGCTGCGCCGCAACCTTGGCAAGAAGAACTGCGAACTGGCTGACGCCGACATTGCCCGCATCCTCGGCCTGTATCTGGGCGAGGCGCAGGAAACCGCCCAGTCGAAATGGTTCGACACCCAGGACTTCGGCTACTGGAAGATCACCGTCGAGCGCCCGCTGCGCCTGAAAAGCCAACTCTCCGACGAACGCATCGCCCCCCTGCGCTTTGCCACCGGCGATGAGGCGCTGCGCGCCGAGATCTACGCCGCCCACGGCGAGGCGCTGTACAGCGAGTTCGCCAAGCGCAAACCGGTCATCGAGGCATGGCTTAAGGCTGAGGACGAGTTTGATGCCGACGACCTTGATACCAGCGATAGCGAAGACGGCGACAGCTTTGACGCCAGCGAGGCTCCCGCCGCGCGCAAGGCCGTGCCCGCCAAGCGCCGCAAGAAGCTGCTCGACGCATCGACGTGGCAGCGCGACAAGGGGCTGATGGAGGTGGCAAAGCGGGCGCAGCAGGCACTGGGCAGCGCCGTGTTCGACGACCACAACGAGTTCCGCGCCCGCTTCGATGCCGCGCTGAAGGCGCAGGGCGACAAGCTCGGCGCGCCTTCGATGAAGGTCATTTACAAGGCAGTGAGCTGGCGCGATGAAACCGCGCCGCCCGTGGTTGCCAAACGCCAGAAGCTCAAGGCGGGCGAACATTTCGAACCCGGCTTCGATGGTGCGACCCTGGAGACCGTGGGCAAGGATCGCTTCATGGTCGAGTACGAACCCGACAGCGAACTGCGCGACACCGAGCAGGTGCCGTTGAAAGAGTCGGGCGGCATCGATGCCTTCTTCGCCCGCGAGGTGCTGCCACACGCGCCGGACGCTTGGATTGCCACGGACAAGACCCAGATCGGCTACGAGATTTCGTTTTCCCGCTATTTCTACAAGCCCGCACCGCTGCGCACGCTGG
>CAZTYJ010000011.1:0-28203 GCA_964618025.1 uncultured Halothiobacillus sp. | reverse complement strand
TACGAGATTTCGTTTTCCCGCTATTTCTACAAGCCCGCACCGCTGCGCACGCTGGCGGAAATCCGCGCCGACATCCTCGCGCTGGAGCAGCAGAGCGAGGGTTTGCTGCACAAGATCGTGGGGGGCGCGTGATGGCGGCGGCGAGCGCGTACCCGGCCTATCGCACATCCGGGTTGCCTTGGGTTCCGCAGTTGCCGGAGGGCTGGCAGGTGCTGCGAAATGGTCGCCTATTCGGTCATCGAGTCGAAACAGGCTTCCCCGATCTGCCCATTCTGGAAGTCTCGTTGCGCACTGGTGTGCGCGTGCGCGACATGGAAAACCTGAAACGCAAGCAGGTGATGAGCCAGAAGCAGAAATACAAGCGTGCGACCCAGGGCGACATTGCCTACAACATGATGCGGATGTGGCAAGGCGCGGTCGGCCCCGCGCCGGTTGATGGACTGGTCAGTCCGGCTTATGTGGTGGTGAAGCCCTACGCTGGGGCAAACAGCAGCTACTACAGCTATCTGTTTCGCACAGCGGCGTACATGCAGGAGGTCAACAAGTACTCACGCGGCATCGTGGCCGACCGCAACAGGCTGTATTGGGAATCCTTCAAGCAGATGCCCTCGCTCGTGCCTCCGCGCCCCGAGCAAGACCAGATCGTCGCCTACCTGCGCGCGCAGGACGCGCACATTGCCCGCTTCATCAAGGCTAAGCGCGATCTCATCAAGCTGCTGACCGAGCAGAAGCTGCGCATCATCGACCACGCCGTCACGCGCGGCCTTGATGCTGCGGTCGCGCTGAAGCCTTCCGGCATCGAATGGCTGGGCGAGGTGCCGGAGCATTGGGAAGTTCAACGACTCAAGAACGTAGCCAATGTGGTCTTGGGCAAGATGCTGACCACCGAAGCCAAGGGAAGGGACGGCGATTTCAAGCCCTACCTGCGCTCGACGAACGTGCAATGGATTAAGCCCGATGTGCGCGATGTAAAGGAAATGTGGATTGCCAAGGCTGAGATGGCGCAGCTCCGCGTTCGCAAGGATGATCTGCTGGTCAGCGAAGGTGGCGAAGTTGGCCGCGCCTGCATGTGGAACGACGAACTGCCGGAGTGCTACATCCAGAACTCCGTGCATCGGGTTGCCGCCAAGCCGACGATGCTGCCGGAGTTCCTGTTTCACCAGTTCTTCGTCTACGGCAAGCGTGGCCGCTTCAATGCCATCGTGAACCGCGTCAGCATCGCGCACCTGACGCGCGAAAAGCTGGTGACGATTCCGTTCACGGTGCCGCCGGTCGAAGAACAGCAATCCATCTGCCGCTGGATCACCGACGAATGCCAGCCGCTGGACGAAGCCATCGCCCGCACCGAAGACGAAATCAAACTGATCCGCGAATACCGCGACCGCCTGATTGCCGATGTGGTCACGGGCCAAGTGGACGTGCGCGGCTGGCAGCCCGGCCCGGACGACGTGGTGGACGATGTAGCGCTGGCCGTGCTGGGCGATGACCCAGATGATGTGACCGAAGAGGAGGATGGCGATGGCGAAGAAAACTGACACCAAGATTGTGTCGACACCGCCGACACAATCGGTCGTCCAGCAAGCTGCTGAACAAACGACTGTTCTACCCGCCACCGGACAAGGCGAGTTTCTGCTCTACCAGACCGAGGACGCCCAGACCCGCGTGCAGGTGCGCTTTGAAGCGGGTGACGTGTGGCTGACCCAGCAGCAGTTGGCGGATCTCTACCAAAGCTCGCCGCAGAACATCACCCAGCACATTCGCGCCATCTACCAGAGCGGGGAATTGCAGGAGGCGGCAACTTGTAAGCCGTACTTACAAGTTCGGCAGGAGCGCGGTCGACAGGTCGGCCGCAGCCTCAAGCACTACAACCTGGAGGTGGCGCTGGCCATCGGCTACCGGGCCAAGTCGCACCGGGGCACGCAGTTTCGCCGCTGGGCCACCGAGCAGCTCAAGACCTATTTGCGCAAAGGCGTGCTGCTGGACGATGAGCGCTTCAAGCGGGGCGACGATGCCGAGTATTTCGAGGAACTGCTGGCACGCATCCGCGACATTCGCTCGTCGGAAAAGGTGTTCTGGCGCAAGGTGCTGGACATCTACGCCACCAGCCTGGACTACGACCCACACACCGAAACCTCGCAGCAGTTCTTTGCCACGGTGCAGAACAAGATGCACTGGGCGGCGCACGGCCACACGGCGGCTGAATTGATCGTGCAGCGTGTGGACGCACAAGCACCGAACATGGGCTTGACCAGTTGGGCGGGTGCAGGCAAGGGCGCGCCGGTGCGCAAGGCCGACGTGGGGATTGCCAAGAACTACCTCAATGCCGAAGAGCTGGACACGCTCAACCGCATCGTCACGGCCTATATCGAAGTGGCGGAATTGCAAGCGCAGGCGCATCAGCCCATGACCATGCGCGATTGGGCAGCAGAGTTGGATAATTTTCTGCGCCTGACCCGCAAGGACATCCTGACCCACGCTGGCAAGGTTCCGGCCAAGTCGGCGCTGGACAAGGCTGAAGCCGCCTATGCCGAGTATCAGGCGCGGGTTCGCAACCGGCCATCGCCGGTGGAGAAGGACTTTGAGGCAGCCATTGCGCAGCCGGTGAAGCAGTTGGAGAGAGGACGAAAAACCCTGCCAAGGCAGAAAAAAGAGAGGTGACGCATGACCCGACCCACCGACACCAGCGAGAAGGCACTGGAGCAATTGATCGTGCGCCATCTGGCGGGCATCAGCGAACATCCGCCCGTTGCGCCGAACACGGCGCAGGAGCCGGTGTATGGGCCGGGTGGCTACGTGCTAGGCCGTGCCTCAGACTACAACCGCGATGTGGCGCTGGATGTGGCGCAGTTGCTGGCCTTCTTGCAGGCCACTCAGCCCAAGGCGGTAGAAACGTTGGAACTGGCGGCGGACGGCATCAAGCGCACCCAGTTTCTGCACCGCCTGCAAGGCGAAATCACCAAGCGCGGCGTGGTGGACGTACTGCGCAAGGGCGTGAGCCACGGGCCGCTACACGTCGATCTCTACAAGCTGCTACCCACGCCGGGCAATGCCGCCGCAGCGGAGGCTTTCGGCAAGAACATCTTCAGCGTCACCCGGCAGCTGCGCTACAGCAACGATTCCGGCAACGAACTGGACTTGGGCGTTTTCATCAACGGCCTGCCGGTGCTGACCTTCGAGTTGAAGAATTCGCTGACCAAACAAACCGTTGCGGATGCCATCGTGCAGTACCAGACCACGCGCGATCCGAAGGAGCTGCTGTTCCAGTCGGGGCGCTGTGTCGCACATTTGGCCGTTGATGATGCCGAGGTGCGTTTCTGCACCGAATTGAAAGGCAAGGCGTCGTGGTTCCTGCCGTTCAACCAGGGCTGGAACAGCGGCGCGGGCAACCCGCCCAACCCGGACGGCCTGAAGACCGATTACCTGTGGAAGCAGGTGCTGACCCGCGAGTCGCTGGCCAACATCATCGAAAGCTACGCGCAGGTGGTGGAAGAGGAAGAAGCGGATGCCAGCGGCAAGAAACGCAAGAAGCGCAAGCAGATCTTCCCGCGCTTCCATCAGTTGCGCACGGTGCGCGCCCTGCTGCGCCGCGCCCACGCCGACGGGGTGGGCAAGCGTTATTTGATCCAGCATTCGGCGGGCAGCGGCAAGAGCAACACCATTGCCTGGCTGGCGCACCAGTTGGTGGAGCTGCGCCGCAAGGACGACCCGCTGACGGCGCAGTTCGATTCCATCATCGTCATCACCGACCGGCGCGCGCTGGATACGCAGATCGCCCGCACCATCAAGGGTTACGACCACGTGGCGGCAATCTTCGGCCACTCCGACAACGCGCAGGAGCTGCGCGAGTACCTGCGCCGGGGTAAGAAGATCATCGTCACCACGGTGCAGAAATTCCCGTTCATCCTCGATGAGCTGGGCGGGATCGAAGGCAAGAGCTTCGCGCTGTTGATCGACGAGGCGCACTCCAGCCAGGGCGGCAAGACCACGGCGCGGATGCACGAAGCCCTTGGCGGCAAAGCCGCCGCCCCTGATTCCAGCGGCAAGGTTGCCGAGGAGGCGTTCGAGGAGGACAGCACGCAGGATGCGGTGAACGCGGAAATCGAGAAGCGCATCGCCTCGCGCAAGCTGCTCGCCAACGCCAGCTACTTCGCCTTCACGGCCACGCCCAAGAACAAGACCCTGGAGTTGTTCGGTGAGAAGACCCTCGTCGGCGACAAGCTGCAGTTCCGCTCGCCGGAGGAACTGACCTACACCACCAAGCAGGCGATACAAGAGGGTTTCATCCTCGACGTGATCGCCAACTACACGCCGGTGGACAGCTTTTACCACGTCGCCAAGACCATAGAGGACGATCCGCAAGTGGACAAGTTGAAGGCGCTGAAGAAAATCCGGCGCTACGTCGAGTCGCACGACAAGGCCATTCGCCGCAAGGCGGAGATCATGGTCGATCACTTCACCGCGCAGGTGATCGGCGCGAAGAAGGTCGGAGGCAAGGCGCGGGCGATGATCGTCTGCAACGGCATCGCGCGCGCCATCGACTACTTCCGCGAGGTGTCGGACTACCTTGCCGAGATCAAGAGTCCGTACAAGGCTATCGTGGCGTATTCGGGTGACGTCGAGATGGGCGGATCGAAGAAGACCGAGGCCGACCTCAACGGTTTCCCGAGCAAGGACATTCCGGCCAAACTGAAGCTCGACCCGTATCGATTCCTGATCGTCGCCAACAAGTTCGTCACCGGCTTCGACGAACCGTTGCTGCACACCATGTACGTGGACAAGCCGCTGGCGGGCGTACTGGCGGTGCAGACCTTGTCGCGCTTGAACCGGGCGCACCCGCAGAAGGCGGACACCTTCGTTCTCGACTTCGCCGACAACGCCGAAGCGGTGAAGGCGGCGTTTCAGGAGTACTACCGCGCGACGATTCAGGACGGCGAAACCGACCCGAACAAGTTGCACGACTTCAAGGGCGAGCTGGACGCGCAGCAGGTTTACAGCGGCAGCCAAGTGGACGACTTGGTGGCGCTGTATCTGTCCGGAGCCGACCGCGAAAAGCTCGACCCCATTCTCGATGTCTGCGTGGCCGAGTACGTCAGCAAGCTCGGCGAGGACGAACAGGTCAAGTTCAAGGGCAAGGCCAAGGCGTTCGTTCGCAGCTACGGCTTCCTCTCCGCGATCCTTCCCTACGGGCATCCGGCATGGGAGAAGCTGTCGATCTTCCTGAATTTCCTGACGCCGAAGCTACCCGCGCCGAAGGAGGAAGACCTCTCCAAAGGCGTACTGGAAGCCATTGACATGGACAGCTACCGCGCGCAGGCGCAGGCGGCGATGAGGATGGCGCTGGACGACGCGGACGCCTTGGTCGAACCGCCGCCGCCCGGTGGTGGCGGTGGCAGTGGCGAGCCGGACTTGGACAGGCTCTCGAACGTGATCAAACAGTTCAACGACCTGTTCGGCAATATCGAGTGGAAGGACGAGGACAAGATCCGCAAGGTCATCGCCGAGGAAATCCCGGCGCGGGTGGCGCAGGACAAGGCCTACCAGAACGCGCAGGCGAACTCCGACAAGCAAAACGCCAAGCTGGAGCACGACAAGGCGCTCAAGCGCGTGATGCTGGAGTTGCTGTCCGACCACACCGAGCTGTTCAAGCAGTTCAGCGACAACCCCAACTTCAAGCGCCGGCTGACAGACATGGTGTTTAATGCGACCTATCAGCCTGGGGTTCGTTCGTCTTCATCCACAACAAGCGCGATCTTCCGACCCTCTCCATAACATCCCCGGAGCCTGCATTCATGACCTCCCCCGCCCTGCTCGATGCCACTATCCGCGAACAAGCTCTTAACCCAAGGCTGTGCTGCGTGGTGCAAGCCCCGGCGGGTTCGGGCAAGACCGAATTGCTGATTCAGCGCATTCTGGTCTTGCTGGCCGAAATCGAGCGCCCGGAAGAAATTCTTGCCATCACTTTTACCAAAAAGGCGGCAGGTGAGATGCGCAGCCGCGTGCTCAAGGCGCTGCGCGAGGCCGAACAGCCTCTGGCTGCGGATGCCAGCCCGCACCTTGTGCGCCAGCGTGAACGCGCCCTGGCGGCCTTGGCGCGTGATCGTGAACTGGGCTGGAACCTGCTGCAACAACCGGCGCGTTTGGGTATCCAGACCATCGACAGCCTGTGCGCTTCGCTTGCTGCTCGCCTGCCGCTGACCGCCGGGTTCGGCACGCCGAGCGCCGTCGATGACTCACCGCAAGCACTGTATCTCGAAGCGGCGACGAATGTATTGGCGCGTATCGAAACAGACCTTGATAAGGACGACGCAGACACTCACGCCCTGGAAACGCTTTTGCCGCATTTGGGCAATAACCTTGCCCGCGTGCGCGACCTGCTCGCCGTTATGCTCGCCAAGCGCGATCAATGGCTCAGGCACACCCAAAACGCAGAACAATCCGCGCTGGAAGCCGCATTGCAAAACATGGTCGACAGCGAGTTAAGCGCGCTGCAGGCTCTGTTTCCAAGCCAACTCAAGGATGAAACCAGCACGCTTGCGGCCACGCTGTGCGCCAATCTTGAAGCACAAGGCGTGGAAAACTCCGACCTGCGTATGCACTGGCAAGTCAAGGGCTGGCCTGAAGCCTGCGTGGACGATCTGCCGCGCTGGCAAGGCTTGGCCGAGCTTCTGCTGACCAAAGCGGGAACATGGCTGAAAAAACCCAACAAGGGACATGGCGTACTCTCACCCAGTGACGCGCAGGACAAGGAAAGCAAGAGCGAACGCACGGCCTTCAAAAATCGCCTGTTACAACTATTGGACTCGTTGAGTAAGTATCCTGGGCTTGAACAGGCTTTACATGCCTGCCGCAGCATTCCCGCGCCCTTTTACCCGCAAAAAGACTGGAAAGTGCTCGCCGCGCTGCTGCAATTACTCAATCTGGCCGTGGCCGAACTGAATTTAACTTTCGGCACACGCGGCACAGTGGATTTTGTGGAAAACGCTCTTGCCGCGCAACGCACGCTGGGATCGGCTGACGAGGGGGTGAGCGAGGTCTGGCTGGCGCTGGATTACCGCCTGCGCCATATCCTGATCGACGAGTTTCAGGACACCTCCACCACCCAATTCGAGCTGCTGAAAAAGCTGATTGCCGGCTGGCAGCCGGGCGAAACCGCCTACAGCGAATATGAAGGACGCAGCCTGTTTCTGGTCGGCGACCCGATGCAGTCGATCTACCGCTTCCGCGAGGCCGAGGTCGGGCTGTTCTTGCAGGCGCAGCAGCAAGGCGTGGGCGGGCTGGCGCTCAAGGCGCTGGAGCTGTCCACCAATTTCCGCTCACAAGCCGGGATTGTCGCATGGGTCAATCGCGTGTTCCCGCAGGTGCTCGCACCCAGCGACAATATCAACGAGGGCGCAGTGCGTTACGCCGAACCTGCTGTCGTAGCCTTCCACCCCGAGGCCGAGGGCGTGGCCGCACGCTTGCACCTGCTGGAGAAGGCGGACAAGGACGATGAGGATGCTCCTGAACGCGGCACGCTCGAAGCCGCGCATGTGGTCAACCTGGTGCAAAACGCGCTTGCCAGCCTGCCCGCCGACGGCACTCACATGAAGGATGATGACCGCAATGTGGCCATTCTGGTGCGTTCACGCAGCCATCTGGCGCAGATCATCCCTGCCCTGCGCGCCGCGAATATCGCCTTTCAGGCGGTCGAAATCGAGCAACTGGCCGATCAGCCGATGGTGCATGATTTGCTGGCGCTGACCCGCGCCCTGCTGCACCCTGCCGACCGTATCGCCTGGCTTGCGGTGCTGCGCGCGCCGTGGTGCGGCCTTGCTCTGTGCGATTTGCATACCCTGCTTGCGGGGCAGCCCAAGGCTACGGTGTGGCAACTGATGCAGGATGAGACGCGACTGGACGCACTTGGCGACGATGCGCGCGTTCGCCTGCGGCATCTGCGCACGCATCTTGCGACGAGCCTTGCGGAAAGTGGGCGTATCCCGCTGCGCCGCCAGGTCGAAGGCTTGTGGCTGGCGCTTGGCGGTGCGCAATGTGTGCGCCAGCCGCGTGAACTGAGCGAGGCTGAAATCTTCTTTGACCTGCTGGATGGCTTGCACAATGAACTCGCTGGCGTGATCGAAGCCGTAGAACTACAAGACCAGCTCAAGAAGCTCTACGCCCCGCCGGATACCCCCAAGCCTGGGCAGCCACTCGTGCAGTTGATGACCATCCACAAATCCAAGGGCTTGCAATTTCACACCGTGATTCTGCCCGGTTTGGCGCGCACGCCGCCGAATGGCGATAGCCGCCTGCTGATCTGGCACGAACGTGAAAACGAGCATCAACAGACCGAGCTATTGCTCGCACCGATCAAGGCCGTGGGCGAAGGCAAGGACAAAAAAGCCCCGGCGACGCTGTATTCCTGGCTGCAAAACATGGACGCGACGCGTGAGGCGCATGAAAGCGGGCGCTTGCTCTACGTCGCCACGACGCGCGCCATTCAGCGTCTACACCTGGTCGCCGAGGCTTGTCGCGACAAGGACGGCGCATGGAAAGCGCCTACGCGCAGCCTGCTTGCCAAGCTGTGGCCGGGGATTGAATGTATGCTTGATGACACATCCAACCCCCTCCCCCGCCAGGGGGGAGGGGGTGAATCTCCATCCCCCAGCGCCCAACTACGCCGTATTGCCACCATCACCCCCGCCCCGCAACCGCCCGCCGCCGTCTTACTGCCGCAACGCGGGGGCACACTGCGCCCTTCCGATCACCAGACCGTGGATGAAAGCTGGCAGGCAGGCGACGAAACTCCGCGTCATGTGGGCAAGCTGCTGCACCGCCTGTTTGAGCGTATCGCCCTTGACGGGCTTGAGGTTTGGGATAAGCGCATGCACGCGCGTGACCTGCTATCGCCGATGCTGCGCCGTGAACTCGCCCGCCTCGGTGTCACTGCGCAGCGACTCGATAACGCGCTGGAGCAGGTCTTCACGGCACTCGTGAGCACGCTCAACGACCCGCGTGGCCGCTGGATTTTAGCGGCGCATGAAGATGCCCATTGCGAATGGGCGCTCGGTGGCTTGATTGAGCACGTCCCGGTCAACGCGATTATCGACCGCAGTTTTATCGAGAACGGCACACGCTGGATTATCGACTACAAAACCGCCACACCTGCTGCGGACGAAGAGATGGAACACTTCCTTGACCGTCGACAAGCGCTTTACCGCAACCAATTGGAAAGCTATGTGGCATTGCTGCGCAAACAGGACGATAACCTGAGGATTCAATGTGGTCTTTACTTCCCTGCAATTGCGCAATGGCGTGAGTGGTGATTCAGGCCGCAACATGCTCCACGGTTGGAGGCCATGCAGGATAACTACGAACTCTGGCAGGCCAGACAGAGGGTCAATCTAGATGAGGTTGGGCAAGTGATATTGACAGCAGCGTAACCCCGCGCCATCAAAATCGATCCATCTCAACAACTACTCTTCAGTCTCCTCCAACGCAAACCCCTCGCCCGCCTGCTCATGGATACGGCAAAGCATGGTCAGTGAACAGGTACCACACACGGCGGGTTTGCGTGGGTCAACCGCCGCATCGCCCTCGCGGAAGCCTGCGGCCAGGGTCTCCAGCACGCGCCGATATTCCAGCAAAACCTCGCCCCAGTCCTGTTCCGCCGTTTTAAGCCCGATGTCGCCCGCCGCTGAGTCCGCCAGGCCGCTCAAGGTCATCTCCCCGGCGCGTACCTGGGCAAAGGCCAGGGCGCTGACCTGCTCGCTGCTAACTGCATACAAGGGTAATTGCGGCGCTTCCGGGCGCTCGCCCGCCCATTGCGTGGGCGCGGCCTTGCCGGTTTTGTAGTCGATCACAAGCTTGCCGCCGACCTCGCCGCCCACGCGGTCGATACGGTCGATTTTGACCGAAAGTTGCAGCCCGCCCATCGCAATCGCCTGCTGCAACTCACGCGCCTCGACGGCAAACGGCGGGCGCTGGCGCTCCACCTCCAGCCACTCCAGTATAAGCTCGGTCAAGCGCGTCATTTCCAGCGCCTGTAAGCGCGGCGGCCAGAGTGAACGATGTTTGAGCGCCTCGGCCTCCAGCGCGGTCTGCACATGCCGCTGGACACAAGCTCGCAAGGCCGCTTCATCCAGCGCCAAAAGCGCCGCCTGATCGCCCAATTCGCCCCATAACAGATCCATCACCTTGTGCAACAAATTGCCGCGCGCAAGAGCATCCGGCCCGAGATCCGGCTCGTCCAGAGCCTTGGCGTTCAGGCGCAATTCGGCAAAAGCGCGGAACGGGCAGGCCGACTGCAATTCCAGCACCCGTGCGCCGCCCTTGATGGCTGTGCCCGCCTCCACAGGCGGCGCAGTCATATCCTCAAGCCACTCCATACGCGCCGTCGCCGTCGTCCAGTAGGCAGGCATCGGCACATCCGCTTGCGCCAAGGCTGCGAGCGACGCTTCCGGCAGGTGCTCAAACAACGGGCTAGGTTCCAGCTCGCGCCCTTCGGCCTGTGTCGGGTAGCTGACGATCACTTCGCCGCCCTGCGTCAAACTCAACAGACGCGCACTGATACGGCGCACATAGGCCAGCTCGCGCGCCGGGGAAGCGTGCGGCATGTTCAGGCGGGTTTGCAGACGCATCGGCAAAAACGGATTCGCTCGCACCGAAGGCGGCCATTGCTCATGCTGCATCCCGAGCAGCCACACGGCATCAAAGGGCAGCCCCAGCGCCTCCAGCGGCCCAAGCACCTGCACCGGCGCATCGACAGCGGCTTCTGGCTGAAACACGGTCTCGGCAGCCAGCGCGCGCACATGGGCGAGCATGGCACTGCGATTCATTTTGGGCTGCACCACCCCCAAGGTCGCAAGCGACTGGAGCGCATCCAGCCAGGCTTTGCGGAGTTGAAAATCGACGCTGCTCAGCGCCGCATCTCCCGGCCAGCCGGCGATTTGCAATGCTTCATGCAAAGCCGCCAGCCACTCGGCGGGCGACTGCGTGGAAGGTTGCGCCTTTCTTGCCTGCTCCAGCTGCATCAAGATCCGCACGAACTGCGGGCAGCCATGTTCCAGCGCCTGTTTGCGCACCTGCGTGCTGGATAAGCTCAACTCGCCCCACTCGCGCAAACGCGCATCCAACATGGCACGCGCCTCGCGTTCCTCGGCAAAGCCTGCCAGGAACGGACTGCGCAGCGCCTGCCCCAAAGATTGTCCCGGCACCGCCAGCTCCAGTCGAGTCTCAGCCAAGGCAAACACCAACAGACTGGCCTGCACCATGCCATGTTCACGCAAGGCCACGCCAAGCGACATATTCCACGGACGCGGCGCATCCTGCCCGCCGGGAAGCAGACACTGCGGCGCAAGCTGGGCATCCAGCAAGCGTGTGAGGCGCGCACGCCGATTCTGTAGATCGGGGGCAATGATCGCCAGACGCGCCGTCGGCTCACGTTCCAGATAAGCACGCGCCCAGCGTGCCGCCGCTTCGTCCTCCTGCGCAGCATCGGCAAAGCCCAGGCGCAACGGATGCGCGGCTTGACGCGCCTCGCCCTCAACCAGCCGCACATCCACTCCACGCTTGCGCATCCCATCCAATAAGGCACGCTGTGCTGGTGTCCAATCCTCAAAGCCAAGCAGCAACACTCTTGCGGGCAACGCCATACGCCCCGCAGCCAAGGCATCCAGCAATACCGCAGGCAGACGCGCCTCATCCAGCCAAGCCTGTTGACTGCATTGCGCGGCAAACTCCTGCGCCCAATCCTGAAAGCGCAGCACATCCTCATTGCACTCCAAAGCATCGACATGCGCAGAAAATGGCATGGAAATCTGCCAATCCTGCGCCAAATGCCAGGCATCCTGCGCCAAACGAGCGGTCGCGCGCGCCTGCAACAAGGGTGCATCATCCCGCTCGATGATTTTCTGCCAAAGCAAAGCCGTCTGGCTCGCATCCAGCAGCAAGGGCGCATCGGCCTCCAACCAGCTCGCCTCATCCCACAAGCAGCGCAACCACACGCCCCAGGGCAGAATCTGCGGCACGCTCCACAGCGCGTGCTCGGCAGCAATCGCCTGCGTAAACTGCCCGCGCCAATGCCGCGCCAAGCGGTTATTTACCGTCACCAGCAGCGCGCCTTGCTGCATCGCCTGTAAAACATCTTGCGTATTCATCATTCGCGCCTCCACCAACCGGTCAAACTCAAACGCTCGCGCCGCGCCAACTCCACGGCATGAGGGAAGCGCTCGGACAAAAATGCCACAAACGTTCCCGCCTCGGGCGACACGCACGCCAGCTCGCGCGCCTCATCCTGCGGGTCATAAATATGCAGCCGCCCGCCATGCTCAGGCCGCCAGTCCGGGTTCAAATACAGCAAAATCGTCACCAGACGCTTTGATCGCCCCTGTGGATTGTCGTAGTGTTTCTGATAGCCGCCGCCCGGAGGATACAGGGCAAAATGGCATTCCAGATCACGCAAGCCAAGATAAAGCTGGCGGTTGAGGTTATCGCGCAAGGCTTCCATCGCCTGCCAAAACGGCTGTACCGCCAAAGCGCCCTCGCCCCACTCCAGCCAGTCAATGCTATCGCCGCGCACCGCCTGCGCGCGCATGGCCTGATTGCCAATCCCCGCCGGACGAAAACGCTCGCGCCGCGCCTGCGCCTCGTCACGCAAGGCTTCGGCAAGCTTCGGTGCAAACGCCTGCGGTATCACCACATAGCCTGGTTCGACCAAGCCATCGACCACAGTATCAATCCAGGTTTCGTCACTCATCCGTCTTTAATCTCAAACACCCATTTGCGCATTGTGCATCCACAAGCCAGGACTGGGCAGGTATAGTTCGGTAAATTTTAATCGAGCGTAACATTATGCCCGCCGAAACCATTCTTCATGCCGACTGGATTATCCCCATCGTGCCGCACGGCCAGGTTTTGCAAAACCACAGCCTCGTGATGAACGATGGCCTTATCAGCGCCATCCTGCCCACAAGCGAGGCACGCAAGTTTGCGCGGCAAAACCACTCGCGTGAAATTGAATTACCCCAGCACGCCCTCATGCCCGGTCTGGTCAACGCACACACGCATGTCGCCATGAACCTGTTGCGCGGCGTGGCGGATGATTTGGCGCTGATGACCTGGCTACAAGAGCATATCTGGCCGCTGGAAAATCAGTTTCTAAGTGATGTCTTCGTCTTCGATGGTAGCTTGCTCGCCTGTGCTGAACTGATTAAAAGCGGCGTAACCTGCTTCAACGACATGTATTTTTTCCCGGATGCCACCCTGCGCGCCGCTGAACAGGCCGGTTTGCGCGCATCCATCGGCCTGACCGTGATCGACTTCCCCACGCCCTGGGGCAGCGGGCCGGACGAGTACCTGAGTAAAGGCCAACGCCTGCGTGAGGAATGGCACATCCGCTACAGCGAAAAAAGCGCCCTTGCCCGCAGCCTGCGCAATGAACTGAATCTGTTGGACGAATGGCATGGCAACCCGCGCATGTCGTTTATGCTCGCGCCGCACGCGCCCTATACCGTCAGCGATGCCCCGCTTGAGCATGTGCGCGAATTGGCGCAAAAACTCGACCTCGGCCTCCACATGCACGTTCACGAAACCGCGTTTGAGGTGAAGGAAGCCGTGCGCTTGACGGGTGAACGTCCGCTGGCGCGTCTTGACCGCCTCGGCCTGCTCAATGAACGCTTTCTTGCCGTACACATGACCCAGCTCAATGAGGCGGAAATGACCATGCTAGCGCAGCGCGGCGTACATATCGCCCACTGCCCGGAATCCAATCTCAAACTGGCTTCCGGCATTGCCCCCCTCGCCCGCATCAAGGCGCACGGCATTAACGTGGCCATCGGCACCGACAGCGCGGCCAGCAATAACGATTTGGACTTACTCGGCGAAACGCGCAGCGCCGCCCTGCTCGCCAAAGGCTTTTCCGGCGACGCGGCGGCCATTCCCGCCGCCGACGCACTGTCTATGGCCACCTTGGGTGGCGCGCGCGCGCTAGGTCTTGAGCAACGCATCGGCTCGCTGGAGGTGGGCAAGGCCGCAGATGTGATTGCCCTTGACCTCGGACAGATCGAAACCCAACCGCTCTTCGACCCTATCGCACAAATCATCTACGCTGCCGGGCGCGCGCAGATCACCCACCTCTGGGTGGCCGGGCGGATGCTCATGAACGAGCGCCGCCTGCTTACCCTGAATGAAGATGAGCTGCTGGCCAATGCCGCACAATGGCAGACTCACATCGCCAAGTAGATGCTTATTTATTCCATCCATGGAATAAATAAGCTCGCTCATCGCGGCGGGCTAACGCCAGCTTCGCGTTCATGTCCGCGATGGCTCGCATGAAGCATGCGGACTTACGTCTTTGTTCATATTCGGGCATCCTGCCTCAAGCGGGAAACACTGAAATAAATCAGCGTTTCCCTTAAGACTCCTCAAACCAACGCTTAAAAACCATGAACACCTCATCCAGCATTGACTGCATCATCTACCGCAGCCGCGTCAAAGACGGCATGTACCTCTATCTTGCTGCCCATAAACCCTACGCCGAACTCCCCGACAACGTGCGCCAAGGCATGGGACGCGAGCCGGAAGAAGCCATGCGTCTGAAGCTAACGCCTGAACGCAAGCTCGCCCGCGCCGATGTGCTTCAGGTTATGGAAAACCTGCGCGAACGCGGCTTTCACCTGCAAATGCCGCCGCGTGTGGAATATCTGGCGACCTGGGATAACGACAAATTGGGCTTGCGCGCAAGCGATCAAGCGTAAAACTTTTACAGACTGCCACGATCAACGCCCCCATGCCCATGCTGCCTAGCCCTTCGCCCCTAAGCGTCAGCCAACTGCTCAATACGCTAAAAAACCTGATTGAAACCAGTCTGCCACTGGTATGGGTGGAGGGCGAGATTTCCAATCTGGCGCGCCCGGCCTCCGGGCATCTGTACTTCACGCTCAAAGATAGCGGCGCACAAGTGCGTTGCGCCATGTTTCGCCCGCGCGCCGGGTTGCTCAGAATGCGTCCGCAGGACGGCATGCAGGTTTTGCTGCGCGCACGCATTACGCTGTACGAGGCGCGCGGCGATTTGCAACTTCTGGTCGAGCACATGGAGGATGCCGGGCTTGGCGCATTGCAGCGCGCTTTTGAGCTGCTCAAACAGCGCCTGGCTGCCGAAGGACTGTTCGACCCGGCGCATAAGCGCACCCTGCCCGCCCTGCCGCGCCGTATCGGCATCATAACCTCAGCCAGCGGCGCGGCGCTGCATGACGTGCTACATGTGCTGGCGCGACGCTTTCCGCTGGTGCCACTGCGTTTATACCCAAGCAGCGTGCAGGGCGCGACGGCGGCCAAAGAGCTTGTCGCCGCGCTGGAGCAGGCCAATGCCGAGCAAAGCTGTGATGTTTTGCTTCTTGTGCGCGGCGGCGGTTCGCTGGAGGATTTGCAGGCGTTCAACGACGAACGTCTGGCGCGTGTCATTCATGCCAGCAGCATCCCGCTCATTAGCGGCGTGGGGCATGAAACCGATTTCAGCATGGCCGATTTCGTGGCCGATGCACGCGCGCCCACGCCGAGCGCGGCGGCGGCGCTGGCGGTTCCAGAGGCGAGCACACTGCTTGAGAGAATTGAACGCATAGAAACACGCCTGACACGTCAGATGCGGAATCGGATGGAATCAAGGACGATTCATCTGGACACACTCGCGCGCCAGCTTAAAAACAATCATCCCCGCCAGCGTTTAACACGCATGAATGAGCGTTTACAGGCGATCACAGCTCGTTTGCACGCCGCAAAAACTCGCTATGCCACAGGTCAGCGCCATACGATGGAGGCGCTGCGCCAACGCCTGCTCAACCGCCATCCTGAACACAAGATACAGATGCTGCGCGCCCGCCTGCTGGCGTTGCAAACCCGCCTTCATTTTCAAACCGAACGGCAGTTGAATGCGCAACAAACCGGTCTGCAACACCTGGGCGCGCGTCTGCACCTTCTTAGTCCCTTGGCGACGCTGACACGCGGCTACGCCATTCTGGAGCAACAGAATGGGAGGCTGATTACCCAAAGCGCGGCATTGCAAATAGGGCAAAGCATCCGCGCGCGCTTGGCGGATGGCATTTTGAGTTGTGATATTCAGCAGATTGAACCGGTGTCTGCCGGATCCACGATGCCAAAAACGCAAAAAGGGCAAAAAGCCCTTTTCTAGTCCGTATGAATCCATCAGGGGAAGCGTTCAGCTAAACACGTCCCGCGCCCACATAACGCTTTTTCCAGTACGCATCACCCAAGTTAGTGATTTCGACATCCTTGCCAGCAGAAGGTGCATGGACAAACTGACCACTGCCCACATAGAGACCCACATGGCTAATATTCGAGGAGCGCTGACGGAAAAACACCAGATCACCGGGGCGCAGATCCGAGGTTTGTACCCGCGTGGTGACGGAGTACATGCTGCGTGAGTCACGCGGCAGTCGCACCCCCGCCGAAGCGTAGGAAAAATTTACCAGGCCGCTGCAATCAAAACCCTGATTCGGATTATCCCCACCGGGACGGTAGTCTACGCCACGCTGTTTGAGCGCCACTTCCAACGCCTTGGCCGCCTGCGGCGTGGCTGCGGGTCTTTCCTGCAAGGGCGCTGGATAGTGACTATCGAGCGAAGCGCTTTTTTTCTCGCTAACGACGGAACAGCCCGAGGTCAAACTCAGTACACATCCCAAAGTCAGGAGGGGAAGAACGACACCCGCCCGACGTAACAGGGGGCTACTCCAAGGGGTCGTCCACATCTGGGACAGTGCACTGCTTTGTTTCAAGCGACTCTCACTTTTTTAATTTTGGGCTTCGGCGATTATGCCTATTCACGACTTGAAGGCAAGTACCCAGCATTGATGAATACGCGGATTGCGTGCAAAGTCTCGTGGAATTGAAGCCTTGCTCACATCTTCGATCACCAAATCGCCCAACGCCGCCGTATCCAGCTTGAAACGCTGCAAATTATTGGAAAACACCAGCTTTCCGCCCTTGCGCAACAGGCGCAGCGCGGCGCGAATCATGGCGACATGGTCACGCTGAATATCCAGCGTGCCCTGCATCCGCTTGGAGGATGAAAAACTCGGCGGATCAAGAAAAATCAGATCATATTCTTCTCGTGCCCGCGCCGCCTCATCCATCCACACCAGACAGTCGGCTTGAATCAGATGATGACGGTTCTTGCTCAAGCCATTGAGCTCCAGATTCCGCCGCGCCCACTCAAGATAGGTACGCGACATATCCACCGAAGTCGTCGAGCGCGCACCGCCCATGCCCATTTGCACGCTGGCCACGCCGGTATAACAAAACAGGTTGAGACAATCCTTGCCCTGCGCCCATTCGCCCAGCCACGCCCGCGTCACGCGGTGATCGAGAAACAGGCCGGTATCCAGATAATCGGTAAAATTCACCAACACCTTGGCCGCGCCTTCCTGCACTTTGTGGAACACACCGCGCTCGTCCTGCTTTTCGTACTGCGCCTCGCCGCGCTGACGCTCACGAATACGCAGGAAAATCTGCTCCGGTGCCACCTGCAAGACCTCCGGCAGGACTGAAATCGCCTCACGCAAACGACGGCGCGCATCCTCCTGCGACACCGAGGTCGGGGCGGCGTATTCCTGCACGTTTACCCAGCGCTTTCCGTCCAAATCATGATAAAGATCAATCGCCTGTGAATACTCTGGCATATCGGCATCATAAACGCGATAACAGGACACCCCTGCCTGCGCCGCCCAACGCGAGAACTCCTTCAAATTCTTGCGCAGCCGGTTGGCGACCATTTGCGCACCATTGGACTCTGCCATGCCCGCACAGGCCAGCACCAAGCGCGCCGCCGAACCATCATCCCGCACACGCGGTGCAAGGCGCTGATCGTCCTGTAAATGGAAGCGCAACAGGCGACATTCAATCGACCCATTCAGCACATCATGCGCACGGAAGGCGCGCCAGCCGAGATGCCAGCTTTCCGCCTCCTTCGGCAAAATCATCGCCGCTTCCCAGCCCAGCAGCTCGCGGCGCATGGTCTCGCCCAGCGCGGCGTACAGCGCCGGCATATTGCCCACTTCCCCCAGACGCTCGCCATAGGGCGGGTTGGTCAGCATCAGACCATGCTCAGGTAACGCCTCCGGCAGGTGCAAATCTTCCACCCGCCCCTGCATGACATGCACCAACTCATCCAGTCCGGCGCGTTCAAGATTGTCCCGGGCGACAGGAATGATGCGTGCATCCCGATCAAAGCCCAACATCATTGGTAACTGTTCCAAACCCACATCCGCCCGATTGCGCATCTCGTCTTGCAGCGTCGCCCATACGTTGGCCTCATGCTGCGGCCAAGACTGCAAAGCCCAGGCTTTACGCAAAATACCCGGTGCGACATCCCCCGCCATCCAGCCCGCCTCAATCAGCACCGTACCCGAGCCGCACATCGGATCAACAAAGCCGCCCCCCGCCTTGGCGATAGCTGGCCAACCGGCACGCCACAACAGACCCGCCGCCAGGGTTTCGCGCAGGGGCGCATCCCCCGCCTCCACACGATAGCCACGCTGATGCAGCGCCTCACCGCCCACCAAATCCAGCGAAACCCGCGCCTTATCCCCGGACAAATGCACATGCACCACCTGATCGGGACGCTGCGGCTCCACCAGCGGACGACGACCATAGCGGTTTTGAAAGGCATCAACAATCGCATCCTTGACCTTTTGCGCGCCAAAGCCGGTGTTATTGATATTTTGGTTGCCGCCATGAAAACTTATCGCGAAAGTTTTGGCAGGATTCAGCCAGCGCGGCCAATCCAGCCGCGTGACCTGCTGATAAATACACTCGGCATCCTGCGCATCAATCTGTGCGATTTCCACCAAGACCCGGCTGGCCGCACGCAACCACAAACAGGCGCGATAGCCGAATTCCAGATCGCCGGAAAAATGCACCCCCGCCGGGTGTTCGCGCAACTCGCTCGCACCGAGCGCACGCAATTCTTCAGCGACCACAGAAACCAGACCTTTGGCGGCGCTGGCAAAAAAAACAAACGAACTCACAGGCATCACCATCAAAAACGAATGTCGGCATGATACCGCGTCATGGCAGAATCACGGCTTAGCGTCTTGCAAGCGCAAAATCCGCCCCCACTACTTTTCACCAAACCCAAACCAAGCGAAGGACATCAACCCCATGGAAAGCTACCACGGCACCACCATCCTCTGTGTGCGACGCAACGGCCAAACCGTGATCGGTGGCGACGGCCAGGTTTCGCTCGGCTCGACCATCGTCAAGGGCAATGCACGCAAGGTGCGCCGCCTGCATGAAGGCCGGGTGATTGCCGGTTTTGCCGGGGGGACAGCGGATGCCTTTACCCTGTTTGAGCGCTTTGAAGACAAGCTGGTCAAACATGGCGGCAATCTGGTGCGCTCCGCCGTCGAGCTGGCCAAAGACTGGCGTACCGACCGCGCCATGCGCCGCCTGGAAGCCATGCTGATCGTGGCGGATACCGAGGCCATGCTCACCATTTCCGGCCTGGGCGATGTACTCGAACCTGAACATGGCCTGTTGGCGATAGGCTCCGGCGGCGCGTTTGCTCAATCCTCTGCGCGCGCCCTGCTGCAACACTCCAGCCTCAGCGCGCGCGAAATTGTTGAAGCCTCGCTAAGCATTGCAGCGGAAACCTGCGTGTACACCAATCGCAATTTCACCATTGAAGCCCTAGGCGAAGTTAAGTCATGACCACACTCACCCCTGCTGAAATCGTCACCGAACTGGACAAACACATTGTTGGCCAGAACGAAGCCAAGCGCGCCGTGGCTATCGCCCTACGCAACCGCTGGCGCAGGCAAAACGTGCCCGAGCCGATGCGCAGCGAAATCACACCAAAAAATATCCTGATGATCGGCCCGACCGGTGTGGGCAAGACCGAAATCGCCCGCCGTCTAGCCAAACTGGCCGAAGCGCCATTTCTGAAAATCGAAGCCACCAAGTTCACCGAAGTGGGCTATGTCGGGCGCGATGTGGAAAGCATCATCCGCGATTTGGCCGAAGTCGGCATGAAAATGCTGCGCGTGCAAGCGCAGGCCAAGGTGCGTGACAAGGCGGCTGAAGCCGCTGAAGAACGGGTTTTGGATGCGCTTTTGCCCCCGCCACGCACGCTTGGACAGGAAAGCGGCGCATGGGAAACAGATAGCAACACCGAAAAAGCCTACGGCAATACGCGTGAGAAATTCCGTCAAAAACTGCGTGATGGCAGCCTGAACGACAAGGAAATTGAAGTCGAAATCGACGCAGCACGCCCCGGCATGGAGATTTTTGCCCCGCCCGGTATGGAAGACATGGCCAGCCAACTCAAGGGCATGTTCCAGAATATGGGCAGCGGCAAAACCCAGCGCAAGAAAATGCGCGTGGATGAAGCCTTGCGTGTGCTGACCGAAGATGAAGCGGCGCGTCGGGTAAATGACGACGAACTCAAACTTGAAGCAGTGCAACTGGTCGAACAGCGCGGCATCGTGTTTATCGACGAGATCGACAAAATCTGCCGCAAGGGTGAGTACAGCGGCAGCGATGTCTCGCGTGAAGGTGTGCAGCGCGACCTGCTACCACTGATTGAAGGCAGCACAGTCACCACCAAAATCGGCATGATTAACACCGATCACATCCTGTTCATCACCTCGGGGGCATTTCATGTGTCTCGACCCTCGGACTTGATTCCCGAATTGCAAGGTCGTCTGCCGATTCGCGTCGAATTGAGTGCGCTAAGCGCGAATGATTTCGTGCGCATTTTGACCGAGCCGGATGCCGCGCTGATTAAGCAATATCAAGCGCTGCTGGCAACCGAAGGCGTGAATCTTGAGTTCACCGAGGCTGCGATTCGCCGCTTGGCTGAAATCGCTTTTGAAGTGAATGCCAGCACGGAAAATATCGGCGCACGCCGTTTGCACACCGTGGTCGAGCGCCTGCTGGAAAATCTGGCGTTTGACGCGCCTACGCGCAACGGCGAGACGATTCGCATGGATGCGAGCGATGTGGACGAAAAACTCGGCATCCTCGCCAAAAGTGAGGACTTAAGTCGTTATATTCTTTGAGTGACGCACCAGGCAGCGAAGGGATACGCTGAATCAATCAGCGTTTGGAACAAGGATGTCCCAACACGATCAGCGACGTAAAAGCCTGTTGACCCTTTTTCCGCTTACTGGCGAGATCGTAAACAGGCTCTTAATAAAGACTTGTCTGCAAGGAGCTGACAGACAACTCTTTGCGAGCTTGTTCAAGTAAATCAGCGCATCAATGCAGGGAAGAGTTGTTTCGCCCCAATCGCATCGCCAGACGCGCAAGAATTCCAATGACCAACAACATCTTGAGAAAACGCAGAAAAAACATGGGGATTGCCCCCTGCATCTCCAGGAAAAGTATGGGTGCCCCCACCAGTACAATCAGTACCGCCATCCAGTTTCCACGCAGATAGCCTCGTTTGTCTTGCACCATTGTGGTGATAATGACCAGCTCAAGAAACAACACCAGCATGACAATAAATTCGACCTTATGCAGCAGTGGCGTATCTATCCAGCCCCTCTCTGCGGCGTAAAGCCCGATTAAGAGAACCACTGTGGCAAACAAACTCACACACTCCAGCCGCAGCGCCCAACGCCTTACATGCGGTTGTTCACCCTCATCGACCCCCGCCATCCCCAGGCTGCGGGTCACATACACCAGCCAAGTTCTCATCGTATCCCCCCGAAAATAACCATCTGACCAGTCCGGACAGAGACTACGACAGCCTCCCCATTAAATCCATGAATGAATCAATGGGTTGGATCAATAATCAGGGATCTTGACAGCAAGGGTGTTGCACTTGGTTATTGAGACCGCCCCTTGTGCCGGAAGATGGCGGCCTATACGCTAAAATGCAAAAGGCCGGACTTTCGTCCAGCCTCAAGCAAATAGTTATGGTAGCGGGGGCAGGATTTGAACCTACGACCTTCGGGTTATGAGCCCGACGAGCTACCGAGCTGCTCCACCCCGCAATCGATAGGTGGCATTATAGACAGCTTAGTCCGCTTGTCAAGGGATATTGTGCCAAGCCTAAGCGATAAGCGTGCCAACTTTGAGCGCAAGAAGGTGCTGGCCGCCTGTTATTGCTTTCAATCATTCTGGAGTACCCCATGAACTTCGTTCGTTTTTTCAACAGCCTGAGCCTGAATGATGTACCGCTGGTCGGCGGTAAAAACGCCTCGCTGGGCGAGATGTTCCGCACCCTCAAACCCAAGGGCGTGAATGTGCCGGATGGTTTTGCCACCACCGCCGATGCCTATTGGGCCGTGCTCGAGCACAACGGCCTGCCGGATAAGATTTTTCCCCTGCTCGAGGCGCTGGATATTGAAGACGTGGTGCGCCTGGCCGAAGTCGGACAGACGATTCGTGAATGGCTGGCGCACGCGGAGCTGCCGACGGCGCTGATTGAGGACATCCGCCACGCCTACCGTCAGTTGTGCGCAGATGCAGGCGGCATGGTCGAAGTCGCGGTGCGCAGCTCGGCCACCGCCGAAGACCTGCCGAATGCTTCCTTCGCCGGGCAGCAGGAGACTTATCTCAACATTCGCGGCGAAGCCAGCCTTTTGGAAACCTGCAAGCGCGTGTACGCCTCGCTGTTTACCGACCGGGCGATTGCCTACCGCACCCATCAGGGCTTTGCGCACGACAAGGTTGCGCTGTCGATTGGCGTACAGCGCATGGTGCGCTCGGATATGGCCTCCTCCGGCGTGATGTTCACCCTGGACACCGAATCCGGCTTTCGCGACGCGGTGCTGATTACCGCCGCCTGGGGTCTGGGGGAGAACGTGGTGCAAGGCGCGGTCAACCCGGATGAATTTCTCGTTTTCAAGCCCACGCTGGGAAACAGCCCCATGCCGATCATCAAGCGCCAACTGGGCAGCAAGGCGATACGCATGATCTACACCCACGATGCGCAAGCCGGGCACTCCACGCGCAATATCGAAGTGCCGCCCGAAGATCGCCAGCGTTTTTGCATTAGCGACGCTGAAGTGCTGGAACTGGCGCGCCAAGCGGTCACCATCGAGCAACACTATGGCCGCCCGATGGACATCGAATGGGCCAAAGACGGACAAAGCGGCGAACTATTCATCGTGCAAGCGCGGCCAGAAACTGTGCAAACCCGCGCCGACACGCATGTTTTCAAGCAGTACATGCTGGAACAGCACGGCGAAGTGCTTGCCGCCGGGCGCAGCGTGGGGCAGAAAATCGCCAGCGGCGTGGCGCGGGTCATCCTGCATGCCAAGGACATGCGTCAGCTCAACCCCGGCGAAGTGCTGGTGACCGACATCACCGACCCGGATTGGGAGCCGGTGATGAAAATCGCCTCGGCGATTGTCACCAATCGCGGCGGGCGCACCTGTCATGCGGCGATTATTGCGCGTGAGCTGGGCATTCCGGCGGTGGTCGGCTGCGGCGATGCCACGCAAACCGTGCCCAGCGGCGAGAGTGTCACCGTCTCCTGCGCCGAGGGCGACGAGGGGCATGTGTATCGCGGCAGCCTGCCCTTTCGCATCGACGAACAGCGCCTCGACCCGGATGAAGCGCCGACACGCAGCAAAATCTATCTCAACGTCGCCCAGGCCGAATCGGCGTTCGAGCTGGGTCGCCTGCCTGCGGACGGGGTCGGACTGGCGCGCATGGAATTCATCATCATGCGCAGCATTCAGGCACACCCCAACGCCCTGCTCCAGCCCAACAAGCTGGATGCCGCCACGCGGGCACAGGTCATGGAACTCACCCAGGGCTATGCCGACGGGCGCGATTTTTTCGTCAAGCGTCTCTCCGAAGGCGTGGGGCAAATCGCTGCCGCCTTCTACCCGCGCCCGGTGGTGGTGCGTTTTTCTGATTTCAAATCCAACGAATACGCCGCCCTGCTCGGCGGACGCGGTTTTGAGCCGGTGGAAGAAAACCCGATGATCGGCCTGCGCGGTGCCTCGCGTTACCACCACCCGGATTATGCTGCTGGTTTCGCCCTGGAGTGCGAGGCTTTACGCCGCGTGCGCGAGGACATGGGTCTGAACAACGTTGCCCTGCTGCTGCCCTTTGTGCGCTCGGTCGGCGAAGCCAAAGCCGTGATCGAGCTGATGGCACAACATGGCCTCAAACGCGGCGAAAACGGCCTCAAGCTCTACATCATGTGCGAAATTCCCACCAACGCCCTGCTGGCGGAGGCGTTTCTGGAACTCTGCGACGGCTTCTCCATCGGCTCGAATGACCTCACCCAGCTCACCCTCGGCGTGGATCGGGACTCCGGCCTGCTGCCCGAGTTTGACGAGCGCGACCCCGCCGTAGCGAAACTGATGCAGATGGCGATTGCCGCCTGCAAGGCACAAGGCAAATACATCGGCATCTGCGGCCAGGCACCGTCCGACTTCCCGGAAATCACCCGCTTTCTGGTCGAACAAGGCATTGATAGCTTATCGCTCAATCCGGATAGTTTGCTGCGTATGCGGCAGGTGGTGCGGGCACAGGAAGACAACGGCACAGGCTCATCATCCACGGACTGAGCGAAAAAAGGGTCGCCAAAAAATGGAACGGGCTTACCCGCGAAAGAGCGCATGTTGAAGGCTTCGCGGGCAGGCTCGCTCCTACCGTCCATTCACGCTTCATTCAGGCAAGAATCAATAAGGAGCTTCCACAAGCCCCATACCCATCATCATGCCCGGATCAATCGGCTGGCCGTTGATGCTGACCTTGCCTTGGGCGTAGCTGATGCTGGTCGAAAGCTGGCCATTGTTGTTCAGTACATAACCTGAACGAAGCAAGGCAGGGAGCATCTTCGCCTGCTCTTCGCTCAGGTTTGCCATGAGCAGAGCTTGCGGCAGGGCAAGCTTGGCATTGGCTTCAACCACCGAAGCCAAACCCATCAATATCATGGGATTCTCCATGGCCACGCCCAAATCGCCTACATTGGCATTGGGTAACTTGACCTCGGCACTGGCCTTGATGTCGCCTTGCGCAGTGGTGACACCCAAATGCTCAATAGCGATTTCCGGGCTGTTTTCCAGCAGCTTTTGCAGGGCTGGCAACAGGGGTTTGAGACTGTTTTCCAGCCCCATCGGGTCGTCATGCGTTTGTGCAGCACGCTCAAGCTCAACCAAGGCTTGTGCTTGCAGATGGCGCAAGGCAAGCTCGAAACGGGCGTTTTTCAGGCTTTGCGCCCCCACGCGCACATCTTCAATGGCATAGCCGACCTGAATATCGACAAATCCGTTCTGGTGACGAACGTTCGATTCCGCACGCAGGTTTTGCATATGCAGCGGCTCATCTCCCTCGTCCACGCCCTGTAGCTCCAGCGCTCGCAAGCTCAACTTGATCGGTCCGGTGTACAGCTCGGGCAGTTCGGCGCTTACCCGGTTCTGCGTGGCTTCGAGGTACAGCTTGTCCAGTTCGATGCGGCTCTGCGCGAGGTCATTCGAGCGCAGTTTGAGGAAAGGTATACCGCCCTGCACTTGCCAAACGCTCTGGTCGTGATTGAAATCGATATCAAGCTGCAAACCGCCTGATGCAAGTTGTAGTTGACCGTCCACCTGACCTTCCAGCGGCGGGCTGCGCAACTGCTCGCGCCCTGCGCCGGAAAAGTCCAGCTGGGTATTGACAGTGAGCGGCGGCTGATTATTGAACAGGGTTTTGATCAGCGCGTTATCGAAATGCAGCTCCGTATACGCACGCGCCATGCCGATAGCGGCCAAACCGGGCAGCGGGCCGTGCTGGATGTCGCTGCGCAGGGTAAAGCGCGGCGGCATCTGGTTTTCCTCCAGCTCACCCAAAAGCTCGGGGCGAATTTCCAGCGTGGCCGTGTCCTTGCTGCTGAAAATGCCGCGCTCGGTCTTGCGCTCGACCAGGCGCACAAATTCGTTATGCTCCATCTGGGCATATTGCTCGTCCAACCGTCTTTCGACCTGAGCGCCGATCATCCAACTTGCGGCGGGATAGGCGATGACCGGAATGGCGACAAGCAGGGCGAGAACGGATTTGTTCATAATGGCGACCTAGAGGAGTGAGATTGGGCGAGTTTAGCCTGTCCATGCGCCGCCGATATGAACTTTCTGCCGAGCTTATGCCGCAGGGCTCTTCAGCATAGCCCGCGCCACCGCCTCGGCGACACGAATGCCATCCACCCCCGCCGACAGAATACCGCCCGCATAGCCCGCGCCCTCGCCTGCCGGGAATAGACCTTTGACGTTCAGGCTTTGCATATCCTCGCCGCGCGTGATGCGTATAGGCGAAGAAGTGCGCGTCTCTACCCCGGTCAATACTGCATCACGCATGGCAAAGCCTTTGATCTGCCTGTCAAATTCCGGCAAGGCTTCGCGCATGGCGTTAATGGCATAGTCCGGCAGGCTGGGGTGCAGATTTGTCCAATGCACGCCCGGCTTGTAGGAAGGCTCAACCTCGCCCACGCCGCTTGAAGCCACGCCCTGCAAAAAATCGCCGACCAACTGCGCGGGCGCGGCATAGGTTCCTCCGCCCAGTGCATAGGCGCGTGATTCAAGCTGACGCTGCAACGCCACCCCCGCGAGCACGTCGCCCGGATAATCCGCAGGCGTAATGCCGACCACCATGCCCGCATTGGCGTTGCGCTCGTCCCGCGAATACTGACTCATGCCATTGGTCACCACCCGCCCCTCTTCCGAAGTGGCAGCAACCACCGTACCGCCGGGACACATGCAAAAGCTGTACACCGCACGGCCATTGCTGGCGTGATGCACCAGCTTGTAATCCGCCGCACCGAGCAGCTTATTGCCCGCGTTCACGCCCAATCGCGCCCGATCAATCAAGGATTGCGGATGTTCGATGCGAAAACCGATGGAAAACGGTTTGGCCTCCATAAACACCCCGCGCCGATGCAGCATCTCGAAGGTATCGCGCGCACTATGCCCCAAGGCCAGAATCACATGATCGCTGCGCAAGGCTTCACCGCTGGCAAGCCGAACGCCGCGAATATGCCCATTTTCGATCAGCACATCGTCCACCCGCTGTTGAAAACGCACCTCGCCGCCCAGTCGTTCAATCTCATGGCGCATGGTTTCGACCACACCGACCAGACGAAACGTGCCGATATGCGGCTTGGCGATCCAGGCAATTTCCTCCGGTGCACCGGCCTTGATGAACTCGGCAATCACCTTGCGTCCGTAATGCCTGGGGTCTTTGATCTGGCTGTAGAGCTTACCGTCGGAAAACGTCCCTGCCCCGCCCTCGCCGAATTGCACATTCGATTCAGGGTTCAGCTCCGACTTGCGCCACAAGCCCCAGGTATCCTTGGTGCGCTCACGCACGGCTTTACCGCGCTCCAGCACAATCGGCCTGAACCCCATTTGCGCCAGAATCAGCGCAGCAAAAATGCCGCAAGGGCCAAAACCGACCACCAGTGGGCGGCGTTCAAGATTTTCTGGCGCATGACCCACAAAACGATACGCCATATCCGGCGCGAGGCTAATGTGCCGATCCTGCGCACAACGCCGCAAAACAGCCGCCTCGTCCGCCAGCTCAACATCCACCGCATAAATCAGCAGCAAGTCATTTTTCTTGCGCGCATCATGACTGCGCTTGAAGATCGTATAGCTCAAAAGCTCATCTTTCTTGATCTTCAGGCGCTGCACAATCGCCGCAGGCAGAGCCTCGGGCGGATGTTCAAGCGGTAGTTTGATTTCGTTGATGCGCAGCATGCTTTCCTCGTCATATCCGTTTAATCATCAGCATAAGACCCTTCTACCAAATGCAAGTGCATCGAACCTTAAAATAAGTTTATTAAAGCCCGCAATAAACCGTTTGGCGCGTTTTTCAGGGTCATGCGTTAAGTTTGAAAAGGCGCTGCGCACTCTCTCATACGGCAAAGGCTCAATGCCTGCGGTTAGCTTTGGTGCTTCACGCGCATTAAGGCCGTTGTCTTCGCTCTCAGCTTCATCAGCCTTGTCTCTGTTGATTGCGCCTCCAGCCAAAGGCTCCAGCGTCTCCGGGTCAAGCTCGTTACCGTCCTTGTCCCAGATATGCAAGATTTTGATGTTAAGGCCGTCGTCGTTGTTGACAACACCATCGTATGCGCCTAGATTCGTTTCGCGGGTGATATTCCACGGTTGGTTTCGTGGGGCAATATCACCCGTTTTTATTGCGTCATCCAAAGGTTGTGCATCAAGACGCATGTCGTAATGCAATAGCCCTTGGCTATCACGCTCTACAATAACCCTT
>CAZTYJ010000010.1:0-70352 GCA_964618025.1 uncultured Halothiobacillus sp. | reverse complement strand
AGCTCAAGCTGATCGCCCACGAATTGCTGATGAGCCTGCGCGAAAACGTGTCGGTTGACTGGGCGCACCGGGACTCTGCCCGTGCCCGGATGCGGGTGCTGGTCAAGCGCATCCTGAGGAAGTACGGCTACCCGCCCGATCTTCAGGGCACGGCGGTGCAGACGGTTCTGCAGCAGGCCGAGGCGTTGTCGTCGGGGTGGTCGGTTTCGCATCGCGGAACAACATGATCAGTGCCTGCAAGAGGCGTCATTTCACTACGGTAGTGCGCGAAGACGAGATCTACAACTGGTTCATCGCCAAGGGCAACGCGGCGCTGTGCGATTACGAAGGCAAGCCCAGTCTGGCGATGGACGGCCTCAAGCGGTTGGCCGGTGGCGCGTTCAGCTTGCACTACGTCTTGCTGCTGGCGGCGGCGAACTTTCCGAAGCCGTTGTTTGACCACTTCGTGGCGCAGCAGGAAGTCTGGAAGACGACGGCCATCGATGTCTGATTACTGCGTGGGCGACGGGGTTTACTTTGCCGCCCCCATCTCGCTGCCCCACGCCTGCAACGCCCTCAGTAATCACTTCCCTGACCAATGCTGTAATCCAACCACTTGATTCGTCCGCGCGTAACCCATTGATATGTATGGGTGTGACTGGCGGCCTTTGCGGACTTCGAGCCAGTTTCAGGGAGCGAGGTCGGAGCGAGGAATGGCCAAGAGAGAGTGGAATGTGGGCGGGAACGGCCAGTTCTGGCGGGCGGCGAAGTCCGCAGGCTTCCGCAGGAACCCCAACAACACGCGGGAATTGGCGCAAACAGACAAAAAAAAACCCCAACCGAGAACGGTTGGGGTTTCAATATTGGTGGAGGCGGGGGGAATTGAACCCCCGTCCGCAAGCCCTCCGCCGTTGGCGCTACATGCTTAGTCGTGTCATTTGGTTTTAACCGTTCAGTCTCCGACAGACAGGATACTGTTGGGCGAGCCCTGAGGTTTTAGCCATTCACTTTCGGGCAAAGCGTTTGGCGATTCTGTAATGGATGACCCCTGAGTGGTCTTGCGACCTCCGGACTTACAGACAAGAACCGGTCAGGAGGCTTCGCCGATTAAGCGGCGAGAGCGTATACGTCGTCGTTGGCGTATATAGTTTTACGGCTGGTTTTACGAGGTTAACCGCACCTCGGCATGCTCCTCAGACTTTGCAACCCACGTCGAAGCCAGGTCGCCCCCTTGGGATGGCTTGCATGATGCGGCTTTGTAGATAAATTTCAAGTGTTAAATCTATGTTACGCACTGCGAAACATGAAATACGCTGCGCCAACCAGGCATAAGCCTGCCCAAAGGTAGTCGAGTTTGACGGGTTGCTGCATGTAAAACACGGCAAACGGTACAAATACGGTAAGCGTAATGACTTCTTGCATGACTTTGAGCTGCGCCAGGCTGAGTTCCGTGTGTCCAATACGATTGGCGGGAACTTGCAGCAGGTATTCAAACAAGGCGATTCCCCAGCTCGCAAACGCGGCAATCCACCAGGGTTTGTCGTTCATATTTTTGAGGTGGGCGTACCAGGCAAAAGTCATGAACACGTTGGAGAGCACCAGTAAGCCTGCGGCTTGTACCATCGGCGGGAGCTGGGTCAGCGCGCTAAAGCTCATGCTTTGAAATCACTGGCATGGGTGAGCAATTCTTCACGGCTGATAAGGAATACGCCATCTTCTCCATGCTCAAAATGCAGCCAGGTGAAGGGAACCTCCGGCCAGGCTGCTTGCACATGCGCCTCGCTGTTGCCGACTTCGACGATCAATATTCCGCCCTCGGCAAGGTAGTCGGGCGCTGCGCGCAGGATACGGCGCACGATGTCCAATCCGTCCTCTCCTGCGGCCAGCGCCATGCGCGGTTCGTGCAGGTATTCAGCGGGCAGCTCGCGCATGTCCCTGGCATCGACATAGGGGGGGTTGCTGACGATGAGATCGTAACGTCGTCCGGCAACCGGGGCGAATAAATCACCCAAGAGCAATTCAACTTGTTCTTCGAGGTGTAGTGCCGCCCGGTTTTCTTCAGCCAGCGCCAACGCTTCTGGCGATAGATCCACGCCATCAATCTGCGCGTCCGGGAAATAGTGCGCACAGGCCAGGGCAATGCTGCCGCCGCCGGTGCATAAATCAAGGATGCTGTGGAGGTGTTCTGGCTCGACCCAAGGCGCGAAACCTTGCTGGATGAGCTCGGCCAGGGGGGAACGCGGCACCAGCGCGCGCGCGTCGGCGTGAAGCTCCAAACCGGCAAACCAGGCGCGATTCACAAGATAAGCTGTGGGAATGCGTTCGATGCAGCGCTTGCGCAGCAATTCGAGCAGATGCGCGCGCTCGCTGCGGCACAGGCGCGCGTCCAGCCAGCTTGCGTCAAGCTCAGGCGAAAGATTGAGGGCTTGCAGGATTAAATAAGCCGCTTCATCAAGGGCGTTATCGGCACCATGACCGTAGTGAACCTTATATGTATTGAAGGCGCTCATGGCGAATCGCATGAAATCACGCACGCTGTGCAAATCATCCATAGCTTCATCAAACAGCTGCAGTTGACGGGATGCCGGGTTCATAAAATCTCCTTTTTGTCTGGGCAGGCAGTGTATTATGCCCGGGCAGTTAGCTTTTGATTTGTTCGATGTTTCTTGCTTGAGGCTCGCATGTCCAGTTCTTTTCGTGACACCATATTCGTCACATTGCAATACCTGCTCCCTCACCATCTTGTTTCTCGTGCGGTTTATGCCATGACCCGCTGGCGCTCGCCGCTCGCGGCATCCGCCATTCGCGCTTTTATCAAACACTTTAAGGTTGATATGACGGAGGCTGTGGAATCTTCGCCGGATGCGTATGCGACGTTCAATGCGTTTTTCACGCGCGCGCTCAAGCCGGAGCTGCGCCCATTGGCCGAAGGTGAATCCGTTGTAGCCTCCCCCGCAGATGGCACAATCAGCCAGCTAGGCCGTATTGAGGATGGGCGTATCTTCCAGGCCAAAGGGCATGAATATTCACTGGTTGACTTGCTCGGCGGTGATCTTGGCCGCGCAGATGCGTTCCGAAATGGGCAATTTGTCACTATCTACCTCTCACCAAGGGACTATCACCGTATCCACATGCCGTTAGCCGGGGAATTAAAACAAATGGTGCATATCCCTGGCCGCCTGTTTTCAGTCAATCCTGTGACTGTAGCGCGCGTACCGCGCCTGTTTGCGCGCAATGAGCGGGTTGTCGCGTTGTTTGAAACCCGCGAGGGGGCAATGGGGATGGTTTTAGTCGGTGCGATCAATGTGGCTGCCATCGAAACGGTATGGTCTGGCCTGGTCACCCCGCCGCATGGGCATGAGATTGCGGTATGGCATTATGGCGAGCATGTTCAAGTCAACTTGCCGCGCGGCGCAGAAATGGGGCGCTTTAATATGGGCTCCACGGTGATTCTGCTTTTACCTGAAAATATGCGTTTCCGCCCTGATCTGTGTAGCGGAACGAGTGTGCGTATGGGTGAGCCCTTGGCGCAGGCGCAAACATGGCCTATAAAAAGCGAAGATCTGGACGTTGTTGATCCATTGGCTTAAAGCAGAGGGAGTGACTTTATGCCTGAAACCCTGATGAAATCACCGCGCGAGTTAAAAGCTTTCCTGGCTCAGCGCACAATTCTGGATCCAATGAACGAGCTGGAGGTTTTGATCGAACTTCTGGAATCGCCCGAACTTGCACGCCGTGCCGGACGTGCCAAGCTTGAAATGCTTGAAATCCTCTGGCCAGGCATCAACGGCCTTCTGAAACTCTTTGAACGCCAACTGAATGGAGCGTGGCAAAGGCAGTATTACGCAGAAAACGCCAGCTATTTGGGCTTTGAACGTTTAGCCCGACTGACTCAGCAAGCGTATAGCCATGCGGCGCTTGCGCTTCACCATCAATCCAGACCCTGGTGGGGTAAATACCCTCGTGAAATCGCCTTGACCCGCGCCATAAATCTATCTGCACAAATGGCCGTCACGCGCATGAGTTTATACATCCCTTTTGAGGATGGATTCTGGCACAACGTATATACGCTCTGGCAAGAGATCGAACATGCCAAATTATTTTCCACACCTGCAATCCAGACTGGAAACATAGCGCTAGAATCAAAAAGCGGCGAGATTTTACTTGGCTTGTGCATTATGGCGACCCTACCTATTAATGCTCTGCCATCACAGGAAATTCGCCCCCTCCTCGCCTGCTTTGTCCATTTCTCTTCCCAGGATCAAATCACAAGGCAGCGCCCCTCCGCCCATAGTGAGTGGATCGGTATCAACTTTGAACATGATCTCCCTCCAAAACGCTACACACCAGCTTTCGAGAGTGAGTCTGAAGCTGTAATCCATGCCTCACGTTACATTAACCTCGCACCTTTAACCTTGCGTATGCAGGAGGTGATTGATAATGTTTCCGGCGATTTTATTTATATCAATGATTGTGCTGTTCTCATTTCCCGCTCTACTCTGGAAGGTGTTATTTCCCACCTTCAGTTTCCCGTCAAAAAGCGTCACGAGCGTCCCAAGGCAAGCGGAAAGTGCCATTTATACAGCGGAATATCGGTGATTCATTATCTGCTCCAAGAGGGCATCAGGCTTGGCCAGTTCAGCGGTATGCCAGACCAGGAGCAACCCCATCTGGTTCAACCAGGAATAGATACTCCACCTGATGCCAGCCATTTAATCCCCGACAATATACCTGAATCTCAAACCGATGAACTATGGGATCTTGTCGGACGTGGACATTTGATTTACGAGCCACCCCAATCACCAAGCCTTTCTGCCGGAGCTATCAATATCGAATCAGGCCAGGCGATTGTTCATCATGGCAGCAAGCTCTGGAGCATTAAAGATGTCTCCGTTGATGGAATTCGCTTAAATGCCGAGCGCATTAAAGATGAGGCGTTATTAAGTATAGGCAGTCTTGTATTGGTCGAATTTCCCAAAGAAATGTCCATGGATTATCTGGTTGGCATATTGCGTTGGGAGCTGAATCCAAATAGTTCAAACCATGAGATTGGCATCGAAACCCTGGCACATGAAGCCAAACCCATCCGTGTTTCAGGCAGTCACCAAAATACTTCGGAATGGCGTGACGGATTGCTACTGCCCCCTTCAAGACGCTCTGAACAAACCTTGCTCGTATTGCCTAACCATGACTATCGTACAGGAGCTTCAGTGATGGTTTTGCTCCCGCTTGTGGGTTCGACCAGTGATTCCATTAATCAACATGAGCCCATGCGTGAATATATTCTCGGCTCGAAAATCCTACAGTCAGCATCCATTTGTGTATTTCAATTCAGCGATGCCCGTGACCTTGCAGCCTTCGATTCCAGCGCTAACTATAACCAGGACGTTGCCCCATGAAAAAAGCCACACCTACCCTGCATCTTGCCGCTTTTCATGACTCCATCAATGACACCCTTGAGCTGGCAAGCTTGTTGCGTAACGCAGGCGTTCAGGCTCAGGCCAAACATCTCGAAGATTTGCCCAATCTTTTTGAAGTTCTGCGGAATGAGCCTGTAGACATTGTGCTGCATCTGCACGAAATCACTGATCCTAGCCTTAGCCAGGTTGTGAAGGCCATGCGGACTCAATATCCAGACATTTCAGTATTGGCCATGACCTCGCATTACACTCTCGATGTCCTGAATCAAGTGATAGCTGAAGGCGCTGAAGACCTCATCAACCTTGATAACGATGCGCATGTCCTGCACGTTCTGAAGAAAGAGGCACAGCGTATCCGTTGTTCTCGCCAGCTGGTCAAACTTGAAGGCATTCAGCAGGAATCTGAGCGGCGCTGTAAAACGCTCATGCAAAGCTCTCGCGATGCGATCGCCTATATCCACGGGGGTATGCACATTGATGCCAACGACGTTTATTTACAAACCCTGGGCTTTAATTCTGTTGAGGATATGGAGGGCTATCCTTTGCTTGATCTGGTACAAAGCAAAGACCACCCCAAAGTTCGTGAGTTGATCCGCAGCGCTGCGCCCAAGTCTGATGATGCCCAAATACTGGACAACATTCACTTCAAACACCAGGATGGTCGGGAATTTACCGCGCGTGTTGAATTCTCACCTGCAACCATTGATGCCGAGCCCTGTACACAGGTTCTGATTCGACTCACCAGTGACGCGGATACCAAAGCACTTGAAGAGCGCATTATCCAACTCAGTCAACGCGACACGACCACAGGCTTATTGAACCGTCAGTATTACCTTGAAGAACTTGGGAAAAAACTTGCCATTGCACATCGCCAAGAGGCTCAGTTTATTCTCATCCACCTGCAAATCAGCTACCCAGCCGATATTCGCAATAAAATCGGCGTGATCGGGCGTGATGCCATTATTGCGGAAGCGGGGCGGATTCTTGAACGCGCCACCCATAGCGGAACACTCATCTCCCTCTATAGCTCCAATGTATTTACAATCCTCGAATCCAGTCATGACAATACCCATCAAGGCACGCTGGATCATGCCCAGGCATTGGCGCACACACTCGTGCAACAGTTGAACCAGCATGTCTTCGAGGCTGGCGGTCAATCGGTCACTGTCGATACGAGCGCTGGTGTCGTGATTATGGATCAGCACAGCCCATCAAGTGCTGAGCTTTTGCGTCGGGCGGAGCGCGTAAGTGCCGAAGCGGGAGAAAATCCGAGCGGCACGGTGATTTTCTTCAAACCGAAAGAAAAAGACGCTTCCCTGGCAGAGAAAGACGAGCACTGGAATCGCCTGCTTCAGGATGCCCTACGCAACCATCATTTCAGACTTCATTTCCAGCCTGTACTCAGCCTTGCGGGTGATACACGCCGTCAACGCTATGAAGTATTCCTTCGCTTGCTGGACGCAGAAAGACAACTGATTGAACCAGCCGCATTTATCGAGTCTGCTGAACGTTCCGGCATCAGCATCGACATTGATCGTTATGTTATTCAGGGGGCGATTCAAAACATTCTTGAGTCGCGCAAACGAGGACTTAACCTCCAGTTTTTCGTGCGCATATCCACACCCACCCTATTGAGCGCAGATTTTTATCCTTGGTTTAGCTCACAAATCATGGATGCACAGATTTACGATGGTGCCATCGTGCTGCAAATCAGTGAAGCCGTTGCGCTGGAGCAGCTAAAACAAGCACAAAACCTGCTCGAAAACCTTCAGCGCATTCATTCAGGCTTACTGATTGATGGGATGGGATTCAATGAGCCGGTCAACCAGATACTCACTCGACTTCATGTGCCCTGGGTCAGACTTGAACGTAGCATGATACACAACCTGAATACACAAAAAGCGAACCAGACGCGATTGCTGGATGTGATTAAGCTACTCAAGCAACATGAAGGAACGGCAGTCATCGTGCCGCACATTGAAAATGCCGCCACCCTGCAAATAGTATCCATGAGCGAGGCTGATTTTTTGCAAGGCAATTTTATCCAATCGCCAACGGAGCGTCTGGATTTTGATTTCAGCAGTTTCTGATTCCAGGCAGCGCACAAAAAAGCCCGGATCATCCGGGCTTTTTTATCTTCATCATCGGCGATTATGGACGATCATCCACAGCCTCACCTTCCTTGCTACGCTCGCGCACCAGGTCGCTACGCTTGAGTCCCATCGACAGCGAAAGCGCCGCTGCAACGAAAATCGAGGAATAGGTGCCCGTGAGAATACCGATCATCAAGGCATAGGCGAAGCTGTGTACCGCCGCACCACCGAAGTAGAACAACACCACCACGGTAAGGAAAGTCGTCAGTGAGGTCATGGTAGTCCGCGAAAGGGTGTCGTTGATGGAAACGTTCATGACATCAACCGGTTCGGCCTTGCGCATCTTGAGGAAATTCTCGCGGATGCGGTCGAACACCACGATAGTATCGTTGATCGAATAGCCCATCACCGCCAGCACCCCTGCCAGCGCCGCCAGGTCAAACTCAATCTGGAAGAAGCTCATAAAGCCCAGCACCACCAGCACATCGTGCGACAAGGCCTGCACCGCGCCAAAAGCCAGCTTGAACTCAAAGCGCAAGCCGACGTAGATCATGATACCCACCAGCACGAAAAGCAGCGCCATCGCACCGTTTTCCACCAGCTCTTTGCCCACCGCAGGCCCCACGAACTCCACGCGACGCATTTCCGCGCCACTGTCTATGGTTTTGAGCGTTTCCAGTACAGTCGCAGAAAAATCCGCCTGCTTCACGCCTTCACGCGGTGGGAGACGTACCAGCACATTGTTCGCCGCACCGAAATGCTGTACCACCGCACCGTGCATCGCTTGTTCATCCAGCGCTGCGCGCACCTTGTCCAGCTCAACCGCTTGCGGGTAAACCACCTCCACCACCATGCCACCGGTGAAGTCCAGACCCAGATTCAGCCCTTTGGTCGCCAATGAGACCATCGAGGCCAATACAAAAAAAATTGTTACGACATAGGCAATCCAGCGTTTGCCATAGAAATCGAAGCGCGTATTGTTAGGAATAAAACGCATCTCACACCCCTCCGATGGCAATGGATTTAAGCCGAGCCTGACGACCGTAGACTAGGTTCACCAAGGCGCGCGTGACCATAATGGCGGTAAACATCGATGCCAGAATACCGATACTCAAGGTCACCGCGAAGCCTTTGATCGGTCCGCTGCCAAAAGCAAACAGCGCCAGCGCCGCCAGCAAGGTGGTCAGGTTGGCATCCAGAATGGTCACAAAAGCGCGCTCATAACCGGCATGAATCGCCGCCTGTGGTGTATTGCCGTTGCGCAACTCTTCTCGAATTCGCTCATTAATCAACACGTTGGCATCCACTGCCATGCCTAGCGTCAGCACGATACCGGCAATACCCGGCAGGGTGAGCGTGGCCTGCAAAAGCGAGAGGACTGAAACGATCAGTACCAGATTCACAAACAAGGCAACGTTGGCAAACACCCCAAACAGGTTGTAATACAGGATCATAAACAGCGCGACCGCCACAAAAGCCAGCACCGCTGCGGTCACCCCCGCCCGGATGTTATCCGCCCCCAGGCTTGGTCCCACGGTGCGCTCTTCAATAATCTCAATCGGTGCACGCAGGGCTCCGGCACGCAGCAACAGCGCCAAATCACGCGCTTCCTTACTGCTGTCCAGACCGGAGATCTGAAAGCGATTGGCCAATTGGTCTCGAATGGTGGCGATATTGATGACTTCCTGCACCACGCTCTTTTTCTTTACCATCTGACCGTTTTCTTCCACGGTCTCGACCTTGTTTTCGATAAACACCACCGCCATCGGCTGACCGATGTTTTTGCCGGTGATGTCGCTCATGCGCTTGGCACCCTTGCTGTCCAGATTGACGAACACCGCAGGCGAACCGCTTTGCTGTTCAATACCTGAAGAGGCATCCACAATCTGGTTACCGGTAATAATCACCTGACGCTTGAGCAACACCGGCTGCCCGCTGCGCTGTTGGAACAGCATGGCTCCTGCGGGCGTTTGCCCCGTCTTGGCGGCTTCGTCCCAATCGGTCGGCGTGCCGTCCACCAGACGGAACTCCAGCGTGGCCGTCGCGCCGAGAATTTCCTTGGCGCGCACCGTGTCCTGCACGCCGGGCAGCTGCACCACGATGCGACTATCACCCTGCTGCTGAATTACCGGCTCGGACACGCCCAATTCGTTGACACGATTGCGCAGCGTGGTGATGTTTTGTTCCAGTGCCGCCTTGCGCTCGGTCAAAATGGCCTTTTCTGCGAATCGTCCTGTCATCAGCGCCAGTTTGCCTTCATCACGCACTGTCCATTCAATATCAGGATATTGCTTGGTCAAAGCATCCCTGGCCGCCTCGCGTTCGGCATCATCGGCAAAACGCACCATGATTTCAGTGTGTTCCGTGGCCACCAACTGATAACGCAGTTTCTCGCCTCGTAAAAAGCTGCGCACATCTTCCACGGTACGCTCGCGCATCTGCTTGAGCGCGCTGTCCATGTCCACTTCCATCAGAAAATGCACCCCACCGCGCAAATCCAGGCCAAGATACATCGGCTTGGCACCCAAAGCCGTGAGCCAGCCCGGAGTGTTCGAGGCCAGATTAAGCGCAACTACGAAGCCGCGCCCCAGCTCCTTGCGCATTAAGTCCGCAGCCTTGAGTTGGTCTTCGGTATTGTTGAAGCGCACCAGAACCTGATCGTTGACAATCTCAGCCTGTTTGAGCGGAATACCCTTTTGCTGCAACAACTCGCTCACACGCTGCTTGTCCGCCGTAGTAATCGCGCTGGCACGTGCGCTGATCTGTAGCGCGGGATCCTCACCATACAGATTGGGTAGCGCGTAAATCACGCCAAAGATCAGAACCAGGACGACGATGAGGTTTTTCCAGAGTGGATAGCGATTCACGCTGCTCTCCCATGTAATCAACCCGCATTGCTGCGGGTTGGGAAGTCAAATATCAGGAAGCGCGCAGATCGCGCATCGTGCCCTTGGGTAATACGGTGGACACCGCCACGCGCTGCACCAGAATCTGCGTACCTTCTGCAATTTCAATGGTCAGGAAGGCATCGTTCAACTCAACCACGCGCCCCAATACGCCGCCTGTGGTCAAGACTTCATCGCCCTTGCCCAAGGCATCAATCAGCTTTTTGTGTTCTTTCTGACGCTTGGCCTGTGGGCGGATCAACAGAAAATACATCACCGCGAAGATCAGAATCAGCGGCAAAAAACTCATCAAAGGATCGGGCTGCTGCATGGCAGGTGCCGCAGCAGCGGGGGCTTCAGCCATGGCGACGGAAATAAAATTCATAAAACACCTATCGTTGAGAACAAAAAACGTCCGGCATTATGCCACAGGCACAACCTGCGTCACCCTTGGGGCGGATTTGCGCCATTTCAATTGGCCGCATCAATGCCCGCGCGCCGCTTGCGATAAAAATCCTCCGCCCACGTCTCAAAGCGATTCTCGCTGATCGCCAGACGAATTTCCTGCATCAGAAACTGGTAATAATGCAAATTGTGAATACTGTTCAGACGCGAACCCAAAATCTCGTTGCACTTGTCCAGATGACGCAGGTAAGCACGGCTGTAATTGCGGCAGGTATAGCAGTTGCAATGCGCATCCACCGGGCGCGTGTCATCGGCGTAACGCGCATTGCGCAGACGCACATCGCCCCACTGCGTAAATAAATGACCGTTGCGTGCATTGCGCGTCGGCATCACGCAATCGAACATATCGATACCACGCCGCACCGCTTCAACAATATCTTCCGGCTTGCCTACGCCCATCAGATAACGCGGGCGATCCTGCGGCAATAGCGGCGTGGTCGCTTCCAGCACCTTGATACGCTCCTCTTCCGGCTCGCCGACCGACAAACCGCCAACCGCATAGCCATCGAAGCCAATCTCGATCAAGCCTTGCGCAGACACCTCGCGCAAGTTGTCGTACATACCGCCCTGCACAATGCCAAACAAGGCCGCCGGATCCTCGCCCTGCAAATCGACATGCGCCTGTTTGCTGCGCTTCGCCCAACGCAGGGAAAGTTCCATGGAAAAGCGCGCCTGCTGCTCGCTGGCGGGATACGGCGTGCACTCATCGAAAATCATCACGATGTCCGAACCCAACGCATGTTGCACCGCCATCGAGGTCTCCGGATCAAGATGCACCTTGCTGCCGTCCACCGGCGATTGGAAGCGCACGCCCTCCTCGCTGATCTTGCGCAACTCGGCCAAGGAGAACACCTGAAACCCGCCGGAATCGGTCAAAATCGGCCCGCTCCAGTGCATGAAATCATGCAAATCGCCATGCTTCTTGATAATTTCCACACCGGGACGCAACCAAAGATGAAAGGTATTGCCGAGAATGATCTCCGCGCCGATCTCGCGCAGCTCCTCCGGGGTCATGGCCTTCACCGTGCCATAGGTTCCCACCGGCATGAACGCCGGGGTTTCCACCGTGCCACGCGCAAAACGCAAACGCCCGCGCCGCGCTGCGCCGGACGTATTAAACAATTCAAACTGCATGATTGCGCTCCAAAGCCTCGGCAGACGGCATGATGAACATGGCATCCCCGTAACTAAAAAAGCGGTATTGTGCATCGACCGCATGGCGATAAGCACGCATCATGTTGGCATATCCGCCGAAAGCGCTCACCAGCATCAACAGCGTCGAACGCGGCAAATGAAAATTGGTCAGCAAGGCATCGACCACATGAAAGCGCACCCCCGGCGTAATAAACAGGCGCGTATCCCCCTGCCAGGCCGCCAGCTCGCCACCCGGCGAAAAACGCGCCGCCGACTCCAAAGCGCGCACTGAAGTTGTGCCAATGGCAATTACTCGCCCACCACGCACCCGCGCCGCAGAAATGGCATCGACCGTCGCCTGCGACACCTCTGCCCATTCGGCGTGCATCACATGCTCCGTCAGACTCTCCACCCGCACCGGCTGAAAGGTTCCCGCGCCCACATGCAGCGTCACCCGCGCCGTTTCCACGCCACGCGCCCGCACGGCGGCAAGCAAATCCTCATCAAAATGTAGACCCGCCGTCGGCGCGGCCACCGCCCCCGGACGATCAGCAAATACCGTCTGATAACGCTCACGGTCAGCAAGACTATCCTGACGCTCGATATACGGCGGCAAGGGCATGTGACCATGCGCTTCCAGAGCCTGCAAAATACTCTCGCCGCCTGCACGCAAACGCAGGCGGAACAACTCATCCGCACGCGCCATCATCTCCAGAACAATCCCGCCTTCCATCCGCAAGATCGCCCCTTGTTTGGGCGACTTACTCGCACGAACATGAAAAATCGCTTCGTGTTCACACAAGATACGCTCAAGCAAGATTTCGACCTTACCGCCGCTATCTTTCTGCCCATGCAAACGCGCCGGAATCACCCGCGTGTCATTGAAGATCAGCAAATCCCCCGCAAACAAAAACCCGGGAAACTCACGAATGGCAGCATCCCGTATCTCGCCGCTCATCCCATCCAGCACCAGCATCCGCGCCCCAGACCGCTCGGGCAGGGGCATTTGCGCAATCAGCGATTCTGGTAATTCAAAGTCAAAATCCGAAACATCCATGCAATAGACCATCTCGCCACACCCTTGGGAGCATGTGACGATGTGAAATAAATATGAAAAATGGCTTGGCAATCGCCCCTGATTGCCCTAAAATCCCGCTCCTACCCAGCCTGGGTGGCGGAATCGGTAGACGCAGCGGATTCAAAATCCGCCGTTGGTGACAACGTGGGGGTTCGAGTCCCCCCCCAGGCACCAATCATACATTTTTTGCGGTTCCATGCAATCCCATAGAGTCGCAGAAAACCCCCTCAAACCCGCACCAGAACAAGGTTAGCGGGTTTTTTTATGTCCATAGCCAGCAGAGGGCAAAATCATGCACTGCGGCGCTCGGTCATCGCGCCAGCGAACAAACCGACAGTTCGCTCCCCTTGGGCACGATACGGGTGTTTGAAAGATTCCAAGCCTCTGTGGCCAAACACGCCTACAACACCCGCTTCACCGGCGCAAAACTCCGCCGATGCTGCGGGCAGGCTCCGTGCGCCAGTAATGCCGCCATGTGTTCCGCCGTGGGATAACCCTTGTGCCGATCAAAACCATACTGCGGATAGCGCGTGTGCAAATCCAGCAGGGCGCGATCCCGCGCCACTTTGGCCAAAATGGAGGCCGCACTGATACACGGTTCCAGCGCGTCACCACCGATAATCGCCCGCGCCGCACAGGCAAATTGGGGCGCACGATTGCCGTCCACCCACACTTCGGACGGTGCCACGCTTAAACCCGCCACCGCGCGCTGCATGGCCAATAAACTTGCCTGTAAGATATTGATTGCATCAATTTCCGCCGCGCTCGCCTCGGCAATGCTCCATGCCAGCGCCTTGGCCTGAATCTCGACAAACAAGGCTTCACGCCGTTTTTCACTCAATTTCTTCGAATCATTCAAGCCTACAATCGGTCGTGCCGGATCAAGAATCACCGCCGCCGCGAACACTGCCCCGGCCAAGGGGCCGCGCCCGGCCTCATCCACCCCCGCCACCCAGCGCTGCGGCGCGTCCAGTTCAGCAAACAAGTCATAAGAATCTGCATGCATGGCCTATAATCCCGCGATTGTAAAAATGCGGCACAGGATAAAGCATGACCCCTCTCAAGTGCGCCGTGATTGGCACGGGCTATCTCGGTAAATTTCACGCCGACAAATACGCGGCCTTGCCCGAGTGTGAACTCGTCGCCATTGTGGATACCAACCCCGAAGCCGCTGCGGCCATTGCCGCCAAGCACGCCTGCCTGGGCTTGAGCGATTACCGCGAGCTGCTGGGCAAGGTGGATGCCGTGAGTATCGCCGTACCAACCCGCCTGCACTTTGCCGTGGCGCGTGACTTTCTTTTGGCGGGCGTGCATGTGCTGGTCGAAAAACCGATCACCACCACGGTGGACGAAGCCGATGAGCTGATTCGCCTGGCGCAGGAACATCACTGTGTGCTCATGGTCGGTCATCTGGAACGCTTCAACCCGGCCATTCTCGCCATGGAAGGCTTGCTCAATGCGCCGCGCTTTATTGAATCCACCCGTCTTGCGCCGTTCAAACCGCGAGCCACCGATGTCAGCGTGGTACTGGATTTAATGATCCACGACATCGACATCATCCTCGACATAGTGGACTCTGAAATGACGGCCATTGAAGCCAGCGGCGCCGCCGTGCTCACCAACGATACCGACATTGCCAATGCCCGCCTCAGCTTTGCCAACGGCTGTGTCGCCAATGTCACCGCCAGCCGCATCAGCCTGAAAAGTGAACGCAAAATGCGCCTGTTCCAGAAGGATGCTTACCTCTCGGTGGATTTCCAGAACCGCGTGCTCTCCAGCTACCAGCGCGGTGAGGGCGAAATGTTCCCCGGCGTGCCGAATTTCATTCCCGATGAACAGCGTTTTGATGCCAGCGATGCCCTACTGGAAGAGATTCGCCATTTTGTGGATTGCTGCATATATGGCAAAACCCCGCGTGTGCCGGGTGAAGCCGGTCGCCGTGCCTTGGCTGCTGCGGAAGCCATTGGCGCAAAACTTAAAACCGTTTAGCCACAGAGACCACGGAGAAAAGAAGGCGTTTTTTGATTGGGACTTACACAAAAACTGGATTTAGCTCCCTCTCCCTTGCCTTCCCCCGTCAAGGGGGAGGACGTAAAAGAATCATTCTGTGTAATTTCTACTGATGTGGCTACGACAAGTCACATCTCCCCTTCCTTGGTTTTCCTCAGTGAACTCTGTGTCCTCTGTGGCTAAAATTTCTTAACGCATTCACCTAGCGAGACCCACCATGTCCATGCCAATGGTTGACCTGACCGCCCAATACCAAGCCCTGAAAACCGAAATCGACGCGGGGCTGTTGCATACCCTGGAAACCGCGCAATTCATCCTCGGCCCGAATGTGCGCGCCTTTGAGGAAGAAGCTGCCGCATACCTTGGGGTGAAACACGCGATTACGGTGGCAAATGGCACCGATGCCCTGCATCTTGCCCTGCGGGCAGCGGGTATTGGCGCAGGCGATGAAGTCATCACCACTCCGTTCACCTTTATCGCCACCGCCGAAGCCATTCGCTATGTCGGTGCGCATCCGATCTTTGTCGATATTGATCCGCAAAGCTTGAACATCGATGTGACGCAAATTGAAGCGGCGATCACCCCCAAAACCCGCGCCATCATGCCGGTGCATCTGTTTGGCCAGCCCGCTGACATGGCCGCCATCCGTCAGTTGGCCATCAAGCACCAGCTCAAAATCATCGAAGATTGCGCCCAATCGTTTGGTGCGGACATCGAAGGTCACATGACCGGCGGCATGGGGGATGTGGGGGCCTTCAGCTTCTTCCCCAGCAAAAATCTCGGCTGTTTCGGCGACGGCGGCATGGTCAGCACAAACGATGATGAGCTGGCCGACACCCTGCGCCAGTTGCGCAACCACGGAAGCCGTGTGCGCTATTACCACGACATCATCGGCTACAACAGCCGCCTGGACGAGATGCAGGCCGTGATCCTGCGCGCCAAACTCAAACACATCGCTCACTACAACAACGAGCGCCGCCGCGTCGCACATCGTTATAACGCCGAACTGGTTGACCTGCCGCTCACGACACCGCATGAAGATGGCATCGGTACGCACGTCTTCCATCAATACACACTTTTAACCGAGCAGCGCGAAGCCATCCAGCAGGCGTTGCAGGCCGAAAACATCGCTTCAGCGATTTATTACCCCATCCCGCTGCACCAGCAAAATGTCTTCAAGCCTGACTACCCCGGTCTAAGCCTGCCCGTGGCCGAAAGCGTGGCGCAACAATGCCTCAGCTTGCCGATCTACCCCGAACTGAGCGATGTCGCCATCGATCAGATTTGCGCGGTCATTCGCCGTGCCATCGGATAAAGACTTGCTTACGCCCTCCCCCCTTGCGGGACAAGCGCCGTCTGGAACAGCGCTGGATCGCGCAGCGAACCCGAAGGGGGACGGGCAGGATAGCCCGTCACCAAAGGGTTGGGGAGAGGGAGCTGCTTTGAGCATCAACACACCAACCAGCCCCCACGTCATGTTTTCCGCCGGTGAAGCCTCCGGCGATCAACATGCCGCCGCCGTATTCTGCGCCATGCGTGAGCGCATCCCAGGCTTACGCGGCAGCGGCATGGGCAGTGCCGCCATGCGCGCCGCCGGTATCGAACTCAGCGTGGATTCCAGCGGCATTGGCGTGGTGGGATTAGGCGAAGTGCTGCGCCATTACGGTGCCATTCGCCGCGCCCTGAGCGCCATGCAGCAGGCCGTTTGCAAACAACGCCCCGACCTTTTGATCTGCGTCGATTACAAGGAATTCAACCTCAAACTCGCCCGTCACGCCAAAGCTTGCGGCATCCAAGTCCTGTTTTACGTCAGCCCGCAAGTCTGGGCATGGCGACCGGGACGGGTGAAAAAATACGGTGCAGCCATCGACATGATGGCCGTCATCTTCCCATTTGAAACCAGGTTTTACGCAGCGCACCATATCCCCGTGCGCTATGTCGGCCACCCGCTGACCGGGCGGGTGCAGGCCAGCGCCCCGCGTGCAAATCTGCTGCATGAACTCGGACTCAATCCCTACCACCCGGTCATCGGCCTGCTGCCCGGCAGCCGCAAAGCTGAAGTACAACGCCTGCTCCCGGTGATGCTCCAGGCCGCCGCCCTGCTCCGCGCCAAGCACCCCGAGCTGCAATTTATCCTGCCTCAAGCCCGCACGATTAGCGATGCGCTGTTGCAACCCTTGCTGCAAAACGCCCCCGTCAACATCACGCGCGTACATGCTCGCAGCTACGATGCCCTCGCCTGCTGTCAGGCCGCCATGGTCGCCTCCGGCACCGCCACGCTGGAAACCGCGCTGATGGGCGTGCCGATGGCCGTGCTCTACAAAGTCGCACCCGTGACCTATTTTCTACTTAAACCGCTGATCCGCATCCCGAATATTGCGCTGGTAAATATTGTGGCTGAGCGTCGTGTGGTGCAGGAATTTGTACAGACTGCCGCAAAACCCCATGCCATTGCCGCTGAAATCCAGCGCATTCTTGATGACCCCGACTACCGCGCCGCCATGCAGCACGCGCTAACCGAAGTCAAAGCCCGCCTCGGAACCGCCGACGGCGTGAATACCATGGCCGCCCTCGCCTGCGATATGCTGCAACACAAGATGACCTCATGAACATTCGCCCCGCGTTTTGGCTGCTTGGTGCCGTGCTCGGCTTTGGCGCATGGCAATACATGCAAGACCGCCCCGTGAGCACCCCGACAGGCCAGCTTGCGCCTGAATCGCCCAAGCAGAGCCTGCTTAAAACTCCGCAAACCTACACCCAGGGCATCTACACCCTCACCGCCCTTGCACACTATGAAGTCACCGCCCGCGTGCTAGGTAAGAAGCGCTACTACTTTGACGCAGGTGCCGAACTGGCTCCCGTTGATCTGGCCTTGGGTTGGGGAGCCATGTCAGACACAAGCGTGCTGCAAGCGCTCAATATCACTCAGAACAACCGTTTCTACTTCTACCGCTGGCGCGACCAGCCGCCTATCCCCGCGCAAGACATCATCCGTCACAGCGCGAACACCCACCTCATCCCAAGCTCCCCCAGCATCGAAAAAAAGATCAAAAGCGTGCGCCCCGGTCAGATTGTGCAGATCAAAGGCACGCTCGTCGAAGCCAGCGCCCCAGATGGGCGCACCTGGCGCTCGTCACTTACCCGCGACGACAGCGGTAACGGTGCTTGCGAGCTGCTGCGTGTGGAGTCGTTTGTAGTGCGTCATTGACAACGCTAGCAGCATGTAGGCCACGCCCCAGGCCAAGCGCCGGGATTTTTTTACGCCTTAATGTTCCCCAGCCCGCCGTCCAAAGAAAAAGGGCTTAGCCCTTTCGAGCTAAACCCTTGATTTATATGGTCGGGACGACAGGATTTGAACCTGCGACCACTAGTCCCCCAGACTAGTGCGCTACCAGACTGCGCTACGCCCCGTGAAGCCTTGCATTATGCCAGCCGGGGCGGCTTCTGTGAAGCCTGTGTGACGGAAGTTTTACGCATTCACCAACGGAATAATCTTGTCCGCTACTTTTTTGTATCCTGCAATCTGATGGAAATTGAGGTAGCGATACACATCCTCCGCCAATGGCTCAAGCATATTGACATGCGCCTGGTAATCCTCAACCGTCGGCAAACGCCCCAAAATCGCCGTCACCGCCGCAAGCTCAGCAGAACCGAGGTACACATTGGTGTCCTGCCCCATACGATTGGGGAAGTTGCGCGTGGAGGTGGACATGACTGTCGCACCCGTTGCTACCCGCGCCTGGTTACCCATGCACAGCGAGCAGCCCGGCATTTCGGTACGCGCGCCCACTTTGCCAAAGATGCTGTAATACCCCTCTTCGGTCAGTTGATGTGCGTCCATTTTAGTGGGGGGCGCAATCCACAGGCGGGTCGGCACGGAACCGCCGTGTGCTTCCAGCACCTTGCCCGCCGCACGATAGTGGCCGATGTTGGTCATGCAGGAGCCGATGAATACCTCATGCACCACGTCGCCCGCCACTTCGGACAAGGGCTTGATGTCGTCTGGGTCATTCGGGCAGGCCAATAGCGGCTCGGTAATGCTGGCAAGGTCGATTTCGATGATCTCGGCATACTCCGCGTCAGCATCCGGCTCCAGCAGGGTGGGATTGGCCAGCCATTTTTCCATCGCTTCAATGCGACGCGACAGGGTGCGCTTGTCCTCGTAGCCTTCGGCGATCATCCATTTGAGCAGGGTGATATTGGAGTGGAGGAACTCGATAATCGGCTCCTTGCCCAGGCGCACGGTGCAACCGTTGGCAGAGCGCTCAGCCGAGGCATCGGCAAATTCAAACGCTTGCTCTACTTTAAGCTGCGGTAAACCTTCGATTTCCAGCACACGGCCATTGAAGACGTTTTTCTTGCCCTTTTTCTCGACCGTGAGCAGACCCTTCTGGATGGCGACATACGGAATGGCATTGACCAGATCACGCAGGGTAATGCCCGGCTGCATTTCACCCGTAAAGCGCACCAGTACGGACTCCGGCATATCCAGCGGCATCACGCCCAGCGCGGCGGCGAAGGCGACCAGACCCGAGCCCGCCGGGAAGGAAATGCCGATCGGGAAGCGGGTGTGTGAATCACCGCCAGTGCCGACAGTATCAGGCATCACCATGCGGTTAAGCCAGGAGTGAATCACGCCGTCGCCCGGACGCAGCGACACGCCGCCGCGCGTCTGGATGAACTCCGGCAGGGTGTGCTGGAGCTTGATGTCCACCGGCTTGGGGTAGGCGGCGGTATGGCAAAACGACTGCATGACCAATTCAGCAGAGAAGCCCAGGCAGGCCAGCTCGGTCAGCTCGTCGCGGGTCATGGCACCGGTGGTGTCCTGCGAACCGACGGTGGTCATGCGCGGTTCGCAGTAGGTACCGGGGCGCACGCCGCTCACGCCGCAGGCCTGGCCAACCATTTTCTGCGCCAGGGTGAAGCCCTTGCCGGTGTCGGCGGGAGCGACTGGGCGCACAAACACATCAGAAGCGGGCATATCCAGCGCAGCACGCGCACGATCCGTCAGAGCGCGTCCGATAATCAGCGGAATGCGCCCCCCTGCCCTCACCTCATCGGCCAGCGTGGTGGGCTTGAACTCAAAACGCGCAATCACTGCGCCATTCTTGAGCAGCTCACCGGCATACGGGCGCACCACGATCACATCGCCGGTTTCGAGTTGCGACACATCGACTTCAATCGGCAGCGCACCGGAATCCTCGGCAGTATTGAAGAAAATCGGCGCAATCTTGCCGCCGAGAATCACGCCGCTACTGCGTTTGTTCGGTACAAAAGGAATATCCGCGCCCATGTGCCAGAGCACAGAGTTAATCGCCGACTTGCGGCTGGAGCCGGTGCCAACCACGTCGCCGACGTAGGCGATCGGATGACCTTTGGCTTTGAGCGCTTCGATGGTATCCAGCCCACCCGGCATCTTGCTCACCAGCATGGCCTTGGCGTGCAAGGGGATATCCGGACGGCTCCAGGCATCGGTAGCCGGGGACAGATCGTCGGTATTGGTTTCACCCGGCACTTTAAATACCGTCAAGCTCAGCTCATCCGGCAACGCGGTACGGTTTTTGAACCACGCTGCATCCGCCCAGGCCTGCATGACTTTTTGCGCATGGACATTACCCGCATTGGCCTTGTCCTCCACATCACGAAACGCATCGTAAATCAGCAAGGTACCCGACAGCGCCGCCACGGCTTCATCGGCAACAGCCTCTTCATCCAGAAGTGAAATCAAGGGCTGGACGTTGTAACCACCAAGCATCGTTCCCAACAAAAAGGTGGCACGCTTACGATCAATCAATGGGCAGAGCGTCTTGCCATGCGCCACATCGGCCAAAAAAGCCGCCTTGACATAAGCCGCCGTATCCACCCCCGGCGGCACTCGCTCAGCAATCAAATCGAGCAACGTCTGCTCTTCACCCTCTGGAGGATTTTTCAAGAGCTCAACAAGCGCCGCAACCTGCTCCGCATTCAGCGGCAACGGCGGTAGTCCAAGAGCCAGACGCTCGGCAAGGTGCAAACGATAGGTTTCAAGCATGGTGGGTTCCTCGTGGTTTTTTTACGTTTTATGGCTATAAGCAACAAATGCGCCAAGCCCCCTGCCTGAACGCATTCAAGACTCAAGCAGCGCACGCGCCTGCTCATAGAGCGCACGATTGGCAACAGCCATGACACTGCGTGTATCCAGACGCGGACTCTCGCCTTGCAAATCCGTAAACACTCCACCCGCTTCACGCACAATCACGCACAACGCGGCAATATCCAGGATATTCACGTCGGATTCGATCACAAGATCAATCCGCCCGGAGGCCAGCAGGTGATAATGCAGGAAATCGCCATAACCACGGGTGCGGTTGACCGTCTGGCAAATCTTGCCGAAACCCGCCCATTGCGCCGATTGCGCCAGGCTTTTGATATTGCCGGCTGACAGCGCGGCCTGGTCGAGTTTTTCAATGCCGCCGACATGAATCGGCTGACCATTGAGGAACGCGCCCTGCCCCTGCGCCGCCCAAGCCATTTCGCCGCCGTTGAACATGGGCGCATTGGATACGCCAAGAATCAGTTCATCACCGTGCATCAGCGCAATCTGGGTGGAAAACATCGGATACTGGCGCACGAAAGCCTTGGTGCCGTCAATCGGATCCACAAGCCAAGTGTAGGCGGAGTCCTTGTCACTTTTGCCGGTTTCTTCGCCATAAAAGCCATGCTCGGGGAAAGCAGCCTGCAACACGGCCTTGATGGCGTGTTCGGTTTCCACGTCGGCCACCGTCACAGGCGTGAGGTCTTCCTTGATCTGTACCTGGATATTTTTTTCGTAGTAATGGCGAATCACCGCTTCGCCGGCCTGAGCGGCTTGAATCGCGGTGTTCAGGGCGTGCTGCAAAAAGACGCTGTCGTGCATGATTAACCTGTGCTCGATGTGGAAACAAAATCAAATTTGAATAGCGCGCGTGCGTTTGCATACGTGCGCTGCGCGGTTTCTTCCAGCGTCCAGCCGCGTAAAACGGCAAGCTGCTCGGCCACATGGCGCACGTATAACGGGATATTCGGCCTGCCACGCTGCGGGACGGGCGCAAGATACGGCGAGTCGGTTTCGATCAACAGGCGATCTGCGGGAATCTTCTTGGCCACTTCGCGCAGTTCGGCGGCGCTTTTGTAGGTCAACACGCCGGAAAACGAGATGTAAAAGCCCAAGTCGAGGGCACGCTTGGCGGTCGCCCAATCTTCGGCAAAACAGTGCATGACACCGCCGCAATCGCGCGCGCCCTGTTCTTCGAGGACGCGCAGGGTGTCATTTTTGGATTCACGGGTGTGAATAATCAACGGTTTGTTGAGCTGGCGGGCGGCTTCGATATGCGTACAAAAACGCTCGATTTGCCAGACCGCACCCGGCTCAGTGCGATAATAATCCAGCCCGGTTTCACCAATGGCCACCACGCGGGAATGTGCACCCAGTTCGATCAGCTGTTCAAGCGTGGGCGAACATTCCGAATCTTCATTGGGATGCACGCCTACACTCACCGCGATGTCCGGATAGGGTGCCACCTGCTCGCACATGGCGGAGTAGCTCTCCAGATCAATCGCCACGCAGAGCATCCAGCCCAGATCAGCGCTACGTGCGGCCTGCATGAATTGCGCAAACTCGCCGTTCCACGGCGTTAAATCGATCCGGTCAAGATGACAGTGGGTATCGGTAAGCTGCATGGACATTAAATGGTGTAAGTGCGCTGTTCACTGCGCAGACTACCGGCAAGGTAGTTTTCAATTTTGGCGCGGGTCATGCCGTTATCGGCTTCGAGGAATTGCACACCGACCCCCGCAGGTCGCCCGCCCTGCGCACCGGGCGGACTCATCCACACGACCTTGGCCGCAACACGCGCTTTTTCCGGGTTGTTCATCATGCTTAATACCAGAAAAATCTCATCCCCCATGCGCAGGCGCGTTTGGCCGGGCAGGAACATGCCGCCATTTTTCAAAAACGGCATGTAGGATGCGTACAGCGTCGCCTTGTCAGGAATATTGTGCTGCACAATGCCGGATGTTGTGGTCATGCGTGGCCTCCGAGGCGTTGAAAACGGATCAAAAGCTCCTCGACGAGGAGTTCCTTGTTGAGCGGATGATGAATTAAGCGGCTGGCTTCGAGGGTGTAATCATACAAGCCAAACAGTTCGCGTGCATGTAAACGCGCGGCCAGCGGCGCGAGAACTTCGGCATAATCACAGTTGACCAGATTCGACACGGCCTGTTTTTGCGGCGCGGCGTGCAAACGAATCAAATCGACCAGCAAAAGGCGACTCCAGTGCAACAAGGTCGGCCAGGCATTCTTGTCCTGCGCAGCCGCCACAGCCAGCGGATTACCGCCAGCGCGCAACAGGTGCAGCAAGGACTCCAGCCAGCGATGACGCTCGGCCAGGCGCTCCGGTTCAGCCAATTCCAACGCCAACAAAGGCCGCCCTTCCGCCAGATCAAGCAGGCGCGCCGGGTCTTCGCCCGCCAATTGCGGCTGCTGCGCCAACCACGCCAAGGCGAGGCTGCGCTCAGGCAAAGGCACAAGCCAGCGCTGGCAACGGCTGCGGATCGTGATCGGCAGACGCGCCGGATGGACTGTGACCAGAAGCATCAAGGTGCCTGCGGGCGGCTCCTCAAGCGTTTTCAACAGGCTATTGGCCGCCGCAGGATTCATGGCATCCGCCGGGTCAATCACACCCACCTTGCCGTGTTGAAAACTGCCGCTCAGGTACAGACTCGCGCAAAACTCGCGCACGGCATCAATCTTGATGTCCTTGTCTTTTTTGTCCGAAGCCTTGGATTCTTTGCCTTTGCTGCCCGCCGCCTCAGGCTTGCTGTCCTTGTCCTTGGGCGCAAGCAGGCTGAAATCCGGATGCGCCCCGGCAAGGAACGGACGACACGACGCGCACTGCCCGCAGGCTTGCCCGTCATCCCCGGGCTTATGGCACAAAAAAGCCTGTGCCAGACGCATGGCCAGTTGGTGCTGACCAAGGCCGGGCTCGCCGCTTAACAATAAGGCATGGGGCACACGTCCCTGGCGGCGCAAGGCATGGAAGCGGATGACTTCATCACGCAGCCAGGGATAGAGCGGCGTGTTCACGCGCTTATCCACACAGGCGCAAAAAAGCGTTCGACTTCGGTCAGCATACTGGACTGCACGCTCTCCAGCGTTTGCGCGGCATCCAGCACAATGAAACGCTCGGGCGCGGCGGCGGCCTGCGCCAGAAAATCAGCGCGCACGCGCTCGAAAAACGGGCGACTTTCATGTTCGATACGATCTTCAGGTTCACCACGACTGCGCATCCGTGCCAACCCAACATCCACCGGCGTGTCGAAAAGCAGGGTCAAATCCGGGCGCAAATCATCCTGTACGAAGTTTTCCAGCCAGCTAATCGCGGTTTTATCCAAACCGCGTCCACCGCCCTGGTAGGCATAAGACGAGCTGGTGAAACGATCAGAAATCACCCAGGTTCCAGCGTCCAGCGCCGGACGAATGACCTGCGCCACATGCTGCGCACGCATGGCGAACATCATCAGCAACTCGGCTTTAAGCTCCATGCCCGCATACACCGGGTCGAGCAGAATAAAACGCAAGGCTTCACCCAGTGGCGTACCGCCCGGCTCGCGTGTACGCAGCACGCTCAGGCCACGCGCTTCCAGCATCTGTTGCAAGGCGTGCAGGTTGCTTGACTTGCCCGCACCTTCGCCGCCTTCCAACACCATAAATTGTCCACGCTGCATTACTTGTCGCTTCCTCGCAGGTATTGCCGAACCGCGCGATTATGCGCCTCCAGCGTATTGGAAAATACATGCCCACCCTTTCCATCGGCCACAAAATACAGCGCATCCGTCATTTCCGGGTGCATCACCGCCTCCAGCGCCGCCCTGGATGGCAACGCGATCGGTGTGGGCGGCAAACCCGTGCGCGTATAGGTATTCCACGGCGTATCGCGTTCCAGGTCACGGCGACGCAGATTGCCATCAAACGCCGCCCCCAGGCCGTAGATCACCGTGGGGTCGGTTTGCAGCTTCATCCCCTTGCGCAGGCGATTGACAAACACTCCGGCGATTTTTGCACGCTCAGCCGCCACGCCCGTTTCCTTTTCCACAATGGAGGCCAAAATCAGCGCCTGCTGTGGGTTTTGCAACGGCAAATTGGGCGCACGCTCAGACCAAAGTTTCGCCAGATGCTGCTGCATGGCTTGATGCGCGCGCTTGAGAATGGACACATCCGTATCGCCACGGCTGAAGACATAGGTTTCCGGCATAAAATAACCTTCAGCCACCGCATCCTTGTCACCCAAGGCACGCATCAACGCATCCGCAGACAAGGCAAAACCCTCCTGCACCAGAGCGGGATGCTGCGCCAGCACATCACGCACCTGCTCCAGTGTCATGCCTTCGACCAGGGTGAGTTTATGCTGCACCCCCTGCCCACTGGCCAGCATCCGTAATAGCCCTGTTGGGGTTATTCCAGGTTCAAGACGATATTCACCCGCGCGCAAACGCCCGGCATTGGCATCTTGCCTTGCCAGAATACGCCAGCGCCAACGATCCCAATCCGATATGGACAAGGGCTTGGCCAGATCATCCAGAACATCGCTCAGACGTGAACCACGCTCAAGCTCAAGGCACAGCGGTTCGGCAAGGGGCAGCGCACTCACGGCAAAGCGCTGCATATCCACGCGCACGCCCCACGCGGCCAGACCCGCCAAAACCAGCAGGATGATTAAAGCCAAGGCGCTGCGCGCCCAGAACACCTTGCCAAACCAGCTCATAAGGCAACCCGTAAATCGGCAAGCAGCGCGCTGTGCAAAGCACATGTAAGCTCGCCCAGTGGCCATTCGCGCTCACCATGCAGTGCCCGCACCGAGCGAATACCATGCAGGCTATTACTAAGAAAGACCTCATCCGCCGCAAGCAGATCCTCCAGGCGCAAACGAGCTTCCTCTAGCGCTATCCCCAAACGCCCAGCACACGCCATGACCTCGGCGCGCATCACCCCAGCCACGCCGCACTGATCGAGCATGGGGGTGAAAAGCTTGCCATCGTGAAATAGAAACACATTGCTCGTCGTCGCCTCAATCAACTCGCCTTCACCATCCCACAGCAAGCCTTCGGCGATCGTTGCATCCTGCCATTCGGCGCGCGCCAGCACATATTCCAGCCGATTCAGATGTTTAATCCCCGCGAGGCGCGGTTGACGCGCCAGGCGTAGATCACAGCGGCGCACGCGAATGCCGGTAGGCAGAGCCTCCAGCACGGGCAAGGCTTGCGGATAGCGCAACAACAGCAGGCCAGGCTCCAGCACGGCAGGCAGTGCATAACCCCGTCCACCACTGCCACGGGTCAGAATCAGCTTGAGTATACCCTCACCAAGCGCTCGCGCCGCCAGACGCAAATTGTCTGCAAGTGCGTCCTGCGAGGGTAGGGTAATCGCCAGGCGCTCCGCCCCCCATGCCAGCCGCTGCATATGGCGCTGTAGAAGGCGTATCCGCCCCGCCTCCACCGCCATGGTTTCAAAGAGCCCGTCGCCATAATGCAAACCCCGATCGGTCGGGGAGAGGACATCATCAAACATCACGCCTCCAGCCCCAATGCCCGCAACAAGCCTCGCGCCTTGGCACGGGTTTCCAGCAGCTCATCCTGCGGCAGGGAATCCGCCACAATCCCTGCTCCGGCGCGCAGAGTGAAATCCTGACCGGCCAGTTGCAGCGTGCGAATCAGGATATTGCTATCCAGCGAGCCATCGCGATTCAGATAACCCAGCGAACCGGTATAAGCCTCGCGTGGCAAAGCTTCGAGTTCAGCCAGAATCTGCATACAGCGCACTTTGGGGCAACCGGTGATCGTGCCGCCGGGAAATAGTGCCGCCAGCACCTGCACCGGGGTCACCTCCTCACGCAAGCCTGCGCGCACATTGGACACAATATGATGCACATGGCGGTAGCTTTCGATCACCATGCACTCATCCACCTGCACCGTACCGGGCTTGGCCACGCGCCCCAGATCGTTGCGCTCCAGATCCAGCAACATAATGTGTTCAGCGCGCTCTTTGGGGTGCAGGATCAGTTCGCTTTTGAGCGCTTCATCTTCAGCTTCATTCAGCCCACGCCGCCGCGTACCGGCAATCGGGCGCGTCTGAATCACGCCATGCCGCGAGGACACAAGACGTTCCGGCGAGCTGGAAATAATCGCCTTGCCTTCGATGTGCGCCAGCGCGGCAAACGGGCCGGGATTGTTGTGCGTCAACCGTGCGAACAACAAGGCAGGCTCGGGTTCGGACACAAAACGCCCGCGCCATGCGCGTGAAAGATTGGCCTGAAAAATATCCCCGGCAAAAATATAGTCGCGGATACGTTCCACGCCTTGCAGGAAACTTTCCGCATCATCTTCGGCCAGTTCAAACGCAGGCAAATCAGCCGTGAGCGCTTCAGTCTCAAGCTGGCGAATATCCTCGGCACACTGCGCCCACAAGCGCGGGCTTCCCCCCTCTTCCACCCACCAGGTCGCTTGTTGCTGATGATCGACAATCAGTGCCGCCGGACAACGTTCGGCATAAGCCACCGGCAAAGCATTCGTCTCTACCCGAGCCAGGCGGGGCACGCTAGGTTCAATGGCATGAGCCAATTCATAACCCAGATAAAAAAACCAGCCACCATGAAAGGGCAGCCCCCAGGTCTCATCTTCGCTCAATGCGGCAACGCGCTCGCTTTGCCACCAACGATCAAATTCCTGTAAAAAATCGCTGCCCAGCCACTCGCCGTCACGCCAACATTCACGCCCATCAAAACGCAGATGCGACTGTGGAAAGGCCAGCAGAATGTCATAACGTCCCTGCGCGGTTCCGTGTGCGGACGATGCCAACAAATGCGGGTAGTGCGCGGGATAGGCACGCTGCAAGGCCAACACATCCACCGACGGCTCAAGGCGCTGGATAAAAACCTTGGCAGAACGTAGCGCAGAACTCATGCAAAACGCCGGAAGGCCAGAGTACCGTTGGTACCGCCAAAGCCGAACGAATTGGAAAGCACACACTCCATCTTCATTTCGCGCGCGTGATGCGGCACATAATCCAGATCACAGCCCTCACCCGGCGTATCCAGATTGATGGTCGGTGGTGCGACCTGGTCACGCAGCGCAAGAATACTGAAAATCGCCTCCACCCCCCCGGCCGCACCAAGCAAATGCCCGGTCATGGACTTGGTGGAACTCATGGCGAGCTTTAACGCATGATCGCCAAACGCCCGTTTGACTGCATCGGTTTCCGCACGATCCCCGGCGGGGGTCGAGGTTCCATGTGCATTGATGTAATGCACATCGTCCGGATTGAGCCTTGCATCACGCAAAGCCGCCTGCATACAGCGCCGCGCCCCGTCCCCGCCATGGGCGGGCAGAGTCATATGGTAAGCATCCCCGCTCATGCCAAAGCCGATCAACTCCGCGTAGATCTTGGCTCCGCGAGCTTTAGCGCGTTCATACTCCTCAAGCACCAGCATCCCGGCACCCTCGCCCAATACGAAGCCATCCCGATCAGCATCCCACGGACGACTGGCCTGTTCAGGCGCATCATTGCGCGTGGACAGCGCGCGCGCCGCGGCAAAACCGCCAATACCCAATTCCGAGGTCGCCATTTCCGCCCCCCCGGCAACCATGACACTCGCATCACCGTAGGCAATCATGCGCGCCGCTTCACCGATATTGTGCGTGGCCGAGGTACACGCCGAGACAATGGCGATATTCGGCCCCTTGAAGCCGTAACGAATGGCCAGATTACCCGCCACCATATTAACGATGCAGGCAGGCACAAAGAACGGTGATATTTTGCGTGTGCCGCCCTCGGCAAACGCATCGCGGGTACGCTCAATCCCCGGCAAGCCGCCAATGCCAGAGCCAATCGCGACACCAATCAGCTCCGCATCAGCCTCGTTATCGCTCAAGCCGGCATCTTCAATCGCCTGTACCGCCGCCGCCATGCCGTAATGGATAAACGAATCCATTTTTTTCACATCTTTACTAGGCAACCAGTCTTCGGGGCGAAAGTTCTTGACCTCGGCGGCAATTTGTACGGGGAGCGCCGACGCATCAAAGCCGCTGACCCGAGCTACGCCACTTCTGCCCGCCAGGATGGCGCTCCACGCCTCCGCCACCGTGTTTCCCACGGGCGAAATCATTCCAAGACCGGTTACGACGACACGACGTTTACTCACCGACACAACCTCAAAATATGAACAAGACTTACGCAAAACACTTGAACAAGCACCACAGGGTGCGCCGTGCGCTCCCTGGTCGCCACCGCGACCCTCATCTCAAAAGAAAGAGCATGCAACAGGTATTTTGCGTAAGCCCAAATCAACATAAAAAAGCCCTGGCATTGCAACAATGTCAGGGCTTCTGGACTCACTAAAAGGCTTTTATAAACTGACCTCATAGCCCAAGCGTGAGCTTGGATCAAGCTTGGTGATTTTTAATAAAATCAACAGCCTGCTGAACAGTAGTAATTTTTTCAGCGTCTTCGTCAGGAATTTCGCATTCAAATTCTTCTTCAAGCGCCATGACCAACTCGACCGTGTCGAGAGAGTCCGCACCAAGATCATCCACGAAAGAAGCATCAACGGTGACGTCTTCTTCTTTAACGCCAAGCTGTTCTACAACAATTTTCTTGACGCGTTCTTCAATGCTACTCATTAGATAACCTCGTTTGAGATAGGGGTGGAGTCAAAGTTCGGGGTGGATTGTAGTGAAAACATCGGAACCAATCCACCCTCTATATGTCCTTTTTGTGAAAAAAGGGCTTATGCCCCACTCAAGACATATACATGCCGCCGTTGACATGCAGGGTTTCACCGGTGATATAACCCGCCTGCGGCGAGGCCAAAAAGCCCACGGCATGGGCGATTTCATTCGCTTGCCCCAGGCGTGCGCAGGGGATTTGGCTCAACATGGCCTGCTTGTGCTCTTCGCTCAACTCGCGGGTCATATCGGTGTCGATAAAGCCGGGAGCGACCACATTCACCGTCACGCCACGGCTACCGACCTCACGCGCCAGCGACTTGGAGAAGCCGATAATCCCGGCTTTGGCCGCCGCGTAATTGGTCTGTCCGGCGTTACCCATCACGCCGACCACCGAGGCGACGCTGATAATGCGACCATGTCGCGCCTTCATCATGCCGCGCAGTACCGCCTTGGACAAACGGTACACCGAAGTCAGGTTGGTCTGGATAATCGCATCCCAGTCCTCATCCTTCATACGCATCAGCAAGGTATCGCGGGTAATGCCGGCGTTATTCACCAGAATGCCAACCGTGCCAAACTGCGCTTCAACTGCCTTCAATACCGCGTCAACACTGGCCGGATCCGTGACATCCAGCTTCATCCCCGTGCCCTGAAAACCTTGTTCAGCCAACTTGGCCGCAATGGCCGCCGCACCCGCATCGGATGTCGCCGTCCCAATAACCTTGGCACCACGCGCCGCCAAATCATGCAAAATCGCCTCGCCAATGCCGCGCGAAGCGCCTGTCACCAACACAATATCGTTCGCCAATTCATGACTCATATTCAAACCTCTTTCAAACCTTCACGACGATTTTGATCAACGGATGCAGCACAAGAAAAAAATCGAGCGAAAAAGCGGAGCATAGACAAACTATGTGAGCATTTTGAGAGCGATTTTTACGCAACGATGCACCGTTCAGCAAAATCGTTAACCGACTTTCAAACCTTGCATGGCCTGCGCCAGAGAGGCGGCATCCAGCACAGGGTAGGCGACCAACGCCTTATCAATCCGTTTGCTTAATCCGGCAAGCACCTTACCCGGACCAAACTCCACCAGCGCCTGCGCACCGCACGCCTGCATGGCACGCACGCTATCCACCCACAACACGGGACGATGCAACTGGCTCACCAAAGCCGCACGCAGAGCATCCGCATCCGCGTGCTCCGCCGCATCGACATTATGCAGGATCGGAATATGTGGACGGCGAATCTCGACATGCTCCAGCACCCTGGCCATTTGCAAGGCCGCATCACGCATCAAAGATGAGTGTGAGGGCACACTTACAGGCAAAGGTAGAACACGCTTGGCACCCTTTTCCTGCAACAACGGCATCGCCCGCGCCACCGCTGCCGTACTACCGGCAATCACCACCTGGCCTGGGCTATTGAAGTTCACCGCTTCCACAACCTCGACACCCTGACTGGCCTCGGCACACACCGCCAGCACCATAGCATCATCCAACCCCAGTACGGCGGCCATCGCCCCCGTCCCCATCGGCACGGCCTGCTGCATCAAGCGACCACGCTCGGCCACCACACGCACCGCCACAGAAAAATCCATCGCCCCGGCACACACCAAGGCCGTGTATTCACCCAGACTATGCCCGGCCATACACACCGGCGTAACGCCTTCCAGCGCCTGCCATACGCGCCACGCTGCGACTCCGGCGGCCAACATGATCGGCTGGGTAATTTCCGTGCGATTCATCTCGCTCTCAGGCCCATCACTCGCCATCACCCACAGATCAATCCCATCCAAAGCGGTTCCAGCCAGAGCCTGGGAGGCCTCGACAAACGTCGCATCCACCAAGGCCTGATGCTCACCCCAAGCCGTCATCATGCCCACAGACTGTGACCCTTGTCCCGGAAATACCGCCGCGTAAGGAACGTGCATTGTTCTACCCCTCCTCATAACTCAAGACCAACATCCTAGCATACGCCTTAATGCGCTTGCCCAAAGAGGGTGCTTCAACGATAATCTGCGCTTTCCTGTCAAGACCCAAGTTACTAATGTCGAAAGAAGACTATATCGAGATGCAGGGCACGGTGCTCGACACCCTCCCCAACACCATGTTTCGCGTCGAACTCGAAAACGGCCACGTCGTCACCTGTCACATCTCAGGCCGTATGCGTAAGAACTACATCAAAATTCTTACCGGCGACAAAGTCACCGTACAGCTCACCCCCTACGATCTGACCAAGGGTCGTATCTCCTTCCGCTCGAAGTAGACGCTGATTTATTCCACCCATGGAATAAATCAGCGCGCTCATCGCGGCGGGCTAACGCCAGCTTCGCGTTCATGTCCGCGATGAGTCGCACGAATCAAAGACCCGCGTCTTTGTTCATGTTGGAGCATCCTGTCCCAAGCGGGAAACACTGAATAAATCAACGTTTTCCTATTGATGCGGCCTGAATTGACCGTGAATGGACGGTAGGAGCGGGTTTGCCCGCACAGCCTTCAACATACGCTTTTTCGCGGGCAAGCCCGCTTCCTTGCGCTTCGAGATATATTCGTGCCGCGTCAATAGTGCCCAAGGGCTGAGATTGCTCAAAAAGACTCATAAAAAGCGCGTCCAATAAGCGCGCTTTTGTTTGATCCATCACAAAATAATTGCGCGTTCAACCATCCACATTACGCTGCAACCAGAACTCCAACAGCGCCAGATGCCAGAGCTTGCTGCCCTGCAAGCGGGTGAAGTGCTGGTCGGGCGCGGTCAGCAGTTTTTCAATGTAGGCGCGCTCAAAAATGCCGCGTTCACGGCAGGCCTGACTTGTCAGGACATCACGCATGAAGTCCAGAAACTCGCCGCGCACGAATTTCAGCGCCGGTACGGGAAAATAGCCCTTGGGGCGGTCGATCACCCCATCGGGAACCAGACCTCGCGCCACTTTTTTCAAAATCCCCTTGCCGCCATCGGCCAGCTTGAGGGCAGGCGGAATCTGCATCGCCAGTTCGACCAGCTCGTGATCGAGAAACGGCACACGCGCTTCCAGCCCCCAGGCCATGGTCATGTTATCCACGCGCTTGACCGGATCATCAACAATCAGCGTGGTCACATCCAGCGCCAGTACGCGGTCGAGGTATTCATCGCCGCGTAAAGCCGCCAGCCTCTCCGCCACCAGCTTCCCGCTGTGGTCTGCGCCGCGATAGCTTGGAGTCAGCATGGTCTGCAACTCGGCATCATCGCGGTCGAAGTAATGCGGCGCAAAGCGTTCCAAATCCGAACCTTGCGCCGCCTGCATCTGCGGATACCAAAAATAACCGCCGAACACCTCGTCTGCGCCCTGCCCGCTTTGTACCACTTTCACATGGCGGCTGACCTGTTCGGAGAGCAGATAAAACGCCACCGCATCCTGGCCGACCATCGGCTCGGCCATGGCATCCACCGCCTCCGGCAGGCGGGTGAGCACCTGATCGTTGGCGATTTGAATCTTGGTGTGCTGCGTGGCGAAACGCTCCACCACCAGATCGGAATACTCGAACTCGCTGCCTTTTTCTTCCGGCTGGTCTTCAAAGCCGATGGAAAAAGTGCGCGGCAGCTTGCCATGTTCCGCCAACAAGCCCACCAACAAACTCGAATCCAGACCTCCGGAAAGCAGCACGCCCACCGGCACATCGGCAATCGCCTGATGCCGCGCCGTGGTTTCCAGCAACTTGCCACGCAATGCCTCCACCCAATCGCGCTCACTCAAGGCATCGGCGGGGCGCTGCGCCGTCAGCTCCCAGTAACAGTGCAGACTTTGCGCGCCATCCTGCTCGATACGCAAAAGATGCGCGGGCGGCAGCTTGCGCACGCCACTGAGCACCGTGCGCGGCGCAGGTACGACCGCGTGCAGGGTGAATTGATGATGCAGCGCAACCGCATCCAGCGACGTTTCCACCCCGCCCACGCGCAGCAAGGCTTGCGTGGACGAGGCAAAACGCAGACGCGCCGCATCCTGTGTGTAGTACAGCGGCTTGATGCCGAAACGATCACGCACCAACCACAAACGCTTGGCCTGCATCTCCCAGATGGCGATGGCGAACATGCCGCGAAAATGTTTGACGCACTCCGCGCCCCATTCCGCCCAAGCGCGCAAAATCACCTCGGTATCGCCGCTGGAACTGAAACGATGCCCACGTCGGCGCAGCTCCTCGCGCAATTCCGGGTGGTTGTAAATCGTGCCGTTGAACACCAGCGCCAGCCCGGCTTCACGATCCACCATCGGCTGATGCCCGTGGATGGAAAGATCGAGAATCGACAAGCGTTGATGCCCCAGAGCCAGCGCGCCATCGCTAAAGCTGCCCGCATGATCCGGGCCGCGCCTTGCCACCGCGTCCATCATGCGCGCCACGGCGGCTAAATCCGCCTGCTCACCATCGAAACGCAATTCACCCGCCAGACCGCACATCGCTTACCACCTCAAATCATGAGGCTGACATTTTAGCAGGATGAGCCGGCGACGCTTCGGTATCTACAAAATTGTCCGCTTTGGGACAAGCCAATGCGCTTTGCGTCCATGCGCCCTTGCCCCTGAATCACGCTGAAGTAAAAAATATTCTTTAACTTATTGATGCGGCACGAATGTATAGCGCAGGGGCGGGCTTGCCCGCGAAAAAGCGTATGTTGAAGGCTTCGCGGGCAAGGATCACATAGGATGACTCGCCTGCCACGCCCCCCACAAACGATCAAAATGCCGATCCATCATGCCCTCAATCGCTGGGTCTTTGAGAATACTCGCGGGCATCCAACGCCACTGCCCGGCAAAATAAAACATAAACCACGGAACATCTTTTTTGCCGATCAACGTATCGCCAATATGCACGCTTTCAACCAAAGCCCAACGCCCGGCCACGCTGACTTTGCCTAGCGTCGTTTCACCGTGCTGAGCCGCCATCGACGTACTCAAGGCCTTGAGCTCCTCCATCTGCCTGGCTTGCTTACGCCAGCGCGAGGGCAGAAAAATCTTTTCATTATCAATTAATTGCTGCACCCGACCTGCCGCAAGCCCCACAATAACCTCGCGCAGAGAGTTTTCGGCTGCACGAGCCTGCTCCTCTGGCGTGCCCTGCGGCAAAACCTTGGGGCGCTCGCCACAGGCGGCCAGTCCCAAGCCTAAACTCAGGCTCAATAATCCAAGCCCCAATAAGCGGCGACGCATGTTATTCACAACACTGTTTCCTCAATCAAAAAAAGACAGGCTCACGCAGCGGGTTCCAAAAAACCACCGGCGCGAAAGGTTAGAACCAGAGTATCGCGCCAACTATCCCCGCCGCTCTCCAACGGCATAATCGGCGTGCTTTCGTGGATGATGCGCGTATCGTCCATCAACAACAGGCTGCAAGGCTGCGTGAGCGTGAAACGCACGCCATGCTGGCCGTCAATTTCAAACACCCGTGTCTCGCCGCCGCGTATGTTTTTACGCCCAATCAAAATCACCGCCACAAAGTCCACACCGTCGCGGTGCGCGCCCTCCGGCGTAGGCCGTCCGACACCGTCCCGCGTATCAATACGGAATTGATGCGCTTCAATAAACCATTGTTTGACTGGACGAATTTCAGCCAATAGCTCGCCCAAATGCGTGAGCAACGGCTGCCAACAGGCCAAATTCACCAGCGCATCCGCCAGCGGCTCAAACCAACGCGACATGCCGCCATGCAGCGCGTTATAAGTGAGCGGCTGCCAATGCGCGCGCTGCGGCACATGCACCAGCGCATGGTTCGTCGCCACCTCACCGAGCTTATGCACAAAACTGCCATGCCGCCGTGAGCGATAACGCCCGGCATCTTTCAGGTAACGATCAGCCGGCAAATGATTCCATAGCGGCATGGCCGCAGCGCAAGACTCCGCGCCCTCACCGATCAGCGCATAGAGCTGCTCGGCGCTCAGCAAGCCGAAGCCCTGCTGGCGCAAACGCTCCTGGATACTCAAACCCTCGGCCAGCGCCGCACCAAAACTCAACTGCGCCCAACCATTCGGCATCGGGGTGTCTTGGCTCACATGCACATCCTATAAATGGGACTTATGCGAAAACCGGGATTTAGCTCCCTCTCCCATCAAGGAGGAGGGAGCTAAATCCAATTTCTGCGTAAGCCTTGATAAAGTAAATTTTCCCAGCCACAGTCTAGTTGAAAAGCCCGCTATCCTCATCCTGCTAGAATGCGCGCCATGAACATCCAAGCCATCCTCGACCCGCTCAATGACGCGCAGCGCGAAGCCGTCACCAGTCCCGCCACTTCCACCCTCGTGCTGGCTGGCGCCGGTTCGGGCAAAACCCGTGTTTTAGCCCACCGCATTGCATGGTTGGTACAAGCCATGGGGGTATCGCCCTACGCCATCCTCGCCATGACCTTTACCAACAAGGCCGCAAGCGAGATGCGCGGGCGGGTGGAACAGCTACTCGAACGCGGTGCCAGCGGCATGTGGCTGGGCACCTTCCACAGCATCGCCCACCGCCTGCTGCGCACCCACTGGCAGGAAGCCGGTTTGCCGCAAGCCTTTCAGATTCTGGATTCCGACGACCAGATCCGCCTGGTCAAGCGCCTGCTGCGCGAACGCGGGCTGGAAGAAACGCGCTGGCCGCCGCGCATGGTGGCAGGCTATATCAATGGCCGCAAGGAAGAAGGCCTGCGTGCAAGCGCCGTACAGCCCGGCTATGACCCGACCAGCAAGCAACTGCTCGAACTGTATGCGGCCTACGAAACCCTGTGCCGTCAAAGTGGCTTGGTGGATTTTGCCGAATTGCTGCTGCGCGCTCTGGAAGTGATCCGCGATACGCCTGCCCTGCTCGATCACTACCGCCAACGTTTCACCCACCTGCTGGTCGATGAGTTTCAGGACACCAACGCCCTGCAATACGGCTGGCTGCGCCTGCTGGCGGGTCAAGGCGGCTCGATTTTCGCCGTGGGCGACGATGACCAGTCGATCTACGGCTGGCGCGGCGCCAAAGTGGAGCATATCCGTCATTTTGAGCGTGATTTTCCAGCGACCCATGTGGTGCGCCTGGAACAAAACTACCGCTCCACCGCCACCATTCTCAAGGCCGCCAATGCGGTCATTGCTCATAATGAAGAGCGCTTGGGCAAAAACCTGTGGACGGACGGCGCAGACGGCGAGCCGATCCAGGTCTATGCGGCCTACAACGAGCAGGACGAAGCGCGCTTTGTCGCCGAACGCATCCATGCCTGGCGCGATGGCGGCCATGCGCTGAGCGATGTGGCGATTCTCTACCGCTCCAACGCCCAATCGCGCGTGCTGGAAGAGGCGCTGATCCAGCATGAACTGCCCTACCGCATCTACGGCGGCCTGCGCTTTTTCGAGCGCGCCGAAATCAAGGACATGCTCGCCTACCTTAATCTTGCGCGTTACCGCGACAACGATGCCGCCTTTGAGCGCGTGGTCAACGTGCCGCCGCGTGGTATCGGCGACAAAACGCTGGAACAAGTGCGCGACGCAGCGCGGGAAGGCAGCCAGTCGTTATGGCAAGCCGCCATGCAGCTTCTCGCCGACGGCAAACTCTCTGGCCGTGCAGCGGGCGCGGTGCGTAGCTTTGTGCTGGCGATTGATGCCATGAGTATCGCCATCCACGAACAAGCGCTAGAAGCACAGGTCAGCCATATTGCAGCAGCCAGCGGTCTGCTCGAATTTCATAAAAAAGATGCCGACCGGGGCGAAATGCGCGTTGAGAACATCGAAGAACTCGTAAGCGCCGCGCGCGGCTTTATGATGGGCGAAGACGATATGGCCATGGGGCTCAGCCCGCTGGATGCCTTCCTCGGCCATGCCGCGCTGGAAGCCGGTGAAAAACAAAGCGGTGCGCACGAAGACTGCGTGCAAATGATGACCCTGCACGCCGCCAAGGGGCTGGAATTTCCGCTGGTGTTTATGGTCGGGTTGGAAGAAGGTCTGTTCCCGCACCAAATGTCGCGCGAAGACGAAAACAAACTGGAAGAAGAACGCCGTCTGGCCTATGTCGGCATCACCCGTGCGCGCGAACAACTGGTCATAAGCTGCGCCGAACGCCGCCGCCTGCATGGTAAAGACCTCTACCCGCAAGCCTCACGCTTTTTGGGCGAAATACCGACCGACTTGCTACACGACGTGCGCCCGCGTGCGCAGGTAGTACGCCCGATGGGCACGCCCACGCAGCATATCCAGGCCGCCCAGACCGCCGAAACGGGTCTGCGACTCGGCCAAAACGTACAACACGCCATGTTTGGCGAAGGCGTAATCATCGGTCACGAAGGCAGTGGCGCACAGGCGCGCGTGCATGTGAATTTTGGCCGCCAGGGCAGCAAATGGCTGGTCTTGGCTTATGCGAATTTGCAGGTGGGTCTTGACAACTAACGAGATACCTATTGATGCGGCACGAATATATCTTGAAGTGTGGAGCGGGCTTGCCCGCGAAAAGCGTATGCTGAAGACTTCGCAGGCAAGCCCGTTGCTACCGTCCATTCACGATTCATTCGGGCAAGGATCAATAGTCAATAAGCCACGATTCGCGCATTCGTCAATAAGCGCCCACAAAAAAGCCTGCGTCAAAGCAGGCTTTTCTCATATCAGAACGACCCACGTCATTACATATGCGCGATCATCTCATCCCCAAACTCCGAGCTGCTGATTTGGGTTGCGCCGTCCATCAGGCGGGCAAAATCGCCGGTGACTCGTTGACCGGCAATCGCGCCTTCCACGCCCTTGATGACCAAATCAGCCGCCTCGACCCAGCCCATGTGGCGCAGCATCATTTCCGCCGACAGGATGAGTGAAGCCGGGTTGGCGATATTTTTACCCGCAATGTCCGGCCCCGTGCCGTGGGTGGCTTCAAACATGGCGATGGTGTCGGAGAGGTTCGCGCCCGGCGCAATGCCGATACCGCCCACCTGCGCCGCGAGGGCATCGGAGATGTAGTCGCCGTTCAGATTCAGGGTGGCGATCACGTCATAATCTTCCGGTTTGAGCAAAATTTGCTGCAAAAACGCATCGGCAATGCCGTCTTTGATAATGATTTCCTTGCCGGTTTTGGGGTTGCTGCACTTGCACCAGCCGCCACCGATCTCAACAGCACCGAACTCTTTTTTCACCAAGTCATAGCCCCACTGTTTGAAGCCGCCTTCGGTGAATTTCATGATATTGCCCTTGTGCACGAGGGTGAGCGAGCTGCGGTCATTGTCGATCACATACTCCATCGCTTTGCGCACCAGGCGTTCGCTGCCTTCACGCGAGACGGGCTTGATGCCGATGCCTGAGCTTTCCGGGAAGCGGATTTTTTTCACGCCCATTTCGTTTTGCAGAAAGTCGATGACTTTTTTGACTTCGGGCGTACCTGCCGCCCACTCGATACCGGCGTAAATGTCTTCCGAGTTTTCACGGAAAATCACCATTTCGGTTTTTTCCGGGTGCTTGAGCGGACTGGGCGTGCCTTTGAAATAGCGCACGGGACGCAGGCAGACGTACAAATCAAGATCCTGGCGCAGGGTGACGTTCAGCGAACGAATACCGCCGCCCACCGGTGTGGTCAGCGGCCCTTTGATCGACACCACATAGTCCTTGATGGCTGCGAGCGTTTCTGCGGGTAGCCAGGTATTTTCACCATAAAGCCTATTGGCTTTTTCAGCCGCATACACTTCCATCCAGGCAATTTTCTTCTCGCCGCCGTAAGCCTTTTCTACTGCTGCATCAATGACTTTCAGCATCACTGGGGTGATGTCCACGCCAATACCATCGCCTTCGATAAACGGGATGATCGGGTTATTGGGAACATTGAGTGAAAAATCCGCATTCGTGGTGATTTTTGCGCCCGCTGCGGGAACGCTGATTTTGCTTTGGCTCATGGCTTGGCTCCTAAACAGTGATAAACAATCATGAAAACAGGGCTTGCGGGGGGAGTCATGACCGATCGAGGAAGCATTATAAAAACTATTTTGCTAAATTGAGCGCATGATTTGGAAACCACATGCCACCGTCGCCGCCGTGATTGAGCAAAACGGGCGTTACTTGCTCGTTGAAGAGCGCATCAACGGCCAGATACACATCAACCAACCCGCTGGCCACCTCGAACAAGGTGAAAGCCTGCTGCAAGCCTGTGTGCGCGAAACCATTGAAGAAGCGGGGATACTGTTTCGCCCGACACATTTGCTTGGGTTCTATCAGTGGCAAGCACCGGGCAACGGCACAACCTATTTGCGCGCAGCGTTTACCGGCGAAATTGAACACATCATCCAGAATGCGGTGCTGGACAACGGCATTATCGGCCCGATCTGGCTGACTGCGGATGAGGCCCGTGCCTGTGCCGCCAAGCATCGCAGCCCGCTAGTGATGGCCTGTATTGACGATCACCTCGCCGGACGACGCTACCCCTTGGACACGATTCGACATTTCTCATGAGCACAACAACACCTCTCCAACCCGGCATGAAAGTCATTGTCGGCATGTCTGGCGGCGTGGACTCGTCGGTCGCCGCCCTGCTCTTGCAGCAACAAGGCTATGTGGTCGAAGGCCTGTTCATGAAAAACTGGGAGGACGATGACAGCGAGGAGTTTTGCAGCTCCAAGGCCGATATGATTGATGCCATGGCGGTATGCGACCGCCTGAATATCCCGTTTCACTTTGTAAACTTTGCGCGTGAATACTGGGATCGCGTCTTCGCCTATTTTCTCGCAGAATATCGCGCCGGGCGCACGCCCAACCCCGATATTTTGTGCAACCGGGAAATCAAATTCCGCGCTTTTCTCGATCACGCGCTCAAGCAACTTGGCGCAGCGGCGATTGCCACCGGCCACTACGCCCGTCTGCGCCACGATGCACAAGGAACCCATCTACTCAAAGGTCTGGACGACAACAAGGATCAAAGCTACTTCCTGCACGCGCTCAATCAGGAACAACTCAGCCGGGTACTGTTTCCCATCGGCGATTTACCCAAACCCGAAGTGCGACGTATCGCCGAGCAGGCAGGCTTGGCTACCGCGAAGAAAAAAGACAGCACCGGCATCTGTTTTATCGGTGAGCGTCGCTTTAGCGAGTTTTTACAGCGTTATCTTCCGGCACAACCCGGCGCTATTGTGACCCTGGAAGGCCAAAGCATCGGACAGCACCACGGCCTGATGTATTACACCCTCGGCCAGCGTCAGGGCTTGGGCATTGGCGGCTTGCGTGATTTTGGTGAAGAGCCGTGGTTTGTGGTGGACAAGGATCTAAACGCTAACCGCCTGCTGGTCACTCAAGGCACCGATCATCCAGCCTTGTACCATTCCGCGCTGCTGGCCAGCCAAATGACCTGGATTGCCGCGCCTGATCGCGCCCCTGCACTGCCGCTCAACGGCTCGGCCAAAACACGCTATCGCCAACCCGATCAGCACTGCCGTATTGAAAAACTCAGCGATGCCACCATCAAAGTGGTATTCGATCAACCGCAACGCGCGATTACGCCGGGACAATCGGTAGTGTTTTACGTCGGTGATGAATGCCTCGGCGGCGCCGTGATCGAACAAGCCTTACCCACAGAGCCTGTAACCATGGAGAAAACTGTCTGATGGCTCACACAATTGAAGATCAAACCCTCGCATTAGCCGGCATCGTACAAGCCTGTCTCATCGTGCGCGAACTCGCCTACCAAGGACAGGCGCCGGAACATGCCTTTCAAGCCAGCGTGGCCAGCATATTCCGCATGAACGCGCCCGATGTTCCCAGCGTCTACGACGGCGTGCTGCGCCTTGGTGACGGCCTACGACACTTACGCAAACAGCTCGCTGGTCAGGCCGGTCAGCAGGATGCGGAAATCATGCGCCACAGTCTAACCTTGCTGCATCTGGGGCAACAGGTTCTCCAGGATCCGGCGATGTTGCAAACCTTGGGCAATGAAATTCAGGCAATTGAGCTGCGCGAAAAAGAGCAGGACTGGCTACATGCGAGCCGAATCGAAGATTTGGCTGCGCTGTATCAAAAAACCATCAGTACACTAAGCCCCAAAATCATGGTCAAGGGTAACCCCAAGCAACTCAACCAGCCTTGGGTGGCACAACGCATACGCGCTGCACTTATGGCGGGCATACGTTCGGCGGTGCTCTGGCATCAATGTGGCGGGCGCAAATTAAATCTGCTCTTTCGGCGCAAAAGCTTTATCAATGCGACCGAGCATCTGTTACGCAACGGTTTAAGAGCCGTTTAGGCCGAGCATCAGGCCGCAAAAAGGCGCGAGGGGCACATCCTTCGCGCCTTATTTATTGGCATCCTTTTTCTATACGATCCGCTCAGCTTGAGCCTGCACACACTTTAGACCGACTTTTTACGCCGCCCAACCTCAACAAAATAAATGAACCCCGGCAAGGCAAAGACCGCAAACAAAACGAATGTGACCGAATAAAACTCCCAGGTTTTGGCATAAATTTCACCTGCACAACTGCTCAAACCCAAAAACGCCGCAACGCTGCTGCAACCTAATTCAAAGCGCCAGGCAAGCAAGGCAGCGAGACCAAAACCAGCAAGCCACTCCAGCAAACGCAGCCAAAAGGCTTTCGACGCAGCCAGTGGAACGACAGCAAATAAACGCTGGTTAAGCCAGGGAAGATTGGCAAGGATAAAGCTCAAAAAAATAAGGCTATAAACAGCAAGCGAGGTGGTCATAGATCAAACCTTAAGCCTAAAAACGCCTGCACTCAGAACACCTGAGCACAAAGAGCCACCAGCCCCGCCGGATAAAGCCCCAAAACCAGAACAACAATCCCGGTACCGTTCAGCACCCAGCGCATATCCAGCGTGCGCACAGGCATCCCGCTGAGCACGGGCTTATTGAAATAGGCCAATTTCAACACGCGCAGGTAATAGAACGCACCGATCACCGACATGACCACGGCATACACTGCCAACCACACCAGGTCGATTTGTACCACAGCCTGCAACACGGCCAATTTAGCCCAAAAGCCCAAGGTAAAGGGAATCCCCGCCATGGAAAACATCAGCACCAGCAGGATAAACGCCATCCAGGGGCTACGATCATTCAGCCCCTTCAAATCATCCAACTGATCGGCCTCAACGCCACGCGAAGACAGATAGGTGATGATGCCAAAACCACCCAAGCTCATCAAACCATACGCCAGGGTATAAAACAGCGCCGCCGAAAAGCCATCCGCCGTACCCGCAAGCACCCCCAGCAGAATAAAACCGACATGCGACACCGTAGAGTAAGCCAACATGCGCTTGAAGCTGGTCTGCGCAATCGCAACCACGTTACCCACAAATAGCGAGGCCACGGCAAATACAATCATCAGCATCTGCCAGTCCGGCAGAATACCCACCAGACCATCACCAAACAGGCGCAACAACAAGGCCAGCGCCGCAATTTTGGGCGCAGCCGCCAGATACAAGGTCACTGCGGTGGGCGCACCGTCATACACATCCGGCAGCCACATATGGAAAGGCGCTGCGCCCAGTTTGAATACCAGCCCCGTCAGCATGAACAGCATAGCCATCAGCAAGGCAAGTTCGGGAATCTCACCGCCCAATACCGCCTGACGAATCACCGCAATATCCAGTGAACCGGTAATACCGTACAACAGCGACATGCCATACAGCAACAGCCCCGAAGCCAAAGCGCCCAGTACAAAGTATTTCATCGCTGCTTCAGACGAACGAATATCATCACGGTGAATCGCCACCATGGCATACATGGCCAGCGACATCAGCTCCAGGCCAAGATAAATCAGCAGCAAGCTATAAGCGCTGACCATAATCATCATGCCCAGCAAGCCAAACAGGCCAAGAATGTAATACTCACCCTTGTGAATATCCCGATCCTTGAGGTAACTGCGCGCCAAGGCAAAGGCCATACTGGTGAGCAAGATCATCGCCAGTTTCATAATGTCCGACATTGCATCGTTAATCACGCTGCCATCAAAACTCAGGCGTTGCTCCATGCTCATGCCGCTTAATACTGCAACAAATGTTGCCACCAAACTCGCCTGGGTTAACCAGTAGGTGATGTCACGCGACCCCCGGGACATAAAGGCATCAATAAGCAAAATGGCACACGCCAAAGCCAGCAGGATAATTTCCGGCAAAATGGGCATTAAGTTGAGCGCTTCTAAGGTCATGTGTTTTTCCGGGCTTAAAGCTTGGATTGAGCAATATGCTGAACAAGGTTATCAATGGTGGCGTGCATCACATGCGCCAGAGGATCAGGCCATACCCCCAAGCCGATCACGAACACCGCCAGGCTGGACATAATGATGATTTCGCGTGCATTCAGATCAGGCATGGTCTGGACTTCGGCATGGCGCACCTCGCCAAATACCACGCGCTTGACCATCCACAGGGTGTAGGCCGCACCGATAATCAGGGTCAAGGCAGCGATCAGTGCAATCCAGAAATTCGCCTTGTAGCTGGCCAGAATCACCATGAACTCACCGACAAAACCTGACGTGCCCGGCAGACCGACGTTCGCCATAGCGAACAACACCACGAAACCTGCGAAAATCGGCATACTGTTGACCACGCCACCGTAAGCGGAAATCTCACGCGAATGCAGGCGGTCATACATCACGCCAATCGCCAGGAACATGGCTGCTGAAATAAAGCCATGCGACACCATCTGAATCATGGCACCTTCCAGCGCCAGGGATGCGCCGCCCTCGCCGACGGGGTTGGCCATAATCATGAAGACCACAAACATCCCCAAGGTCACAAAGCCCATGTGCGAAATGGATGAATAGGCGACCAGTTTTTTCATGTCACTCTGCACCAAGGCGACAAAACCGATATAAACAATCGCCACCAAGGACAGGAAAATCATAAATGAATCAAGGACATGACTTGCATCCGGCGTAATGGGCAGCGAGAAGCGAATCAGACCATAGCCCCCCATCTTCAGCATGATGGCGGCCAGAATCACTGAACCCCCAGTCGGAGCCTCGACGTGCGCATCCGGCAACCAGGTATGCACCGGCCACATCGGAATCTTCACCGCAAAAGCGATCAGGAAGGCGAGGAAAATCAGAATCTGCTCGGTCATGCCCAGTGGCAGCTTGTGGAAATCAAGAATGCTGAAACTTCCGGCCTGGAAATACATATAGATCAGCGCGATCAACATGAATACCGAACCGAAGAAGGTATACAGGAAGAACTTGAGCGTGGCATACACGCGGCGCGGCCCGCCCCAAATACCGATCACCAGGTACATTGGAATCAACATACCCTCAAAGAAGAAATAGAACAGGATGGCATCCAGACCCGCAAAAGTACCGATCATCATGCCTTCCATAATCAGGAAAGCCGCCATGTATTGCGCGGTTTTCTCCTCGATCACATCCCAACCTGCCAGAACCACCAACACGGTGGTGAAGGTCGTCAACAGGATCAGCGGCATGGAAATCCCGTCCACACCAAGGAAATACTCAACATTGAAGCTTGGCACCCAAGGATAGCGCTCGACGAACTGCATGGCCGACTGGCTTGCATCAAAGTTGAAGGCAAGCGACAAACTGAGCAGGAAAATGCCCAGACTGGCAATCAGACTCATTACTCGTGCGGTCTGGGAACAGCGACTTGCAAACAGCAAAACCAGCACACCACTGAGCATGGGCAGCCATACAAGCAGACTAAGCAGGGGCCAATGGGCAAACATCCAAGCGTCCTAATGGTTTAGAGTTAAAAGCGAATGCGCTCTTCTTTAGAAGAACAGCACCCAGGTCATAATGCCCAACACACTGAAAATCATTACAAAAGCATAGTGATACATGAAGCCGGTCTGCATCAGGCGCGATACACGCGCCACATAGCCAACAGACTGCGCCGTACCATTCACCATGATGCCGTCGATAAGCTTGAGATCAGACCACTTCCACAGCCCGTGCCCAAGACCCAAGCTACCTTTTTCAAATACGATTTTATTGAAGTCGTCGAAGCCAAAACCATTCTTCAACAGCCGGTTGAGCCATGAGAAATTCTTTTCGGCCTGCTGCGCCACAACCGGGAATTTAAGTGTCGTCACCCAGGCAAGCAACACACCCGCCGCTGCAAGCCATACCGCAGGACTGCTCAAACCATGCAGCACAAAGCTCCATGCACCGTGGAAATGCGAACCAAGCTGTGCCAAGACATCATGTGATGGATTCACCGTGATAATGCCTTTGAACAGCTCACCGAACAGCATCGGGCCAATGGCAATCCAGCCAATCACCACCGCAGGAATGGCCAGAATGACCAGAGGCAGGGTAACGACCCAGGGCGATTCATGCAGATGTTCGCGGGTATGCTGATCCATGCGCTCCTTGCCGAAAAACACCAGGAAAATCATGCGGAAGGTGTAGAAGGCCGTGACGAACACGCCGAGCAACACCAGCCAGTAGGCAAAGCCTGCGCCGGGCAGCGCGGAAAGGTGTACCGCCTCGATAATCGCATCTTTGGAGAAAAAGCCGGAAAAGCCGGGGAAGCCGATGAGCGCCAAGGCGCCGATCATTGAAGTCCAGAAGGTGATTGGCATGTACTTGCGCAGCCCACCCATCTTGCGGATGTCCTGCTCGTGGTGCATGGCAATAATCACGGAGCCTGCGGCGAGGAACAGCAATGCCTTGAAAAAGGCATGGGTCATCAGGTGGAACAGCGCCGCCGAATAGGCGGACACGCCCAGAGCCACGGTCATGTAGCCCAGCTGTGAGAGCGTGGAGAAAGCCACCACGCGCTTGATGTCATTCGCCACAATACCGAGCAAGCCCATGGAGAAAGCGGTAATCGCGCCGATCATCATGACAAAAGACAAGGCGGCTTCAGAAAGCTCGTACATCGGCGACATGCGCGCCACCATGAAAATACCGGCAGTCACCATCGTCGCTGCGTGAATCAGCGCGGAAATCGGTGTCGGGCCTTCCATCGAATCCGGCAGCCAGACGTGCAGCGGGATCTGCGCGGATTTGCCCATCGCGCCGATAAACAGCAGGATGCAGATCACGGAGATTAACGCCCACTCCACGCCAGGGATCAGTTCGACCTTGATGGCGGCGAGTTCAGGCAATTTGGCGAATACGGCGTGGTAGTCCAGCGTGCCCGCATACATCCACACGGCGGCAATGCCAAGCAGGAAGCCGAAATCGCCCACCCGGTTGACGATGAACGCCTTGAGATTGGCATAAATCGCCGTTTCCCGGTTCATGTAGAAGCCGATCAGCAGGTAAGACACCAGCCCCACCGCCTCCCAGCCGAAGAATAGCTGCATGAAATTGTTGCTCATCACCAGCATGAGCATGGAGAAGGTGAACAGCGAGATATAGCTGAAGAAACGCTGGTAACCACCGTTGCGCGCGCGGCTTTTTTCCGGCCAAAGCTCCTCGTCGTGCGCCATGTAGCCGATGGTGTAGATGTGCACCATCAGGCTGACACCGGTGACCACCACCATCATCACGGCCGTCAGATTGTCGATGAGGAAACCGACATTGAAGGTGAACAGATCACTGGCAAGCCAGGTGTAAACCGTGCCATTGAACGCTGCGGCACCATCCAGCACATGCGCCTTGAACACCACCAGAGCAAGCGCGAATGAAATCGCCACGCCGGCGATCGTCACGCTTTGCGCGCCCACACGACCAATGGCACGGCCAAATAACCCGGCAATGATTGAACCGATCAAGGGGGCAAGAGCAATCCAGAGGTAGATCGTTTCCATACGTCTTAACCCTTCACACTGTCGAGATCATCGACGTTAATGCTACGGCGATTACGGAACAAAACCACCAGAATCGCCAGTCCAATCGCCGCCTCAGCGGCTGCAACCGTCAAAATGAAGAATACGAATACCTGCCCTGTAATATCACCAAGGAAATGTGAAAACCCTACAAAATTGACATTGACCGCAAGCAACATCAATTCAATGCTCATCAGCAAAACCAGAACGTTTTTGCGATTAAGGAAAATTCCGGCCAACGACAGGCCAAACAGAATGGCACCGAAAATCAATACATCGGATAAAGCAATGGCCATCATGCGCCTTCTCCTTGCCTGGTTTCTTCTTTGGAGCTCTGCACAGCGTCCATTTTGACCATGCGCACACGATCCTCACGGCGAACCTTGGCCTGATCCCCTGCGTTCTGGTATTTGGTTTCCGGGCGCTTGCGCAAGGTCAGCATAATAGCCGCCACCATCGCCACCAAAAGAATGATGGCCGCTATTTCAAAGGGATAAACATATACGGTGTACAACACAGAACCAATGGCTTCGGTATTACTGTAGTCCGCAGGCTTGGGCGCTGGCGCAGGGTAAACATCCAGGCCAAATAGCTTCGGACCAAGAATCAACGACATTTCCAGCATCATGATAATCGCCACACCTGCCCCAATCGGCAGAAAGCGTACAAAACCCTCGCGTGTGGCCGCCGCATTAATATCCAGCATCATGACCACAAAGAGGAATAAAACCATCACCGCGCCGACATACACCAGAATCAGTACGATACTCAGAAACTCGGCCTCCAGCAGTAACCAGGTCAAGGCCGTACTGAAAAAGGTCAACACCAGATACAGCGCGGCATACACCGTATTACGTGTGGTAATCATCAAGAACGCCGATAACACCGCGCTTGAGGCGAAAACCAGAAAGAGTAGCTTGACAAAGCTCATAGTAATTCCGTTGTTGTATGGGGCATTTAAATTTTAGCGATAAGCTGCGTCGGCAAGCCGATCCGCTGCAATCTGGGTTTCGTATTTATCGCCCATGGCCAAGAGTTTCTCCTTGGTCATAATCTGCTCGCCACGCGCTTCAAAGTGATACTCAAAGACGCGGGTTTCCACGATAGCATCCACAGGGCAGGCTTCCTCACAAAAGCCGCAATAAATACATTTGAAAAGATCAATATCGTAGCGCGTGGTACGGCGCGTACCGTCTTCACGCTGTTCAGACTCAATCGTAATCGCCAGTGCCGGACACACGGCTTCGCAAAGTTTACAAGCGATACAACGCTCCTCACCGCTGGCATAGCGACGCTGGGCATGTAAGCCCCGAAAACGCGGTGACATCGGTGTTTTTTCTTCCGGGTATTGCACCGTAAATTTGCGTGCAAACAGATAACGCCCGGTCAGGCTCATACCAATCAGCAATTCCCACAAAAACCAGGTTTTGAAAAACTGTTTAACTTGATTCATGAAACGGCTCCTTTAGGCAAACCAGGGGCCAAGTTTGAAATAGACGGCAACGCCTTCCACCACAATCCACACCAGCGTCACGGGAATCAAAACTTTCCAGCCCAGACGCATGATCTGGTCATAGCGATAGCGCGGAAACGTGGCGCGGAACCAGATAAACAGGAACAGCAGGATGGCGATTTTGGCGAACATCCAGAAAATACCGGGTATCCATGCAAATGCACCCTCCAGGAAAGTACCCTGGAAAGGTGAAAGCCAGCCGCCGAGGAACATGATGGCGGTCAGGGCAGAAATCAGAATCATGCTGGCATACTCTGCCAACATGAACAGCACAAATCCCATACCTGAGTATTCCACATGGAATCCCGCGACAATTTCCGATTCGCCTTCGGCAATATCGAAGGGTGCGCGGTTGGTTTCGGCCACGCCGGAAATGAAATACACCACGAACATCGGCAACAGCGGCAACCAGTACCAGTGCAGGATGCTGCCGCTTTGTGCGCGCACAATCTCTTGCAGGTTCAGGCTCTGGCTCGCCATCAACACCCCCACCAGCGCGAAGCCCATCGCCAGTTCATAGGCGATTTTATGTGCGGCAGAGCGCAAACCACCCAAAAGGGCATACTTGGAGTTGGAGGCCCAGCCCGCCAGGATCACCCCATACACGCCTGCCGCACCAACGGCCAGCACATAAAGCAAGCCCGCATTGACATCGGCAACCACCCAGCCATCATCAAACGGCACGACCGCCCAAGCGACAAGAGCGGCAAACAAAATCACCACGGGCGCCGTGAAGAAGATGAATTTATTGGCGGCTGCCGGAATGATAATTTCCTTGAACATCAGCTTGAATACATCAGCAAACGGCTGGAACAAACCGATCGGACCGACGCGGTTTGGCCCGATACGCACCTGCATGTAGCCGATAATTTTACGCTCGGCGTAGGTCGTGTAGGCCACCGCAATGACCAAGGGCATAACAATCAACATGATTTGGATCAGGATCAGTACGATCTGTTGCATCCCTTGTGGGAACAGATTCAGCAGCGGGGCAAGAAATTCGGCCATCGCTTACACCCCCATCACTTGAACATTCAGAGCATCGCCCAGAGCCGAGGTCGCCGCCGTACCGTAGGCCACCCAGACACACCCCTGCGGCAAGCCATCATCCACCTCGACGCTCAGCTGTACCGTGCCATTGGCACTCGACACCTTCGCCTTGGCGCCCGCGACCAAGCCAAGTTGCGCCATATCTTGCGGATTCAGGCGAACCTTATCCGTCAATTTTGCCTCGGCGGTTTCCTGCAGCGACGAAGCGCGGCGTACCACAGCATCGCTGGCATACAAACCAACACCACCGACACGCTGCATCCCCTGAGCACTGGAACTTGTCGCAGGAGAAACCGACAAGGGAGCAATACGCGCATCGAGGTGCAGCGTTTCACACAAGGCACGCAACTCGTCGCGCACATCCTCGGAACTCATGTACTCAAAGCCTTGCAAATTAAGCAAATTACCCAGAACACGCAGAATCTTCCAGCCTGGACGCGCCTCGCCCAAGGGACGCGCAACGGCACGCATTCCCTGCCACAGACCTTCGGTATTGACGTAAGTCCCCGAAGTCTCGGCAAAGCTGACCATCGGTAATACGACATGCGCATAGGAACGCATGGTTTCGCTGAAGTAAGGCGTAATCACCAGATTGAATGCCGCCTGTTGCAGGCTCGCCAGCGCTTGTTCACCTTGCAAGCCGTCCAGCTCAGGCTCTAGCCCCAGCAACAAATTGGCCGCTCCGGTGCGCCTCAACATGCTCGCAGCATCCAGCCCTTTATGACTCGCAACCGCGCCACCGGCAAGACGATGCGGCACTGCACCCGCCAGCCATGCGCCCGCACTATTGCCCGCTGACGCAAATTCACCCAGCGAAGCCCCGGAATGTTGCGCAATCGCCTGGGCAAGCTGGCGTAGCAGCGCCAGATCCGGGTGTGCCAAAGCCAAGGCTCCCAGATAAACACCCGCACGCTTAGCCTGGCGCAAGGACGCAGCCATAGCCTCGTGATGCGCCTGAACCTCGGCTTGCCCGACCAGCGCAGCGAGCGAGGCATCCAGATTCGTCGGTGCCAAAGCCGCTAAAACACCCGCCAACGTCGCAACCATATTTGCATTGCCAACGCCAAGGTTGTGCAACGTATCAAACGTTTGTGGCAACACGGATGGATTAATGAAGCTAAGCTTGCAGCCCAGCAACGCAGCCTTGCGTAAACGCTGTGCCAACAGCGGCTGCTCGTGGCGAATATGGCTGCCGATCACCAGTACAGCCTGACGCTGCTCAAGTTCAGCGACATCGTGCCCAAGCCAGGGCATCACAGGCAGGACATCCTGGTCGCGGAAGTCACGCTGCCGCAAACGATGATCGACGTTCGATGAGCCCAAGGCGCGCGTCAGTTTTTGCGCCAGATACAGCTCTTCCAAAGTGGCATGTGGTGCCAGCAAGGTTTGCAGATCGGCTCCCGCAGTCTTGAGATGCTTGGCCGCCAGCTCCAGCGCCTCTTCCCAGCTGGCCTCACGCCAACCCGCTTCAAGCCGAATCATTGGGCTGGAAAGGCGCTCAGCGTGCTGAATACCCAAATAACTGAAACGATCACGATCCGACAGCCAAACTTCATTGACCGCCTCATTGTCACGCGGCACAACGCGCATGACCGCACCATCGCGTATGTGCACGTAAACGTTGGAACCCAGCCCATCATGCGGGGCAATGGCAGGCTGCTGCGCCAATTCCCATGGACGGAACATGTAGCGTGAAGGTTTGGCGGTAAGAGCCCCCACCGGGCATAGATCAATGATATTCGCTGAAATTTCCGAACTTACCGCTTTGGCGACATAAGTTCCGATTTCCATATGCTCACTGCGTCCGGTGGTACCCAGCTCGCGCACCCCGGCAATTTCGTCGCCAAAACGCACACAGCGCGTGCAGTGGATACAACGGGTCATATCCGTCGCGACCAGCGGGCCAATATCCTTGTCCTTAACAACGCGCTTGGTTTCGGAATATTGCCCGACCCCATCGCCGTAGCCCATGGCCACATCCTGTAGCTCGCACTCACCGCCCTGATCGCAGACCGGGCAATCCAGTGGGTGATTGATGAGCAAAAACTCCATCGTCGCACGCTGCGCGATAATCGCCTTGGGCGACTTGGTAAACACCCGCATCCCTTCGGAAATAGGGGTAGCACAGGCAGGCAAGGTTTTAGGTGCGCGCTCGACTTCGACCAGGCACATACGACAGTTCGCCGCGACCGACAGCTTGCGGTGGTAACAGAAGCGCGGAATATGAATTCCTGCCGCATCGGTGACTTCAATGAGCATGTCGCCCTGGTGCCCTTGCAGCTTCTTACCGTCAACCTCAATGGAGATCAGATCATCACTCATCGCTACTCCCTGCACCCTTTAGCGAGTCTTTGCATCGACCATGCTATGGCCGTGCTCGATGTAATACTCAAATTCCGGGCGGAAATGCTTGAGGAAGCTACGCACCGGCATGGCTGCCGCATCACCTAACGCACAAATCGTGCGTCCTTCAATTTTACTCGCCACATCATCCAGTCGAGCCAGATCCTCAAGCGCCCCCTTGCCCTCAACAATCCGCGTCAACATGCGATAGAGCCAACCAGTCCCCTCACGACAGGGCGTACACTGCCCACATGACTCTGAATAATAAAAACGTGAAATTCGACGCAACGCCTTGACCATGCAGGTAGCGCTATCCATGACAATCAAGCCACCCGACCCAAGATAACTCCCAGCCTTGGCCAGCGAGTCATAATCCATCCTGACTTTCATCATTACCTCAGCAGGCACGACCGGCACCGAAGAACCGCCGGGAATCACTGCTTTGAGCGTATACCCTGTGCGCACGCCGCCCGCCATCGCCAACAAGTCAGCGAACGGCGTACCCATTGGAATTTCGAATACACCCGGCTTATTCACATGCCCGGAGACCGAAAACATCTTGGTGCCACCACTGTTCGGCACACCCAAATCGGCAAACCATTGACCACCATTGCGTAAAATCGCCGGCACAGAAGAGAGCGTTTCGGTGTTGTTAATCGTCGTGGGACGACCGTACAAACCAAAGTTGGCGGGGAACGGCGGCTTGAAGCGCGGTTGACCTTTCTTGCCTTCCAAGGATTCGAGCAAGGCCGTTTCTTCACCGCAGATATATGCGCCCGCACCCAGCGAACCGTACAACTCCATATCAATGCCTGAGCCCTGGATGTTTTGACCCAGAACACCTAAGGCATAGGCCTCCTTGATCGCCTGCTCAAAGCGCTGGAACGGCAAATCGCCAAATTCGCCGCGCATGTAGTTGTAGCCCACCGTCGCGCCGATGGTATAGGCCGCAATCGCCATGCCTTCAACCAAAGCATGGGGGTTATTCAAAAGAATCTGACGATCCTTGGACGTACCCGGTTCGGACTCATCCGAATTACATACCAAATACTTCTGCCCCGGCGCATTACGCGGCATAAAACTCCACTTCAGCCCGGTCGGGAAGCCCGCCCCGCCCCGTCCACGCAGGTTAGAGAGCTTCAGCTCTTCGATAATCACCGCAGGGTCAGTTTTTTCGGCCAGAATTTTGCGCCAGGACTGATAGCCGCCGGTTTTGAGATAGCTTTCCAGTGTCCAGGGCTGCTCGAACTGGCGAGTCGCGAAACAGACTTGCGTACTCATATCAATGTCCATCCTTGAGCGCAACTGCATCCAGAATCTGATCGACCTTTTCCGGTGTCAGCCCCTCGTAATACACGTGATCGACCTGCATCATCGGGCCGCCGTCACAGGCTGCCAGGCACTCCTCCTCACATTTAAGGAAGAATTTGCCGTCCGGCGTGCTCTCACCTGTCTTGATGCCCAAACGCTTTTCCACATGCTCAACAATACGATCCGAACCCATCAACCAGCAGGAAATATTGGTGCAAATGGAAATGCTGTGCTCTCCGACAGGCTTGGTCTCGAACATGGAATAGAAGGTCGCAACTTCATACGCCGCAATCTCAGGCACTCCCAGATACAGCGCAACTGCATCCATCAAATCCGTGGTCAAAAAGCCATGATTCTGATGCTGTGCCGCACGCAAAGCCGCCAGCAGGGCTGACATGCGTTGATCCGCCGGGTATTTTTTCAGCCAATGCTCAATCTCGGCGACCGTCTCTCGACTTAACAACGCGAGTTTGCGCGCACGCTCCTGTTCGTTCATCAACGATCAACCTCCCCGAATACGATGTCCTGGGTGCCGATAATGGCCACCACGTCGGCAATCATGTGACCACGCGACATTTCATCCAAACCTGAAAGATGGGCGAATCCCGGGGCGCGTACCTTCAGACGGTAAGGCTTGTTGGCACCGTCTGAAATCAGATAGATGCCAAATTCGCCCTTGGGGTGTTCAACCGCAGAATAAACCTCACCCTCAGGCAAGCAGAAACCCTCGGTAAAAAGTTTGAAATGGTGAATCAGCGCTTCCATATCGGCTTTGGCTTCTTCACGACGTGGCGGTGCGAACTTGTGATCGCAGGTCAGCACCTCACCCGGATTCTGGCGCAACCACTGAATGCACTGCTTGATAATGCGGTTGGACTGGCGTAGCTCTTCCACGCGCACCAGATAGCGGTCATAGCAATCGCCGTTCACTCCAACGGGAATGTCAAAATCCAATTTATCGTATACGGCGTAAGGCTGTTTCTTGCGTAAATCCCACTCCACGCCTGAACCGCGCAACATCGGCCCGGTAAAGCCCATGGACAGGGCACGCTCAGGGGAAACCACGCCAATACCCACGGTGCGCTGCTTCCAGATGCGGTTATCAGTCAACAGCGTCTCGTACTCATCCACCAAGGCTGGAAAGCGATTCACAAAATCCTCAAGGAAATCCAGCATTGAGCCTTGGCGAATCTCGTTCATGCGCGCCACGTCTTTGGCGCTATGCCATTTGGAGGGGCTGTACTGCGGCATGGAGTCCGGCAGATCACGCGCCACGCCGCCGGGACGATAATAGGTTGCATGCAAACGAGCACCTGAAACTGCCTCGTAGCAATCCATCAGATCCTCACGCTCGCGGAAGCAATAGAGGAACACCGACATGGCACCAATGTCGAGTGCGTGTGCACCAAGCCACAAGAGGTGATTCAGGATGCGCGTGATCTCGTCAAACATGGTGCGGATATACAACGCACGCTCGGGCACCTGAATGCCGCCGAGCTTTTCCATGGCCATGACATAGGCATGCTCGTTGCACATCATCGACACATAGTCGAGGCGATCCATATAACCAATGCTCTGATTATAGGGTTTGCTCTCGGCCAATTTTTCGGTCGCACGGTGCAATAAACCGATATGCGAATCCGCGCGCACGATAGTCTCACCATCCAGCTCAAGCACCAGGCGCAACACGCCATGAGCGGAAGGGTGCTGCGGACCAAAGTTCAGGGTGTAATTGACAATTTCGGGCATGGCTCAGCTCTTTTTCTGAGTCGAAAGGATGTAACGATGGTCATGGCGAATGACGCGAGGGACAAGAACGCGCGGTTCAATGCTCACAGGCTCATACACCACGCGCCCCTTGGTTTCGTCATAACGCATTTCGACATGCCCAATCAAGGGAAAATCTTTACGGAAGGGATGCCCGATAAAGCCGTAGTCGGTCAGAATGCGACGTAAATCAGGGTGACCGTCGAAAAGAATACCGAATAAATCAAAAGCTTCACGCTCAAACCAATTTGCGCCCGACCAAATTGAATTGACTGAAGGCAGGATGGGTAACTCTACATCCTCGCAATACACGCGCAAGCGCAGGCGCTGGTTATAGGTGTAAGAGAGCAAATGATAGACCACAGCAAAGCGGGGACGCGCAGCATCGACCGGCGGCAGCTCATCACCAAACTTCATGCGCCCGGCGGTGGACTCTTGTACGCCACGGTTGTAACCGCCCTTGCAGACCTTGTCATCAGACGACCATTCGCTTTTACCGTAATCGCTGTAATCCACACCACACAAATCAATCAATTGCTCAAAGGCGAAGTCTGCATCCGTCGCCAACACCTGGCAGACACGAAAAACATCTTCCGCGCGCACTTCGAGCGTCAATTCACCATACGCTTCGGCAAGATGAAGCACAGCCCCGGAAAAGCGTGCAGACAACTGCTCACGCAACTCAGCGATTGATTTTGATTCAGTTAGCCTCATCAAACGGCCTCGGTAGCTACGGCCGATGGATTGGCCGGAATTTTGGCAATCGTACTCGTGCGATGAATTTTATTCTGTAGCTGAATAATCCCATACAACAGGGCTTCTGCTGTGGGAGGGCAACCGGGAATATAAATATCCACCGGCACAATGCGGTCACAACCACGCACGACGGCATAGGAATAATGGTAATAACCGCCGCCATTGGCGCAAGAGCCCATGGAAATCACCCAGCGCGGCTCAGGCATCTGGTCATACACCTTGCGCAGGGCGGGTGCCATCTTGTTCACCAAGGTACCTGCAACAATCATCACATCAGACTGACGCGGACTTGGACGAAATACCACGCCAAAGCGGTCAAGATCGTAACGTGATGCGCCAGCGTGCATCATCTCCACCGCACAACAGGCCAAACCAAAGGTCATTGGCCATAGTGATCCGGTACGCGCCCAGTTAATCAGCTTGTCAGCCGAAGTGGTGACAAAGCCTTTGTCGAGAATGCCCTCTATTCCCACTCCAAAGCCCCCTTCTTCCACTCATAGATGAAGCCAATCACCAGAATCAGCAGAAACAAACCCATGGCAAGCAAACCGAAACCGCCGATCTCATCCAGAACAACCGCCCAGGGAAAGAGAAATGCGATTTCAAGATCGAAAATGATGAAAAGAATGGCGACAAGATAAAAGCGCACATCGAACTTCATGCGCGAATCTTCAAACGCGGCGAAGCCACATTCGTAGGGGGAGTCTTTTTCTTTATCTGGGCGACGCGGGGCAAGAATAAAGCCCGCAAACAGCATGACCAAGCTAAAGCCTAAAGCCACCACGAAGAACACAAGAACAGGAAGATAATTCTCAAGCACGCGCCTCACTCCCCCTAAGCGACCAGACACCGATCTTCCTGGCAGACAAGGCCAAGGTAATCACGGTTACCTGTATTGCTGTTATTGCAATGGTGGTTATTGAAAAAAACTTAAGGTCTTTCCGACTCTTGTTATCTAACAAGCTCAACATCACCTGCAAAAGGCACATCAAGCTACTGAATTGGTGCGGATGGTGGGACTCGAACCCACACGTCTTGCGACACCACCCCCTCAAGATGGCGTGTCTACCAATTCCACCACATCCGCGAAAACTTACTTAACCGCCGGCACATCAGCCGGCTTACTCTCCTGCGGCGCAACTTCGGTAACAACCGGAGCCAGCGTTTCAACCACACTCCCACTCTTCGGAGCGGACGTAACGATATAGGCAAGTAACAAACTTGTCACGAAAAAAATTGCGACCAGCCAAGCAGTCAAACGACTTAAAAAGGTTGCTGCACCACGCGCACCGAAAACGGTCGATGAGGCTCCGCCACCGAAGGCTGCACCAGCCTCTGCACCCTTACCATGCTGCACCAATACCAAACCGATCAGTGCCATACCGACCAGAATATGAAATGTTGTCAATAACGCAGTCATGCCACATCCCTCGCCGCCCGGCAAATGGAAATAAAATCGTCAGCCTTGAGTGAGGCTCCACCGATCAAGCCGCCATCAATATCCGGCATCCCCATCAATTCAGGGGCATTTTCAGGCTTCATGCTCCCGCCGTACATGATGCGTGCGCGTGAAGCAATCGCGGCATCATGAGCAGCCAGGCGCTGGCGAATAAACGCATGAACCTCTTGCGCCTGTTGCGGGCTCGCGGTACGACCCGTACCAATCGCCCACACCGGTTCATAGGCAATCAGAATGCGCTCAAAGACCTGAACCCCCAAAAGCGTCAACACCGCATCCAGCTGTCGCGCAACCACAGCCTGCGTCACTCCCTGCTCGCGCTCATCCAGCGTTTCACCCACACACAGAATGGGAGTCAACTGCGCACGCAACGCATTGGCGGCCTTCTCGGCAACTTCAGCATCCGTCTCCCCATGCAGCGCACGGCGTTCGGAGTGCCCAACAATGACATACGCGCAACCCGCATCTTGCAGCATCGCCGCAGAGACATCACCGGTGTACGCACCGTCCTGCTCTGCGAGCGCCACGTCCTGCGCGCCCACCGCGACCGAGGTCGATTGCAGCGCATCAACAACCTGCGGGATATGCAGATACGTCGGACACACTGCAATATCAACTCCCGCGAGATCAGCATGTCCCACACACAATCCGTCTATCAGATGGTCAATCGTGGCCTTGCGGCCATTCATTTTCCAATTTCCTACAACGATCGGTTTGCGCATGGGGTATGAGTTCACTGCTCTTAAACGGGCGGCAAGATTAATGTTAAAAGTCGCAGAAAGCAACCTTCTCCGTCATTCAGGGAGGAGCCAGGTAGTGAATGCTTCAGGCTGCAAATACAGCTTCACGCACGACATCAGCCAGGATTTCAGCCGTTTGTCGCGTCACTTCCAGGTCGTCACTCTCCACCATGACACGCACCAAAGGTTCCGTACCTGATGCGCGCAACACGATACGCCCCCGCCCCGCAAAACCCTTTTCAAACTCTTCAACCCGGCGCCAAACTGCATCCATAGAGGCCAAATCAACCTTTTTTTGCAGCGGGACATTCAACATGAGCTGTGGATATTTGCTTACCGCCTGACGCAAAAGACTGAGAGGCTCACCACGATGCTGCATCGCAGCAACAACTTGCAAAGCCGCAATAATGCCATCACCGGTACCTGCACGATCCAGGCACAAGATATGCCCTGATGCCTCCCCGCCGTACAACCAGCCCTTTTCCTTGAGCGCTTCATAGACGTAGCGGTCGCCCACATTGGCACGCATAAAGCCCAAGCCAAGTTTCTCGATCGCCAGTTGCAAACCAAGATTACTCATCAGGGTACCGACAACCCCACCCTCGTAACCAGCTTGCTCGACCCGTTCACGCACGATGGCATACAACAGATCATCACCATCCAGCACCGCCCCCGTCTCATCCACCATCACGACCCGATCGCCATCGCCATCAAAGGCAATACCCATGTCGGCGCCTTTTTCCAGCACAGCGGCGCGCAATTGCTCAGGATGTGTCGAACCGCACGCTGCATTGATATTGAAACCATCAGGCATCACGCCTATGGCTTCAACATGAGCACCCAACTCAGCGAAAACCTTGGGCGCAACGTGATAGGTCGCGCCATGCGCACAATCAAGAATCACATGCAAACCCGCCAGACTGGACCCAAGCGGCAAGGTCGCCTTACACGACTCAATATAGCGACCTGCTGCGTCATCAATACGTTTAGCCTTGCCCAGACGATCTGGCGCAACGACCTCCAAAGGACTATCCATCAAGGCTTCAATCGCCGCCTCGTCGACATCGCTCAATTTCGCTCCCGCCGCGCTAAAGAATTTGACCCCGTTATCATCAAACGGGTTATGCGATGCCGAAATCACAATCCCTGCCGAGGCGCGCAGGGTACGTGTCAAATAGGCGATAGCCGGTGTCGGCATGGGTCCAAGCAGGCGCACATCCACGCCGGCTGCAATCAAGCCCGCTTCCAGCGCAGACTCCAACATATAACCCGAAATGCGCGTGTCCTTACCAAGAACTACCTTGCGCGCACCCGACTGCGCCAAAACCTTGCCCGCAGCCCAGCCCAACTTGAGAGCCACATCGGGTGTCATAGGCCATTGCCCGACGCGCCCGCGAATGCCATCCGTACCAAAAAACTTCATACTCATCTCACAAGGATTAAGCCAGACCTGACCAAACACGCAGCGCATCCACCGTCGGTTTAACCGCATGTACACGCAAAATACGCACACCACGTTCCAAGGCCATCACATGAGCGGCCAATGAGCCCGCATCTCTGTCGCTTGGCAGAGCGCGCCCCGTAAGCTCGCCAATCATGCGCTTGCGTGAAACGCCAAGAACCAGCGGAAAGCCATGTCCCGCCAAACGTGGCAAGGCCTGAAAAAGAGCGCGATTGTGCGCAAAACTCTTGCCAAAACCAAATCCTGGGTCAATTGCAATGGACTTGGCCAGAACACCGCGCCCCATGCAGGCTGCTACCCGATCAAGTAAAAAAGCCTCAACTTCAGTCACTACGTCCTTGTAACACGGTGAATCTTGCATCACCTCAGGTTCAGCAGGCATGTGCATCAGACACACCGCCATCTGCCTGGCGCTTACAAATTCCAGCGCCCCCGGACGGCGCAGAGCGCGTACATCGTTAATCAGAGCAACGCCCTGACGCAAGCCTTCACGCATCACTTCAGGCGCACTCGTATCCAGCGACAAGGGAATCGGCAGACCGCGCAACGCCTCAAGAACATCGCCCAAACGATCCAGCTCTTCCGTGGCGCTTACCGGCATGGCGCCTGGCCGAGTCGATTCCGCCCCAAGATCCAGCATATCCACGCCGTCGGCCATCATTTGCTCAGCCTGCGCCAGCACCAGATCGCGGCCAAAAAAACGACCCCCATCCGAGAAGGAATCAGGGGTCACATTAATAATCCCCATGACACGCGGGCGTTCCCGCGTCCATGAGTGCAAATCAAAAGCAGCCATTCGAGCTTATCAATGCTGGCTGGCCGCATCTCCTACAGCGGCAGCGGGCGCATCCTTGGACGCTTCACCTGTACCCGAAGTCACACCCCCGCCCGATTGAGGAGGATTATTGCCATCCTCATTCCACCCCTTGGGCTCACCGGGTTCACGGCGCGCCATCAGATTATCAATCTGCGGAAGATCAATCGTTTCATATTTAAGCAGCGCTTCGGACATGGCATGAAGAATATCCATGTTCTCAACCAGGATCGTACGCGCACGCTCATAGTTGCGATCAATAATCGTGCGCACTTCCGCATCAATCAAATGCGCCGTTTCATCGGAGACATTCTTGTGCTGAGTCACACTGCGACCGAGGAACACTTCGCCCTCTTCTTCCATATAACTCAAGGTGCCAAGCTTTTCCGACATCCCCCATTTGGTGACCATATTGCGTGCAATGTCCGTCGCACGCTCAATATCATTCGAAGCGCCAGTCGTCACCGCATCCACGCCAAAAACCAATTCTTCAGCCAAGCGGCCGCCAAATAAGGTCGAAAGCGAGCTTTCCAGCTTGCGCTTGCTATAGCTGTAACGATCCTGTTCGGGCAGGAACATGGTCACCCCCAAAGCACGACCACGCGGAATAATGCTGACTTTATAAACCGGGTCATGCTCCGGCACGATGCGGCCAATAATCGCGTGCCCTGCCTCGTGGTAGGCGGTGAGTTTCTTTTCCGCATCACTCATCAGGATCGAGCGACGCTCGGTACCCATAATGAGCTTATCCTTGGCCCACTCCATATCCGTCATGGACACTTCCTGACGACCGGAGCGCGCAGCGCGCAAGGCAGCTTCGTTCACAAGGTTGGCCAAGTCAGCGCCAGAAAATCCTGGCGTGCCGCGCGCAATATTCATCGCACTGACATCACCCGCTGCTGGAACCTTGCGCAAATGCACCTTGAGAATCTGCTCACGACCACGCACATCCGGCAGACCCACCACCACCTGGCGGTCGAAGCGACCAGGACGCAGCAGCGCAGGATCAAGCACATCGGGACGGTTGGTGGCGGCGATGACGATAATGCCCTCATGCCCGTCAAAGCCATCCATTTCGACCAGCATTTGATTCAGGGTTTGCTCGCGCTCGTCGTTACCGCCGCCCAAGCCCGCACCACGCTGGCGACCTACCGCATCAATTTCGTCGATGAAGATGATGCAAGGCGCATTTTTCTTGGCCTGCTCAAACATATCGCGTACACGCGCCGCGCCGACACCGACAAACATTTCCACGAAATCTGAACCGGAGATACTGAAGAACGGGACTTTAGCCTCCCCCGCAATGGCTTTCGCCAGCAGCGTCTTGCCGGTTCCCGGCGGGCCGACCATCAAGACGCCACGCGGAATCTTACCGCCCAGGCGCTGAAACTTGCCCGGATCACGCAAGAAATCCACCAACTCGGCGACATCCTGCTTGGCTTCATCACAACCCGCCACATCGGCAAAGGTGACCTTGATTTGATCTTCACCCATCAAGCGCGCACGACTTTTGCCAAAACTCATGGCACCGCCGCGCCCACCGCCCTGCATCTGGCGCATGAAGAACACCCAGATTCCAATCAGCAGCAAGAACGGGAACCACTGAATGAACAGCGTCATTAATAAGGAAGGACGCTCAGGCGGCGCGGCATTGATCGTCACGCCAGCATTGAGCAGATCACCGATCATGGCACGGTTATCCGACTCAGGGCTGTAGGTTGTGAACTCGCTCCCCGAGGTCGTTTTACCGCGAATCAGATTTCCCTCGACTTGCACACGCTGCACTGCGCCCGATTTCACATCGGCGATGAACTGTGAATAAGCCAGGGGCGCAACAGTCGTGGTGCGCCCCTGAAAGCTGTTGAATACCGTCATCAACACGATGGCGATAACAACCCAAAGGAGTAGATTCTTAACAACGTCGTTCAAAACAAAAACCTCGTTCCAGCATCTTGAGCCGGATTTTGGGGTTAAAAAAGGTAAAGCTTGGAGCACTATATCACACACAGGTTCCGTGCTAACGCATAGACTTCGCGCGAACGCGCGCGCGAGGCTTCCGGTTTGCGCATGGTGACACTGCTAAATTGCCTGCGCAATTCGCGCACATACTCATCAAAGCCAGCCCCCTGAAACAGCTTTATCAGGAAAACGCCCTCCGGGCTGAGCACCTGACGCGCGAAATCAAGCGCAAGCTCTGCCAAATACATGGCTCGCGGCTGATCCACGCCGTCATGCCCGCTCATATTGGGTGCCATGTCGGACAAAACCACATCAACCGTGCGTCCATCCAGGCGCTGCATCAGCGTTGCCAGCACCGACTCCTCAGTAAAGTCGCCCTGGATAAAATCCACGTCGGCAAAACTGTCCATCGGCAAAATATCCAGCGCAAAAATCCGCCCCCTGTCACCCAGCAAGCCTGAGACATACTGTGTCCAGCCCCCCGGCGCAGCGCCAAGATCAACCACCACCTGCCCCGGGCGCAGCAGGCGATCACGTTCCTGCATTTCAATCAGCTTGTACACCGCCCGTGAGCGCCAACCTTCACGTTGAGCGCGCTGCACATAGGGATCGGTAAAGTGTTCATGCAGCCAGCGCTGGCTGCTTGCGGTACGTTTCAAAGCCTGCTCCAAAAACAAAGCACCGACATGAGGCCGATGCTTTTTGACTGTAGGGATACTTCCCCGCAATAACAAGAGACGATCCGCCTCAATGCCCCTGCATTTTTTGCATGTTTTCCATACGCTTCATCATATCGGCACGTTTTTTCACCGGCACCTGGACTGTCATTTGCTTGCCGCCCTCAAAATCCAGACGCACAGGAATCACATCACCCGCCTTGGGACGCGGGTCTTGCACGCCGATCAGCATGATGTGATAGCTACCCGGCTTGAGCGTCAAGCTTCCCATGGCCGGAATCACCAAGGCATCCTGCTTGAGCATTTTGTGCATTCCATCCACTTCAACCGACTTGTGCAATTCGATGGTATTAAAACCCGGGGCAAAAGCATTCAGAACCTTAACGTCCTTGTCCTCGTCATTTTCGATCACCATAAACGCGGCCATGGCTTGTGCATTGGGCGGTGCCTCAGGAATCCAGGGTTCAACCACCTTGATTTCGGCCATCACCGACAAGGGCAGCATCATGGCCGCAGCCAGCACTAATCTACGCATAGCAAAAACCTCACTTGTTAATAACAGTACGAAACGCCTTCACCATCGCCACCGGATCATGCGGCGTGGGATACACCCCCACCACACTCGCCTCCGGGCTGACCAAAAGAATGGAGGTTGTATGGTTAATCAAATAAGAACTTGATGCAGCATCATTTGCCGTCGGCAATGCCGTTTTTTCCCAGCCCACGCCCAAGGGTTTGGCCATCAGCATCAATTCGGTTTGACTGCCGGTGACTCCGATAATTTTGGGATCGAAATAACTGACAAACTTGGCCAACTGTTCGGGCGTATCACGCTCAGGATCTACAGAAACGAACACCTCCTGCCAAGAGGATTGCACGCCTTCTTGACGCAAGAGCGCCGCAACCTCGGCTAATGCCGTCAACTCTGTCGGACAGACATCCGGGCATAGCGTGTAACCAAAATAGAGGAATGTCCACTTACCCAAAAGATTTTTACGCTCAAACGGCTTGCCATCCATGCGGGTCAGTTTGAATTCGGGCACAGGAATGGGCTGGGGAATGACGCGCATGACCGACTGATCGACCACCGTGGTCAAATCCACATTCGCACGTTGCCATTTCAAATACACCGCAATACTCAAGGCGATTAACAATACCAAAAACACCACAGCAGCGACCGGGGCATTATGCTTACTCGGTTGACTCATGTATTTACTACCCCCATACCCTTGGATCGATTCACGATTAGCGCAATTTATACCCCTTGAGGTGTGTTATGCAATGCCACACTTTTCAGACGCAAGGCATTGCCCACCACCAGCAAAGAACTCAGCGACATGCCTATGGCGGCAACCCAAGGGGTAATAAAGCCCATCGCCGCAAAAGGCACCGCCGCAGCATTGTAAGCCGAAGCCCAAAGCAGATTCATATGCACATTGCGCCGGGTGATTCTCGCCATACGAATCGCTTGAGGAATCGCGCGCAAGTCATGTCCCAACAAGACAAAATCACTATGCAGCTGCGCAAGCGTAGTGGCCGCTCCAAATGATAACGAGACCTGGGCTGCCGCCAGAGTCGGTGCATCATTGATGCCATCGCCCGCCATCATCACCTTGGCGCCCTTGGCTTGCGCCTGTTCAATCCAGGCCAGCTTATCCTCGGGTCGCATGGCGGCATGAAATTCGTCGATTCCCAGATGTCTGGCCAGATAACTCACCGCTGCGGGTTGATCGCCGCTCAAAATAACCACGCGACGCATCCCCAACTCGCGCGCCTGCTGCACGAATATCTCTGCGCCCTCGCGTACCTCATCCTGCAAGACAAACAGGGCACGCAACTCTGCGTCACAACTCAGCGCCACCACCATCCCCGCACGATCAAGCTGCTCGTCCAGCCATTGCTGCTCATCACCTGACCATGCCGCGCCTTGCAGCGCAAAATCCGCTGTCCCGACACGCCAGATTTTGCCCTCATGTGAGGCCACAAGCCCCTGCCCCGGATGATTCACAACCTCAAGCTCCAGCGCCGCAGGCTCGACACCCGCACGCAAGGCATGAGCCAGCGGGTGTTCCGAGTGCATTTCCATGCGCGCCACCCAGGCGCGTGCCACGGACTCATCCATGCCATTGAACACACGTACCGCCATGAGCTGCGGCCTGCCACGGGTCAGAGTGCCGGTTTTATCCAACACCAAGGTATCCGCCGTAGACAAGGACTCTACCGCAGACATTTTTAGCGGCAATACGCCCATCCCGGCAAAGCGCCCGGCGGCAATCGCCAAAGCGACCGGCGTCGCCAGCGCCAAAGCACAAGGACAGGTAATAATCAGCACCGCAATCGTATTCGGCAGGGCTTGCGCAGGGTCGATGAGCCACCATATCAGGGCCGTCAAGGCTGATAAAATCAGGGTTATCAACACAAACGGCGCGGAAATACGCTCAGCCAGCACCGCCAATTTGGGCTTTTCCGTAAGGCCACGATCCATCAGGCGCTGCAATTCATTCATGGTCGAATCGGCGCTCACACGCTCGACCTGCATCAACACCGCCTGATCAACATTGCAGCTTCCCGCTGCAATCCAGTCGCCCTCACGCCGTTCGACTGGCCTAGACTCCCCCGTCAAATGCGATTCATCAAAACTGCTGAAAGCGCTCAGCAGCCGCCCATCCACGGGCACACCCTCCCCAGGCTTAATACGCAGCACATCAGCCGCCCGCAAATCCGCGACGGCCACTTCGCTCTCACCCGACGCATCCACGCGCCATGCCGTGCGCGGGATAACCTTCATCAACCGATCCAGCACGTTGGCCGCCGCCAAACGCCCTTTCAATTCAACAACCCGAGCCAGCAAAACAAAAAAAATAAACATGGCGATGGAGTCAAAATAAGCATCAACACCACCTGCGAGCGTTGCCCACAAACTGCCCAGCCAGGCAGCGACCAAACCCAACACCACAGGTACATCCATTCCCAGCCGTCTGTTTTTCAGGTCGCGCCAGGCACCCGCAAAAAAATCCGCACCGGAATACGCCAGCATTATCAGCGTGATAAGCAGGGTACTCCAGCGACCGATCGTCTCCCATAACTCGATCTGACCGTTCGCATCATGCCCGCCCAACCAGTAGGTCGCGATGGAAAAAGCCATGACGGGCATCCCCAGCAGCCCGGCGAATAACAGACGTTCCAAACTACGCCGTCGCTCGTCCCTGAGCAGTTGTTCGCGATGAATCGGATCGTAGGGATGCGCCACATAGCCAATTGCCGCAATCGCCTGCAAAATATCACTCAGCTTGGTTTGAGCAGGATTCCAGCTTATGCGTGCCTGATGACTGGCATAGTCAATATGAACGTCCACCACCCCGGGGTGTGCGCGCAAGGTCTGCTCATTTAGCCAGACGCAGGCGGCGCAGCGGATATTTTCCAGAATCAGCGCCGCTTCCAGCAGCTCCCCATCGGCATTCGAACGGTGACGCACAAAACCCTGTTGAATGTCCGGGCGGTCAAACAGACTCAAATTGCGCAGAACCTCAGGCAAAACCTGGGCATTCACCTCGCCTTGCTGCTCGCGGAATTTGTAAAAATCCTCAAAACCCGCATCAACAATGGTCTTGCAGGCTGCATGGCAACCCGCACAGCAAAACGGGCGCTCTTCACCCAACACCGGATAACGCAAATCCAGCCCTTTGGGCACATCAAGCGCGCAGTGATAGCAAATATTCTTGGCTTGAGACAAATTAAACCCTTCCCATAAAAAAGCCCCGCAAGGCTGCGAGGCTCAATCATGATGCAAACAGTGAAAAATTACTTCGCAGTCATTCCGGCATAGTAATGCGCCATTTGCACGATTTCTTCATCCGTCAACGCTTGGGCAATCAAACGCATACGCGCATAAACATCGTTATGCCGTGTACCGTTTTTGTACTCCTGCATGGTCTTGATGAAGTAATCCGGCGTTTGACCCGCCAGAGCAGGCGTATCGGTCACTGAACCTGCGCCATCGGATTTGTGGCAAGACTGGCAAGGCGCAAGCAAACGCTTGCCATCACCGCGCGTAATCATAGGTTTGGCTTTTGCACCCAACGATGAGTCAAAGCTTACGCCTTTCGGCAATTCAGGAAGCTCAAAGCCGGCATAGAATTGCGCAAGATCAGCCATATCCTGCTCGCTCATCATTTTCGACAGCGCAACCATCGGATCGGCGGTGTTGGTCGCCATGCGCTTGCCATCCTTGTAATCCTTCAGCATCTTGAAGGTGTATTCGGCACGCTGACCGGCCATGGATGGCCAGTTGGCCGACGGCGCAATCCCGGCGTTGCCGTGGCATGAGGCGCAGAACATATCCTGACTCAGCCTGGCGCCACGGTTTTTGTCGCCATTGGCTACAAAACGCATCATGTCTGCCGTCCAGGCCACATTGGTGGACGGCACCTTGCCCGCAGCCACAGCTCCATGCTCAGAAGCCATCACTTGGGTCATCATCATCGCGGCGGCTAATCCCGCCACACCTACAACAGTTTTAATGGTCGAGTTATTCATTAATCAAACTCCCCAAGGAATGGTGTGATGCCCTTCCATAAAGAAGAACTGCACAATCGGATAGCCATAACTCAACAACATGTACGCCAACATCGCCCAGTTCCAGAAGGTCAGGCTGTTAAGCACGTTCGGCAAACGCATCGGTTCGTGAATCGCAGAAGCGTACTCGACTTTGCTGTCCGCCTCAGCGGTCTTGTTGAAATGGGTCATGAACAGGTTGTACACGAACATCAAGCCCGAAATCACCACCAGAACGCCACCAACAATCATCAGTGCTTCGTACACACCCCACATCTGCGCATATTCAGGAAAGGCTGCATATTGGTCGGTGCTAGACACACGACGCGGCTGACCATAAATGCCCAGCATGTGCCACGGCAGAGTCAGAATGACCATCCCCACGAAGTACATCCACAACTGGCTGACCGCCATATTGCGTGAGAAGAGCTGCTTACCGGTGATCTTCGGCCATAGCCAATATGCCGCAGCCAGGTACATGATGACTGTGGTGCCGCCGAAGATCAGGTGGAAGTGACCGGTGATCCACTGTGTATTGTGTACGGTAGCATCCCAAGCATAGGAAGCATTCAACACGCCGCCCCAGCCACCTACGGTCAGCATCAAAAGCGCCAGAATACCGGCAAGAACAAAGGGATTTTTCCAGTCCAACGCGCTAATCCAGCCAAACAATCCCTGACCACCGCGTAGACGACCTGCGATCTCCAGGGATGCCATCACCGTGAAACCCGTAAGAAAGGTTGGAACAGCAACCATGAATGTGCCAAACATGTGCAACAGTTTCCAACCCGCTGCCTGCATCGGATCCATATACAAATGGTGGAAGCCGATCGGCACGGAGAAAATGAACAGCAGCACGAAGGAAATACGCGCAAATTCATCGGAGAAGAGCTTGCCGCCCGCCTCCTTGGGCACGATCAGATACAGAGCGATATAGGCCGGCATCAACCAGAAATATACGATGGCGTGCAACGTCCAGGAGAACAGGGTACGCGCCAAACCTACGTCAATGGTCGGTGACAGCCCCAAGGCCACCGGCAAAAGCTGGAATACCGATTCTGCTGCCACGCCAAGACTTGTCCAACCCCAGAGCAGCGCCGTCATGGTAAACATGAACATAATCAATGGAACGGGCTTACCCGGATTTTCCTTCTTCCATTGGACGAAGGCGATAATCATGTCAGCCACCCAGAACCAGGAACCCACGACCAGCAGGGTCGCGCCCAGATAGAACGACGGGTGTGCCATTTCAGGCGGATAGAAGGTGTAGAGCACTGAGGCATAACCGGTGAGCAGCGGAATCGCGGCCATCACCGTACCGATCAGTGAAACCCAGAAACCTGTCCAGCCAAAGAACGGCTTCTTGCTCACACTATGCGCCATGGTGTGATAACCCCAGCCCATGGTGAAGAAGGTGGTCAGCACAAAAGCCAACAGTACGCCATGAGTTGAGGTCGAAGCGAAGTAAACCGCCGTATTTTCAATCGCCGGGAAAAAGCCGCTCCGTTCAGCCGCCTGGAACAAGCCCATGGGCAAACCCAGCGCCAGAGCCGCAAAAGCGACCCACATATTCCACAGGCCTAATTTGTTACCGTAGGCTTGGATCGCCGTCGCCCCATTGCGGGACGACGCAGCGGCAAGACCCGCAGCATGTTCAGCAGTAATGCTCATTTTTCGTCTCTCCTAAATCAGGATTTGCCTGCGGTTACATGAATTTTGGAATACATGTAATCGTGACCCAAACCACAATACTCATTACAGATCATCGGAAAACTTCCCGGAGTCTGAAACTGAGTGTGAACTTCAGACACATACCCTGGCACAACCATGGTATTCATGTTGCTAAACGGAACATGCACACCATGCAGTACGTCGAAAGAAGCAATACGCAACTTAATCGGCGTATTGGCAGGCACTTCGATTTCTTGCGGATAAAAACCATAACGTGCCGCCACCATCGTAACGGTGTAGGAGCCATCGGCCTCCTTCTTCACGCCAAGATTTTCCTCGGCAAACTCGCCTTCCAGATGCAGCTTGGCGGAGTCAATCGTTTCCACGTTGCTTGGCGGGTGCATATTCTCAGCAGCGGCGAAATAAATCTGCACACCCCAAAACACAGCCAACATGCCACCGATGGCCCACAGCCAACGCTTCTCCATCGGATCGATATGAATACTCGACATTGTTTAATTCCTCTTGATTGGGATGGCCAAACTCAGCTCACGGGGCCACGGCTGACAAACAGAGCGTACATACCCAGCCAACCCAGCGTGAAAATCACGCCATACGTCGCAAGAATCACCCAAGTGCCAATAGGCGAACTGTTCAGAATTTTTTTCTCTTCTTCTGGGGTCATGATGATTTTCTCCCTATGTAACATGTAGAAGCGCTGGGTTTTGGATTACGCAAAGCAATCCAGAGTAAAAGTTCGCATCCAGGCCTGCTGATACACCGCGCT
>CAZTYJ010000009.1:0-77571 GCA_964618025.1 uncultured Halothiobacillus sp. | reverse complement strand
TTGAAGGCTTCGCGGGCAAGCCCGTTCCTACCGTCCATTCACGGTTCATTCAGGCAACAGGCAAGGATCAATATTTGCATTCCTTAAACGGCCATCAACGCTCTTGCGGCATCTCCGGCGGATGTGCAAACGACGGTGCCGTCAAGGCATACACGCCGAACAATACAATCGCCACCAGCCCCCAGGTCAACCCGGCCACCACGCCCAAGTCCACAATTCCACGCCAGGGCTGAGGCAGCAGGCGCACGCCAAGAATCAGCAGCACAATACCCGTAGTCACCGCCCAGGAAACAATCATGCGCTTGCGCGTGGCATCGAAAAACCCCATGCAAAACGCTGGAGCCAGCGCAACACGCAAGGCGGTCGGATGTTCGCGCAAATAGCGTGCACGCGCTGCCACCCGTGGCGCAAAGCCCTTTTGAAAACCGCGATAACCTTCACCCACCAGCATGAACAGCAACCAGGGCACAGCCAGCGCCCATTCCGCCCAGCCCCAGGGCATCGCCCATGCTTCTGCCGCAACGGGAGACAAACGCACCACCGCCCAGCCAATCAGCAAACTCACCCCGATTACGCCCCACCATGCACCCACACGACCCAACATCATGACCTACCTTTTCACTCATTCATCCTTCAAGAAGAGGAAAGATACCATGCAGCGCAATTTTCGACTTTTAAACTAAAATCTGCACCCAAACCCTCAACCAAATATTTAATCTCATGCAACACGACATCTTTATCGGAGCCAATCCTGAACTCCACGCGCAAGCCCATTTGCTGGGCCGCATGGCCAACCGCCACGGCCTGATTGCCGGAGCCACAGGCACCGGCAAAACCGTCACCCTGCAAACCCTGGCCGAAGGCTTCAGCCGCATGGGTGTGCCGGTCTTTTTGGCGGACATCAAGGGCGACCTGGCCGGTCTGTCGCAAGCGGGCGAGGATAAGCCGAAGATTCACGAGCGCGTGAGCAAAATCGGCCTGCCAGACTTCGCGCTTGAATCTTCGCCAGTGGTGTTCTGGGATGTGTACGGTGAACTTGGCCATCCGCTGCGCACCACCATCTCTGACATGGGGCCGCTGCTGCTCGCCCGTCTGCTCAATCTCAACGACACCCAGGCCGGGGTTTTGAATATCGCCTTCCGCATTGCCGATGAACAGGGGCTGTTACTGCTCGACATCAAAGACCTGCGCGCCATGATGCAGCATGTGGCGGAAAACGCCCGCGAACTGACCACGCTCTACGGCAATGTATCCGCTGCCAGCGTCGGTGCCATCCAGCGCGCCCTGCTGACTCTGGAGGATGCAGGCGGCGACCACCTGTTCGGCGAGCCCGCGATCACTTTGGACGATCTGCTGCAAACCGACCCCCAGGGACGCGGGGTGGTGAACATTCTGGCCGCAGAAAAGCTGTTTCACTCGCCGCAACTCTACGCCACCCTGCTGCTCTGGCTTTTGGCTGAACTGTTTGAGCAACTGCCCGAAGCCGGCGATATGGACAAACCCAAAATGGTGTTTTTCTTCGATGAAGCTCACTTGCTGTTCGACGATGCGCCCAAAGTGCTTGTCGATACCGTGGAAAAAGTCGTGCGCCTGATTCGCTCCAAGGGCGTGGGTATTTACTTCATCACCCAAAACCCGCTCGACGTACCGCTACCGATTCTTGGACAGCTCGGCAACCGCGTGCAACACGCCCTGCGCGCCTTCACTCCACGCGACCAGGAGGCCGTGCGCGTCGCCGCCGACACTTTCCGCCCCAAGCCCGGCCTGAATACCTTTGATACCATCACCCAACTCGGAGTCGGCGAGGCGCTGGTGTCCTGTCTGGATACCAAGGGCACACCCACTCCGGTTGAGCGTGTGCTGGTCGCACCGCCGCGTTCACGCATCGGCACCATCAGCGCGCAAGAGCGCGAACAGATCATCCGCAACTCCACCGTGTACGGCGTGTTTGAAAAAACCATCGACCGCGAATCCGCCTTTGAAATGCTCAAACAGCGCACAGAAGCGGCGCTTGAAGCCGACGAAGTCGCGCCTGCCCGCAGCAAGCGCACAACAGCGCCTGCCACCGAACCCGAAAGCTCAGGCGGCCTACTGGACGGCCTGTTTGGCGGTGGCGCAAGCAATACAGGCCGCCGTACCCGTGAATCGGTGGGCGAAGCCTTTGTCAAAAGCACCATGCGCGCGGTAGGCAGCCGCCTCGGCCAGGAAATCATACGCGGTGTCATGGGCGCGATCATCGGCAAAGGCCGTCGTTAAGCAAAAGCAAAACCTTGCTTGAGCGCACCCAAAACATCGCGTACAATCACGGGCTTTCGTGTTCCGGACTCTGACTGTTCCGGAGATAAATTGAGTCAAAGGTAGTTCATTATGTCCAGAGTATGCCAAGTCACCGGCAAAGCGGTTATTACGGGAAACACCGTATCCCACGCCAACAACAAGGCGCGTCGTCGCTTCCTGCCCAACCTGCACCACCATCGTTTCTGGCTGGAAGCTGAAAAACGCTTCATCAGCCTGCGCGTGTCTGCCAAAGGTATGCGCGTCATCGACAAGCTCGGTATCGAACATGTTCTGAGCGATTTGCGCGCTCGTGGCGAAAAGATTTAAGGTAAAGAACCATGGCCAAATCAGCTAGCGACAAGATCAAACTCGTATCCTCCGCAGGAACCGGTTTTTTCTACACCACCAAGAAAAACAAGCGTAACACCCCGGACAAGTTCGAGTTCCGCAAGTACGACCCCGTTGTACGTCAACACGTGATTTTCAAGGAAGCCAAGATTAAATAATCTTCAATTCTCGAATCCATATGACCCGGCAATGCCGGGTTTTTTGTGCTCGCAAGATAACCGCTTTATCTGTGACAATAAAAAAACCCCGAATAAAAATTCGGGGCTATAAAATCCAAAACCCTGGGCTTTGGCGATATTCATCAATATGGCGGAGACAGAGGGATTCGAACCCTCGATAGAGTTTCCCCTATACACCCTTAGCAGGGGTGCGCCTTCAGCCACTCGGCCATGTCTCCAAAAGAGGGCGCATTCTAGCTGCGCATTCAGATTCTGGCAAGTAGAATATGCCAGCAAACGGCTTATTCAGCGCGCTGCGTCGCCATCGAAACCACCCTCGTCCACAACGTCCGTCTCCCCTTCGCGCTTGATGCGCTGGTAGATTTCTTCGCGGTGAACGGCGACATCCTTGGGCGCATCAATACCAATCCGTACCTGATTGCCTTTGACACCCAAAATGGTGATGGAAACATCATCACCAATGCGCAACACTTCGCCAACCCGACGCGTCAAGATCAACATCGTTCTCTCCTTGGTCTAGTTCAATCTGCCATGAAACCGTGTAGGGCTGAACATAGCAGACTCTCGCCGGATGGTCGATAGATGAGCGAGTTACTGCGCCTTGTCCAGTCCAAAGGCTTCGTGCAGTGTGCGCACGGCCAGCTCCAGATATTTCTCGTCCAGCACCACGGAAATCTTGATTTCCGAGGTGGAGATCATGTGGATATTGATGCCTTCACGCGCCAGAGCAGCGAACATGGTACTGGCAATGCCCGCGTGCGAGCGCATCCCCACGCCGACCACCGAAACCTTGACGATATTGGCAAGCCCCGCAACCTGACGTGCGCCGACTTCTGTCGCCACGCCTTGCAGCACATCTCTGGCCTTGCTGTAGTCGTTACGGTGTACCGTAAAGGTCATATCGGTGGTGTCATCCGCGCCAATATTCTGCACGATCATATCGACTTCGATATTGGCATCGGCAATCGGCCCCAGAATGCGGTACGCCACGCCCGGCGCATCCGGCACGCCCTTAATCGTCAACTGCGCCTCGTCACGATTAAACGCAATACCCGAAATCAAAGCCTCTTCCATACCATTTTCCTCATAGGTAATCAGCGTGCCGGGATGATCCTCAAAGGCACCTTCATCAAAACTCGACAATACGCGCAGCGGCACATTGTATTTACCGGCAAACTCGACCGAGCGAATCTGCAACACTTTTGAACCGAGGCTGGCCATTTCCAGCATTTCTTCAAAGGTAATTTTATCGAGGCGACGCGCTTTCGGCTCCACACGCGGGTCGGTGGTATACACACCGTCCACATCGGTATAAATCTGACACTCGTCGGCTTTCAGCGCTGCTGCCAGCGCCACACCGCTGGTATCCGAGCCGCCACGCCCCAAGGTCGTGATATTGCCTTCATCATCCACGCCCTGGAAGCCTGCCACCACCACCACCCGTCCTGCGCGCAGATCATCACGAATGCGCTGGGTATCAATCTCGCGGATGCGCGCCTTGGTGTAGGCATCATCGGTGAGAATGCGCACCTGTGCGCCGGTGTAGGAGCGCGCTTCCTGCCCACGTTTATGCAAGGCCATCGCCAGCAGCGCAATGGTGACCTGCTCACCGGTTGCCGCCAGCATGTCCAGTTCACGCGGCGCCGCATCTGGATCAATCTGCTTCGCAAGACCGAGCAGGCGATTGGTTTCACCGCTCATCGCCGAGGTCACAACCACAATGTCATGCCCCGCCGCACGCCAGCGCATCACGCGCTCAGCGACCTTCTCGATACGTTCAACCGTACCGACTGAAGTTCCACCGTATTTTTGAACAATCAGTGCCATGCCATTATCGCCACAATTAATGCCATAAAAACGTCACAGTTGGACGTTTTATAAAAAACAACCCGCACTTGCGGGTCATCACGAAGGCGGGCAGTTTAATAAAAACGCCCTGAAAAATCAGCACATAAGTGCTTTAGTCCGTAGCCCGGATGAAGGCCAAAGGCCGCAATCCGGGGGCGGTGTCACACCATGAAACGCCCTCCCGGATTGCGCTACGCTTCATCCGGGCTACAAGCTTGGCTGGACTGCGACAATCAAGCCTGTAAGCGCTCCTTTGCCCAATCCTGCACGCTCGCCAGTGCCGTTGGCAGGTTTTCCGGCTGGCTACCGCCCGCTTGTGCCATGTCCGGGCGACCACCGCCTTTGCCACCGACTTGTTGCGCTACAAAGTTGACCAGCTCGCCTGCTTTGATTTTGCCGGTGGTGTCTTTGCTCACCCCAGCCACCAGCAGCACGCGCTGATCTTCCGTCACACTCGCCAACACGATCACCGCTGATTGCAGCCGATCACGCAGTTTGTCGATGGATTCGCGCAAAGTTTCGCTATCCGCATCGTCCATGCTTGCGGCCAGCACCCAGACTCCATTGATCTCCACGGCATGTTGCAACAATTCGGCACGTTGCACGCTCGCCAGGCGGCTTTTCAGCGCCGACAACTCACGTTCCAGCTTGTGGGTTTGTTCCAGCAGGGTATTCACCCGCGCCGGAACCTCTTTCGGCAGCACTTTAAGCGTCCCGGCCACACCGCCCAGCGCGGTTTCCATGCCCTGCATATAGGTCAGCGCATTATCGCCGGTCACCGCTTCCACCCGGCGCACGCCCGCCGCCACGCCGCCCTCGGCGGTAATGCTAAACAGGCCAATGTCGCCGGTGCGTGCCACATGCGTACCGCCGCACAGCTCACGACTGGAACCAATATCCAGCACGCGCACTTCGTCGCCGTATTTCTCGCCGAACAGCATCATCGCGCCCAGAGTCTGCGCTTCGGCAATCGGCAGCACGCGGGTTTGGGTGGCCACGTTCGCCAGAATCTCCGCGTTGACGAGATTCTCCACACGACGAATTTCCGCGTTGGTCATCGGCTGGTTATGCACGAAGTCAAAGCGCGTTTTATCCGGGTCAACCTGCGAGCCTTTTTGCTGCACATGCCCGCCCAACACTTCGCGCAGCGCTTTATGCAGTAAATGCGTGGCCGAATGGTTACGCATGGTGCGCAACCGTGCCTGTTCATCCACCTTGGCGCGCACGCTATTGCCCACGCTCAGGCTACCTGTTTTGACTACGCCATGATGACCAAACACCGTGGCCTGAATTTTCTGCGTGTCCTCGACCGCAAAGATGCCATGCATCGAACGCAGCTCGCCACGATCGCCCACCTGCCCGCCGGATTCGGCATAAAACGGCGTGTCATCCAGCACCACCACGCCCATTTCGCCCTCAAAGAGCACATTCACCGCCGCGCCGTCTTTGTAGAGTGCCAGGATATTGCCCTGACTTTCCAGCAGCTCGTAGCCGTGGAAGTTCGTTGTTGGGCCATCGTAGTCCAGATTGGTGGCCATCTTGAACTTGCCTGCCGCACGCGCCTGTTCTTTTTGCCGCGCCATGGCGGCATCAAAGGCTGGCGTATCGACGCTAATGCCATGTTCACGGCAAATGTCAGCAGTCAAATCAAGCGGGAAACCGTAGGTGTCGTGCAGCTTGAAGGCCGTCTCGCCATTAAGAACACCGCCCTCAGACAGCGCTTTCAACTCGCCTTCCAGAATCGCCATACCATGCTCGATGGTTTCAAAAAAGCGCTCTTCTTCCTGTTTCAAGGTCGCCATAATGCGCACTTGATGCTGCACCAATTCGGGATAAGCCGCGCCCATTTGCTCGACCAAGTCCGGCACCAGTTTGTGAAAAAACGCGGTGCGCACGCCGAGCTTGTAACCGTGACGAATGGCACGGCGAATAATGCGGCGCAGCACATAACCGCGCCCTTCATTACTCGGAATCACGCCATCAGCCAAGAGGAAAGAGCAGGCGCGAATATGATCCGCCAGCACCTTGAGCGAAGGACTTTCCATATCCGCGCAGGCGGTTTCGCGTGCCGCAGCTTTAAGCAGCGCCTGAAACAGGTCGATTTCGTAGTTGGCGTGGACATGCTGCAACACCGCCGCGATACGCTCCAAGCCCATGCCGGTATCCACCGACGGCTTGGGCAGCGGGTGCATCACGCCGTGTTCATCGCGGTTGAACTGCATGAACACATTGTTCCAGATTTCGATATAGCGGTCGCCATCTTCCTCCGCTGATCCGGGCGGCCCGCCCCAGATATGCTCACCGTGGTCGTAGAAAATTTCCGTACACGGCCCGCAAGGTCCGGTGTCGCCCATCGCCCAGAAGTTATCCGAGGCGTAACGCGCCCCCTTGTTGTCACCGATGCGAATCACGCGCTCGACGGGCACGCCAATCTCCTGTGTCCAGATGTCGTAGGCCTCGTCATCTTCGGCATACACGGTGACAGTGAGCTTGTCCTTGGGCAGCTTGTAAACCTCGGTCAATAGCTCCCAGGCATAGCGGATGGCATCGCGCTTGAAATAGTCGCCGAAGCTGAAATTGCCCAGCATCTCGAAAAAGGTGTGATGGCGCGCGGTATAACCGACGTTTTCCAGATCGTTGTGCTTGCCGCCAGCGCGCACGCACTTCTGCGAGCTGGTGGCGCGGCTGTAGGGACGCTGGTCGAAGCCGAGGAATACGTCCTTGAACTGGTTCATGCCCGCATTGGTAAACAACAAGCTAGGGTCGTCGCCCGGCACCAGGCTGCTGGAGGGCACAATGCTGTGGCCTTTGGACTGGAAAAACTCAAGGAAACTTTGGCGGATTTGGGCGGTATTCATGCAGGTTCAATCTTGGTTAAGGTCATTCGTGCGCACCGCAGTGCGGGCATCTGAGGCAGAAAAGCCCCGTGTCATCAAAAAACGTTGCTGACGTGCCTGTTCAGCGCCATCCGTCGGTATGTCCGTACCGAAACGTTTGCTCCGCGCCACACAAGCACTCAGCAACCAATCCACATCGAGAGTTTTCAGCGCCTCGGCAATCAGTTGTTCAGGCACACCCCGACTTTGCAGCGCGGCGCGAATTTTCAGCAGCCCATCACCACGCGCCGCATGGTCGCGCGCAAACTGTTCGGCAAAACGTGTATCACTCTGCCAGCCTTGCTCAGCCAGCTCAGCAATCGTTTCTACGGCTTGTTCGCGCGATACGCCGCGCTGCTGAAGCTTACGCGCCAATTCGCCTGCGCCATGCTCGCGTCGGCTCAGCAAACGCAAAGCCATGTCACGCGCATCGGGAACCTTATGCGCTTGCTCATGCTCTGGCCCATATTCCCGTTCGGGCGCATCGCCCCAGCCGTCATCGGCCTGCGGGTTTAACTCAGAATTCTTCGACAAGCGCCTCATCACTCTCAACAGCCAAACCAGGCGCGCCCGTCGTCATCAATTTGGCGCGGATATTGTTTTCAATCTCGCTCGCCTTATCGGGATGTTCTTTCAGCCACTGACGCACGTTTTCCTTGCCTTGACCGATTTTCTCGCCGTTGTAGCTGTACCACGCGCCAGACTTGTCAATGAATTTATGGGTCACACCCAGCTCAATCACTTCACCTGCGCGCGAAATACCCTCGCCGTAGAGAATTTCAAACTCAACCTGCTTGAATGGCGGTGCCAATTTGTTTTTCACCACTTTGACGCGGGTCTCGTTGCCGATGATCTCCTCGCCCTTTTTCAATCCGCCAATGCGACGAATATCCAGGCGAACGGAGGCATAAAACTTCAGCGCATTCCCGCCAGTGGTGGTTTCCGGGCTGCCGAACATCACACCGATCTTCATGCGAATCTGGTTAATGAAAATCACCAGCGCATTGGAACGCTTGATATTCGAGGTCAGTTTACGCAAAGCCTGGCTCATCAAACGTGCTTGCAGACCGACATGCGAATCGCCCATCTCGCCTTCAATTTCCGCCTTGGGCACCAACGCGGCCACCGAGTCCACCACCACCACATCGACGGCATTCGAGCGCACCAGCATATCGGTGATTTCCAGCGCCTGCTCCCCGGTATCCGGCTGGGACACCAGCAAATCATCCACCTGCACGCCGAGCTTTTGCGCATAGGTCGGATCCAATGCGTGCTCCGCATCCACAAACGCACACACGCCGCCCAGCTTTTGCGCTTCCGCAATCACTTGCAGGGTCAGCGTGGTTTTACCCGAGGACTCCGGGCCGTAAATTTCCACCACACGACCACGTGGCAAACCGCCAATGCCAAGCGCAATATCCAGCCCTAGCGAGCCTGTGGAAATCACATCCACCTCACGCGATGCCGTGGAATCACCCATGCGCATGACCGTGCCTTTACCAAATTGCTTTTCGATCTGCGTCAGCGCAGCGGCCAGCGCCTTCTTGCGGTTATCGTCCATCGTCATGACTCACAGGTGTTAAAAACATGCCGGATTATTCCACAGAACGCTGTCCGAGTGTCACCCTGGCGTGACCCTGCAAATCAAACAGCGATGCCACCGCAGCCAACCCCGCCGCGCGCAATAACCCCGCCACGGCCTCGGCCTGATCGTAGCCATGTTCAAACAATAGCCAGCCGCCCGGCTTCAGATACGCGGGCGCACAGGTGATGATGGCGCGAATCGCATCCAGGCCATCCGCGCCGGAAGCCAGCGCCAGCGCGGGTTCAAAACGCACATCCCCCAGCGCCAGATGTGCATCATCCGCACGGATATAGGGCGGATTGCTCACGATCATGTCGAATCTCTCATGCGCCAGGCCGCCACACCAATCCCCCAGACGAAAATCCACCATCAAGCCAAGGCGACGCGCATTCTCTTGCGCCAGCGCCAAAGCCTGCGCCGAGACATCCACCGCCACCACCTGCACATCCTTGCGCTCACTCGCCAGCGCCAGAGCAATCGCCCCGCTCCCCGTGCCCAAATCCGCGATACGGCATGGCGTTGAGGGCAGACGCTGCAAAGCAGCCTCCACTAGCAATTCGGTTTCCGGACGTGGAATCAACACCGCAGGCGACACCTTCAAATCCAGTCCATAAAAACCGCGTGAACCCAGCACATACGCCACCGGCTCACCCGCCGCACGGCGCGCCAGCAAAGCCTCAAACGCCGCTGCCTCGCTCACCGACACCTGCGCCTCGGGCCAGGCCACAAAATAACTGCGTGAACGCTGCATGACATGCGCCAGCAGAATTTCCGCATCGGCACGCGGGCTGTCGGAATCTTTCAAGCACAACTGTGCTGCGCACAAAACGTCCGCAATACGCGAAGTGTTCATAGCGATACCTCCATCAACTCCACCCCATTGCCATCCGGGTCACGGCAAAAGATGGAGGCTCGCCCGGAGCGGCTGCGCGTAAACGCCACACCCGCTGTCTGCAAGCGCAGCGCAAACGGTTCAAGTGCGGCCACTTGCAGCGCAAAATGCCGATCACGTCCGGCGTGTTCTGGCCTGCCTTGCGTTACCTCCGGATGGGGCAATTCCATGAGATGCAGTTGTTGCGCCCCCAAGGCCAGCCATGCGCCCGCAAAGCCCAAATCCGGGCGTTCGATGGGCGCAAGACCCAGCATATCCACATAAAAACGCAGGCTTTGCGCCGTATCTGCCACCAGCACACTGACATGGTGCAGGCCTATCACTGGGTCGGGATTATTCATTGTTGGGTCTTCGGGGCATGATTCTGGGCTATACTCCCGCGCCATTCTCCACCAGCTTTGCCGATTCATGAACCCCGATCTTGGCCATTTGCAGCCCTACCCCTTTGAAAAACTGGCTCAACTCAAGGCAGGCTGCAACCCGCCCGCAGATTTGGAACACATTGCACTGTCGATTGGCGAGCCCAAACACCGCTCCCCCGCCTTCGTGGTTGAAGCGCTGATTCATCATCTGCATGGCCTCGGTCAGTATCCGCTCACGCGCGGCAACGAGGTTTTGCGCGCGGCGATTGCCGGTTGGTTGCAACAGCGTTTTAACGCCAAGGTTGATCCGGCATCTCAAATTTTGCCTGTGTCCGGTACACGCGAGGCGTTGTTTTCCTTTGCCCAGTGCATCGTGGATCGCCACAGCAAACCGCTGGTGCTGATGCCCAATCCGTTCTACCAAATCTACGAGGGCGCGGCCTATCTTGCGGGTGCAGAGCCGTGGTTTTACCCTACTCCGGCGGAGAATGGCTTTTTGCCCGATTTCGACAACATTCCAAATGATATTTGGGCGCGCTGCCAGATGATTTACGTCTGCTCGCCCGGCAACCCCACCGGCGCGGTGTTGTCAGAGGCCGCCTACCGCCGCCTGATTGAACTGGCAGACGAGCATGATTTCATCATTGCCTCCGACGAGTGCTACTCGGAACTGTACTACGGCGCGCCGCCGGTCGGCCTGCTGGAGGTTTGCGCCAACATGGGGCGTGACGACTTTGCCCGCTGCGTGGTGTTTCATTCGCTCTCCAAACGCTCCAATCTGCCCGGCCTGCGTTCCGGCTTTGTGGCCGGTGATACGCAGCTGCTCAAAAGTTACCATCTGTATCGCACCTACCACGGCTGTACCCTGCCGCCGCCGACGCAAATTGCCAGCGCGGCGGCATGGGGTGACGAGGCGCATGTCGAACAGAATCGCGCCCTGTATCTGGACAAATTCACCCGCGTACTGGCTATTTTGGATGGCGTGCTGGAGGTCGCCATGCCGGAGGGCGCGTTTTACCTGTGGGCAAAAACCCCGATTGCTGATACCGACTTCGCTCGCCGCCTGTTTGCCGAACAGAACATCACCGTACTGCCGGGCAGCTACCTCTCGCGTGAGGTCAACGGCCATAATCCGGGCAGCGGCTATGTGCGCATGGCCTTGGTGGCTGAACTGGACGAATGTCTGGATGCTGCGCAGCGCATTAAAAGCTTTTGCTTCAATCTGTAGCGATAAACTCGCCTGCCTAACCCTATCGCGAGCAAGCTCGCTCCTACACCCAACCCTCAAGGAACCACTATGCACAATCTCCGCCAACTGATCGAAGATGCTTTTGAACAGCGTGCCGAATTCACCCCGGCCAACGCCCCCAGCGATGTGCGCGACGCGGTCAACGAGGCCATGAGCCTGCTGGACTCCGGCACGCTGCGCGTGGCCGAACGTCAGGCCGTCGGCCAATGGACAGTCAACGAATGGCTGAAAAAGGCCGTGCTGTTGTCTTTCCGCCTGAACGACAACCGCGTGATGGGCGCAGGCGACATCCAGTTTTACGACAAGGTCGAACCCAAGTTTGCCGGCTGGAACGATGCCCAATTCCGCGCCGCCGGGATTCGTGTTGCCCCCACCGCCATGGCGCGCCGTGGCAGTTTTATCGCCAAGAGCTGCGTGCTCATGCCGTCTTACGTGAATATCGGCGCGTATGTGGATGAAGGCACCATGGTCGATACCTGGGCCACCGTCGGCTCCTGTGCGCAGATCGGCAAAAACGTACACCTCTCCGGCGGCGTGGGCATCGGCGGCGTGTTGGAGCCGCTGCAAGCCGCGCCGACCATTATTGAAGACAACTGCTTTATCGGTGCGCGCTCTGAGGTGGTCGAAGGCGTAATCGTCGAGGAAGGCGCGGTGATTTCCATGGGCGTGTACATCGGCCAGTCCACCAAGATCTACGACCGCGAAACCGGCGAAGTGCATTATGGCCGCGTGCCCGCCGGTTCCGTAGTGGTTTCCGGCAACCTGCCCTCCAAGTGCGGCAAGTACAGCCTGTACTGCGCGGTGATCGTGAAGAAGGTGGATGCCAAAACCCGCAGCAAAGTGGGTATCAACGAGCTTTTGCGCGACGTGTAAGCCAGCGGCATTCCAACGCACAAAAACAGCGAACCCCTCATGATGAGGGGTTCTTCTTTATCAGAGCTCGCGAAACATTTTCAATGCGCTACGGGCTGATAAGGCAGCGAGGAGTGATGCAGAAAAATCGCCAAACGACCATCCTTGAGGCGCTCGTAACCGAAGGTGTACTCAACCTTGACCTCCTTGCCCGTCTTGGCATCGGTGAAGAAATAATTGCCCATCGCCTCGGCGGTATTCGCATCGGGGTGAATCACAATGCCGTTATTTTCAAAACGCACCGCCGACCAAGGCTGAATGGCGAAGCCATGATCTTCAGGGTTCTCGCCACCGACAAAATAAGACAGCGCCTCGGCCTTGGTCTCGCGGAACTGGTCGTGCGCCGCCTTGGTCGGCTTGAACAGCACCTTGCCGTGACCGTAAGCATAAAGCTGATCGATCAGCTTGCTGGCGACAGCTTTGTAGTCACCCCCCTCCTGATAGACCTTGCCGATCTCCACAATCCCCTTGGCCCAGGCCTGTTGAGCCTGCAATACGTCCTGTTCCGTCATCGCTGCAACCACGGGCTTGGCCGCCAACGCACTCTCTGTCATGCCTGCGCCGCCTGCAAGGGTCAGCAAGGCAATTTTCAAAAACGACCGTTTATTCATCACGTCACTCCTCAAGGACTATCAACTCAATACGGTAAGGGCGGTTCCCCGCCGCCTGTGGAACGATACACTATTGATCCGGCCAGCTTTATCCGTGATTGTAGGTCGGCATTCATGCCGACATGTCGGGCTAAAGCCCGAGCTACATTCAAGACTAATTCGTGCCGAATCTATAACCGCCCGAGGTTGCCCTCGTCAGCTCGTTATCGCCCGCGCAGTGTCGTAACTCAGGCATAATATTGCGAGCATCCCGCCCTCCTCCCGTCAGCCAAAATTTGTGCCATGTTCCATCTTCTAGCCGCCCATACTCCGAAAAATGCCCGCGCCGACGTCCTTTCCGGACTGACGGTCGCGCTGGCGCTCGTCCCCGAAGCCGTAGCGTTTGCCCTGGTGGCGCAATTACATCCGCTGATGGGTTTGTATGCTGCATTTATCGTCGCGCTGATAACCTCAAGCTTTGGCGGTCGCCCCGGCATGATTTCCGCTGCCGCAGGCTCGCTGGCCGTGGTCATGGTGGCTCTGGTGGTACAACACGGGCCGCAATACCTGCTGGCTGCCGTGGTATTGATGGGCGTCATTCAAATCGCCGCCGGGCTGTTCAAACTCGGAAAATTCATTCGCATCGTGCCCTACCCGGTGTTTTTGGGCTTCGTCAATGGCTTGGCGATCATTATTTTGCTGGCGCAATTCGAGCAATTCAAAATCACGCTGCCCGATGGCAGCAAGGAATGGCTCAGCGGCTCGGCGCTATGGGTCATGCTTGGCCTGATTGCGCTCACCATGCTGATAACGCATCTCCTGCCACGCTTCAGCAAAGCCCTGCCCTCAACCTTGGTGGCGATTACCGTGGTCAGCCTGCTTGCCTTTGGCATGAGCCAGTTCATGAATCTGGATACGCGCACGGTGGGCGATATGGCTTCGATTGCCGGTGGCCTGCCGGATTTTTCCATTCCGCAAGTACCGCTGACGCTGGAAACCCTGTGGATTGTGTTGCCCTATGCCTTTGTATTTGCCGGGGTCGGGCTGATCGAAAGCCTGCTCACGCTGCAACTGCTGGATGACATTACCGAGACGCGCGGTCAGCCGAACCGTGAATGTGTCGCCCTGGGCGCGGCGAATATCACCAGCGGTTTTTTGGGTGGCATGGGCGGCTGCGCGCTGGTCGGGCAGAGCATCATCAACGTCGAGTCCGGCGGGCGCGGTCGGCTTTCCGGCATTACCGCCGCGCTGGTCTTGCTGGCCTTCATTCTGTTTTTGGCACCGATCATCGAGCAAATCCCCCTCGCCGCCCTGGTCGGCGTGATGTTCATGGTGGTGATTGGCACCTTCGAGTGGGGCACGCTGCGCATGATCGGCAAGGTGCCGCGCAATGAAATCTTGATCAGTATCATGGTGACGGTGCTCACCGTGGTGATTGATCTTGCCGTTGCAGTGATTGTTGGAGTGATTGTTTCCGCAATGATTTTTGCCTGGGATCAGGCCAAACATATCCGCGCCGAAAGCGAAATGCTTGCCAATGGCAGCAAACTTTATCGCCTGGTCGGACCGCTGTTTTTTGCCTCGACCCAAAACTTTACCGAGCTGTTTGAGCCGAAAAACGACCCGGATGACATCATTATCGACTTCGCGCGCTCGCGGGTGGCCGATCAATCGGCTTTGGAGGCGATTGACAATCTGGCCGACAAATACCGCGCGCTGGGCAAGACGCTGCATCTGCGCCACCTTGCCCCGCAATGCCGCGAGATGTTGCGCAAGGCAGGCGATCTGGTGGAAGTGAATATCAAGGAAGACCCGGTGTATCACGTCGCGGAAGGCGATTCGTTCAAGCAATAAAACCTTTTTAGCCACAGAGGGCACAGAGTTCACCGAGGATGGCTTTCATCCCTCTTAAATCTCTGTGCCCTCTGTGGCTAAACTTTTAAGCGCCATAAAAAAAGCGGCAATAATGCCGCTTATGTCCCCAAGCACTGCCGAGCTTACTTCAGCTTGTAATACTTGGCGTTGAGATACTCGCTCACTGCCGCCACATCGTCATCGAACCAGTCGATATTAAAGTAGTTGGCGCAAGAGCTGACCATGGTGGTCAGGCTGGCCTTGCTCTGGATTTTCTTGCCGACGCGGCTTTCATAAAACTTGGCATCATGCGGCGCCTTGTGGCAGGCCGCGCATTTCTCGGCGTGCAGCTTTTCACCCTTGGCGATCATCTCCGCATTGGCATACACGGGTGCGTTAAAGGCAAAAGCAGCGGCGATCAGACTCATCATGGCAATACGCTTCATGTTATGTCCCCCTGTGTGAGTTTGTTGACGAAGCAGGTCAAGATTAGCCTGCTCTTGCAGGCAAGGCGCATCAAACGTTTTTACCGTCGATTCAATCGCGCTATTTTGTACGGTTATTGCGTGCGCGTGCCGGGTTCGGCTTGCCGCTGGCGGCACCTGGGCTGGTCTTTTTCGGCGGCCAGGTGACCGATGGGCGAGCAGGCGTGGCACGGCTGGTTGCGCTTCGTGCTGATTCTGTCTTGTTACCGAAAGGTTTTTTGGCCGTGCCTGAAGACGCAGGGCGCTCGCCGCGCAGCGCTGCATCTGCGCGCGGCGGTAAACCCGTGTGTTTGGTGAGGAAGGTTTGCGCGCCATTTTTGCGCCCGGTGCGTGCGCCTTCGCCGCCTTTCATACCGGTGCCTTCGGGCTGCCAGGTGGGAATCAGATGGCGCTTGCCATTGCCGATCAGATCGGCACGCCCCATAAGTTTCAGCGTTTCGCGCAGCAAGGGCCAGTTTTCAGCATCGTGATAACGCAAAAAGGCCTTGTGCAAACGACGCTGTTTCAACCCCTTGGGCGAGTAGACCTCTTCTGTACCTTCGCGGCGCACGGTGCGCAACGGGTTGCGCCCGGAATGGTACATGGCCGAAGCCAGCGCCATGGGGCTTGGCAGGAAGGCTTGCACCTGGTCGGCACGGAAATTATTCGCCTTCAGCCACAGGGCAAGATTCAGCATGTCCTCGTCGGTGGTTCCCGGATGCGCGGCAATAAAGTACGGGATCAGGTACTGCTCCTTACCGGCCTCGCGCGAGAACTTCTCGAACATGCTTTTGAAGCGTTCATAGGTTCCCATGCCGGGCTTCATCATCTTGGAGAGCGGGCCGGATTCGGTGTGTTCCGGCGCGATTTTCAAATAGCCGCCGACGTGATGCGTGACCAGCTCCTTGACGTATTCCGGCGATTGCACCGCCAGGTCATAACGCAGGCCGGAGGCGATCAATACCTTTTTAATGCCCGGCAGGGCGCGGGTTTTGCGATACAGGGAAATCAGCGAACCGTGGTCGGTATTCAGGTTTTTGCAAATATCGGGGAAGACGCAAGACAGGCGACGGCAGTTTTCCTCGATCTTTTCATCCTTGCAGGTGAGGTTGTACATATTGGCCGTCGGTCCACCCAGATCGGAGATAATGCCGGTAAAGCCTTTCACCTTGTCACGAATATCCTCCACTTCGCGCAGGATGGACTCCTCCGAACGGCTTTGAATAATCCGCCCCTCGTGTTCGGTAATCGAACAAAAGGTACAACCGCCGAAGCAGCCGCGCATGATATTCACCGAGAAGCGAATCATGTCCCAAGCCGGGATTTTCGCCTCGCCATAAGCCGGATGCGGCGCACGGGCATAGGGCAGACCGAACACACCATCCATCTCCGCTGTGCTCAAGGGAATCGGCGGCGGATTGAGCCACACGTCGCGCTCGCCATGCCTTTGCACCAGCGCACGCGCATTGCCGGGATTGGTCTCCAGATGCAAAACCCGCGAGGCGTGGGCATACAGCACCGGGTCATGCAGCACCTGTTCGTAGGATGGGATGCGCACTACGGTCAACTCACGCGGGTGGTTGCGCGGAATCTCGCGGCGCAGGTGGACGACTTTGACTTCAACATTCCCCTCGCCCTTGACGGGAGAGGGGCTGGGGGAGGAAGCTTCCTTGGTCGCACAGCTCGCCGCCGAAGTCATCGCATACGGATCAATCGGCGCCGCCAGCGGCCCCGGCTCGTCTACCGTGGTCGAATCCAGCACCACCCAGCCATCAGGAATCGCCCCATCGTGCATAAAAGCCGTGCCGCGTATGTTTTTCATCTCACGCGGATGTTCGCCCTTGGCGACACGCTGGGCAATTTCGACAATCGCCCGTTCAGCATTGCCATACACCAACAGATCGGCCTTGGAGTCCAGCAACACCGAGCGACGCACCTTGTCCGACCAGTAATCGTAATGCGCGATACGGCGCAGTGAAGCCTCTATGCCACCGATAATCACCGGCACATCCTTGAACGCCTCGCGGCAGCGCTGGGCGTAGACGGTCACCGCGCGATCGGGGCGCTTGCCGTGCTCGTCATTCGGCGTGTAGGCATCGTTGTGGCGCAGACGGCGATCCGAGGTGTAGTGGTTCACCATCGAGTCCATATTGCCCGCGCTCACACCGAAAAACAGATTGGGCTTGCCAAGCTGACGGAAAGCCTCCGCCGAGGTCCAGTCCGGCTGGGCGATAATGCCGACACGAAAGCCTTGCGCCTCCAACATGCGCCCGATCACCGCCATGCCGAAGCTTGGATGATCCACATAGGCATCGCCGACCACGATAATGATGTCGCAGCTATCCCAACCGAGCTTGTCCATTTCCGCGCGCGACATGGGCAGGAAGGGCGCAGTGCCGAAGCGGCTCGCCCAGTATTTGCGGTAGGAAAAGATATTTTTGGCGGGAAGCATGAGGCGGAACGCAGTCAAGGGATGGCCGCGCATTATCAACTTTTGCGCAGTGATTAGCGAATATGACCGCTGATTTTATAGGTGTTTTTACACTGCGGGCTGTTGACTTCAGCCAGAGAAAACAGCGTCGAAAAATCAGTCACCGTAGAGCGGACAAACACATCCACCCGACCGTGAGCAGGCCGATTAAATATCCTGGTGCTCGGTAATTTTCGCTTTACTGCGCAAATAGGCATCAAAGGCTGCGTTCTCAGCCATCGCCTGGTTACGGCGCAATTCCTGAACCAAAGCCTTGCGTTCCTCCGCCGTCAAAACAGCAGGATCACCGGCTTTCACCGCCAGCAAGCGCACCACCGCAAAGTCACCGGAGGGTAGGCGCACCGCCTGTGCGGAGAGCTTGCCATCCACTGGAGGCTGCATCGCAAATACGGCGCGCGCCACATCCGCCTCCACCTCGCGTGCCTGACGCTTGATGGCTCCGCTAAAGCCGCGTTGCGCGCCCGCAGGCAGCGGGATTTCACCCGATTGCAGCAAGGCAAGACGCAAAGCTTCCGCCTCCTTCTGCATTTGCGTGCTCAACTCCTGCTCAATCCAACGTTTTTCAACTTCAGCGCGCACACTGGCAAAAGCCTGATCGGCCGCTTGTTCATGCTCCTGTAAACGAATCACCGCGACCTTTTGCTCGCCAAGATCCAGAACTTCACTGTTGCGTCCCTGCTGCAAAACATCCTCACTAAAGGCCGCCTGCAACAATTTGCCGTGCACATCCGCTTGTCCACGCGCCATCCATTCGCTCTTGGTGACGCTCAAACCCAACTGCTCAGCCGCAGGCAACAGGCTATCCGGGTGCTCATAACTCAGGGTTGCCAGGCGGTCGGCGACATCATGGAACTGCGCTTCGGCCAAGGTTTTGCGCGCATCCTGTTCCATTTGCGCACGCACCTCAGCAAGGGGCTTGGGCTGCACGGGATCAATACTGTCCACTTTAATCAAGTGCCAGCCAAATGAGGTGCGCACCGGCTCGGAAATCGCACCAATCTTGGGCAGCGCAAACAGCGCCTTCTCAAAGGGTTCGACCATCATGCCGCGTGTCACCGCACCCAGGCTTCCACCCTGCTTGGCGGAACCTGGGTCTTGTGAAAACTCCCCAGCCAGCTTGGCAAAATCCTCGCCGTTTTCCAGGCGCTGGCGCAGCGCGTCAATGCTTTTGCGCACTGAAGCGTCATCCGCGCCCGCTTCGAGCGTAAGCAGGATGTGTCGTGCTTGGCGCGATTCCAGCTGCTTCTGCGCTTCGACATAGGCGCGGTAAGCCTGCTGGATGTCTTCCTCGCTTGGCTTCATCTGCCTGGCAAGGGTGTCCACGTCAAGCTCAAGCATCTCCACACGCACACGCTCAGGGCGACGAAAATCCGCCTTGTGTGCATCATAAAAAGCCTGCAAAGCCGTCTCGTCAGGCTTGATGGCCGCCAGACGTTCGGCTGCTGGCAAGAGATAAACCTCAATCTCACGCATTTGGTCACGCAGACGCATATAGCTATCCACATCCGCCTGGGTCACGAAAGCCGATTGCCTAATACCGCTTTGCAACTGCCCCACCACCAAATCAAGGCGCACCAGCGGCTCAAAACTCTGCGGCACCTGCCCCTGCATACGCAGCACTTGCTCATAACGCGCTTGGCTAAATTGCCCGTTATCCTGAAACGCCGGAATGGAGCGTAACAAGGCCGCAAGCTCTGCATCACTGACACGCAAACCTTGAGCCTGTGCGTATTGACTTAAGACTTCGCGCATCACCAAGCCACTTAGCACCTGGCGTTTGATCCCCATGCTTTCCAGCATTTCCGGCGTTAGCGCAGCACCGAATTGCTGCGCAATACGCTGACGTTCCTGCTCATACGCCTGTTCAAAGGCCTGCTGCGAAATATCCTGTCCGTTGATGGTTGCCAGCGGCTTGGCTGAACCGCCCTGGAAATACTCACCAATGCCCCACATGACAAAGGGAATTGTGATCAGACCGACGATGGTGTAGGCAATCCAGCCAGAAATTTTTTCGCGCAAATCCATCAACATGGCAGAACTATCTCTTAAACAACAGAAACCCCTCGTTCCACGCCGTGCCCGATAGCATCAACGCAGATTGAGGGGTCGAAAGGGAAATGACGATTAGCCGTTCACCGCATCTTTCAAGCCTTTACCTGCCTTGAATGAAGGTAGCTTGGAAGCCGCAATACTGATTTCAGCGCCGGTTTGCGGATTGCGACCGGTACGCGCTTCGCGCTCACGCACCAAAAAGGTCCCAAAGCCAACCAGAGTGACTTGATCGCCATTCTTCAAAGCCTCAGTCACCGCAGCGACCACGCCATCCACGGCTTTGGCTGCATCTGTTTTGGTCAAACCAGCAGAATGAGCAACAGCATTGATCAGTTCAGATTTATTCATGACTTAATATCCTTGTTATAGGTAGGCGAAAAGAGGCTATGGACTTCATGGGTGATGCAAACGAAACCTGCGTGACCAGAAACCGCCAAGGGGCGCGATAGCGTGCTGCTTTATAGCAAGAGGCTAGCACAGCGTCAACGCCAAGAAGCAACGACCCCACAAAAGGACACCCACTGGAATCTACCGTCATTCAATGCGCCAGCGGAACATCAAGTGAACCCACGACCCGTCCAGCAAGCTCCACCGCCGCCACAGGCTCGACACGCGGACGCGGCGGCTCGGCCAGCGCCAGCTCCAACACATGGTCGATCCATTTCAGGGGACGAATATCCAGTTTGTCTTTGACATTTTTTGGAATTTCCACCAGATCTTTGCGATTTTCCTCAGGAATCAGAACCATGCGAATCCCGCCACGGTGCGCCGCAAGCAGCTTCTCCTTCAGACCGCCAATCGGCATGATTTCACCACGCAAGGTAATTTCCCCGGTCATGGCCACATCCGCACGCACCGGAATGCCGGTCAGGCTGGAGACCAGCGCAGTGCACATGGCAATCCCCGCGCTTGGGCCATCTTTCGGCGTCGCGCCATCGGGGACGTGGATGTGGATGTCATGTTTTTCATGGAAATCCGCCGCAATCCCCAAAGATTCGGCACGCGAGCGCACCACGGTCATCGCCGCCTGGATCGACTCCTGCATCACTTCACCGAGTTGTCCGGTAAAGCTCAGTTTGCCTTTACCCGGCATGATGGCGGACTCAATGGTCAGCAAATCGCCGCCAACTTCCGTCCACGCCAAACCATTGACCTGTCCAACCTGATTTTCTTCTTGCGCACGCTCAAAGCTGAAACGACGCACACCAAGATATTGATCCAGATTCTGCGGTGTCACCTTGATCGCGCCCTTGGACTTTGCCTTGGGCGTGGCGAGCAGAATTTCTTTCACCACCTTGCGGCAGACTTTGGAAATCTCGCGCTCAAGGTTGCGCACCCCAGCCTCTCGCGTGAAGTAGCGCACCATATCACGCAAGGCCGCCTCGTTAATCACCAACTCTTCATCACGCAAGCCATTGTTTTTCATCTGCTTGGGCAGAAGATAGCGCTGGGCGATATTCACCTTTTCATCTTCGGTATAACCGGCAAGACGGATGACTTCCATCCGATCCAGCAGCGGGCCTGGGATATTCAAGCTATTGGCGGTCGCGATAAACATGACTTCCGACAAGTCGATATCCACTTCCATATAGTGATCGACAAAACTGTTGTTTTGCTCCGGATCGAGCACTTCCAGCATGGCCGACGAAGGGTCGCCACGAAAATCATTCGACATCTTGTCGATTTCATCCAGCAGAATCAGCGGATTCTTTGTCCCGGTCTTGGCCAGGGTTTGCACGATCTTGCCCGGCAAGGAGCCGATGTAAGTGCGACGATGCCCGCGAATTTCGGCCTCATCACGCACCCCGCCCAGCGCAATGCGCGCGAACTTGCGGTTGGTGGCCTTGGCAATCGACTGTCCAAGCGAGGTTTTGCCCACGCCCGGTGGCCCGACCAGGCACAGAATCGGCCCTTTGAGCGCCTTAACCCGTTGTTGCACGGCAAGATACTCAAGGATACGTTCCTTGACCCGCTCCAGCCCGTAGTGATCGACTTCAAGTACCTGCTCGGCCAAAGCCAGATCATTGCGTACCTTGCTGCGCTTCTTCCACGGCACTTGCAGCATCCAGTCCAGATAATTGCGCACCACGGTCGATTCCGCCGACATGGGCGGCATCATCTTCAGCTTGTTCAGCTCGGCGCGCGCCTTGTCCAGCGCTTCCTTGGGCATTCCCGCAGCGTTGATCCGCTGCTCCAGCGACTCCAGCTCGCTGGGCGCAGCATCTTCCATCTCGCCCAGTTCTTTCTGGATGGCCTTCATCTGCTCATTGAGATAGTACTCGCGCTGGCTCTTCTCCATTTGCTGCTTGACGCGGCCACGGATGCGCTTTTCCACTTGCAACAGATCGACTTCCGCCTCAATCAGCGCCATCAGCTGTTCCATGCGCGCAGCGACATCCACCATTTCCAGAATGCGCTGTTTTTCTTCCAGCTTGAGCGCCATGTGCGCGGCGATGGTATCGGCCAGACGCGAAGCATCATCAATGCCTTCCAGCGAGCTTAAAATCTCCGGCGGGATTTTCTTGTTCAGCTTGACGTATTGCTCGAACTGACCGAGCAAGGTACGACGATGCACGTCCAGATCGCGTTCATCCAGTGGCGTTTCCTCGCTCACCATAGCGACCACCGCCGTAAAGTACGCTTCGGTCTGTGCGATATGCTCGACATGCACCCGTTGCACACCTTCGACCAGCACCTTGACGGTGCCGTCGGGCAATTTCAGCAATTGCAAAATCTGCGCCAAGGTGCCGATCTTGTGAAGCTCTTCAGAGCCAGGCTCATCAATATCGGCGCTTTTTTGTGCGATCAGCAAAATATGCTTGTCGGCATGTACCGCAGCCTCAAGAGCTGCGATGGATTTTTCGCGCCCAACAAACAGGGGAATCACCATATGCGGGTAAACCACGACATCGCGCAATGGCAAGACCGGCACATGTGCAGGCGCAAGTGTTGATGGGTTGGTCGATTCAACGACAGAATGGGGCATTACATTGTCCTCAATACGACAAAAAGTCGTTCACTGTTTTGGACATAAGGGCGTGAACATTATGTTACAAGCACGCCCGCCCTGTTTTGTGCTGGACTTGGCCGATTTCTACGAAGCAGCGCGCTCCAGTTCAGTGTTTTCAAACACCCGATACGGCTGAGCTTCACCCTTGATACTCGCCTCATCCACCACGACCTTTTGCAGATTGGCCAGCGAAGGCAGATCGTACATCGTGTCAAGCAAGGTATGTTCCAAAATGGTACGCAGACCCCGCGCTCCGGTCTTGCGCAACATGGCTTGCGTTGCCACCGCGTTCAAGGCCTCAGGACGGAACTCAAGCTGCACGTTTTCCATATCGAATAACTTGGCAAACTGCTTGGTCAAGGCATTTTTCGGTTCGGTCAAAATACGCACCAGAGCCTTTTCATCCAGCTCTTCCAATACAGCAGTCACCGGCAAGCGCCCCACAATTTCAGGAATCAGACCATATTTCACCAGATCCTCGGCCTCAACGTCCTTGAACAACTGACTCAACGAGCGCTTGTCATCCTTGCTCTTGACATCGGCAGAAAAACCGATCCCGCCTTTTTCTGCACGGCGCTGCACGATTTTATCCAGCCCCTCAAACGCGCCACCACAGATAAACAGGATATTGGAGGTATCCACATGCAGATAATCCTGTTGCGGATGTTTACGCCCCCCCGAAGGCGGAACAGCAGCAACGGTGCCTTCAATCAACTTCAGCAGCGCCTGCTGCACACCCTCACCTGAAACATCGCGAGTAATGGAGGGGTTATCGCCCTTGCGCGTGATCTTGTCGATTTCATCGACAAAGATGATACCGGTCTGCGCACGTTCGACGTTGTAATCGCATTTTTGCAGCAGTTTATGCACGATGCTCTCAACATCATCCCCCACATAACCCGCTTCCGTCAGGGTCGTGGCATCCGCAATCGCGAAAGGCACATCAAGAATGCGCGCCAGGGTTTCGGCCAGCAGGGTCTTGCCTGAGCCGGTTGGCCCAATCAGCAGGATATTGCTTTTACCAAGCTCGACATCCTCTTCTCCCTTGCCACGCTGCGCAAAAAGCTCAAGGCGCTTGTAGTGATTGTAAACCGCCACAGAGAGGGCTTTCTTGGCCGCACCCTGATCGATCACATACTGATCGAGAATGGCACGAATTTCATGTGGCGTAGGCAGTTTGCGCTCGCTCGGTACCACCTCATCCTTCATCTCCTCGCGCAGAATGTCGTTACACAAATCCACGCACTCATCACAGATATACACCGAGGGTCCGGCGATCAGTTTGCGCACGGCATCCTGACTTTTGCCACAAAACGAGCAATGCAGCTTACCTTGGGTTGATTCGTCGCTTTTTTTGCTCATGTTTTCCATCTCTCATAACGTCGCTTGATCTGTCGTACAAGATACCTTCTTGTGGACATTTTGCTCAATAAAAAATACCCCCGCAATGCAGGGGCATGGCAGGGGAGTGTGATAAAAGGACTGGGAAGAATCAGACATCCCGGCGATTAAGCACCTTATCGACCAATCCATACTTCATGGCCGCCTCCGCATCCATGAAGTTATCACGATCGGTATCCTGCTCCACACGCTCAACCGCTTGCCCGGTGTGCAGCGCCAGCAATTCGTTCATGCGCTGGCGGGTTTTGATAATCTCTTCGGCATGGATTTTGATGTCCGAAGCCTGTCCACGGAAACCGCCCAAGGGCTGGTGAATCATCACGCGCGAATTCGGCAAGCAGAAACGCTTATTCTTCGCCCCGCCCGCCAGCAAAAACGCTCCCATGCTGGCCGCCTGACCAATGCACAGCGTACTGACATCCGGCTTGATGAACTGCATGGTGTCGTAAATCGCCATACCGGAGGTAATCACCCCGCCCGGCGAATTGATGTACAGATGAATGTCCTTGTCCGGGCTTTCCGACTCAAGAAACAACAACTGCGCCACCACCAGATTGGCCATGTGATCTTCAATTTCACCAACGATGAAAATCACCCGCTCCTTGAGCAGGCGCGAATAAATGTCATACGCACGCTCACCGCGCGCACTTTGCTCGACCACCATGGGCACCAGCCCGGCATAAGGCGCTTGCATCTCGCCAAAGTTTGCAACATTCATCGAAAGACTCTCACAGGGTGAACGGGAGGCGAAAACTTACTGACCCGCTTTGACGATATCCGCAAAAGCGGTCGGTACATCGGTAATCGTCGCGAACTCAAGCACATGATCCACCACACGCTCTTCCGCCGCGATATTGCGCAAATTCTGCATCAAATCGGCACGACTCATGTAGTAACGCTTCACTTCTTCCGGGTCTTCGTAACTCGCCGCCATAACATCAAGCAAGGCATTCAGACGCTCTGGCTCAACACGCAACTCGCTAGCCTTGACCAGCTCAGACACCAGCAGCCCAAGTTTCACACGGCGCTGGGCTTCAGCTTCAAACAGCTTGAGCGGCAATTCAGCCTGTGAGGCTCCACGCATTTGCTGCGTGAATTGCTCACGCACACGCCCAGACTCTTCTTCGACCAGAACCTGCGGCACCGCGAACTCGTTCACCGCCAACAGACCATCCATCACCTGCTGCTTCAGACGACGCTTGATCGCCTGATCCAGCTCACGCACCATGTTCTTGCGCACTTCCTCACGCAGGCTCGCTACGCCGCCTTCCTTGACACCAAACACAGCGCAGAACTCATCATCGACTTCGGGAAAAACCACGGCTTCCACGCGCTTGAGGCTGAGATCAAAGCTGGCTTTTTTCCCACGCAGCTTTTCCACGTGGTAATCCTCCGGGAAGGTGACTTCGATGGTTTTGCTTTCGCCCGCCTGCATCCCCACGATGGGAGCCTCAAAATCCTTGAGCAGACGACCTTCGCCCAGCACAATCGGCATATCTTCAGCCGAACCGCCATCAAAGACCTCACCGTCGATGCGACCCTTGAAATCCACCGTCACACGATCGCCATCTGCAGCCGCGCGTTCAACCGCCTCGAAGCTTGCACGCTGCTTGCGCAGGTTGTCGATCATCGTGTCCACATCGGCTTCTGCAATTTCAGTCTGCGGGCGCTCAATTTTGATCTCGCTCATGGCCGCCAGGGTAATTTCGGGATACACCTCAATCTCGGCCACATAACGCAAGCCTTCTTCGCCCTCAGGCAACTTGAACTCGGTGATGCGCGGCGCGCCTGCCGGATTCAGCGCCTGCTGTTGCAGGGCTTCGCCGTAACTGCTTTGCACGAGGGTGTCGATGGCTTCCTCACGCGCCTGTCCCATGTAACGCTGGCGAATGACCTGCGCGGGAACCTTGCCTGGACGAAAACCATCAACGCGCGCACGACGACCGATGTCCTTCAGGCGCAGCTCGACCGCTTCGTCCACACGAGCCGCCGGAACATGAATCGACAAACGGCGCAGCAGGCCTTCCGCTGTTTCCAAAGTTACTTGCACGTCAAACTCCCCGAAAAAAATATCATTGCAGATAGAAAAAACCCAACGCTTAACAGCATTGGGGGTAAAAATCTGGTGCGAAAGGGGGGACTCGAACCCCCACGCCAGAGGCGCTGGAACCTAAATCCAGTGCGTCTACCAATTCCGCCACTTTCGCAATTTTCAATATAAACCGCCCATTACAACACCACGGTTTTATTGAGCGCGGCACGATAGCATAGTTTTCCTTGGAGCGTAAGCGCCTGCATCACGGAACAGCTCAGGTTTCTGCTGATGACATTTAGCCTCAAGCGCTTAGACTTAAGGCTTACGCAGATGAGCAACACCCCATGAACCCAACGCCCCCTATTCGCGCCCAACTCGATTGCGTTATTGCGCGTGTTTCCGAAGCCCTGATCGGTAAACAGGATCGCATTCGTCTGGCACTGACCGCCTTGCTGGCAGGCGGACATGTCCTACTGGAAGACATCCCCGGCGTAGGCAAAACCACCTTGGCCACGGCCTTGGCGCAAACTTTGGGCTTGCAAGCGCATCGCCTGCAATTTACCAGCGACCTTTTGCCTGCTGATCTCATCGGTGCCTCGATTTACCAGCCCGCAAGCAGCAGTTTCCGTTTCCAGCCCGGCCCGATTTTTGCCCAGGTCTTGCTTGCCGATGAAATCAATCGCGCCAGTCCAAAGGCGCAAAGCGCCTTGCTTGAGGCCATGGAAGAACAACAGGTCAGTGTCGATGGAACAAGCCACGCGCTGCCTGATCCTTTCTTCGTCATCGCCACGCAAAATCCACTGGAGCAGCATGGGGTTTATCCCCTGCCCGAATCCCAGCTCGATCGCTTTCTGTTCCGCCTCTCGCTGGGTTACCCGGAGCGCCGGGCAGAAAATCTCATGCTCAGCCAAGGCAGCACGCGCCCGCTCGCGCAAGGACTCAAGCCCTGCCTCGATGCAGCACAGGTGCTTAAATTGCGTGAGCACGTCACAGAAGTGCATGTTGCGCAAGTCGTGATCGACCACCTGCTTGATCTGCTCAGCGCCAGCCGACAGCATGGCATTTTTATCCACGGCCTTTCACCGCGTGCCGGGCTGGGCTGGCTGAGCGCCGCGCGCGCTTGGGCCTTGCTGCATGGACGCAAGCATGTTGAGCCGGAAGATTTACGCCTGCTTGCGCCGCACATCACTGGACACCGCCTCAATTTTGCCGACGCGCTTCTGGCGCAACATCATGCCAGCCCCGCACACTGGCTGCTGGAACGTGTCGCCCCTCCTGAAAGCCTTGCCTAGCTTTGGCGCTATGAGCACGATGAAAAGCCTGCACATCGAACCCCTCGCCCTGCCCTTTTTGGCGCTGGTGCTGGTGCTGTTGTTTGGTGCGGCGCAGTACGCCAACAACTTGGGGTTTTTCTTTGCCTTCTGGCTGGCCGCGTTGGCGATTGGCGGTCTGATTGGCCTGCGTAATCGTCTTGATCGTACACAAGCCAAGGTGATCCACATCGACTCCGGTTTTGCCAATACGCCGTTGGCATTACACCTTGAGTTGCACGGGGCACAAGGCTTATGGCTCAGTCTGGACATGCAGCCCGGCGAGCCCGGTGCGGCTCGTCCCATCCTGCAAAGCGCGCAATATCTGCAACTTCCCGCCCGCCCGCGCGGCGTTCACCCGAGCGGCATGCTCCACATCAGCACCTGCGATCATCTTGGATTGTTACGCGCAAAACGCAGCATCCCCCTTGCGGGTAAGCACTGGGTCTATCCTGCGCCCTTGGGTGAGCGAGCTTTGCCTGAACTGGCGCGTCCCGATGAAAGCCAGGGGCAGGATGATTTCCACGGTCTGCGCACCTATCAGGCCGGCGATAGCCCGGCGCGTATTCACTGGAAGTCCTTGGCCAAATCCAGCCCGGATCAGCCCATTCTGCGCGTCAAACAGTTTGGCAGCGATAACGCCATTCACCCCAAGCCACGCCTGCTGGATGAAAGCCTGCTGCTCGATTTACCGCTGGAGGCACGCCTATCGCAGCTTGCTGCATGGATTGTGCGCTGCGAACACCACGGCGAAGCGTATGCCCTGCGCCTGCTCAATCGCCCGGCCACGGCAGCGGGTGTGGGCGATGCCCATCGCCAGCTCTGCCTGCGTCTATTGGCTGAAGCCACATGAAGCTCCTGCGCGCCAAGGCTCCCCCCTCCCAGCCAGCACCCGCGCTTTCAGCCGTCATGCGCCTGCGCGTGCTGTTGATTATCGCCGTGATTTTGCTACCTCACGCCCTGTTTCAACCGCCGCAAATCAGCGTCTGGATCGCCCTGGGGCTGATATGGCAAGGGCTGTACTTAAAAAATCGCCTGCCCGCCCCCCCGCACTGGTTGTTGTTTGTGCTCATGCTCGGCGGCATGGCCTTGGTCTACGTCAGCCAGAATACGCTGATTGGCCGAGATGGCGGCGTGAGTTTCGTTCTTGTACTCACCGCGCTCAAACTGTTTGAGGCGCGCAATCTGCGTGATGCGCGCATGGTGGCTTTGCTGGGTCTGTTCCTGCTGTTCAGCGTATTTTTATTCGATCAAAGCCCATTTAGCGCACTGTGGTCGCTATTGAGCTTCGCCCTGCTGATAAGCCTGCTCAATGAGCTTTCGCACAATGCCGAACCACGCCCACTGTTTACCAGCCTCAAATCCAGCCTGATTCCACTCGCTTACAGCCTGCCGCTTGCCATCGTGCTGTTCATTATCGTGCCCCGCCCGAGTGCGCCCCTGTTTGGCTTGCCGCAAACCGCACAGGCGCGCACCGGACTCTCCGATGAGCTTGCGCCGGGCAGTATCAACCAGCTTTCACGCTCACCCGAGATTGCCTTTCGTGCCACGTTTGCCGGGCAAAGTCCGGCGCAAAATCAACTGTACTGGCGCGGCCCGGTCTTCTGGGAATACGACGGCCAACGCTGGAGTATTATCCCGCCGGAGCAAGCGCTGATGGATGACGCGCAAAAACAGCGCAGCGTACAACCCATGTCCACGCCGCTGGACTATAGCCTGATGCTTGAAGGCAGCAACAGCACCATCCTGCCTGCCTTGGATCGACCGCTTGCCGCCCCCCAAGCTGCCAACCTGCTGCGCGATCACAGCCTGCGTTTCCGTCTGCCGCAGGAGGCGCGCCAGATCATCCAGCTGCAAAGCGACCCCACGGCCAGGCTGGACGAGAACCTACCCGATCATCTGCGCAAACTCGCGCTACAACGGCCCGAAGCAGACAACCCACTGCTGCAAGACCTGGGCGCAAGCTGGCAAAAACTCGCGCCACAGGAACGCATCCAGCGCGCCCTGCGCTACTTCCAGAGCGAAGGTTTCAGCTACACGCTAGAGCCCCCCATACTGGAAGATCAAGATGGCATGGATGACTTTCTGTTCAATACCCGTGCTGGCTTTTGTGAACACTACGCCACCAGCTTTGTGCTGCTGATGCGCGCCGCCGGCCTGCCCGCGCGGGTCGTCACAGGCTATCTCGGCGCTGAGCCTCACCCCGAGGGCTATTGGATCGTGCGCCAGGGCGATGCCCACGCCTGGGCGGAAGTCTGGCTGGACGGTCAGGGCTGGGTACGCATTGATCCCACCGCCAGCGTTGCCCCCGAGCGTATCGAAGGTGGCGCAGCGGCTGCCGTAGCCGAAACCGCCCATCAACTCCCAGCCGCCCTACGCCGCGATTTCGGTTTTTTACATCAAGTGCGTCTACGCTGGGACGGCATTGAAAATCGCTGGAATCGCTGGGTACTGGGCTTTGATGCGGATGATCAGCAAAAACTCTTGCAAGCCCTGGGCTGGATCGGCCAGCAAAACCTGAAATTGTGGGGATTAGTCATCTTCAGCCTGTTACTGAGCCTGGCCGCCATCAAATTTTTCCAACACTGGCGCGCCCAACCGCGCCATACCCCTGCACAGCGCATGTGGCTGGGGTTTCTCCGGCTATTACACCAACAAGGGCTTGAGCTTATCGATCACGAGTCGCCGCGCGCCTTACTCCAGCGTCTGCAAAGACAACGCCCTGAGTTGATGCCGCACGCCGCAAGCTTCGTGGAAAACTATCTCCACTGGCGTTATGCCGCAAAGACCCAAGACGGCTTGCAGCAAAGCCGACACGCCCTAACCCAGCTTAGAAAACACATTAAATCTTTAGGGAAACGCTGATTTATTCAGTGTTTCCCGCTTGAGCCATCGCGGACATGAACGCGAAGCTGGCCTTAGCCCGCCGCGATGGGCGAACTGATTTACTCCATGAATGGAATAAATCAGCATCTGCTTGGCATAAGCTTATATCCTATTAAAAAGCTCAAGATGCAATACGCCTGCTAGTGCGCAATGATGCCCATCTATTGATGCGGCACGAATATATCTTGAAGCGTAGGAGCGGGCTTACCCGCGAAGCCTTCAACATGCGCTTTTTCGCGGGCAAACCCGCTCCTACCGTCCCTTCACGGTTCATTCAGGCAAGGATCAATAGCAGCCTGACACCCCCCGCCCGAGGACATTCAATGCTCCAGATACTGAAAAACCTTTGGTTCCGCGACCCCGCCGAATCCCCAAGCTACATCAACGAAGTCGCCGTGCGCATCCGTGCCGGCATCTTGCTGATTATCCCGCTCTACATGACCCTCACCCTGATCGACGCAATCTGGGGCACACGCTGGATTGTGGATGGCAACTCGTTAACCGACACCTTTGACACCGATTGGGATGGCCACACCATCTATGCCGCCCAGGTCATCAAACGCACCTGGGAATACTCGGTGCAAACCTGGGTGCTGTTCTACGCTCTGTTTGAAATGCTGGTTGGCATGAGTGTCATCAGCTCGCGCCTCTCACCCACGATCCTGATTGCCAGCTTTCTGGCGCGCAAAACACCCCCCGTGTGGAAACCCTTGGCGCCCAAGCGTTTTGCCTGGGGCATTGGCGCTACGCTCATTACCGTCTGCCTGGTGTTTTTCAATCCGGTACCTGTGGCCGAATTCGTCAATAATCTGGCAGGACACGCCCTGCTGCCAGAGACCGTGAGCTTCATGCCTTACTGGATTCCGCTGACCCTGGTCTGGGTATGCCTTGGTTTCATGTGGATGGAAGCCGTACTCGGTTTCTGCGTGGGCTGCAAGCTGCACGCCCTGTTCGTCAAGCTGGGCATACTCAAAGAGGAATGCGAGGCCTGCAACAATATCGACTGGGATGAAATCGCACGGCGAAATGCCGCCAAACAACAGGCTGGCAAATAGCTTTCGCACATGAATAACGCCCTGCGCATCAGCATCTGCGAATCCCCCCAGCCCCCTTTTTCAACGCACGCAGGTCGGGGCGAGGAACGAACCCCAACATGAACCACACGACAAAACAAAAATCGTTGGGGTTCCTGCGTCACCCCAACCTACCGGGCTGCGGTAAGGAAGCTCTGATTCAATCGGCGTTTTCCTGCCTTTGTTTTGAATTTCAGTTTAACCGTCCAATTCCGCCCAGCGTGCGTAGGCGATTTCCAACTCTTCCCCAATCGCTTGCAGCCGATCCAGCACGGTTTTGATGGCGGTCTGATCGCCACTGTAAAACGCAGGGGCGCTGCTGTGCGCGGTAAGTTCGGCCTGTTCGGTTTCCAGCGCTTCGATGCGGGCGGGCAGTTGTTCGAGTTCGCGCTGGTCTTTGTAGCTGAGTTTGGCTTTTGCCTTGGCGGCAGGCGCGGGCGACTGGGGCTCGGGCTTGGTGGCGGGGGCGGCGCTTTTCCCCCTCTCCCCAGCCCCTCCCCCGCCAGGGGGGAGGGGGTTTTCCTGTGCCTTGATCTTCATCCAGTCGGCATAACCGCCGAGGACTTCGCGGATAAACCCTTCGCCTTCAAAGGCCAGCAGACTGGTGACCACGTTATCCAGAAAGGCGCGGTCGTGGCTGACAACAAGCAATGTACCGTCATAATCCAGCAAAGCCTGCTCCAGCACTTCCAGCGTTTCCAGATCAAGATCATTGGTCGGCTCATCCAACACCAGCAAGTTGGCGGGTCTGGCCAGCAGGCGGGCGAGCAGCAGGCGGTTGCGTTCGCCGCCGGAGAGCGCGGCAACCTTGGTACGCGCGCGATCCGGGGTGAACAGAAAGCGTTGCAGGTAACCGATGCCGTGCATGTTTTCGCCGTGCACCTCCAGCCGGTCGCCGCCGTCGCAGATGCTTTCAATGGCCGTCCACTCTGGGTTGAGCTGGGCACGATGCTGGTCGAAGTAGGCGATATCCAGCTGTGTGCCAATTTTGACGCTGCCCTTGTCCGGTTGAATTTCACCAAGCATCAGCTTGAGCAAAGTGCTTTTACCAATGCCATTCGGCCCAACCAGGCCGATGCGATCACCACGCTGAATGCGGATGGAAAAATCCTTGACCAGCTCTCGCCCGGCAAAACTTTTCGAAGCATGTTCCGCTTCGACCACGATTTTTCCCGACACCGAAGCGCTGGCGAAACTAACCTCGACCCTGCCCTGTTTGTTGACGCGCTGCGCACGCTCGTCGCGCAGCGCTTCCAGACGGCGCACGCGGCCTTCGTTGCGCGTGCGCCGCGCCTTGACCCCTTGGCGGATCCATACTTCTTCCTGCGCCAAAAACTTGTCGAATTCGGCGTTCTGCTGCGCTTCGGCGTGTTCACGTTCCTCGCGCCGACGAAGATAATTGTCCCAATCGCCCGGCCATGAAGAAAGCTGACCGCGATCCAGCTCAAGAATGCGATTGGCCAGACGCTGTAAAAAGGCGCGGTCGTGGGTGATGAACAGCACCGCGCCGCGAAATTCGCGGATGAAACCTTCCAGCCATTCGATGCTGGCGATGTCCAGATGGTTGGTCGGTTCGTCGAGCAGCAGCAGGTCGGGCTGTTGCACCAGTGCCTGCGCGAGCAGGACGCGGCGTTGTGCGCCGCCGGAGAGTTCGCGCACCTTGCGTTCGGGGTCGAGCTCCAGGCGGGTGATGACTTCGTCCACCCGGCGGGCGATGTCCCAGCCCTGACGCGCTTCCAGTTCATGCTGCAACGCGGACAACTGCTCCAGCGCCTGTTCGTCGCCCGCCCCCACCCGCTCCAGGCAGGCGTGGTAGTTGAGCAGCACATCATGCAAGTCGCCCACGCCAAGCAGTACGGTGTCGTATACCGTGGCCTCGGACTCCATGCGCGGGTCTTGCTGGAGATAGGCTGCGCGTGCGCCGGGTTCGAGGCGAATCTCGCCTTCGTCCGGGCGCTGTTCGCCGGTGAGGATGCGCAGCAAGGTGGACTTGCCCTCACCGTTGCGGCCGATCAGGGCGATGCGTTCGCCGGGTTCGACGGTGAAGCCGACGTTTTTCAGCAGCGTGCGCGTGCCGACGGCAAAGCCAAGGTTATCAACGGTAAGCAGGGGCATAGGGAGACTCGTGCGGCGGCAAGGTTATCCCCTCTCCCCCGGCGGGAGAGGGTTAGAAAGAGAGGGGGCAGGCAGGTATTGCGCCATGAGCGGAACGATCAATCACCCTCTCCCCACCCTTCCCCCTTCAAGGGGGAGGGAGCCAAATCGGGTTACGCTGACTTCATGGCACTTCAAACGCTCACGCACAAACGCTATCAGCGTGCCAAAGCTTGCAAACAGGCTGGCATCAATTTCATCGTCATGGATCGGCACGCCAAGCTGTTGCTCCAGCGCGGTCAACACCGCCAGCACCCCCATCGAATCAAGCTGGGGCAGGGCGCCAAGCAAGGGGGAATCGGCGCGCAACGCCCAGGCTTCGTCGCCAAGCTGGAGCGCTTCGTGCAATACCCTGCGCACATCGGCCTCAAGATCGTGCGACGGGGTAAAGGCGGAAGGCTGGGCGAAGCCGTCGGCAAACATGGAAGGCAGCAAGTCGGTCACACTCCCAAATGCGTCTGCCCGCCCATGTAGGGGCGCAGAACCTCGGGAATGGCGATGCGCCCGCCTTCGTCCTGGAAGTTTTCCAGCACGGCAACCATCGTGCGCCCTACCGCCAGGCCAGAACCATTGAGCGTATGCAGAAGTTCAGGCTTGCCTTCGGCATTGCGATAACGCGCCTGCAAGCGCCGCGCCTGGAAGGCCTCGAAATTGGAGCAGGATGAAATCTCGCGGTAGGTATCCTGCGCAGGCAACCACACCTCCAGGTCATAAGTCTTGGCCGAAGCGAAGCCCATGTCGCCCGTGCACAGCAACATGCGGCGATACGGCAAGCCGAGGCGCTCCAGCACGCTTTCCGCATGGCCGGTCAGCTCTTCAAGCGCGGCGAAGGAGTGATCCGGGTGGACGATTTGCACCAGCTCGACCTTCTCGAACTGATGTTGGCGGATCATGCCGCGTGTATCGCGCCCGGCAGAACCCGCCTCGGAACGAAAGCACGGCGTGTGCGCCACCATTTTCAACGGCAGGCTGGCCACGTCGAGAATTTCATCACGCACCAGATTGGTGACCGGCACTTCGGCGGTAGGAATCAGGTAGTACGGCGATTCTCCCGCCATTTTGAACAGGTCTTCCTCGAACTTGGGCAGCTGGCCGGTGCCGCGCAGGCTGTCGGCATTGACCATGTAGGGCACATAGACTTCGCTGTAGCCGTGTTCGCCCGTATGCAGATCGAGCATGAACTGGGTGAGCGCACGGTGCATCCGCGCCAATTCGTTTTTCAGCACCACGAAGCGGCTACCGGTGAGCCTGGCTCCGGCGGCGAAATCCATCTGCCCGCCCAGAGCCTCGCCCAAGGCGACGTGATCTTTCGGCGGGAAGGTAAAGCGCGTCGGTGCGCCCCAGCGTTTCTGCTCCACATTGCCCTGCTCGTCTGCGCCATCCGGCACGCTGGAATGCGGGATATTGGGCAGATTCAGCGCCAGCGCTTCCAGTTGCTCCGCTACGGCGGCAAAACGCGCCTTGGCCGCATCCATGCGCGTCCCGAGACTTGCGACTTCATCCAGCAGCGGCTGCACATCCTCGCCCTTGGCCTTGGCCTGACCAATGGCCTTGGAGCGGCTGTTGCGCTCGGCCAAAAGGCGCTCGGCTTCGATCTGCGCGTCCTTGCGCTCGGCTTCCAGGCGCTCGAACTGCGCGACATCAAGGATAAAACCGCGCCGCGCCAAGCCGGAGGCGACCGTACTTAAATCAGAACGCAGGAGTCGGGGGTCAAGCATGGTGTTTCTGCCTTGGGGTGATGTGGATGGGGCGCAACGTCTGCATCTGGCTTAGGTAAATGCTGAATAAATCAGCGCTTCTTTATTGATCCTTGCCTGAATGAGCCGTGAGTGGACGGAGTATCTACATTTCAAGATATATTCGTGCCGCATCAATAATTTCCCTGATGGAAAAGGTCGCTGCGAGGAGAGCGCCGGAGAGAAAGTGAAAGGCCACGTTTAGCCGATCCCCCCTTCTCCCCAGCTTTCTCCTGCGAGGGACGAGGGGGAGAAAACCAGCTCCCGCGCAAGTCCTGGATCAAAGATGATGCACTTCCAGAATTTCCAAAGAGCGCTCGCCTGCCGGTGCCTTGAAGATAATGGTGTCACCGATGTGCTTGCCAATCAGCGCGCGCGCCAAGGGCGAGTGTACGGAAATCATGTTTTGCTTGATGTCCGCCTCATCGTCCCCCACCAGTTTATAGGTAGTTTCAAGCCCGCTTTCCTCTTCCAGCACCACGATCGTACTGCCAAAAATCACCTTGCCGGTATTGGGCAGCTTGGTCACATCAATAATTTGCGCCAAAGACAGCTTGCCTTCGATTTCCTTGATGCGGCCTTCAACAAAGCCCTGCTCCTCACGCGCCGCGTGATATTCGGCATTTTCCTTCAAATCGCCCAGCTCACGCGCTTCGGCAATCGCCTTGATAATGCGCGGACGTTCGATACTACGCAGTTGTTTCAGTTCTTCTTCGAGTCGCGCCGCACCGACGGCGGTCATGGGTACACGTTCCATCATCTTTAAACTCTCAACCTTGTGTGCTGCTTAAATCGGCGTGCAAATCCTGCAAACGATTCACATCCAAAGGCTCATTCATATGCCTGAGCGCCTGACAGGTCGCACGCGCGCCCGCAATGGTGGTGAAATAAGTCACTTTGCGTTGCAGGGCTTCACGGCGAATCGCCGACGAATCGGACAACGACTGACGATTACCCGAGGTGGTATTGATGATGAGGTCAATGTCCTCATTTTTAATCATGTCCACAATATGCGGGCGGCCTTCGATCACCTTGTTGACCACATCACAGGCAAATCCAGCAGCGCGCAGTGTTGCCGCCGTACCGCGTGTGGCCACGAGACTGAAACCATGCGCGGCCAAATCACGCGCCACATCCAGCGCAGCCACATGGTCTTCCCTGCGCACACTGATGAATGCCCGGCCACGCATCGGCAGGCGCGAACCGGCACCCGCCTGCGCCTTGGCAAACGCTGCGCCGAAGGTCTTGCCCACGCCCATCACTTCGCCGGTGGACTTCATTTCCGGACCAAGCACCGGATCGACACCGGCGAACTTGATGAAGGGGAATACCGCTTCTTTCACCGAGTAGAAGCCCGGCACGATTTCATCGCTCACCGCCTGGTTTTGCAGTGTCTTGCCCACCATGCAACGCGCCGCGACCTTGGCCAGCGCGCGCCCGGTGGCCTTGGAGACGAAGGGCACGGTACGCGAGGCGCGGGGGTTCACTTCCAGCACGTAAATGTCTTCGCCCTTGACCGCAAACTGGGTGTTCATCAAGCCCACCACCTTCAGGCCGCGCGCCATTTTCACGATCTGCGCGCGCAGCTCGTCCTGTAACTTCTGTGACACGCTGTAAGGCGGCAGCGAACACGCCGAGTCGCCGGAATGCACGCCCGCCTGCTCGATGTGCTCCATGATGCCGCCGATCAGCACGTCCTGGCCGTCGCACACTGCATCCACATCCAGCTCAATCGCATCATCCAGGAAACGATCCAGCAACACCGGCGAGTCATTGGACACCTTGACGGCTTCACGCATATAACGGCGCAAATCGTCTTCGCCATGCACGATTTCCATGGCGCGACCGCCAAGCACATACGAGGGACGCACCACCAGCGGGTAGCCGATTTCAGTCGCCAGATGCACGGCCTCTTCCGCCGAACGCGCCGTGCGGTTGGGCGGTTGGCGCAGGCCAAGCTGGGTAATCAGTTTCTGGAAACGCTCGCGGTCTTCGGCCAGGTCAATGGAGTCCGGCGTGGTGCCGATAATCGGCGCGCCGGCTTTTTCCAGATCACGCGCAAGCTTGAGCGGCGTTTGCCCGCCGTATTGCACGATCACGCCCTTGGGTTTTTCCAGATGGATGATTTCCAGCACATCTTCCAGAGTCAGCGGCTCGAAATACAGGCGGTCAGAGGAATCGTAATCGGTGGATACGGTTTCCGGGTTGCAGTTGACCATAATGGTTTCAAAACCATCTTCACGGCAGGCTTGCGCGGCATGTACGCAGCAATAGTCGAACTCGATGCCCTGACCGATGCGGTTTGGCCCGCCGCCAAGCACGATGATTTTTTCCCGTGATGACGGACGCGCTTCGCACTCATCCTCATACGTCGAATACATATACGCGGTCTGCGTCGCAAACTCGCCCGCGCAGGTATCAACCCGCTTGTACACCGGGCGCACGCCCAGTTCATGACGATGGGCGCGCACGCACTTTTCGGTATCGTCGAGCAAACGCGCCAGGCGACGATCTGAAAAACCCATGCGTTTGAGATCGCGCAACTCATCGGCACTCAAACTTTCCAGATCACGCCCTTTGAGTGCATTTTCCGCTTGTACAAGCTCTTCAAGCTGAATCAGAAACCACGGGTCGATTTTCGAGTGCTCGTGAATTTCATCACGGGTGAAGCCGTGACGGAACGCGTCCGCCACATACCAGATGCGATCCGCGCCCGGCATACGCAATTCATGAATCAGCTTGGACTCAATTTCATCCGCAGGCAGGGTGGCATCGACGATTTCATTCAAGCCGTCCATGCCGGTTTCAAGACCGCGCAGGGCTTTTTGCAGCGACTCATGGAAAGTACGCCCCATCGCCATGACTTCGCCGACTGACTTCATTTGCGTGGTCAAACGATTATTGGCACCAGGGAATTTTTCAAAGGTAAAGCGCGGCACCTTGGTGACCACATAGTCAATCGACGGCTCAAATGCAGCCGGGGTTGCGCCGCCGGTGATGTCGTTCTTCAGCTCATCCAAGGTGAAACCCACCGCCAGCTTGGCGGCGATTTTGGCAATCGGGAAGCCGGTGGCTTTGGAGGCCAGCGCGGAAGAGCGCGACACGCGCGGGTTCATTTCGATCACGATCATATGACCGTTAGCCGGATTAATGGCAAATTGCACATTGGAGCCGCCGGTTTCCACGCCGATTTTGCGCAGCACCGCCAAGGAGGCGTTGCGCATGATCTGATATTCCTTGTCGGTCAGAGTCTGCGCCGGGGCGACGGTGATCGAATCGCCAGTGTGTACACCCATCGGGTCAAAGTTTTCAATCGAACAGACGATAATCGCGTTGTCGGCCTTATCGCGCACCACTTCCATCTCGTACTCTTTCCAGCCAAGCACGGACTCTTCGATCAACAGTTCGCGGGTGGGCGACAGATCCAGCCCGCGACGCACGATGTCCTCATATTCCTCGCGGTTGTAGGCGATACCGCCGCCAGTGCCGCCCATGGTGAATGAAGGGCGAATAATGACCGGATAACCGATTTGCGGCTGAACCTGCAAGGCCTCTTCAAGGCTATGCACGATAAACGACTTGGGCGTGCTCAGACCGATTTCGCTCATCGCCTCACGGAAACGTTCACGGTCTTCCGCCATATCAATCGCGTCCGCGGTCGCGCCTATCAGTTCGACACCGAACGTGTCCAGCACGCCCTCACGCGCAAGATCGAGCGCGCAGTTGAGCGCCGTCTGCCCACCCATCGTCGGCAAAACCGCATCTGGACGCTCCTTTTCGATGATTTTGGCCAGCGTTTGCCAGTCGATCGGCTCAATGTAGGTCGCGTCCGCCATTTCGGGGTCGGTCATAATGGTGGCCGGGTTGGAGTTCACCAGAATGACGCGATAACCCTCTTCGCGCAGCGCCTTGCAGGCTTGGGCACCGGAGTAGTCGAACTCACAGGCCTGACCAATGATGATCGGCCCGGCACCGATGATAAGAATGCTTTGGATGTCGGTACGTTTTGGCATAGCGTCTTACTTTTTATCTTTAGCCACAGAGGACACAGAGAGCACGGAGAGTATCGAAACTTCCCTCACTTGCTCCATGCCCTCTGTGATCTCTGTGGCAAAAGGGTTGAACAACACGATGGGCTGTGCGATTAACGATGTTCGCGCTGCTCTTTGGCCTGGCGCATCCCTTCAATAAACGGTTCAAATACCGGAGCCACGTCGTGCGGCCCGGGACTCGCTTCCGGGTGTCCCTGAAAACTGTAGGCAGGTTTGTCGGTCAGACGAATCCCCTGCAATGAACCATCAAACAAAGATTTGTGCGTAGCAACAACGTTGGCTGGCAAGCTGGCTTCATCGACCGCAAAACCATGATTCTGACTGGAAATCATCACCTTGCCGTTCACCAAATCCTGTACGGGATGGTTAGCACCATGATGACCAAACTTCATCTTCAAGGTGCGCGCGCCACAGGCCAAACCAAGAATCTGATGCCCCAGGCAAATGCCGTACAGCGGGATTTCCGCCTGCAACAATTCGCGGGTCGCCGCAATCGCATAATCGCAAGCCGCCGGGTCGCCCGGGCCATTGGAGAGGAATACTCCATCCGGTTGCATCGCCAGCACGTCCGCCGCAGGCGTTTGTGCCGGAACCACGGTGACACGACAACCACGATCAACCAACATGCGCAGAATATTGCGCTTGATGCCATAGTCGTAGGCCACGACATGATACTTGGAGCCGCTCACCGCTTCCGCTGCACGCAAGGCTTTGGCATCCCAGCCAGGCATATTCCATTCGTAGCTGGCTGCCGTAGTGACTTCTTTGGCCAAATCCATGCCATTCAGCCCTGGGAAGGCACGCGCAGCCGCAACAGCCTGCTCGGCATCCATCGAGGCACCTGCCATCAAACAGCCGTTTTGCGCACCTTTCTCACGCAAAATCCGTGTAAGTTTGCGGGTATCAATCCCCGCAATACCCAATACGCCGTGGCGCGCAAGATAGGCAGGAAGGCTTTCTTCCGAGCGCCAGTTGCTGTGCAAACGCGACACATCACGCACAATCAAACCCGCCGCATGCACACGCGGGTCTTCCTCATCCTCCACGTTCACGCCAGTATTGCCAATATGCGGATAGGTCAGCGTCACCATCTGACGACTATAAGAGGGGTCGGTCAGGATTTCCTGATAGCCCGTCATGGCCGTATTGAACACGACTTCGCCGACAGACAAGCCGTCAGCACCCACGGAATAACCGTGGAATACAGAGCCGTCTTCGAGCGCAAGCAAGGCAGGAGTCTTTTCAAACATGGCTAATCACACACATAACGGGCACATAAAAAACGGGACGATTCGCGGGGTTGCGCATCTTCCCGTCATTCATAAAAATTTGGCGGATTGTAGCAGATACGCCTTTATGCGTCCATGCGGGCATTTCCCGGAGCGGCAGAAGGCCGATATTCAACGCAGCTCAAGCACATCCTGCATGTCATACATTCCGGGCGCTCGCCCCTTGACCCAACGCGCCGCTTGCACGGCGCCACGCGCAAACGTCATCCGACTGGAGGCCTTGTGAGTAATTTCCACGCGCTCGCCGTGCCCGGCGAACAGTACGGTGTGATCGCCAACAATATCGCCGCCACGCACGGTCGCAAAGCCGATGGTTTTAGAATCACGCTCCCCCGTGATGCCTTCGCGTCCATACACGGCACATTCATCCAGATTGCGCCCCAGCGCACCAGCGACAGCCTGCCCCAAAGCCAGCGCCGTCCCCGAGGGAGCATCCACCTTGTGTCGATGGTGAGCTTCAATGATTTCCACATCAAACTCATCACCCAATGCCCGCGCCGCCGTATCCAAAAGCTTCAGACACAGGTTGACCCCCACGCTAAAATTGGCCGCCAGCACAATGGGAATATGCGTCGCCGCTTGCGTCAGCACGGCCTTTTGCCCTGCACTAAACCCTGTTGTACCAATCACCATCGGCACCCCAGCCGCCACGCACAAGGGTAAATAATGCAGCGTCGCCTCCGGGCGAGTGAAATCGATGAGCGCATCCGTGCCCGGCAAAACATACGCCAGATCATCGCGGATATGCACATCGGCCTGCCCAACACCGGCAAACACCCCCGCATCCAGCCCGATCAACGCACTACCGCCACGATCCACCGCAGCGTGCAGACGCGCCTTATCCGATGCCGCCAGCGCCTCAATGAGCGCGCGCCCCATACGCCCGCCACTCCCCGTAATCGTTACACTCAACATACTCGCCACTCCTTAAAACAGCTCTTCGGTGACCTGCGCATCCCCCAGACTCTCGGACAACTCCGCAGGCGGCAACATATCCGACATCACTGCCGTAGTGTAGAACGCATGACGCGCATCAAAAAACTCCTTGATTGAACCGGGCGTGCCATTTTCAACCACAATCCCGCTGGCAGGATCAATGCTTGCCGTCACGATACCTTTTGGCGGCCTGAGGTCTTGCAACGGCACATCCGCAAGTGCAACCCGCATAAAATCAATCCACATCGGCAGCGCCGCCGAACCGCCGGTTTCCTTGCGCTCCATCGAATGATAATCGTCATAGCCCACCCACGCCGTAGCCACCACCCCCGGAGCAAAACCACAGAACCAGGCATCCCGCTGATCGTTCGTCGTTCCGGTCTTACCTGCAATATCGGCGCGCTTCAAAGCCTTTCCTGCGGCCGCACCCGTCCCTCGATGCGCCACATCGCGCAGCATAAGATTGGTTAACCAGATGTTCTCCTCCGCCACCACACGCGGCGCAACATTCGCATCACCAGGCAAGCAGGTATCACAAAACTTTGCAGGCGCTTGCTCAAACAGCTCCACGCCATTCACGTCCTCAACCCGCTGAATAAAGTAAGGCGCAACACGGTAACCACCATTGGCAAACACCATATAAGCCGAAGCCAGCTCGAACGGTGTCAAGGCATAACTTCCCAATGCCAGAGAGAGCGTCGGACTCCATTGCTGGGTCGGTAAGCCAAACAATTTGGCGTGCTCAAGCGCCACTTTCGGCGTAATCGCATCAATAATCCGCACCGACACCAGGTTCTGCGAACGCACCAGAGCCTCGTGCAAGCGTGTCGGCCCGTAAGAATGACCACCATAGTTTTCGGGCTTCCAGTCAGCGTTATTCCCTCCCTGCCCAGAAAAAACCAAAGCCGCATCACTAATCACACTCGCCAGCGTAAAGCCATTTTCCAGCGCCGCTGAATACAAAAACGGCTTGAACGATGAGCCCGGCTGACGTTGCGCCTGATAAGCGCGATTAAATTTACTCAAGGCAAAATCAAAGCCGCCACTCAGCGCCAACATCGCCCCCGACTGCGGATCAAAGGCGACAAACGCACCAGCAATCTCGGGGATCTGCGCCAAAGCGAGCGCACCATCCTTGGACTCAGCCTTGGCAGCATGACGCACACGCACCACATCCCCCGGCTGCAAGGGAAGAACCGTCTTCTCCTTGGTCTTACCCAAACTGGTCTTGATCCACTTTAGAGAGGCAGCATCCAGCTCACTCACCGAACCCGTTGCATCGACAACTTTGATGGCTTGCGGACTAACCTCAATCACCACTGCCGCGATCAAACCCTCGACCACACGCTGCTCCTGAGCCAAGCGCGTAGCCGCAGCAACATCCCCAACAGCAAACGCCCCGTGCGCTTCTGCACCATACCAACGGTAACGGCGCTCATAACCAAGCAAAGCATTCTGCAAAGCGCTTGCCGCCGCCAACTGCAAGCGCGGATCGATACTGGTATACACACGCAGACCCTTTTCATACGCTGCATCGCCATATTCCTGCACCATGCGCGCTCGCGCCATTTCAGCCACATAAGGTGCCTGCAGCTCAACCGTAGCATTCATATACAGCGTCGTCACAACAGGCTCAGCCAAGGCAAGATCAAGTTCAGCCTGAGGCAACATTCCAAGATCGAACATTCGCCCAAGAACATAATCACGACGAATTTTTGCCCGCGCAGGATTAATCACAGGATTATATTTCGACGGCGCCTTGGGTAATCCCGCCAACATCGCCGCCTCAGCGGGAGTCAGCTGATTCATGGTTTTGTTGTAATAAATCGAAGCCGCTGCCGCAACGCCATAAGCACGATTACCGAGATAAATTTTGTTCAGATACAACTCAAGAATCTGATCCTTGGTCAACTCACGCTCAATCTTGATCGCCAGCAAAATTTCATTGAACTTGCGGCTATAGGTTTTCTCGCTATTCAAAAAGAAATTACGCGCGACCTGCATCGTAATCGTACTGCCGCCCTGCCCCTTGTGGCCGGTGCGCAGCAACTCCCAGGCCGCACGAAACAATCCTTGCCAATCCACGCCAGGATGCTCATAAAACCGATCGTCCTCAGCCGCAAGAAAGGCATTTTTAAGCAATGGCGGCACCTGCCCAATGGTCACAGGAATACGCCTTTTTTCACCAAATTCAGCCATTAAGCCACCGGCACGGTCGTAAACACGCATCGGCACCTGGTATTGCGTATCCCGCAGCGAGTTGACATCTGGCAACTCCTCGCTATAAACATAACGAGCCACACCCCATGCCGACAAGACAATCAGTGCAACAAATACAACAACATAGAAGACAAACCTAAAAATGAATGTTAGAAATAGCATAGAGGTGGCTGTATTGAGTGGGTGTCATTCGTCATCGGAGCCTGATTCCTGGGACTATCCGATGAGCATTTCATCATCAGCTTGCTAAAAGCCTGGCTGCGCGCCACGATACCGCAAAGGCTTCGAGAGAGGAAAACGACTCGTGTTTCGACGAACAAACAAATCACCGCTACTAGGGTTGGACATCAGCTCCTCCTCCATCAAACTGCTGGAACTAAGCCGTACCGGCAATGGTTACCGCATTGAAGCCATCGCCATTGAGCCACTGCCTGAGCGCGCGATTCAGGACAAGGAGATTATCGACCCTGAAGCCATTGCCTCCGCCATTCGCAAGGCGGTCAAGGAATCTGGCACACGCGCCAAACATGCCTGCATCGCCATTCCGGGCAACTCAAGCATCTCACGGGTCATATCCCTGCCCGCCGACCTGAGCGAAGCAGATCTGTCCATGCAGGTTCGCATTGAAGCTGAACAATATGTCCCACACGCCATGGACGATGTCAGCCTGGACTACGACATTCTCGGCCCAACATCCGGCAATCCTGAAAATATCGACATTCTGATTGCGGCATCAAAAACAGAAAAAGTTGAAGCCCGTCAGAACGCAGCCGACATGGGGGGGCTGAGTGTCGAAATTGTTGATGTCGAACCCTTTGCCCTGCAAAACGCATTCCAGCAGATTTTCGAGCCCAAGCTCGACAAACTGCATGCCGACAGTGGTGTCGCCCTGCTGGATCTTGGAGCCAACACCACCTCGGTCAACGTATTTCATCAAGGCAATATGATTTATACGCGTGACCACCCATTCGGTGGCCGCCAACATACAGAAGAGATTATGCGCCGCTACCAGCTTAGCTATGTCGAAGCCGGTCGGGCAAAGCGTCAGGGAGGGCTGCCTGAAAGCTATGAGACCGAAGTTTTGCTTCCGTTCATTGAACTGGTTGCACAGCAGATTGGCCGCTTTCTACAGTTTTTCTACGCCGCAAATCCAAGCATCCCCTTGACACGCATCCTTCTCGGCGGCGGAGTTGCCAACCTGCCCGAGCTCGCAGAGCGCATTGCCATGAGTACGGGGGTTGAAACCCAGATTGCCAACCCATTCGTAGGCATGACACGCTCGGCTCAGGTTTCAGGCGCTAGCGGAAGCCGCATACTGAATGAAGACGCAACCTCCATGCTTATTGCCTGTGGCCTCGCACTAAGGAGCTTCGACTAATGCCGCGCATTAACCTCTTACCCTGGCGCGAAGCCTTACGCAAAAAGCGCCAAAAAGATTTTGTCACCCATGCAGGCCTGGCGCTCATGGGGGCTGCCGCCATCGCCCTGTTGGCACACATGACCGTACAAGGGCAGATCGACAATCAAATCGAGCGCAACACCTATCTTGAAGGGGTTGTGACAGACCTCGACAAGAAAATCGAAGAAATCAATACACTCAAGAAAAAACGCGATGATCTTGTCGCTCGCATGGGCGCGATTGAAACGCTGCAATCCACGCGCAGCCTGATCGTCAAACTTTTTGAAGAACTTGCGCGCACCACGCCTGAAGGCATCGTACTGACCAACGTCTCCATGGGCGATGGCGCAAGCATGATACAAATCAACGGGTTCAGCGACACGACCGCACGAGTCGCCGAATATCTGCGCAGCCTGAACAAAAGCGGCTTACTCAATAATGCCGAGATTGTTGGCGAAGGCATCCTCGCCAAGGATCCAACAGCCAGGGACGCCTCACAAAAGCAAATGAAGGCGGGCTTCGATGGCAAATTCGCGTTCTCAATCACGGCTCATGTAACCCCACCCGCAAGCATTATTGATCCTGAAGGCCGCGCGGAGAGCAACAAACCATGAACCTGATAAAAGACTTTCAATCTGTTGACGACCCCAACAACCTTGGTAGCGCGCCATTAAGCGTGCGCATCACCCTGCTCATTGTCATCGTCATTGCCGTTTTAGGCGGCGCTTACTATTTTGACATTCAGCACATGCAGGCTCAGCTTGAATCCGAACGCATCAAAGAACCCGAGCTGAAAGACAAAATCGTTGAAAAGCAACAGCTTGTAGCGAACCTTGATGCGTATAAGGCTCAACTGGTAGAAATGGAACAAACCCTTCAGGCCATTCTTCGCCAATTACCCAACAAAAAGGAAATTGAGAACCTGATCGTGGATGTCGCCCAGACATCTCTGGCCGACGGCCTGAAAAACGTTCAGATCCAGGCATTGCCTGAAGTGCCATTCGACTATTACGCAGAAGCACCCTATGTCCTCCGCTTTCAGGGGACATACCATCAGCTCGCGAAATTTGTGAGCGATGCCTCGGCGCTGCCGCGCATTATCACCCTGCATAATTTCGCCACGATCACCCCTTCAGCTGATTTCTCCAAAAACAAAGAACTTGATCTAAGAATCACTGCCAAGACCTACCGTTATCTTGACACTGAAGAGATCAAGCAACGCGAAGCAGCAAGCCCTGCATCTGCAGGACGTTAAGGAGTTGCAAGGATGATACTCACACCCAAAAATATGACCTTAGCACTGGTCGCGCTCAGTCTCCCCCTATTAAATGGATGCTCCCAGGGCAAAAGCGACCTTGAGGTTTTTGTCGAAGAAACGATGCAAAAACCTGCCAACAAGGCCATCCCAGCCATTCCGCAACTCAAGCCTTACGTCCCTTTTATCTACACGGCATTCGACTCCCGCGACCCGTTCTCGGCACCTGAATACGTCGAAGAGAAAGTGGAAAGCGGAATCCGACCTGACAGTAATCGCGCCAAGGAACCGCTCGAAACCTTCCCGCTGGATGGCCTAAGCATGATGGGCATCATTGAGCGGAATGGGCATCCTGAAGCATTGATTAGCGCGCCTGACAGCACCATCCACACCGTCACCATTGGAAACTATCTCGGTCAGAATTTCGGCAAAATCACCGGCATAGAAGAAACCAGAGTTGACTTGATTGAAATCCTCCCCGACGGCAATGGCGGTTGGATGGAAAAACCCGCCACCATCACCATGAAAGACTCAGGAACCCAGGGTAAATAGCCATGACGCAGCCAACCACTCCAAAAAACCGCCTCACCCAGGCTATAACACTTGCATTGGGTTTGAGCCTGTCCAGCGCTTGGGCGGCCAACGAGATCAAGGACATCAATGTCAACATGCTCCAGGACGGAACCACCCAGATCCGCTTTGTCCTGGCCGAACCCATGCAAGCGCCCCCCACCAACTTCGTGATTGAAGAACCTGCGCGTATTGCGGTGGACTTCCCTGACACGCGCCTTGATAGCGGTAACAAGCTGCGCAGCATTGATCTTGGCAATGTGCGCGATCTGCGTTTTGCCGAATCTCAAGGGCGCGCTCGCGCCATCATCAGCCTCGAACAAAGCCAACCCTACAAACTCAGCCTGGAAGGCAACGATGTTGTCTTGTCCATCCAGAATACAGGTACGGCAGGCGTAGCAAATGATGCAGCCAGCCCCGAGGTTGCGCCACAACAGACAGCCGCTGCGCCAGTCGCCCCAGGCGCAACGCAACCCGCCCAGGTTGACTTCAAACTCGGAGCCAAGGGTGAAGGGCGCATTCTGGTTAACATGCCCTCCGCCAACGCACCGATGAACATGAAGACCGAGGGCAAGCGTCTTATCATCGACCTCCCCGGCACGAAGCTCAAAGAAGCGCAATATGATGTTTCAGACTTCGCCACGCCCGCCAAGCTGGTCATTGTCGAAAACAAAGGCCAAGGCTCGCGCATCAGCGTTGAAAACACGGTCGCTTTTGAAAACATGGCCTATCAGGTTGGCAACCAGCTCACCATCGACATACGCCCGGTCGCAGCGCCGGATACCAACCAAAACAACCCACTGGCACCCAAGAAATTCACCGGCGAACGCCTGACCCTCAAATTCCAGGACATTGAAGTACGTCCCCTGCTCCAGTTACTTGCGGATTTCACAGGTCAAAACATCGTCGTCAGCGACAGCGTCACCGGACGCATGAGCCTCCGCCTGGAGAATGTCCCCTGGGATCAGGCGCTCGACCTGATCCTGACCACGCGCGGACTATCCATGCGTCAAAACGGCAACGTCATGTTCATTGCCCCCACCGCTGAAATTGCCGCCCAGGAAAAGGCGCGCCTCGACCTGATTCGGCAAAATGAAACCCTGGCACCGCTCGTTTCTGACTTTATCCAGATCAACTATGCCCGTGCCGGGGACATTGAAAAACTGCTACGCCCATCCCCCGCAAACAGGAATGTCGGCGCATTGGGAACCGCGCCGACAGCGCTCTCCAACTCTGGATTCCTCAGCCCGCGAGGCACCATTACGGTGGATGATCGCACCAACACCCTCTTGGTAAATGACATTGCCGACAACCTTGAGCGCATCCGCGACCTGGTCAAAAAACTTGACTCCCCGGTCAAACAGGTTCTGATCGAAACCCGCATTGTGATTGCCACCGATAACTTCGCGCGCGAGCTAGGGGTCAAATGGGGTGTCACGGGTGTCAATACGGACTCAAATGGCACCGTGGTGTACTCAGGCAGCGGCACAGGCACCAACCAGATGCTCTCCAACATCACCAGCGGTATTATCCCCGGCAACATGGTCGCGGCTCCTGCTCCCGGCTTTCCCAGCCTGCCAAGCAACCGTTACAACATCAATCTTCCCATCTCATCCACGCCCATGGGAAGCCTGGGCTTGAGCATCCTCGGCTCCAACGTACTGGTGGACATGGAAATTTCCGCCATGCAAGCCGAAGGCCAGGGCGAAATCATCTCCAGCCCGCGCGTGCTTACGGCCAATGGCCAGGCAGCCTACATCAAGCAAGGCAAGGAAATTCCCTATCAGGAAGCCAGCTCCAGCGGCGCGACCACAACCTCTTTCAAAGAGGCCGTGTTGCAGACCAAGGTAACCCCGCAGATCACGCCCAACAACAACGTCATCATGGACATCCAGGTTCAAAAAGACGAACCCGACTGGACGCGCTCGGTCAACGGCGTACCGCCGCTGGACAAACGCGAAGTCAACACCAAGGTTCAGGTCAAAAATGGTGAAACCGTTGTTCTTGGTGGTATTTATGAAATCAGCAATATCAACCAGATCAACAAAATCCCCTTCCTCGGAGATTTACCCTGGATTGGTGAAGCGCTATTCAGCAAACGCCTCAAGAGCACCCAGAAATTCGAACTATTGATCTTCGTCACCCCGCGCATTGTCGAACACGGCATGATAAGCGACGTGCAGAACGTTCAATAACCACACAGGCCAACCTTCAAGGAATGCACCATGTTTAACCATTTACGTCGATACGCAGCCCAGATACTCGCTGTACTTGCACCCATTGCCCTACTGACCGCCTGTGGCGGCGGAGGCGGCAGTGGCGGAGACACCCTTACAGGCGCAAAGGAGGGTTCCATCACCCTGACGGCGGCAAAAAACACCCTGCCCGTACAGAGTGGCGGCTTTGTTGAGCCGATAAGCTCACTCTACTCCACCACCGTGATTGCCAAAGCCTACAAGGCCGACGGCTCGCCCGTTCCCACAGGAACCAAAATCCAGTTCATGATGGACGGCGGCAACACCTACTCAGGTGCCCTCTACCCACAACCCTTTGAAACCGAAGATGTCACGCAGCCCGATGGCACGATTATCAAAGTCAAAAAAGCCTTCTGGAGCTACAACGTCGATGCCGCCGCAGGGCAGGCACTGATGATTTTCCACGCTTGGGATCGTCCCGGCACCGTCACCATCCGCGCCTCATGGGAAGACCCCAGCTCGAAGAAAACCCTGGTGGCCAGCACCCAGATTGTGATCGGCTCCGCCATCTCCACCGGCCTGCCCTCCACCGTGACGGCAACACTGGCCAATGGCCCGATCTATGTCACCAACCAGGGCTTGAACGACGCGGGGCTGATTGACATCTTTGTTGCCGACCCCGTAGGCGAGCCCGTGGGCAACCCGCCCGCCCCCAACGTCAAGATTGAACTGCTCAACCCTGAACTGGGCGCCACCCTGCTTGGTCAAGGCGGCGCAACCGGCAGCATCGTCAACACCACCACCAGCAGCGGCAAAGCCCAGGTCAGCCTGCGCTCAGGCACTATCGCCGGCGTTGCCAAACTGCGCATCACTGCAGACGGCCAGGACAACAACGTCGAAAACGGCATCCAGCGCCCGGTGACTGCCGACATGACCTTCAGTATCGAAGACGGACGCGTGGCTGCACTGGCCTTTACCGGCGCATTTGCACAAGCCATTGCCGCCAACCGCACCACCTTGCCCCTGGGCACGGGTGACATCTTCCTGGACGGTACCTATCTGCGCGTGGTCAGCAGTATTGCCACCGACAATCTGGGCAACCCCGTTCAAGGCGCACGCATTGACTTCAGCCTGGTGGACTCGCCAATCGCCAATTACCCGCAGACTCCCGGTGATTTCGTGATTACCGGCGACAAGGGCGACCCCTCCGAAGGCGGCAACCTGTTCATTGCCAATGGTTCCCTGTCAGGCGCACGCGTCAATGACCGGCTGGTACTGCGCCCCGACGAGCAAGGCGTGAACCGCGACCTGATCAGCAGCCGCGTAATCTCCAGCATTCTGGACGGCAATCGCCTGCTGGTCACCGAACCCTTCAGTGGGAACAACGGCCACAACGCAGGCGCAACCATCCCTTGGGTGATTGGTCGCGCGCAATACGGCGTGATCGGCGCATCGGCGATCACCGATGCCCAGGGTATAGCCTCTACCTTCATCACCTACCCGGCCACCCGCCTTAACCAGCGCGCCCTACTGACCGCGCGTGCGGGCAATAGCCGCTCCATCACCATGGACGCGCGCTATCTGGGCATCAAGGACTACCAGATGGTCAGCTCCGTAACCGAGGCTGTGTCAGGGGAAATCACGCCAGTCTCCATTTGCGTGTTCGATGCCAATCAAACCCCGCTGCCAGGCACGCCGTTGCAGGTCACCGGTCTGATTCCGGCAACACCGACCGTTGCGGCACCTATCGTTCTCACTCCTGCCGTTCCTTTAACGAATGCAGATGGTTGCGCCAACTTCACGATTGATGCCAAGGCTTATGTAGGCTCGGAAATCATTAACCTGACCTTCAGCCTGCAAGGGCAGGCGACCCCTGTAGTGAGCATTGCGGTCAAGCCCGTTTCCGTAGGTTCATTGATTACCAGTATCGGCGGCCCTGGCAAAGGAACGCGCGAAATGAAGGTTACGTTGATAGACACACGCGGCATGCCGATGGTCGGTCGCCAGGTGTTGATCCTGGGCACAGCAAATGACGATGGTCAGCCACCGCCCGCGACCTTTGACGAACTCACTTATACGGGTTCAACAGGCAACGTGACCGACAATAATGGTCAAGTGCTCTTCACCGTGAGCTATACCGGCAACGGACCCGAAGCTGAAGTTGTATGTCCCACCCCACCCGGAACTTGTGTACCCCAAGAGGCCAAGGGGGGCGACACCTACACGTTATCCATCAAGGTGCCGAATACTTCTGCAAGTGACGAAGTAACCTTCCCCTACTAACCCACCCCGAGCAGCCCCGGCGGCTCGGCTCAAGGGATACCCCACAACCGCCGTTCAGCCGCCTTGGATTCAATGCACTGAACGGCTTTTTTCTGGAGAACACATTGATGCACACATTGAAAATCAACCCGCTCGCCGCTGCCCTGCTTTTGGCTTTAAGCGCCAGCAGCCAGGCAGCCTTCGACCCCGCCCAATTCGGCGCGCTGGACATGAACTTCGGCAGCCAGGGCAAGCAAACCACCTCATTCAGCCAGGGTAACGATGCAGCGCATGATGTCGCTTTGCAAAGCAATGGAAAAATCGTGCTGGCAGGTTTTGCACGCAACAAGGAAAACACCAACGACGATTTCGCCCTGCTGCGCTACAACGCCGATGGGCAGTTGGACACCACCTTCGGTGTGGGCGGCAAGATCACCACCCAATTCTGGGCTGCACCGCATGAAAATATGGAGCAGGCCAACGCGGTCGCGCTTCAAGCAGACGGCAAAATCATTGCCGCAGGCTTTACGCTGAATCCGCAAGGACAAACCGTGTTCGCCCTCGCCCGCTACAACGTCGATGGCACGCTGGACAAAAGTTTTGATGTCGATGGGCTGGTGACCACCCGCCTGCGCAACAAGCCAGAAGAAATGGACGACTACATCACGGATATTGCTTTGCAGGCTGATGGCAAAATCGTAGTCACAGGCTGGAGTCTGAGCTACGACGACAAGGAAAAGCGTAGTCACTTCGATATTGCCACCGTGCGCTACCTGAGCAATGGCGCGCTCGACCAGAGCTTTGGCGCAGCCAAAACCGGCATCGTGATTACGCCGATGGGTCAGTCTGACGATGGTGCGAATGGCCTCGTCATCCAGCCGGATGGCAAGATCGTCGTGGCCGGTGCAAGTTGCAACTCACTGGATTGCAGCGTGACCAATGGTAATTTTGATTTTGCCTTTGCGCGCTACAACACCGACGGTAGCCTAGACAACACATTTAACGACGATGGCAAGGCGACTTTTGCCACCTCTATTCTGATTTATAACGACGGTGCCAGCCGCGTCACCTTGCAACAGGATGGCCGCATTGTGGCCGCTGGCGGGCGTAGCAAGGGCGACGACAACTATCGCCAGATGGGTGATTTCGCCCTGGTGCGTCTGAACAGCAACGGCCAACTGGACACCGGTTTTGGTGCCATGGGCTGGGTGAAAACCCCAATCGGGCTGGATCGTAGCGGTGCAGCCGATATTGCTTACCGCCCGGACGGCAAGCTGGTGGCGGCTGGCGCTGCGCTTTACAACACGGTGAATTCAGATTTTGCCATAGCCATGTATAACTCGAATGGCTCGCTGGACACCACGTTTGGTCAGGCCGCGAGCGGTATTGTGACCACCCGCATCGGTGGCGGCATGGATGGCGCAAACGGTATTGTTCTGCAACCGAACGGCGACATGGTGGTAGCCGGCGTGGCCGATAGCTCGGCTTACCTGGATGACTTTGCCGCAGTGCGCCTCAAGGGAGCCGACGTAATCCCCAATGCGTTTTCTTTCACACCGCTTGGCGCACAAGATATTTCAACCTCGGTCACCTCGGCTCCCTTGACCTTGAGCGGCATTGAAGGCGCAACCTTGGTGCTGTTTAGCGGTGCTGGCGATTACCGTATCAATGGCGGCGAATATACCCGCCAGCCCAGCATGGTTGGCCCCGGCGATCAAATCACCGTGCGCCAAACCACCAGCAGCCAGTTTGCTACAACCCAGACCAGCTATCTGACCATCGGCGGCGTGAACGGCGAATTCAGCACCACAACCCGCGCTCAGGCGGAATCAGGTGGAGGAGGCGCTGTGGGGCTTGAGGGTCTCGCCCTGTTCGGCGTGCCCTTGCTGGCATGGGCGCGTCGCCGCATGAACAGCAAAGCCAAGTAAAGTACACAGGACTTACGCAGAAACCAGATTCACCCCTCCCCCATCAAGGAGGAGAGGGTGAAAACGTTTTTTTTGCGTAAATTCTATTGCTCCCTGCCTGAATGAACCGCGAATGGACGTTGTTATCTTGGTCATTGCGGATTTGTTTTGCAAAAGCCTCCCAACATCGCCCCCCTTTGCAAAAGGGGGGAATTCACTCGCCTTTGACATGCTCGCCGCCATGCTGGATGTCATTGCGGAAAACCATTGATTGAGCATGTTATGCGCGGGTGATCGCCATACGCGGCGCTTCGCCCGCCCGACCGGTGGCACGGCGGGTGAGCATACGCTTGAGTGGCGGCAGATCATTCGCCAAACGCAACAGCGCGCCGCGCAAGAGCGGCACAACCCCATGCGCCGGTTTGAACAGGTGGTGCAATACATCCATACCCGACTGCATCAACAGATTTTCGCCGCGTCGCTGACCCTCATAAGCTTGCAGCACATGCAGCGCGCCGATGTCCTGATGGCGCGCACGCGCCGCAATCAGGTTTTCCGCCAGTGCCGCCACGTCCATAAAACCAAGATTCACGCCCTGCCCGGCCAGCGGATGAATGGTGTGCGCCGCATCCCCTGCCAGCACCACACGCGGTTTGGCATAGGTTTGTGCATGGCGGCGGGTGAGTTTGAAACTGCCGCGACCTACCAGTGCTTCGATAGCGCCAAGCTCACGCGGAAAACTGCGCAGCAACTCGGCCAGAAAATCCGCCTCATCCAGCGCCAGCAGGCGCGCCACCTCGTCCGGCGCGTGATACCACACCAGCGAGGCGTGATGTCCCGGGAGCGGCAACAGCGCTTGCGGCCCGCTCGGCGTAAAGCGTTGCCAGGTAATATCCTGCTGCGGCGCGTGAGTTTTCACCGTAGCCACAAGGGCTTCCACGTCGTAATCCCATGCAATCACGCCAATATGCGCCAAGTCACGCAGCCGCGAATGCGCACCATCGGCACCGACCACCAGCTTGGCATGGATGCTTGCGCCATCACTGAGCTGCGCCACCACCCCGTGCGCATGAATGCTCAAGCCATCCAGCTGCGCCGGGCAATGGGTCTGCACCCCATCCAAGCCCGCCGCCGCCTGCCACAGGGCCAGTTGTAGGATGCGGTTTTCCACAATATGCCCAAGAAAAGGCTCGCCAATCTCACGGCTATCAAAACGTGTGTCGCCCACGCCCGCCTGATCCCATACGCGCATCCGGCGAAAAGGGGTCGCACGGGCAAGCACCATCCCTGGCGGTTGCTCTTCGAGCTTGCCTTCCGGCAAGCCCTTTTTCGCTGCCGGCGAAAAGCTCATGGCCAGCACATGCGCCCACGCGCCCGCCGCCTCCAGTACATTTTGCGAGGCAAGGCTGACCGCCGACACGCGCAAATCCAGTGCCTGTGCGGGGTCGAACGGCTTGGGCTGCTTTTCTTCAAGCACATGCACCTCAAACCCCTGCTTGGCGAGCACACAGGCCAGAGCCATGCCCACCATGCCGCCACCGATAATCAGCACATCTGCGTGCTGTGTGGGTTTTGCTCCCTCGCCCCTCGCGGGAGAGGGATGGGGAGAGGGGGGCGGTTCTGGCAAAGCCCATGCTTCGCCCAAAAGCTTTTCACCCTCTCCCAAACTCTCTCCTGTCAAGGGGGAGAGGGCTTCTTGCGCTTCGTCTTTCCGCAAGGGCATATCGTTCTGCTGTGTATTCATTTACCCATTCAAACCCATCATTTGCCGTACAAAACGCTTGCGCAACGGCGGCAGCGCATCCAGCGCCGCCAAGGCCAAGCCCTTGAACAACTTGGGCACCGGCACGGCATTGGTAAAGCCACGCGCCAGCACATCCATCATAGGGTAACTCTTGGCATAATCCGGCGCACGCGAGGCCGCATAGGCCGCCAAAACTTCCGCGCCGCCAAGATCGCGCCCTTCCTGCTGCGCCTGACTAAGCTCGCCCAACAGGGCGCGAATATCGCGCAGGCACAGGTTCAACCCCTGCCCTGCCACCGGGTGCAGCGCATGTGCCGCATTACCCAAAATCACCAGACGCGGCGCGGTAATCTGCTCGCTCGTGGTGGTGCGCAAGGCATACGTGCTGCGCGCCCCCACCGCGACAAACCGTCCCAGCCGCATCCCAAAACGCACACCCAACTGCGCTAAAAACGCCGCATCACTCAAGGCCAAACGCGCAGCCACCGCGTCCGTAGCCGTGACCCAGACCAGCGAATAGCGCTGTCCCCCCATCGGCAACAGCGCAATCGGTCCTTCCTCGGTAAAACGTTCAAACGCAGTACCGGCTTGCGCCCGCTCGACTTCAACCCGCGCCAGAATCGCCGTTTGCCCGTAATCGCGCCCCTGCACCTCGCCGCCCAGCGCCGTGCGTACAGCCGAGCCTGCACCATCCGCCGCCACCAACAAACGAGCGCGCAAGCTCCTTTCCACCTCATCCACCGCGTAACGCACCGTGACCCCGCTCGCATCGACCTCATGCGCCACATACGCCGCCGGTGCGCGCCAATCCACCCCGCTATCACGCGCCGCCTGCAACAACAACGGAGCCATGCAGGCCGAATCCAGCACCTGCCCCAGCGCGTCCACACCCTCCTCAGCCGCAGCAAAACGCGCCGCACCCAAAGCACCGCGCAGATTCACATGAATACGCTCAATCGGCTCAGCCTGCGCCTGCAAACCCTCCCACAGACCCCAACCCGCCAGCAAACGCCGCCCGCCCTCGGCCAAGGCAATCGCCCGGCCATCAAACCCCGACACGCCGACCAGCGCCTGCGTCGGCGGCGTTTCCCGTTCCAGCACCGTCACCGCAAAGCCTTCGCGCGCCAGCACATGCGCCAGAATCGCCCCCACCGGCCCGCCGCCGACAATCGCTACGTCCACCGCCGAATCCATCGCTTTATTCATGTGACACCAAGTCCTCCAACGCCTCAATCGACTTCGGCGCGGCCGCCGTCAACACCTCATGCCCCTCGCGCGTGACCAGCACATCATCCTCAATCCGAATGCCGATATTGCGGTAAGCCTTCGGCACATCGCGCCTATCGTCGATATACAGACCCGGCTCCACGGTGAACACCATCCCCGGCTCCAAGGCGCGCCACGCGCCATCCACCTTGTAGGCACCAACATCATGCGTATCCATGCCCAACCAATGCCCGGTACGGTGCATATAAAAACGCTTGTAGGCTTCTTTTTCGACAAGCTTGCTCACCTTGCCCTTGAGCAGCTGCAAATCCACCAAACCCTCGGTCAACACCTGCACAGCGGCCTGGTGCGGCGCATCAAAACCGGCGCCCAAGCGCACGGCATCCATCGCCGCCTGTTGCGCCGCCAACACCACGGCATACACATCGCGCTGCGCGGACGAAAAACGCCCGCCCACCGGCAAGGTACGGCTGATGTCGCCGCAATACCCGCCCCATTCGCAGCCCGCATCCACCAGCACCAGCTCACCTTTGCGCAACGTGTCGCGGTTCTCGGTGTAATGCAAAATGCAAGCATTTTGCCCACCCGCCACAATCGACGGAAAGGCCGCCTCGCCGCCATGTTGACGGAAGGTGTGCAGCAACTCGGCCTCAAGCTGATATTCCGCCACACCGGGACGACAGGCCTGCATTACGCGCTGATGCCCTTCAACACTCAGGCGACAGGCCTCGCGCAACACGCGCAACTCCTCCTCATCCTTGAACAAACGCATTTCATGCAACACCGGCGCGCTATCCAGCCATGCACTCGGCGCTTTCACGCCGCTGCGCTGCAAACGCCGTACTGCACTCAACCAGCCGAACAGCCGCTGAGCAAAGGCCACATCTTCGCCCAATGGCGCATAAATCTGCTCCCGCCCGGCCAGCAGCTCCGGCAATTTTGCATCCAGCTCATCCAGCGTAAACGCCTGATCGACCCCGTACAGCTTAAGCGCGCCGTCCACACCCGCACGCCGCCCGTCCCATTGCTCACGCGCCGCATCACGCGGACGCACAAACAGAATGCTCGCCCCCAATTCATGCTTCGGTGCCAACACCAAAAACGCATCCGGCTCCTCAAAACCGGTCAGATAGCGAAAATCACTCGCCTGACGGAAAGGAAAATGCGTATCGCGGTTACGCAACTGCTCGCTGGCGGCAGGAATAATTGCCAGCGCCTGCTCACCCAAGGCCGCTAAAACACGCTTACGCCGCCGTGCAAACTGTTTTTTATTCAATACGGGATGAATCGACACGTTTGACTCCGCTTTTCAAAACTTTATTTGCCACAGAGAACACAGAGATTCTGTCGGGAGAACACAAGCCTCACATCCAACCATGGCAGGACATTACTGGGGAGGACGCTTGGTCGAATCTACTCTGCGCTCTCTGTGCCCTCTGTGGCTCATTTCCTTTAGGACTTACGCAAAAAACCGTTTTTACTCCCTCCCCCTTGACGGGGGAGAGGCCGTGCCGAGGGGGTTGTTGGGGAGAGGGTGGGGAAACTGGTAGAAGCCTATGTTTTAGCGACTGTTTACCCCCCTCTCCCCAGCCCTCTCTCACGAGGGGAGAGGGAGCTAAATCTAGGCTTTGCGTAAGTCCTATCCTTAAAACATCAATGCAAAGTCTGCACCTTGGCCTTGGCGATCTGCGCCCACAAGTCCTCAATATCCAAAGGCTCGTCACCATCGTCCACCACGCCTGGCCGCACCTGCTCACGCGGATACATGGTTTCAAACATCAGCATCACGCCCACGCGCAAATACTCCACCAGCTCGCTGTATGACAGCTCATCTTCTTCCGCATCCTCGCCCAGATCAAAAGCCGTCTGGGCAAACTGAGCAATGTCACGCAAAACCTCTGCGGCCTCTTCAGACAAAGCGGTCTCATCACGCCCACCCGCCACGCCATAACCATACAAAAAGCCATGACACCACACATGCAGCGCATCCGCACGCGCCTCCAAAGCCGCATCATCATCCGGCAACAGCAGATCAAACGTCCCGCTCCCCTCGCGCAGACTATCCACGGCCTCGGCGTACATGCTGCTCACCACCTCCGGCACAACCACGGGAGACGAAGCATCATCCAGCTCGAACACCTGCGCCCACCAAGCCTCCAGCTCAACCTGTCCCTGTGCGCACAGCATTCCCATCAACGCGCCATGCGCCTCCGCAGCCTGCATATCCGCCTGAGGCAACGCGGCTTCCACTTGTTCAAAACTCACCATACATGACTCCTCGCACGAACCACAGATACCCGCCGAATCCTAACACGCCACAGCCGCTCACAACGCTAAGTCACTGTAAAGCAACCATACAAGGCGCGATTAGGCTATGATTCGACGCAGTTCAACTCTCCGCCCCGTCAACAGCCATCATGCAACACATCCTAAGCGAAGAAACCTGGCAAATGCTGCGCGCCGACATCGAAAAATTGATGACGCTCAATCTCCAACTCAAACAGGACAACCAGCGCCTGCTCAAAGACAAAAAGCAACTCCTGCAATTACTGACCACGACTGAACAGCGCCTGACCCCCGTATTGGAACAACTCCTTAGCCAACAGGATGACCCGACATGAACCAAGAAGCCTCCACCCCCGTCAGTGTTACCGTGCTCGACAAGGAGTTTCGCATTGCCTGCCCGCCCCAGGAACGCGATGCCCTCATTCGCGCCGCGCGTCATCTGGATCACAAGATGCGCGAAATCCGTCATACCGGCAAGGTGATCGGCAATGACCGCGTGGCCGTTATGGCCGCCATCAATCTCACGCATGAGCTACTCGAATTGCGCGATGAGCATGAGCGACTCCTTCTCCAGCTGCGCAGCCGCCCCGTCATACAGGAAACCACGCAGGACAATGGTGAAATCTTCGTCACTCATTCGGTACAACACGAAGCCGATGAGTTGCATCAAAAAATGCAAAACCTGCTCAACGATTGCAATCAAAACCAGACGTATTAAACTGCACTCAAGTCTTCTGGGGCGTGCGCCCACTGGTTCAATCCCCTTGAGCCTTAATGCACCCCCCAGGGGCGGGTCGCTTTGGTGCCGTGCGCATGTCCGTCCTGAACGGAAAGCCTGACGCATCATGCCGCCCTCCCCGACTTGAACCGCTCGGTTCAAGGTACGTAGCCAGCAACGCCGCTTCTGGAAGACCCCTGAATTTGCAATAAAAGGCCGGCAACATGCTCGGCCTTTTGTTTTTAAGCTCAAGAAGCTTTATCGAACCTCGTGATTTAAGCACCTCCATGCACTCGCTCTCGCGCAAGGAACTTCGCCAAACGCTACGCCAGGCTCGCCGTAGTCTGGAACCTCGGGCGCGCGCTGAAAAAGAGGCCGCGATTCTGCAAGCCCTCAGCCGACACCCACACCTCAAGCGCCTGCGCCACCTCGCCCTGTACTGGCCTGGCGATGGTGAAGTTGATCTGCGCCTGTTTCAAACCCTGAAAAACCCAGCCCAGCACAGCTATTTACCCGTACTGGCACGCGGTTCCCGCCTGCGCTTTGCGCCGTGGACACCCCAATCCACACTACGCCCCAATCGCTTCGGCATTCCCGAACCGCATGTCCAGCCGCGTGAATACCTGCGCCCCAGCCAACTTGACGCAGTGCTCATGCCCCTGGTCGGCTTCGACAAGCAAGGCAACCGCCTCGGCATGGGCGGCGGCTTTTACGACCGTAGTTTTGCCTTTCGCCATGCCCGTCGACGCTGGCGCAAACCGCTGCTGATTGGCGTCGCCTTTGAACTGCAACGCTGTACGCCGTTACCCGCTGCCGCATGGGATGTGCCGCTGGATGGCATCGTCACCGAACACGGGTTACGCTTGTTCAATCGAAGATAAGGAATTACCCGTATGGCCTACTGGCTAATGAAATCTGAACCCGAGGTTTTCGGTATCGACCACCTCGCCACCCGCCCGACGCAAACCGAAGGCTGGGATGGCGTGCGCAACTATCAGGCACGCAACTTTATGCGTGAGATGAAGATCGGCGACCAGGTGTTCTTCTACCACTCCAACACCAGCGTACCCGGCATCGTCGGTATTGCCGAAATCGTGCGTGAAGCCTACCCCGACCACACCGCCTGGGATAACCCCGAAGGCAAGTATTACGACCCCAAAAGCACCCCCGACAAACCGCGTTGGGACATGGTGGATTTACGCTATGTGCGTCATCTCAAACGCACCATAACGCTGCATGAAATGAAAGCCCTGCCGCAGCTCGAACACATGCCACTGGTGCGCAAGGGCAACCGCCTCTCGGTCATGCCGGTGACTAATGCCGATTGGCAGGCCATCCTCGAACTAGAACACCACGCATGAGCATCACCCGCGACTACCTTGACCGCATCCTCAACGCCCGCGTCTATGACGTGGCGATTGAAAGCCCGCTGGATGCCATGCCCCTACTCTCCGCACGCATGAATGCCCATGTGCTGCTCAAGCGCGAAGACCTGCAACCGGTGTTTTCCTTCAAGCTACGCGGTGCCTACAACAAAATTTTCCATATGCGCCAGCGTGGGGAAATTCACGGCGGCGTGATTGCCGCCAGCGCAGGCAACCACGCCCAAGGGGTTGCCCTTGCCGCCCAACGCCTGAAGCTGCGCGCCGTGATCGTCATGCCCACCACCACCCCGGCCATCAAAGTCAACGCCGTGCGCAGGCGGGGTGGCGAAGTCGTGCTGCATGGCGACGCGTATGATGAAGCCTATGCCCATGCCCGCCAACTGGCCAGCAAAGAAGGGCTAACCTTTATCCACCCGTTTGATGATCCCGAAATCATCGCCGGCCAAGGCACCATCGGCATGGAAATTCTGCGCCAGCACCCCGATCCGATTGAAGCCGTCTTCATCCCCGTCGGTGGCGGAGGTCTAATCGCCGGGGTGGCCGCCTACATCAAACACCTGCGCCCCAACACGCGCATTATCGGCGTTGAACCGGAAGATGCCGCCTGTATGCACGCTGCGCTGGCCGCCAACGCGCGGATCATCCTGCCGCAGGTCGGCCTATTCGCCGACGGCGTGGCCGTCAAGCAAGCAGGCGCAGAAACCTTCCGCGTCGCCCGCGAATGCGTGGATGAAATCATTCTGGTCAGCACGGACGAAATGAGTGCCGCCATCAAAGACATTTTTGACGACACCCGCGCCATTGCTGAACCGGCAGGCGCACTGGCGATTGCCGGGCTCAAACGCTATGTCGCCTCACACCAACAGGAGCACGACGCGACCCTGATCGCCATCAACTCCGGTGCCAACATGAACTTCGACCGCCTGCGCCATATCGCCGAGCGCGCCGACCTTGGCGAACAACGCGAAGCCCTGTTTGCCGTCACCATTCCCGAACGCCCGGGCAGCTTTCGCGCCTTCTGCGAAACCCTGGGTCGCCGCGCCATTACCGAATTCAACTACCGCTATAACGATCAACGCGATGCACATATTTTCGTTGGCGTGCAACTCAACGCTGGCGCAAGCGAAAAACAGGCTCTCATCCACGAGCTGCAAGCCCGTCACTACCCCGTGTTGGATATGAGCGGCAACGAGATGGCCAAATTGCACATGCGCCACCTGGTCGGCGGGCACTGCCCCAATGTGGCGCATGAAATTTTGTATCGCTTCGAGTTCCCCGAGCGCCCCGGCGCCTTGCTGCAATTTCTCACCCGCATGGGTGCCGAGTGGAACATCAGCCTGTTTCACTACCGCAACCACGGTGCTGACTATGGGCGTGTGCTGGTGGGTATTCAGGTACCCAATGATGAACGCCAGCATTTTGAGCACTTCCTCGAAGCGCTAGGCTTCCCCTACTGGGACGAAACCGACAACCCAGCCTATAGTCTGTTTTTGGCCTAGCAGCCTAGGCGGCAAAGGCTTGGCACACGCGCCAAGCTGCGCCACAATCCGAACACCATCATCAGAAGCCATACGCCATGAGTCGCGCCCCTCACCGCATCAGCCCCGAACAGCGCTACACCTACGCCGACTACCTGACCTGGCCCGACAGCCCGCGTGTTGAACTCATCGACGGCAAAGCCTACGCCATGGCCGCCGCCCCCAGCGTGCGGCATCAGGAACTTGTGTTACAGACAGCGCGACAAATCGCCAATCAACTCGACAACACCTCCTGTCGTCCCTTTATCGCCCCGCTGGACGTGCGCCTGCCAAGGCACCCGAATGATCGCGAACAAGACACCGACCGCGTCGTCCAACCCGACATCCTCGTGGTCTGCGATCCCAACAAAATCGACGAACGCGGTGTCAATGGCACGCCCGACTGGATTATTGAAATCATCTCCCCCGGCAGCGCCAGCTACGATCAAATCACCAAACGCGCTCTTTACAAGCGTGTTGGCGTGCGTGAATACTGGGCGATCCACCCCATTGACGGCATGGTGTACATCTACCGCCTCCATGGCGAACGCTATGAGATTGATGTGCAACCCTTGCGCGGCCAAAGCTGCGCTCACGTCGTCAAGGTTTGTATCGACTGGGATCGTTTTATTCCCGACATCCTGCCCGACCTTCCACCCACCCCATCCGAAGACGATTTGGACGCTTTACTTTAACCCGTGAGAACAACAGCATGAGCACAGCACTCAACCAGGACGAACTGAAAAAACAAGCCGCCCTCGCCGCCCTTGAATACATCAAACCCGGCATGATTGTCGGCGTGGGCACCGGCTCCACCGTGAACCACTTCATTGACGGCCTAGCCACCATCAAACATCAAATCGAAGGCGCGGTCTCCAGCTCCAACGCCTCCACCGAGCGTATGCGCAAGTACGGCATTCCGGTACTTAACCTCAACGAAGTCAGCGAACTTCCGCTCTACGTCGATGGTGCCGACGAAGCCAACCAGCACCTGCAACTCATCAAAGGCGGCGGCGGCGCACTGACTCGCGAAAAAATCATCGCCCAACTGGCCAAAACCTTCGTCTGCATTGCTGACGAAAGCAAACTCGTCCCCATGCTGGGCAAATTTCCGCTACCGATCGAAGTCATCCCCATGGCACGCAGCATGATCGCCCGCGAACTGGTCAAGCTCGGCGGCAACCCGGTCTACCGCGATGATTTCGTCACCGACAACGGCAACCAGATTCTTGATGTTCACAATCTGGAAATCATGGAACCCGCCAAGCTCGAAGCACAGCTTAATAACCTACCGGGGATTGTCACGGTGGGCATCTTCGCCCTGCGCCCTGCGGATGTATTGATCCTGGCCAGTAAGGATGGCGTGCGTAAGATCGGCGGCTGAACTCCCTCATGTAGGAGGGGATTCATCCCCGACAATATCACCCCTTGGTTTTACTCAAATCGGGGTTGAAACCCCTCCTACAAAAACATCTACCATAAAAAAAGCGACCCGAAGGTCGCTTTTTTGTGAACTACACACTAACCCAAGCTGAGCCTTCGCGTGGAAGGCTCAGCTCAGCATTAGAACTTGTACTTCATGCCTACAGAGAAGGCGTTAGCGTCTTGGTCGCCCATTTGGGTGATTGGAGTCTTGCCCTGGTGGCCGTCGCCCCAGACACTTTGACCGTTGTCACCGTAAGCATAGGCTGCAAACAGAGTGGTTTGCTTGCTCATGGCGAAGTCATAACCAAGAGCGAACATGTTTTGGTTATCAGCCAGCGCATCAGAGCTTGCGTTGTAGTACTGACCTTTGATGGTGTGCTTCTTGCCGAAGGTGTAACCTGCGCCCAAGCCCCAAACATTGGTTTTCAAGCCATCAAAGTCGTTCATTTGCTGATACAAAGCATTGATGGTCAAATCTTTAATGGCAGTAACGCCAGCACCGATCATCCAAGCATCTTCAGATGTTTTGTTTGGATTGTTGAATGCAGTACCCGATACCATTGTTCTTGCTTGATGATTTTCATACGCCACAGTGACGTTGAATACCTTCTTCATTTCATAGCCAGCGGATACTGAGAACGCCTGATTGGCATTGATATCGTAGTTAGGAGTATTAAAAGTAATATCGTGATCAGCCACGTAGGCGATTGTCGCATTGAAACCAGCCAGGTTCGGAGTCAAGTAAGCTACAACGTTCGGGGCACGCCGGTTGAAGTCCGCGCTACGACCGTACTTGGCACCAGCGATGTTGCCGTTGTCGCCGATCTGGTCACCGAACAGGTCATACTTGGAAATCGCCAGCTTCATTGGGGTGTCGTGACGACCGGCAATCATGGTACCAAAGCTCTTGCTGCTCAAACCAACATACTGGTTACGGCTGGTCAGTGCGGTGCTGTCTTCAGACATATTCACGCCGAATTCAGCTTGGTAAACAGCAGACAGATCCTTGCTGATCTTTTCGCTGCCCTTGATGCCGATACGTGAAGAACCAGACTGAACGTTGAAGTTATTGCTTGAAAGCAGGTTGTTCTTGGTCGCGTTGCTGGTGAACGAACCATTTGAGTTACGCTTGTAGCTGGTGCCTTCGCTCACATCGATATAATCGAGTGACATGTTGGCCAGGCCGTAGAGGGTGGTGTCGGCCATAACGGCCGGGGCTGCAAAGGCGGCGGCCACTGCAACAGCAATAATGTGCTTCTTCATTGAGGTATCTCCTGGAGGTTTGGAAGGACATCCCGAACAGTATCGGGGTCACGGGAGTCTTTATACACAAGCGCTTAATCGTGGTGCAACTTATGCGTTGCTATAGTGCAACAAGGTGAGCACTTTGAATAGCGATGCAGATGAACTCAAGTCATGCAGGGTAGATCAGCGAGCTTGCGCGATCTTCGCGTACAGCATATTCACCCCAAGGTCAAACCGCGCCTGTCCCTGCTTCTCAATCTGCATAGATTTCACTGATCGGCAGATCAAGGTTGATACATGGCAAAGGCAGTGTTTCGCTGGCACTGTACACCCAGCCTTCCCAATGCGCCTCGCGGGCGTAAAGTTCAATATGCTGCACGGCGGTATGGATTAACAAGATGCAGGCGAGGCTTGGGATGTTTTTGTAGGCTTCGAGCTTTTCGCCTCGATCAATGCGACTGGTGCTTTCGGAAAGCACTTCAGCGACCAGGATGGGGCGGGTGTTGTAATAGGCTTCGGGCTCGTCTTCGCAACAGATATGAATGTCGGGGTAGTAAAAACGCACATCGTCACGACGTTTGATATGCAGCTTCATATCTGAGCCGTACACCTGACAGGGCGTGCCGCGTACCTGTTGATGCAGGCGCATCGTCAGATTCATGGTGATGCGGTTATGCCATCGGCTGGCGCCCGCCATGGCGAAGATTTTGCCGTTGACGTATTCGTGTTTGCAGTCCGTGGCTTGCTGTTCGCACCAGAGGTAGTCTTCGGCGCTGAGGTAATCGTCTTGGAGCAGTGCATGTCCCATGGGGTGATTCCTTGCTTTGTTTATGTGCAAGTTTAGTTGATTATCGCGCGCACAAAAAACCCCGCGCCCACATGGGGTTCGAGGTCAGGAGTGTGTAAATCGCCGAACGAACAGCTCGTAGCCCGGATGAAGGCCAAAGGCCGGAATCCGGGAATAGCCTCAGATCTGCGCAAGACACCCCCCGGATTGCGCTTTGCTTCATCCGGGCTACGGCTTCATCCATGATTGTAGGTCGGCATTCATGCCGACATGTCGGGCTACGGCTAGATGCGAGTGACGTGCTTAGTCGTAAAATTTGCGACGTGGCGCGCCCTGTCCATCGCGGTAGGACGGGCGGGCTTCGCCGTAAGCGCTGCGCGGTGCGCCTTCGCTGCGCGGCTGGCCGTAGCTGTTGCCGCGTTCGGCGCGATTGCCGTTGGCTTCAGAGCGATTACCGCCACGATAACCACCCTCTTGGCCACCACGCGGCGCATAGCCTCGACCTTCGCCGTGACCTGCGCTTGCCGCGCCACGGTAACCGCCGCCGTTGCCTGCACCTGCGCCACGATAACCGCCCGCGTTACCTTCGCTGCGATTGGCACCACGATAGCCGCCCCCCGTGCTGCCGGGGCGGGCATGATGGCCGCGACCGGCATGACCACGCTCACCGCCTTCTTGTGGCTTGAAGCGCGCTTCAAAACCTTCAACTTCGGTGACGCGCACTTTGTCGCCCACATAGTGTTCGATATTGCGCAGGATGCCGACATCACGACGACCGACAAAGGAAATCGCGGTGCCGGTGGCTCCGGCGCGACCGGTACGACCGATGCGGTGAACGTAATCTTCAGCCTGACGCGGCAGATCGAAGTTGAAAACGTGACTAATCCCGGCCACGTCGATACCACGCGCGGCCACATCGGTCGCCACGAGCACGCGGCAACGACCGCTGCGCAAGTGGTCGAGCATACGGGTACGCTGACGCTGGTTCAGGTCGCCGTGCAGGGCGGCTGCGGCTTGTCCGGCATCTTCCAGCTCCATGGCCAGTTGGTCGGCATCCCGCTTGGTGGCGGTGAAAACAATGGCTTGATTGACGGCGGCATCGTTCAGAAGATGGTTGAGCAGTTCGCGCTTGTGATCGACGTGATCGACAAAGATGACTTGCTGGTCAATCGCGCCACGGCGGGTTTCCTGCTGGGCGACTTCGAGCTTTTCCGGGTTGTTCAGCAAATCGCTGGCCAGGCGCACCACGCTGGAGGACAGGGTGGCGGTAAAGCACACGCTCTGACGCTCTTGCGGCATGGCCTCTGCAATGGCGCGCATGTCGTCGGCGAAGCCCAGATCGAGCATCCGGTCGGCTTCGTCGAGAACCAGCATGTCGAGACGCTCAAAATGCACACGTCCGTTGTTCATTTGATCCAGCAGACGACCGGGCGTTGCCACCAGAATGTCGTAAGGCTTGGAGAGTTCGCGGTTCTGGATAGGATAGGGTTCACCGCCAGTAATGCACACCACGCGGGTGCCGCGCAGACCACGGCCAAAGCTGATCGCGGCCTTGGTCACTTGCTGGGCAAGCTCGCGGGTCGGCGCCAGTACGAGAATGCGCGGGCCACGACCTTCTTTAGGCTCGGCCACGATGCGACTCATACCGGGCAACAGGAAGGCGGCGGTTTTGCCTGTTCCGGTAGGTGCCTTGGCAATCAAATCACGACCTGCGAGCAGGGTTGGAATGGCTTGCGCCTGAACGGGGGTGGGCTGGGTCAGGCCGAGTGAGGCGAGGTTGGTAACGATGCGTTCGTTTACACCAAGATCGGCAAAGGTTTGATCGGTTACTTGAGTTGTCATGGCTTTTCCTGCTAGACAAAAAAACAATAAGGGACTCTCGGCGATAGCTTTCAGAGTACGGGATTGCTTTTGCAACAGGCCGCGTTCGTTGGCGATAACTTCAGCACCGAAGCCAAACCAACGATCGTCACACCAAGTCTTGTTGTAGCATCACAGGATTGTGTGCCGGGGAGACTCATCGCCTTAATTGATTAAGACGGGACAGGAGGGCTAGATTTCGATGATGCCCGGATTCAAATGATCCGAACCGAGAGAATAGTGGCGTCCCCATGGGGATTCGAACCCCAGTTACCGCCGTGAAAGGGCGATGTCCTAGGCCTCTAGACGATGGGGACGCAGGCATCAACATGTGTTGACGGGGGCGCATTCTATACAAGATTCCTGATCTGTCAACATCTTTGTGACGATTTTGTGATTTAATTTTCGATGACAGGGTGAGCGCGAGCTGCTCCAACCCCTCCGTGAACCATGATGAGGACACACCATGACTGACTATGTTTTTGATTCTTCTGAACAAACCTTTGAGCACGATGTCATCCAGGCTTCCATGCAGCAACCTGTGCTGGTGGATTTTTGGGCGGCGTGGTGTCAACCCTGCCAGGTGCTCAAGCCTTTATTGAAAAAAGTGGTGGAAAGCTACAACGGCGAGGTGCGCCTGGCTTATGTCGATACCGATACCGAGCAAAACCTTGCGGCGCAATTTGGCATTCGCAGTCTGCCGACCGTCATGCTGTTCAAGGATGGCGCAGTGGTCGATCAGTTCATGGGCGCGCAGCCCGAGTCGGCCATTCGTGCCTTGATCGACAAGCATATGCTGCGTGAGTCGGATTTAATGCTGCATCAAGCCATGTCGTTGCTTGAGCAAGGCCATGAAGCCGAAGCGCTGGAGCTATTGCGCCTGGCGCATGAGCTTGATCCGAAAAATTCGGCGGTACTGTTTACCCTGGCGCGTTTTGCCGCGCATAGCGGGCGGATTGAGGATGCCCTTGGCATGTTGAACGCTATTCCCGACACCGCCGCCGAAGCGGGCATGGCGCACGAACTCAAGGCGCAGATTCAATTTGCCCGCCAGGCACAGGATGCGGGGGATGCGCATGAGTTACAGGCGCGGATTGAGGCCAACCCCAACGATTGCGAGGCGCGCGAAAAACTCGCCTCTATTTTGGTGACGCAAGGTCAGCATGAAGCCGCCCTAAAGGAATATTTGCAGATCATGCAGCTTGATCGCGCCTACAACGATGGCGCTGGACGCAAGGGCATGATCCAGATTTTTGCAATGCTAGGCGACAGCCACCCGCTCACCCTGCCCTATCGGCGCAAGATGTTCGGGATGCTGCATTGAGTGATGCGCTGGATGCGATTAGCCCCCTTTCCCACTTGCGGGAAAGGGGGTAAAAACCAGCTTCTGCGTAATCCTGGTTATTGATGCGGCACGAATATATCTTGAAGCGCAAGGAAGCGGGCTTGCCCGCGAAAAAGCGTATGTTGAGGGCTTCGCGGGCAAGCCCGCTCCTACCGGCCATTCACACTTCATTCAGGCAAGGATCAATTAGGACGGTTTTTTGGCTGCATCCAGCACTTTGAGCAATTCCGCTGCCGGGCGGAAGCCGGAAATTACCATGCCGCTTTCGGTCACGATGTACGGCGTGCCTTCCAGTCCGAGCTGCCCACCCAGTTCAAGCTGCTTGGCCAAGGGGTGCGTATCACAGGTCGGCAGGTTGACCGTCTGCCCAGCCAGTGATTTATCCATCTCGGCCTTGCGATCTTTGGCACACATAATGCCGATGCTGGCCTTGCCAATCGGCGAGTCCAGCCCCGCACGCGGGTAGAGCACATAACGCACTTTCACGCCGTTTTTGACTAATTCAGGCACTTCTGCGTGCAGTTTGCGGCAATACGGGCAGCTTGGATCGGTAAAAATGGTGATGGTGTGCCTGGGCACGCCCATCGGGGCATAAATGATCGTGTCTTCATCCTTGAGCTGTTTCAACAGGTCGGCGCGAATTCCCGTGCGACGCGCCTCGGTGAGGTTTTTACGCGCATCAAAATCCATCAGTACGCCCTGGAACATGTATTTGCCGTCACCGGTCATGTAAACCACATCTGAACCTGCCACCACTTCATACATCCCCGCAACCGGGGTCGGCGTGACCGAAGTCAGGGAAATCCCCGGCATGGCTGCTTTAAGTTTTGCAGCCAAAGCATCTCCTGTCGCATCAGCCCATACCATCGGCATAGCCGCCAGACTCATGGATAAAACCAAGCTTGAAATCGCCACAACACGCTTCATGCGTTTTTCCTCAACGTTTGTAATAAATAGGACAGGACTTGCGCAAAACCCGGATCTAGCCCCCCTCGGCACGGCCTCTCCCCCATCAAGGGGGAGGGGGTGAAAACCGCCATCTTGCGTAAGTCCTAATAAAAATCTCAACTACCCGCGTGGGTGGTGCTCATGATGCAAAGCCTTCAAACGCGCTCGCGCCACATGGGTGTAAATTTGCGTACTGGACAAGTCCGCGTGCCCCAGGAGCATTTGTACCACACGCAGGTCTGCGCCGTGATTTAACAGATGCGTGGCGAAGGCATGACGCAGGGTGTGCGGCGACAAATCCATCTGCACACCCGCCTGCTGCGCATAGCGTTTGAGCAGAATCCAGAACATCTGCCGTGTCATTCCGGCACCGCGCCGGGTGACAAACAATGCGGCGCAATCCCCCAGCCCCTCCAGCAAGACCGGGCGCGCCTCAGCCAGATACTGTTCAATCCAGTGCACCGCCTCGTCGCCTAGCGGCACCAGCCGCTCCTTGCGCCCCTTACCCAAAACACGCACCACGCCGGAGGACAGTCTCATCTGACCGATACTCAGACTAATCAGTTCACTCACGCGCAAGCCAGTGGCGTACAAAGTTTCCAGCATGGCGCGGTCGCGCAGCCCCAGCGGGGTATCCGTCGGCGGAGCGGTAATAAGACGCACCACGTCGTCTTCGCTTAACGATTTGGGCAAAGGTCGCCCGATGCCCGGCGGCGGAACATCCAGCGTCGGATCAAGCGCCAACTCACCATGCAGCACCAGCCAACCGTAGAAGCGCCGCGCGGCTGACAGCATGCGCGCCAGACTGCGCGCTTGTTTGCCTTCGCCCATTTTTTCTGCAAGATAGCCCAATATATCGGCACGATGCGCACATAATAGCGTTTTTTCACGCAAGGCCAGCCAGGCTGCGAACACACGCAAATCGGTTTCATACGCGCTCAAGGTATGCCGCGACAAGCCCTGCTCTAACCAGAGCTGTTGCATCACCCGATCAAGCAAGGCTTGCTCGTTTTCGGCAATGTCGATACGTATTGGCCTCAACCCATATCCCCACTATTGATGCGGCACGCATATATCTTAAAGCGTAAGAGCGGGCTTGCCCGCGAAAAAGCGTATGTTGAGGGCTTCGCGGGCAAGCCCGCTCCTACCGTCCATTCACGGTTCATTCGAGCCGAATCAATAGCCACAGAGATCACCGAGCACACTGAAGACAAGGAACAGCCCTTCTAACGTGTCCGGTGTTCACAAAGGCTCGAATCTCTTGAATCTCTGTGTTCTCTGTGGCAAAAAACAGCCCGCATCATAGCTGCACCACCTCACCAAACGGCGGCCTGCGCGTGTCGCCGCCCTCCCCCGCCAGCGCCCACAATACCGGCACACTCGGCGCAGCCCAAGGGTAATCGCCCTTGCCGTCGGTAAAATAAATCAGCGCATCAAAACTCGCCTCGCTCTGTTCAAGCCAGGCAAACACCGGACGAAAATCCGTCCCCCCCTGCCCGTGCGGCTCAGGCCATCGCGGAACCTCACCCGGCGCAAATACCCAAGGCGCGCCCGCCGCCAGCTTGGTATCGGCAGCCAACAGTGTGAGCTGCATCGGCAACTGCCCGGCAAGATTCTGAATTTCCGACCAAAATTGCTGCAACTGCGCCGCCTTGATCGAAGCGCTGGTATCCACCGCCACCAGTACATGCGCCGCCGCCGGACGTAGGACGGGCATTAAAAACGGAGCCAGCGCGCGGCGCGACGTGCGTCCGTAATGCGCTTCCGCCCGATGCCAACGCTGCAAAAAAGCCGCAAGCTGAGCCCGCCAATCCTGCCCGGACGCTTGCGGCGTATCGCCCATTAACGCACGCAACAGCACACCGTCGGACTCACCCGCCCCCAAAGCCTCGCCCAGCGCCTGACGCACGCGCAAGCGCCATGTTTGTACCTGGCCTTGGCGCAGACTTGCGCACGGCGAATCCTCCGCCCGCGCCCCGCCCATACGCTGCTGCGCTGCCATACCGCTCTCTTCAACCGCCGCGTTCCACCATAGATGTCGTTCAACGCTTTCACCCCCTCGCCCTTGATGGGAGAGGGTGAAGTCATGGACGCTTACGCTCACTTGCACCACCCCAAGTTGCCCAAGCAAGCCATTCACCTTGGCATCACAGACCTGCGACCACGCCTCCGGCTGACCGGCAGGCGGATCAAAATGCAGCAAGGCGGCATGCAGTGCGGCGTGCGCCAACCAAAAACCCAGCGCCGCATCCGTCGCCTGGCGGAAATACGCTGCATCAAAACGCACACCCAGCGCCCCTGTTTCCAGCGCACAGGCCAGATCCTCCTCCAGCGACACCTCAAGCAAGCTCGCCAGCCGCCCAAGGATCGGATGGGCGCGACTCAAATCACGCTGGATGCGCGCCAGGCGAAGCAAGTGTTCATTCATCGACACCTCCTGTAGGCCATCCCTCCTTGGCGAATGACCATCTTGAATGTGCGAGCCGCAATAGCTTGCACAGCCTCAAGGAGCGAGCTTGCAAACGGTGCGCAATCAAGGTGTTTCGCGAGCAAGCTCGCTCCTGCCGTCCAAACATCCCCAAGCCGGTTCAATAGCGAACATTTTTCCGTTCAATGGCGAGAGCGTGAACCCGCTCTTGGCGCGCCAGGCCTCCCTTCAGGCCTGAAGACCACTCCAACATACGCACAAGTTATTGATTGACCTGAGCCAGCAGCGCCTCGAATCCTTGCTGGAACAGGCGCAAGCCATCGGCCTGCAAGCCTTCCGCAATACCCTTGTCCATATGGATGCCGTGGTTAGCAAGTTGTGCGTAGTGGTTTTGCGCCTCAGCCAGCGAAGGCGGGGTGCGGTGCCGGATGTCGGCATGATCGGCAAGAGCAGCAAGCGTGCTGTCGGGCAAGGTGTTGACCGTTTCTGGCAACATCACATCCTCAACATACAGCAGGTCGCTGTAGGCCGGGTTCTTGGTTGCGGTACTCGCCCACAATACACGCTGCGGATGCGCTCCTCGCTCGCGCAACTCGGCAAAACGTTCACCGTGATACATCGACTGATACAGCGCATAGGCTTGAGCGGCCAGTGCAAGCGCCGCTTTGCCGCGCAGATTCAACACAGTCTCTTGGTCTGTACCAGGACCTGCGGCCAAGGTCTCCAGTTGTTTGTCCACCAAGCTATCCACGCGGCTGAGGAAAACACTGGCGACACTGTGTACCGCGAGCGGGTCGTGGCTATGCGCCAGCCCGCGTCGCAGCCCACGGATATGCGCTTCAAACACGGCGCGTAATTGTTCCAGCCCGAAAATCAGGGTCACATTGACCTTGTAACCACGTGCAGTCAGCTCTTCAAAAGCATGGATTCCGGCGGGTGTGGCGGGTACTTTAATCATCAGGTTTTCACGCCCGGCCAGCAGGCGCAGGCGCATCGCTGCGGCCAGCGTGCCTTCGGCATCATGCGCCAGGGCGGGGGAGACTTCCCAGCTCACATAGCCATCCACCCCTTTGCTGCTCTCCCACAGGGGTGCAAGCAGATCACAGGCCATTTGCACGTCACGAGCGATCAGGTGTTCGTAAACAGTTTCAAGATGGGAATGTTCCAGATTCAGATTGCGTAAATCAGCCCGGTAGTACGCCTCTGACTCGCGCAGGGCTTTATCCAGAATGGATGGGTTCGAGGTCACGCCACGAATGCCCAGATGGTCAATCGCGTATTTGAGACGACCTTCGAGGACATGGGCGCGAGAAAGATTATCCAGCCAGAGGCTTTGCCCCGTGGTGGCGGTGTAGTTGGATAGATCCTGCATGACAGACTCCTGAGTGCGCTATGTAGCAGCTAGCCTAGTCTATCCGCGTTCGTGCTGCCATGCGTGGCGCATCAAACCTCGAACGACGGAAGTTTGGCGGGCGTATGCCGCAGCTTGAGCCTGGCGAATACCGGCAGACCATCACGGAACGGCGGCGTATCCTCGCCCTGAATCAAGGGGAGCATGTAGTGGCGCGCGGCCTCGGTGATGCCATAACCATCGGGACGGATATATTCCTGCGGGACGGGAAGCTCAATATCCGCCACCTGATCCAGATGCACCGCATCCAGTGTCCACAAATAAGGCACATCCGAGGTGCGGCGAATGGCCACCATCACATCGGTTTTACCTTCGTGGGCAAAGCTGACCGCCGCTGCGCCGCAGGCATAGGCCTGTTCAACATCCACGCGCGAAGACAAATGACGTGCGGAACGCTGGAAGTAATCCGATACGGCCCAATGCGTTTTGTAGCCCTGCTCGCGGGTGAGTTTGGCCAGCATGGGAGCTAAGCCGCCAAGTTGCTCATGTCCGAAAATTTCGCTCTCCGCCGCCTGGGTACAGAACTGACCTTTGCACATCAGACCTTCGGCAGCGACCACAATGCACCAGCCGTGCTGCGCGACCTTGGCATGTAACGCGCCAATAAAGCGCTGTGGATCAAAATCAATTTCCGCCAGAAGAATGAGGAGCGGGGAATCTTCATCCTCGAAGGCCAGACCCGCCGCAGCCGCCAACCACCCGGCATGTCGCCCCATGACCTCAAGGATGAAAACCTTGGTGGAAGTGCCTGACATCGCAGCAAGATCCAGAGCCACTTCGCGCACGCTGGTGGCGATATATTTGGCCACTGAACCAAAGCCTGGGCTGGTGTCGGTCAGCGGAAGATCGTTGTCGATGGTTTTTGGAATGCCGATGACGGTCAGATCAAGGCCATGCTGGCGTGCAAAACGCGCCACTTTCGCCGCCGTTAACATGGAACCGCCGCCGCCGTTGTAGAAAAAAGTACCGATGTCATGCGCCTTGAAGACATCCACAAGACGCGAATACTGTTCAGGATGCGTGTCCGGTGAGCCAATATCCATGCGGCATGAGCCGAACGCGCCGCCGGGGGTGTGGCGCAGCATGGCGATTTGCGCCGGGTCTTCGTGGTCAAGGTCATACAGTTGCTCACGCAACACGCCGAGAATGCCCTCCTGTGCCGCAAAAACCTTGCCGTATTTTTCGGGAAAGCGGCGCGCCGTCTCAATCACGCCACAGGCGCTGGCATTGATGACGGCAGTCACACCGCCAGATTGTGCGTAAAGGATATTGTGTGCCATGCTGTAAACCTCGTTGTGTATCGCTTGATTGGATTGTCGCATCATAGCGGCAGGGCTATCATGCCGTGGTCAAATGACTGAACGATTGCGTTTTTATTCAACAGAAGAGGACTCTACCATGCAGATTGGCACCAGCTTGACCCATTTTCTGATCGAAAGCCAACGCGCCCACGCGGGCGCAACCGGTGAGTTCACCTTGTTAATGAACGATATTTTGAGCGCCTGCAAGGTGATTTCCAATTACGTCAACAAGGGTGATTTAATCGGCGTACTGGGCAGTGCCGAAACAGAGAATGTGCAGGGCGAAACCCAGAAGAAGCTCGACATCATCACCAACGACGTATTTACCAATACCCTGATGCGCGGCGGTCAAGTGGCCGGTCTGGCCTCTGAAGAAATGGACGAGGTTTATCATTTGCCTGCCAACGCACGTCGTGGCAAGTACCTGGTGGTGTATGACCCGCTGGATGGCTCATCCAACATCGACGTGAACGTCAGCGTCGGCACCATTTTCTCCGTGTTGCGCGCACCGGAAGGCGTGATTGACCCACAAGAATCTGACTTCATGCAGCCGGGTACCGAGCAAATCGCAGCGGGCTATTGCATCTACGGCCCCTCCACCATGATGGTACTGACCACAGGGCAAGGCGTGAACATGTTCACCCTGGATCAGAATATCGGTGAATTCATGCTGACCCATGAAAACATCCAGATTCCAGCCGATACCGCTGAATTTGCCATTAACATGTCCAACCAGCGCTTCTGGGAGGCACCGGTGCAAAAGTACGTCGCCGACTGCATCGCGGGTGAAACCGGCCCGCTGGGCAAGCGCTACAACATGCGCTGGATTGCCTCCATGGTCGCTGATGTACACCGCATCCTCACCCGTGGCGGTATTTTCATGTACCCGATCGACAGCAAGATCAAGGCGCAAGGTGGCAAGCTGCGTTTGATGTACGAAGCCAACCCAATGGCCATGCTAGTTGAACAAGCTGGCGGTATGGCGATTACCGGTAGCGAGCACATCATGGCCATCAAGCCCGGCAAGTTGCACCAGCGCGTACCGGTGATTCTCGGCTCGAAGAATGAAGTGCAAAAGGTTATGGATTACCACACAGCGTAAATCGCAGCGCCGTCAAGGCGAAACATAAATGCTCCGCTCGAAAATGACGGACATGTAGCGGAGTTGACACGTCTGAAAAACTGAAAAGATGCGTTTTTCAGCAAGCTGTTATTGATGCGGTACGCATATATCTTGAAGTGTAGGAGCGGGCTTGCCCGCGAAAAAATGTATGTTGAGGGCTTCGCGGGCAAGCCCGCTCCTACAAAAAATTACCGCCAAGCAACACGAACAGCCCAATCATCAAACGCTTCCAGCGCATACAAACCTTCCCCCAGCCGCTCGCGCAAGGCGCGCACCAGCCGCTCCCCCATCACTGGCTCAAACAACGCCGCCAAACGCAATAAAGCGCGAGCCGTCGCTACATCGTCCAATGCCAACGATTGCACCCGCAGCAAAGCCGCATCCAACACCGCCCATTGCGCATCGGCATCCTGCGGTAAATTCGGCTCGGCCTGTGCCAGCAAGGCATCCAGATCAAGCACGGGGCGTTGCAAATACGCGACGAACAACATGCCCGCCACCTCGCCCACACAGGCGATCAGCGCAGGCTCCAACAAATCGCCATCCCCGGCAAACTTACGCAAGGCGCGGTCGGCGAACGCCCAGGAGCGCGGGCTGGGAAAAGCGTACTGATTGACGCGCTCGGGAAACACCATCAACAAATCAGGCCGCTGACGCAAAAAGCCCTGCAAACGCGCATCCACCCCCATGTGTTGCGCCCATATCAGCCAATCTTCAATCGACGGTTCCAGTTCCACATGCGTAAAGCGATTGGCCAGCGGCGCGGGCATGGCATAGGTCACGCCGCGATCCCCCAGACGATTGCCTGCCGCCAGAATTGCCCAACCCGCAGGCAGGCGGTAATCGCCCAAGCGTCGGTCGAGAATGAGCTGATAGGCCGCCGCTGCCACCTGGGGCAAAGCTGCATTAATCTCATCCAAAAACAGCACGCCACTTACCCCATGCCGCGCCGCATCCGGCAACATGGACGGAATTGCCCACTCCACCCGGCCATCTTTTTGATACGGCATCCCGCGCAAATCCGAAGGCTCAAGCTGCGATAAACGCAGGTCAATCATCGGCACGCCCGCCGCATCAGCCGCCTGCGCCACCAGCGCCGACTTACCCACCCCCGGCGCGCCCCACAGCATCACCGGCGTGTGCTCGCCCTGC
>CAZTYJ010000008.1:0-79678 GCA_964618025.1 uncultured Halothiobacillus sp. | reverse complement strand
CGCCGCGCAGGAAGGCGGCAAGATACATGCGTGAGAAGTGGTTTTCGGTGGGGGCGCTAAAGCTTGCGCTGACGCTATGGTTGGCGACCATGCTCAGTGTGCAGCTGGTTCTTGTGCCGCTGCAACTTCCGCTCCATGCGCCGAATACATGGCCGCTTGCGGCTTGCGCATTCAGGCTGACCTGGCTGTTGTAGGCATAGCTGGTCTGGCTTGGGGTGATGTTGATGCTGCCGTTGCCGCTGGATTGGGTGGTGAGCGTGTAGTGGCGGGGGGCGGTGCACTGCATGCCGGAGGACGGGGTATTGCAAAACCAGGTGTAACGATCCGCGCTCGTGGTGATGGCGCTGGCGGTGCCTTGCGCGCAAAGGTTGGTACTGGGTGCCAAGGTGACGGGGATGCCCTGCGCGCTGCCGCAGTTTGCCTGAGCCGCGTTGGTCATGGTGTCGATCAGCGGATGGTTGAGTAGTGCGTCGCCATGACTGACCCGCGCCAGATCCCAGGTTTCCGGCGGATGGTTGCTCCATGACAGGGCGAGCACAGTGCGCGGGTAACTGTCCATGATGCGCTGAGTCAGCGTGTTTAGATCCCAGGCTTCGCCTGGGCCGTTGCCCTCGGTGCTCTGGCCGAATTCGCCGAGGATAAAGGGCTTGCCGCTGCTGACCACAGCGCTATAGTGCTGCAAACCACGGGTATTTCCGCCCAGATCAAGCTCGTTGTCGTAAGCATCGAAACCGGCAATATCCACCCAGTCAGCGCCGGGGTAGTAGGTCATGGGCGGAGCCTGGTTTATTGCGCCAACAGAGCTGGGGGTGAAGCCGAAAATCAGGTTGTTCAACCCCTTGCGTACCGTCAATTCGGTCACAAGGTCACGCCAGAAGCCAACCCAGGCGGCTTGACGCTCGCGCAGGGCACTGCCATTGGAGCCGTCGTGCCCCCACCAGAACCAGGTTCCATTCTGTTCGTGCAGGGGGCGAAGGATGACGGGAATGCCTGCATTCTCAAAGCGTTGCAGTACGCTGGCCGCTGCGTCGAGCTGGGCTTGCCAGGCCTGTCCGGCCGCCGTTTGCCGATCCACCAGGCTTCTGATCTGGGCGGCAGTGAGTGGCGCTGTCCAGGCGGTGCCTCCGCTCACGGGGTTGAGCGGGTGCCAGCTCAGGCTGATGACGTGTCCGGCTGCGCCGTAGGCGAGTAGACCGTTGAGGGCGACATCCTGCATGTAGGCATAGCCCAGTTCGCCAATGTCACCTCCAACCACTTTGGGCAGGGGCAGGGCGCGGTTGCGCAGCAACTGCATGGACTCATCCCAGCTTGCGGCATCGTAGGTCTTGAGCTGCTGGCCGATGAGGGTGCGGCGCTGGTCACGGCTGACGCGGCTGTGCAGGTCGGCGAGGAGCGCGGTGGTCGCGGCGCTGCTTTGTAGATTCACCGGCGTGGTGCGCGTGAATTCGTCACGGATCAGCACGCGATAGGCTTGGTAGTCGGCAATGTAAATGCGCCCGGCGCGATCCGTGGCAATGCCGAGAGGTTCGTTGTGCAGGTTTTCGTTAAAAGTGATGCTGGGGCCGGCTTGTGAGGAGCCGACCACGGCCTCGTAATAGCCGGCAATGCGCGGGTTTGCGCCATGGTCGGTGACAAGCAGCCTGCCGTCGGGGTGAAGAGTGAGGTCAACCGGGTGGGTCAGACCGCCAAATTCGCCGCTGGCGGTGTAGGTGCTCGCCGGGTTGTCGAAGGGGCCGGTAAAGCGCAGCACGCGCCCATTGATGCCCTGCGCCGGGTTGCCATAATCGGCGACGAATAGAGTGTTGCCCGACATGGCGATGGCCTTCGGGCTGATGAAGCCGCCGTTGTTGCCTGCACCGATGCTGTCCACCGGGTCTTGCTGGTTGGCAAAGGGCGGGGCGAAAATCTTGACTTTGCGGTTGTAGTCGTCTGCCACAAACAGGCGGCCTTGTGGGTCAAGCGCAAGGCCGCGCGGGTAGTTGAACTGGTTTTGGCCTGCGCCGGAGATGGCGGGTGTGCCGAGCGTGAAGGCGAGTTGCCATGTCGCCCCCTGCATGCGGTAGCCGCGAATGGCGTGATTCAAAGTGTCGGCGATAAACAGGGTTTCACTGGCGGGGTCAAGAGTGATGGCTTCAGGTCCATTGAGCAGTCCATTGCCGATCACCTGGTCGGCGGGCTGGCAGGCGTTGAGCGTGTCCACGTTCGCCCAGGACAGTACGCGGTTACCGCCGAAGTCGGTGACAAAAATCCGCCCATTGCGCGGGTCGATGAAGATGCCGGAGGGGCCGTGCGCCCAGTCGAAAGCAGGGTTTTTATTGAATTGTGCCGCAGTATTGGCGCAGCGACTGGCGAGGGTGTCGCTGGCAAGATTGGGTTGGCCGAGCACGCGGTAGTCGGCAGCATACAGGCCGGAGACGCCCAAGCTTAAGCCTAGCGCCAGGATAAGGTGGTGAGCTTGATCGGTGATATACATGAGAGGTCTCTATGGTGTAGGGGATACGGATTTATGGTAGTGTCCATTTTGGCTTTTGGCAATAAATTATAGGAGTCCATTTTTCTGTGGAGATGTTGGGTTTCGATGAGGGGGCGCGGGTTGTCTTGCCAGAGCCTTTGAATGGCTTGGTGCTCGACAAGCGTTCAGATGAGCCGTTTTGGCGACAACTGTTTGTCCAGTTAACGCGCCTGATTGCGTCAGGGAGCGTATTGGCGGGCAGTAGCCTGCCTTCTGAGCGGGATATGGCTGCTGCGTTGGGGGTCAGTCGAGTGACAGTCAAGCGCTGTTACGATGAGTTGCGTCAGGCGCAACAGTTGGCGGGGCGCGGGCGTGGAGGAAGCGTGGTGCAGGCGGTGGCGCGCGTGTCGCCCACTTTGGGGCGACTCAAGGGTTTTACGCAGGAAATGCGTGAACTGGGGCGCGAGGCGAGCAGCCGCGTGGAGTCTGTCAGCGTGGTGCAGGATCGCATGATGGCTTCGATGTTTGCCCTGCCGTCGAATGCCGAGTTTTTGCATCTGGTGCGAGTGCGTTGCGCGGATGGTGTGCCGATGACGCGAGAGGTGGCGTGGTATGCGCTCAATCTTGCGCCTGCCTTGGCGACGTGGGATGGTCTGGGCTCAGCATATGCCCTGATCCAGGACGGCGTGGACGTGAAGCTCGGTGAGGCGGAGCAGTCGATTGAAGCGGTGTTGAGCTCAAGCGAGGAAATGCGCGTATTCGGCTTTGCCTCGCCGCAACCGTGCCTGTTGCTCAAGCGTAAAACCTATACCGCGAAGGGTGCTATGGTGGAGTATGTCGAGGGCTGCTTCCGGGGGGATGCGTATGTCTACCGGCTTAAACTTGAGGTGTGAGCAGGGCGTGCAGTTCAGTCTGTAGTGGAAGGGCGTTCAGTACGCCACAACGTTCTGCGACATGCGCCCCGCAGATATTCCCCCAGCGCAACGCATCAAAAAGTGAGTGTCCATTGAGCCGAGCCCAGATAAAACCGCAGCTAAAGGCATCGCCAGCGCCGGTACTGTCCACGCTGTGGATTGCAGGCGCAGGGACATGGATGGGTTGTTCAGCATTCGCGTGCATGGGAGGGCGACTCAAGGCCAGGCTGCCGCGAGATCCAAGGGTGATGACGAGCTGTTGTAATCCGGGCCACTCGTCCCAAAGCGACTTTAGCGCCTCTGCCCGCAAGGCAAACTCATGTGTTAGCGCATCGCCAGACCTATGGCCATGCCATGCAAGCTTCCTTAGCTCCTGCTCGTTCACGATTAATGTATGCGTGGTAAGCCGCAAGGCCATGTCGGGCTCCTGCCATGGCGACGGATTCAGTACGGTCGGTATGTCTTGGGCATGAGCGAGAGCGAACGCCGCCACAATCGCGGGCATGGCGGTTTCAAACTGTGCATACACGGTACGCGCCGCTGCAATCGACGCGGAGGCTTGCTGAACATGCGTCTGATTGATTAAGGCATTTGCCCCTGGAAATATGCTGATAAAGCTCTGGCCGTCGGGCGTGATGAGTCCTGCCCCATGTCCGGACGGGCTATCCAGGTGCAGCACATGCTCGGTGTTTATCCCTTCGTCATGCAGCAGGCTCATGGCGGCAATGCCCACATGATCGTTGCCGCAACCAAGCAACACATCGACGCGCGCCCCCAGACGCGCCATGCCTACCGCCACATTTAATCCCTTGCCGCCGAGTTCAAGGTGCAGCGCACTGGCCTGAACCGACTCCCCGGGCAGGGGGGGGCGCGCCACCCACCAGCAACAGGCTTGAACAAGACTTCCGAGAATGAAAACTTGCGGAGGCATGCGTTTAGAGTTTATGTCGATGATGTTTGGCCAAAGCGAATTTTCATCATGGTAATGCTCCCTGTCAGTAATACCATTGCCGTATTGGCGACGATGAGCGGAACATCACCCTTAATCCAGCCATACAGCAACCATAGCACAAGCCCTAGGGTGATGATGACGTAAGTTGGTAGTGAAATACCGCTGACATCGCGGGTTTTCCATGTTCGCCAGACCTGGGGGACAAAAGAAAACGTGGTGAAAGCTGTGGCAATAAAACCGAGAAGATCAACTGATGTCATGTTGTTATGAGTCCTTGGTGCGCAAGAGCCTGTTTACGCTCTCGCCATTGTAATGAACGGAACAATTGTTGCCGTTGATCCATCCTGGAAATGTTTGAATTGCAGGAGCGGGCTTGCCCGCGAAAAAGCGGATGTTGAAGGCTTCGCGGGCAAGCCCGCTCCTACGCTTCAAGATATATTCGTGCCGCATCAATAGCAAAAAAACGCCCCATTGAGGGGCGTTCGCGTTGAGATATGGGTAGGGAGCGCTGCCGCCCTCGCGCGCGCAAAATGCTTTAGGGAAACGCTGATTTATTCAGTATTTCCCACTTGGGGCAAGATGCCTCAACATGAACGCGAAGCTAGCGTTAGCCCGCCGCAATGGGCGAACTGATTTATTCCATGGATGGGATAAATCAGCATCTACTTAATTACTGTAAGCCCGCTCGCCGTGTGAGCTGGTATCCAGACCTTCGCGCTCGGCTTCTTCCGTGACACGCAGTCCCATCACCATGTCGATCAGCTTGAACAGGATGAAGCTGACCACGCCCGACCAGAGGACGGCGATGCCGACACCCCAGAGTTGGCTGATGACTTGACCCATCGGGCTGAATTCAGCGACCGCGTTGGCGGCGTAGTCGAACACACCGGAGCCGCCGAAGGCTGGGTTGGCGACGATGCCAGTGCCGATAGCGCCGACGATGCCGCCCAGACCATGCACGGCGAACACATCCAGCGAGTCGTCAATCTTCAGCGTGCGCTTGATGAAGCCCACACCCCAGAAGGCGACCACACCCACCACCAAGCCGAGGATGATAGCTCCCATCGGACCCGCGAAGCCTGCGGCTGGGGTGATGGCGACCAAGCCTGCGACTGCGCCGGAGGCCATGCCCAACATGCTGGGCTTGCCACGGGTTAGCCATTCAGCTGCGGCCCAGGTCAGCATGGCGGCGGCGGGAGCGACGATGGTATTAAGGATGGCGATGGCGGCGGTGCCGGTGGCTTCGAGGTTGGAGCCGGCGTTGAAACCGAACCAGCCGACCCACAGCAGGGCTGCGCCGACCATGGTGAGCACCAGGTTATGCGGCGGCATGGGTTCTTTGCCAAAGCCGATGCGCTTGCCAAGAACCATCGCACCCATCAATGCGGCAACACCGGCGTTGATGTGAACGACCGTGCCGCCCGCGAAGTCGAGCGCGCCTTTGGCGAACAGGAAGCCCGCAGGGTCGCCGTAGGCTGAAGGGCCGCCCCAGAACCAGACCATGTGCGCCATGGGCAGGTAGGAGAAGGTGAACCAGAGCACGGAAAAGACCAGCAGGGCGGAGAACTTCACGCGCTCGGCCAGTCCGCCGACCACCAGCGCCACGCTAATGGCCGCAAAGGTGAGCTGGAAGATGACAAAGGACAGCTCGGGAATGACCACGCCCTTGCTGAAGGTTTCCACCATTGAGCCGGTGTTGACCCCGGAGAGGAACATTTTCGACAATCCGCCGAAGAAGCTGTTCAAGTCACCGCCGCTGGTGAAGGCCATGCTGTAGCCATAGACCACCCAAAGGATGGCGATCACGCCAACAATCGCCATGGCTTGGCTCAGGACGGAGAGAATGTTCTTGCTGCGCACCATGCCGCCGTAGAACAGCGCCAGGCCGGGCAGAATCATCATGAAGACCAGGGCGGTGGAGATCATCACCCAGGCGGTATCGCCTTTGTCCGCAACAGGGGCGGCGGCTTCGGTCACGACTTCGACCACGGCGACCGCCTCTTCCGCATGCGCCAGGCCGCTGAATGCGCCACCGAGCGCAAGCAGCGGCAGGGCAAGGGTTTTGAGTAAGGATGTGTGCATCAAAGAGTCCTCCTTTACAGGGCTTCAGGGCCGGACTCGCCGGTACGGATACGAATGGCTTGTTCGATGCTGGAGACGAAAATCTTGCCGTCGCCGATCTTGCCGGTTTTGGATGCGCGCACGATGGCATCAATCACCGTGTCGGCCAGTGCGTCATCAATCGCCATTTCCAGTTTGATTTTTGGCAGAAAATCAACGACGTATTCAGCTCCGCGATAGAGTTCGGTATGACCCTTCTGGCGACCAAAGCCTTTGACTTCAGTCACCGTGAGACCTTGAACCCCAATCTCGGCAAGGCGTTCGCGCACCTCGTCGAGCTTGAAGGGTTTGATAATGGCGGTAATCAGTTTCATGACTTGAGCCTCGCTGCGTTTAGAAGGATTTGGAGAAGGTCAACACGGCTTTGGCATCGGCGACTTTTTCGCCTGCCCATGTGTAAGCCTCTGTGTTGGCATCGGTGTCGGTGTAGGCCAGCGTGAAGACGCCAAAGCCCACGTCTTTGGTGACACCAAGCTTCCAGTCGGTGTAGGAGGCGGGAGAGTTGTTTTTCACGTTCTGGTAGCCGACATGTCCAAGTACACCCCAGCCATCGCCCAGGTCGTAGGTGCCCGACAGGTCGATGTAATAGCTGCCTCGGGTTTTGTCGCCATTGCTGGTCGTCCAGGCGAAGATGTAGTCGGAAACCGCGTAGTTATATTTGAGTGACAAGGTTTTCCAGCTGATGCCGGCGTAGATTTCAGTGGTGTCCGGGGTGGTTGCGCCCTCAACGCTGTCACCTGGGTAGTAGTAGGTAATGACCCCGAGGTCATAGCCAAAATCGCCGGCAAACGTACCCTTGTAACCGCCGTAAAAATCAGTTTCCAGGCTGCTGTTGTTTTTGTAGCCGCCGTCATTGACCCAGGCAACGTTGGCCGCCCACATACCGAGGTAGAAACCGTTGATGCCAAAATCCACGCCGCCGGAAACGCCCGGTTTGTTCTGGGTTTGTGATACGCCTCGGAATACATAATCGGTGGTCAGCGCCATATTTCCAGTCAGGGTGTACTCCGGTGCAGCTGCGGCGGGGGCCTCTGCGGCAAATACGGGGGAGAAGGTAAGGCCAAGGCTTACGAGCATGGCGGTACGAAGCGGGCTGGTATGTAGGTTCATTCTGGTTTCCTCTTGGAGTCGTCGAACACATGGGGTTTGCGCTGATGCGTCAGCGTGCAGAAAAGGCCAAAGCATGATGAGTGCCAAGAGATTATAAGTATTTAAAATCAAAGGGTTGTACTTGTTGTGCTTGGTTTTATTCCGGTCTTGGGGTTGTGGTGCATGGTTTTGGTGCGTGAGGGCATCGAATTCTGTTTCCATGAGGGCTGACGCAAAGCGTGGCAAAGGCAAGCACATCCCCCTGCCCCCCTTTTGCAAAGGGGGAGATGGCAGGAGTCCTTTTGCAAAGAGGGGGAATCAGCGGTTGAGAGGACGTGAAGTCAGCTTTGCGCAAGCCCTGTCAAGGTTACAGCCGGTGTGCGAATCCCTGTCCGCCGGGCTAGACTATGAGGCAGATGCAAGCAGTGAGGTTGTGGCGATGTTTGACCCAAAAAAACTGGATGAAGTGGTGCGGCGCTTGGGCGAGGGTTTGCCAGAGGCGTTGACGGATGTGCGCAGCGACTTTGAAAAAACGTTGCGTTTAGGCGTTCAGCAGGTGCTGGCCAGCATGGAGGTGGTTACGCGCGAGGATTTTGAGGTGCAGCGTTTGGTGCTGGAGCGTAGCCGTGAGCGTCTGGAGGCGTTGGAAAAGCGTGTGGCGGCCTTGGAGGCTGAATGCGCGCCGAGTGCGCTGGATACTGGCGCCTAAGGCGAGCCGATGTCTTTAGCGATCAGCTACGCACGCGCTCAGCTTGGTGTCGAAGCGCCCCTGGTCAGCGTGGAAACGCATGTGGCCAATGGCTTGCCTGCGTTTGCTCTGGTGGGCTTGCCCGAGGCTGCGGTGCGTGAAAGCCGCGAGCGTGTGCGCGCAGCCTTGTTGACCTGTGGCTATGAGATGCCGCCTCGCCGGGTGACGGTCAATCTTGCGCCGGCGGATTTACCCAAGGAAGGTGGGCGCTTTGACCTGGCGATGGCCTTGGGGCTTTTGGCGGCAACAGGGCAGATTCGAGCGCAACAGCTTGAAGGGTATGAGTTTTTGGGGGAGCTGGCGCTTAGTGGTCAGTTGCGCCCCGTGCCTGGAGTGTTACCTGCGGCGGTGCGCGCAAGGGATGCCGGACGGGCACTGATCGTGCCGTTGGAGAATGCGGGCGAGGCGGCAAGGGTTTCCGGGGTGCGCGTTTTTGGTGCGGAGCATCTGCGTGAAGTGGTCGCGCATCTTTTGAGTGCCCACATTTTGTCGCAGGCCGAGGCCAGGTGTACGCAAGCGCCTATTGATGCACTGGATTTGCGCGATGTGCGCGGCCAGCATCGCGCCAAACGCGCTCTGGAAATTGCGGCTGCGGGCGGGCATAACCTCTTGATGATCGGCCCGCCGGGCGCGGGCAAGAGCATGTTGGCGCAGCGTTTTGCCGGCTTGTTGCCACGCATGAGTGAGGCCGAGGCTCTGGAGAGCGCGGCGATCTGGTCGGTCAGTTCACAGGGGTTTGCCGATGCTGCTTGGGCGGTGCGCCCTTTTCGTGCGCCGCACCATACCGCTTCGGCGGTGGCTTTGATTGGCGGTGGCGGACAGCCACGCCCCGGCGAGATTTCGCTGGCACACCACGGTGTGCTGTTTTTGGATGAATTGCCGGAGTTTGATCGTCGTGCGCTGGAGGTGTTGCGTGAGCCTTTGGAAACCGGGCGTATCGTGATTTCGCGTGCGGCCAGGCAAGTCGAGTTTCCAGCAGGCTTTCAGTTGATTGCGGCGATGAATCCCAGTCCCAGGGGGGACGACAGTGATCCAGAAGCCGGGCGGCGTTATCGTGCGCGTTTGTCCGGGCCTTTGCTGGATCGGATTGATATTCAGCTCAGTTTGCCTGCGGTATCCAAGGAGCATCTGCGTCAGGATGCCCCGCCCGATGGTGAAGACACGACGACGGTGCGCGGGCGGGTTGAGCGTGCGCGGGCGGTGCAGATGGCGCGGGCTGGAGTACCGAATGCGCGCTTGGGTGCGGCGGCTCTGGTGCGTGACGCGCGTTTGGGTGCGCAGGAAAATGCCTTGCTTGAGCAGGCGATGGATCGTCTCAATCTTTCCGCACGCGGGCGTGACAAGGTGCTGCGTTTGGCGCGCACGATTGCCGACTTGGCGGGTGTAGACACGATACGTACCGAGCATTTGGCTGAAGCGATGGGTTATCGGGAGTTGCAGTGGTAAGTTCGCGGCGCGGAGTGCGCCTGACGTGTCGTTTAATCGCGCAAGAGTGCGATCATGCGCTCCGGATAAAGCAGTGCATCCAGTGCGTCGAGAATGCTGGGAAACACGCCGCGTGCGGCATGTAGGGTTGCGCTGGCGCAGCCTTCATTCATCATCACGGCCAGGCCAAGTTCGGCTTGCGCCAGCATCAAGCGATCATTCCAGCCATTACCGATAGCACATACGCCACCTTCGAGTTGCGCCACAAAGTCGCGCTTGGCCAGGGATTGTCCGGTGGAGGGGAGAACGTGCAGGGCAAGGTTTGTGTTTTCGAGCGCGCGCCGTGCGGTTCCGTAGGTGTCGCCAGTCACGCAGTGCAGCTGCAATCGTTCGCTGAGTTGTGCGCAGCGCTCGATAACGCCGTCAATCACGATGCCTCGCAGGGCGAGCGTTCCATTAAAATCAAGGACAAGCTGGCGCAGTTCCAGCGTTGGCTGTCCGGGCAGATGAATGGAGAGCAATTTTCATGTTCCTGTGGATGAGTGAGAGGGGTACGATGCTGCCTTGAAAACGAGGGGCGGGGCAAATGCCACCCGATTGCGCCCGGTGTTTTTGGCGCGGTACAGTGCTTGATCTGCGGATGAAATCGCAGCATCCAGCGTTGCTTCTGTGGTGGAGGGCGTAGATGATGGCGAAAGCAGAACGCCGCCGATGCTTACGCTGGGTTTGATGTGCTGGCCGTTTTCTACGGGAATATCGAGCGTATTGACGACCTTGCGCAAGCGTTCAGCACTGCGGTGCGCGGCTTCGTGGTCGGTGTTGTCAAGTAAAACGCCGAACTCTTCACCACCTATTGATCCTTGCCTGAATGAGCCGCTCCTGTGCTTCAAGATATATGCGTGTCGCATCAATAGGAAGTAGTTGTTCGTCAGCCATAACGGCAAGGTTTGCAAACCGATCACTCCAGGAGGCGGCGGCGTACAAGCCATACCGCGCCAAAAAAGCCGCCAAAAGCATAAACACTTAACGTGAAAATGTTAGCCCATGTTCTCGAAAGCGCTACATCAAGCACGGCTCCGCGCATAAGTTCGACGGCATGAGGCAGGGGCAGCCAATCAATCCAGGCTTGCAAGCCGCTGGGCAGGCCGTCCATGGGATAAAAAACCCCGGAGATGAGGAGCATGGGCGTAAGGACGAGGACAAAGTAGTAATTGAAAAAGTCATAATTGCGCGCCAGTGCGCTCATCATGATGGCGGGGCCTGCAAAAGCGAGACCGGTTAACAGCGCCGCCGGAAAAACCCAGAGTGCATTCGGGCTGGAAATCACGCCAAGCATCAGAGCGATCAGAAAAATACCGCCTGCACTGAATAGCGCCTTCGCGGCGCACCACAACATTTCGCCCAGCACAATGTCTTGCACGCGAACCGGGGTGGCGAGCATGGCATCGTAGGTTTTTTGTGGCCCCATGCGGGTGTATACCGAGTACATGCCTTCAAAGCTCGCGGTATTCATGGCCGAGGAGGCGATAATGCCCGAGGCGAGAAAAGCGAGGTAGCTCACACCTTCCATTTCACCAATAAAGCGCCCCAGACCCAACCCCAGTCCGAGCAGGTAGAGCGCCGGCTCGCCAAAGTTCATGACCAGGGCGGGCCAGAAAAGTCTGCGCCACACCAGAAAGTTGCGTGTCCAGATCGCCCAGGCTGCGGATAGGGATGGAGCCTGGCTCATGCGTCCTCCCGTAAATCGCGTCCCGTCAGGCGCAGAAATACATCTTCCAGCCCTGCCGGGCGCTGAAGCAGGGCGGGTAGGGTGGGGAGGGCTGGGGCGAGCTCATCAATATGAGCCAGAGCCTGTTGACGCTCATGGGTGTACAAAAACAGACTGGAGCCGTGTGGCTCCAGTTTGCCCAGGGGCGCTAACGATGCAAAGTCCGCAGCGCGTCGCGCCGCAAGGCGAATTTCGATCACCCAGGGCTCCACATGGCGAGCAATAAGCGCTTGGGGTGAGCCTTGATCGAGGATGCGACCGTGATCCATCACCACCAGCTCATCACATAAGCGCTCGGCTTCGTCCATGTAGTGTGTGGTGAGCAGTAGCGTTGTGCCTTGCGCCTTGAGTTCTTCCAGGCGGCTCCAAAGGATGTGCCGCGCCTGCGGGTCAAGCCCCGTGGTGGGCTCGTCCAGAACCAAAAGCTCAGGAGTGTTAATCAGCGCGCGAGCCAAGGTGAGGCGGCGCTTCATGCCACCCGACAGACTTTCCACGCGATAGTCGCGTCGGTCGCTCAGGTGGGCGAAATGCAGGAGCTGGTCAATGCGCTCTTCAAGACCTGATGGTGCCAAGCCAAAAAAACTCGCGTAAACGCGCAGGTTTTGCGCAACGCTGAGATCAGGATCAAGGTTGTCGGCCTGCGGCACGATGCCGAGCTTGGCGCGTATCTGCCGCTCATGCTGCGGCATCGACATGCCAAGCAGCTCAAGCGAGCCTGCGCTGGGGGGCAACAGGCCAAGCAGCATACGCAACGTGGTGGTTTTGCCTGCCCCGTTGGGACCCAAAAGGCCGAAGCAAATGCCGCGAGGCACGCTCAGATCAATATGATCCACCGCCGTCATCTGGCCGTGCGTTGGATGAGGGAAGACTTTATTTAACCCACGCGCCTTGATAGCGAGGGACGTGGGTGAGGGGAGTGTGACAACAGCAGGCGGGGGTATCATGAGCTTGTTTGCTTTAGCATGAACCCCACCGCCGGTTGAGCGTTAAGGCGTTACGCTGCCGCTCATTTGGGATTGCACGCTGGCAAGTTTGGATTTGTAGATCTGTGTTTCCGAGGCTTCCGGGCCATAGGATTTTTCACTGGCTTTTACCGCCAGACCATACACGCGCAGCGCTTCGTCAAGCCGCCCCTGCAATGCGAAATTTTCACCCATGCAGTTGAGGGTGCGCACCAGGGCGGGGTCGTTTTCCTTGAGCAATTTCTGGCGAAGCTTCATGGATCGCGCAGCCTGCTCTTCCGCTATTTTGTAGTTGCCCAGAATATTGTTGACCGTGGCCAGGTTATAGAGGTCTTTGGCGACCTCGGCGTGCTCTGCGCCCAAGGCCTTTTCGTCAATGACCAGTGCACGGTTATACAGCGGCAGAGCTTCGTTGTAACGGTCTTGCACGAAATAAAAACCAGCAAGCTGGCTAAGCGCAGTCGCCACAGCCAGGTGGTTCGGGTTGAGCGCGGCTTCATACATGGCCAGGGCTTTTTTGTAGCTTTCTTCTGCCTCGGTCGTCATCCCCTTGGCGGCAAAAAGCGAGGCTTGATGACTTATGGCTGTGGCGAGTGGTTTGGATTTTGGGGCGGATTTCTCCGCCAGGCTCAATGCCTTGTTGCAGCTCTCTTCGGCTTGGGACAGGTTGCCGCCAGCCAGTTGTTGCGCGCACTGGGCGTTGAGCGCGTCAAGCTCCGGGGTTTGCGAAACAGCGGCTACAGCCTCAATACCCGTAACACCGGCCAAACCGGCTGCACCTGCTACAACGGCGGTTTTTGTTTTAGACGCGGTTTTGCCGCTCGCCTTGCTGGTGGTTGAGGGTTTGGCTTTGGCTTCGGCGGCGATGGCGGATGTCGTTCCGCCTGTCAAAATCAGGGCGCTGGCGATGGCGAAAGGAAGGGCAAGAGTCTTGAGTTTCATGATGTTAAATTGTCTTGGTAAAGTTAATGCTCGCGAGATTAGCAGAAATTTATGCGCAACTCATCCAAGTGTTGCAGCGAGCATACAGCTCCGATGGCGGTGTCGTCTGAATCAGGGGGCAATGAGGCTTTCGTGCATCGCTTGCTTGCGCTTGGGTGCGCCAGTATCGCCCAAAACACGGCCTTGAATGTTTTGGCCGTAAAGACTGAATTCGTTGGCATGATATTTGGCGCGAGTAGCCTCCACGTTGCCGAGCCAGCGCGGGTCTTGCGGTCGCTCATGCGCGTTCATGAAGTAGGCTACATCCCATGCTTGTTGAGGTGTGAGGTTGTAGGGCATACCGAAGGGCATGTTGGCATGGATGAATTCCGCAGCGTTTTTGATGCTGCCCATGCCCGCGCCCCAATTAAAAGATTGATCGCCCCATAGCGCGGGAAAGGCGTTGCGCCCTGCCGCCGCTCGACCCTCGCCATGCTCACCGTGACACAGTGCGCAATGCGCGGTGTAAACACTATTGACCACGGGTGAAGTCTGGCGCCAGGGCGGGGCGCTCCAGTTTGGGGTAGCCGCGTCCGGCAACATCCTTGCCAACAGCCAAGCCTGTGGCGAGCCAGAAAGAATAGGCTTCCAGGGCGACCAGTACAGGGTCGCCCAAGGGGGGAGGCGTGCCGTTCATGCTGAAGCGGAAGCATCCTTGCAGGCGTTGCTGATAGGTATTGACCTTGTCGTTCTTGGCACGGTACGCAGGGTAATTGACGTAGGCTGCCCAAAGGGGCGCGGAATTTGCCATACGCCCTGCGTCCAAATGGCAGTTTGCGCAGGAAAGTTGGTTCCCGACAAAGCGTGCTGCATTCTTGGGCGTATTGCGCATGATGTCGCGTCCAAAGCGTACCATGTCACCGAATGCGCCCTCGGGAATGTCGGCTTCATTGGGTGGCTGAAATGTCGCATGAGTCGCTGAGGTTGTGCCTGAATCCGTCTTTTCATCAGCGGCATGAGTCGGGATGCACGACAGCACGGTAAAAAACGAAAACAACAAACCGAGTTGAACAAGTGGGGGCATGAGGGTGATGCTCAAGGTTTGGTGGGGGTGGCGCTGCTTACGCCCGTCGAAGGCAGAGCGGCAAGCCAGGCGGCTACGGCCTTAATCTGTTGCTCGGTCATGCGTGAGGAGACCGAGTGCATCAGGTTGTTGGCGAGATCATCGGGTTTGCCTTGTCGAGTACCGTTTTGCCATGCCTTGATTTGAGCTTCAATATAAGTGGCCGGTTGTCCGACAATCGGCGGAAAAGCAGGCGGAATGCCCGTGCCGTCAGCGGCATGGCAGCTAAAGCACGCCGGGATGCCCGCTTCCCAAGCCCCGTGCATGGCGATGCGTTGACCCAGCCTGGCTTGGCTTGTGTCGGTGGGCGGGGGGGCGGGAAGGGTGTGCGGTTTGAGTGAGCTGAAGTACCCGGCAACCGCCTGGATTTGTGCGGCAGACAATGGTTTCGCCATGCTGCTCATAATGGCATTGACGCGACGGCCATTCATGTAGGCATTGAGTTGATCGCTAATGTATTGAGCCGATAATCCGGCCAGGCGCGGGTAGCCAGCGGCACTCATGCCCTCGCCCTGTGCTCCATGACAGGCCAGGCAGGAGGTGGCAGCGGCAGGAGGCTGGCTTGCGCCATGTGCGGGGCTGTGCAACAAAAGGACGAGTAATAGCGCCATGCAGACGCGATTGGCTGAGCGAGGTATGGACATGTGCGACCTTTCGGCGGGTAAAACCTTGTGCAGTCAAGCGTAGGTCAATCGGCTGATGTTGCAAAGTGAAGTCTCGATGAAGTGCGGGTTTGTTGCCTGTGAGTTAGAGATAGAACCTACGCAAGATGGCGCTTTTCGCCCCCTCCCCCTTGATGGGGGAGGGCGGGGGAGAGGGTGGTGAAGTTGGCACAAGTCTATGTTTTGGCAAAGGTTGCCCCCCTCGCTTCGCTCTCCCCGCGAGGGGCGAGGGGGCTAGATCCGGGTTTTGCGTAAGTCCTAAGAGAGTGCGATGCAGAAGGTGTCTTGGTCGGAGCAATGGGCTGGTAGGGGACTTTTCAGCGCGCTGTGTATTGAGCCGCAAAATAATTAGATGTTAGACTGCCCGGCATGAAAAAAAGTCCCTTGTCTGACCTGCTGATGGTGAGTGCGGGAAATGTCTTTGCCTCCATGGTTATTTCCGGGCTTTTGCTGGGGTATCTGGTTGATGGCTGGCTGGATACGCGACCGATCTTCATGTTGGGTTTCGGTGCGTTAGGATTGGTCGGTGGGTTTCAGCGCGTCCATAAATTGCTCGGTGCAAAGGATAAGCAGCGACATGAGAGTTGAGCAGTTAGCCCGGCGTTTGATGATTGTACAGCTTGGTGTCACTGCTCTTTTGGCTGTGGGTTGGGGTTTTTATTCGGGTTATTTTGACGCGCTGGCCGTTGTTTACGGCGGGATGGTAAGCGTGGTGCTGGCCTGGTTGCACAAAAGAGGCGTGAGCAAGGCGGAAGAGCGTGCCTTGCGCGATCCCAAGGCAGGGATGTTGGTTCTTTATGTGGGCGCGGTGTTGCGGTTTTTGCTGCTCATTGTGCTGTTGGGTGTGGGGTTGGGCTTGCTCAAGCTTGCGCCTCAGCCTATGCTGGCGGGGTTTGTATTGGCGCAGCTTGGTTTCCTGTTTGTGGCGCGACGCTAATTCAGGGTTATTGGGATCAGGCAAGAGAATTTCCTGGGCTCGGAGTCATCTGGGTCTTTTGTGGTGAGTTACGATTTTACATTTTGGGAGTGCAAGCGTGAGCGCAGTGGAAAATACAGGCGGGGGAACCGTCGAGTATATTCAGCACCACTTGACCAACTGGTCGGTAGGCCAGGGTTTCTGGACGCTGAATTTGGATACCATAATCGTCAGCCTGATGTTGGGCGCTTTGATGGTCTTTGCGGGTATGCGTGTAGGGCGCAATCTGCAGGTCGGCGCGCCGAGCGGTTTTCAGAACTTCGTCGAGATGGTGCTCGAATTCGTCGATACGCAAGTCAAAGACTCTTTTGGCAAGCGTGACAATGCGCTGATTGCGCCTCTTGCCCTGACCATTCTGGTTTGGGTTTGGCTGATGAACTTCATGGATTTGATTCCTGTAGATTTGATTCCGACGGCGCTGCATGCGATCGGCCTGGATTATTTCAAGGTCGTACCGACTACGGACTTGAACACAACAATGGCCATGGCCTTGTTCGTATTCATGCTTACGGTGTACTACAACATCAAGATCAAGGGCTTGGTGGGTTACATCAAGATGTTCCTCTTCCATCCTTTTGGGAAGTTCCTTGTTCCGGTCAATATCGTCATGACGGCGATTGAAGAGCTTGCCAAGCCGATCAGTCTGGGTCTGCGACTGTTCGGTAACATGTTTGCCGGTGAATTGGTGTTTCTGCTGATCGCATTGCTCACATTGGGAGCAACTATCAGTGCGGCGCTGCTGATCTGGTTCCCGCTGCAGGTGGTGCTGGATTTGGCTTGGCTGATCTTCCATATCCTGGTGATTACCCTGCAGGCGTTCATTTTCATGGTGTTGACCATCGTCTATCTGGGCATGGCGCATATCACTGATGATGAGCACTGATTTTTTCAACCCTTCCCTTTCCCTCAACTTAAATCCGTAAGGAGAACCGACGATGACCGCTGAAATGATCGCGATGATTTATGCCTACACAGCTGTAGGCGTGGGTGTGATCCTGGCCGCTGCTGGCATGGGCTCAGCTATTGGCTGGGGCTTGATTTGTTCCAAAACTCTGGAAGGCATTTCGCGTCAGCCTGAGATGCGTCCCCAGCTGATGACCAATATGTTCATCTTCGCAGGTCTGATGGAATCCTTCCCGTTCATCATTCTCGCGTTTGGCATGTGGTTCCTGTTCGCCAACCCGTTTGTGGGCGCAATGCAGGCCGCCATCAAGGCGATGGGTGCGTAATTTACGGCGATTGAATGCGCTGTGGGTGTCGCGCGACACCAGCACAGGTATTCAAGGAGGTAGGAAGCAGTGAATATTACGGTGACCTTGTTTGCGCAGATGATTGCTTTCGTGGCGATGGTCTGGCTGGTGAACAGATTCCTGTGGGCTCCGCTATCAAGCATGATGGAGGCGCGTCGTCAGCGTATTGCTGATGGTTTGTCTGCATCAGAGCGTGGTAAGCACGAGCTCAAGCTCGCTGAAGAGCGTGCAGTTCAAATTATTAAAGAAGCCAAAGAGAAAGCAACCGAGTTGCTGGCTCAGGCGAATGGTCGTAGCACCGAGATTCTGGATGAGGCGCGTAACACCGCCAAGGCCGAAGCGGAGCGTGTTATTGCCGGTGCTCAGGCTGAAGTCGGGCGCGAAGTGGAGCGCGCCAAGCAGGAGCTTTCCAAGCAAGTGTCCGTGCTCGCGGTGACAGGTGCAGAGCGCATCCTGAAGCGTGAGGTTGATGCCAAGGTTCACGAGGCATCAATCGCTGACCTCGTGGCGCGCATTTAAGGGGGCAGCTCATGTCCGAGAATGCAAAAACAGCTCGTGCTTATGCCCGTGCGTGCTTTGAAGTCGCTCAGTCCCCGCTTGAACGCTCAAAATGGTCTGAGATGCTGGGTTTTCTGGCGGCTGTATCGCTTGATCCCGATATGCTCCGCTTGATGTCATCACCCTCGGTGCATCGTGATCGTTTGGCTGATGTGCTTCTTCAGGTTGCGTCTGGTCGTCTTACCGCACAGGGTGAAAACCTTGTGCGCCTGTTGGCTGAAAATGCACGCGTTGAGGCTCTCCCGTTGATCGCTCAAGAGTTTGAAGCTCTGTGCCGCGAAGCGGATGGTCGTATGAATGTGTGCGTGGTTTCAGCCAAGGAGCTGAAGGAGCAGGAGAAGATCCAGCTCGCGTCAGCTTTGGGTAAGCGCCTGGGTAAGATTATTACGTTAGACAACAAGGTAGATGCGTCCCTGATAGGCGGTGCGATTGTGTACGCCGGGGATTTGGTTATCGATGGTTCAATTCAGGGTCGCCTACAGGGTCTGGCCAACGCCGTGATCCGCTAAGGAGTTATTTTCATGATTAATCCTTCTGAAATCAGTTCCCTGATCAAACAGCGGATTGAAAGTTTTGAAGTCGGTGCGGATGCGCGCACCGTAGGCACGGTCGTCAGCGTGAGCGACGGCATCGTGCGTATCCATGGTCTTGCCGATGTCATGATGGGTGAGATGGTGGAGTTCCCGGGTAACACCTTTGGTGTGGCCATGAACCTGGAAAGCGATAGCGTGGGCGCTATCGTCCTGGGTGATTATCTGAACCTCAAGGAAGGCGATCAGGCCAAGTGCACGGGTCGTATTCTTGAAGTTCCCATTGGCAAGGCGTTGCTGGGGCGCGTGGTTGATACCCTCGGTCGTCCGGTGGATGGCAAGGGCGATCTGGGCACAACGCTGACCGCGCCGATTGAGATGATCGCTCCCGGCGTTATTGACCGTAAGAGCGTCGATCAGCCTCTGCTCACCGGTATCAAGGCGCTGGATGCCATGGTTCCGATTGGCCGGGGTCAGCGTGAGCTGATTATTGGTGACCGCCAGACCGGTAAGACCGCCGTGGCAATCGACACCATCATCAACCAGAAAGGCAAAGGCGTGTACTGCGTCTATGTCGCCATTGGTCAGAAAGCTTCCACCATTGCCAACATCGTGCGCAGGCTCGAAGAAAATGGCGCGATGGAATACACCATCGTGGTCGCAGCGGGTGCTTCTGATCCTGCTTCCATGCAGTATCTGGCGGCTTACTCGGGTTGCACCATGGGCGAATACTTCCGTGACCGTGGCATGGATGCGCTGATCGTGTATGACGATTTGACCAAGCAGGCTTGGGCCTACCGTCAAATCTCACTGCTGCTGCGCCGTCCTCCGGGGCGTGAAGCTTATCCGGGTGATGTGTTCTATCTGCACAGCCGCTTGCTGGAGCGTGCCTCCCGCGTCAACGCTGACTACGTTGAACAGTTCACCAAGGGTGAAGTGAAAGGTCAGACCGGCTCCCTGACGGCGCTGCCGATCATCGAAACCCAGGGCGGTGACGTTTCCGCCTTCGTTCCGACCAACGTGATCTCCATCACCGACGGTCAGATCTTCTTGGAAACCGATCTGTTCAACTCGGGTATTCGTCCGGCGATTAACCCGGGTATCTCCGTATCCCGCGTGGGTGGTGCTGCGCAAACCAAGATCATCAAGAAGTTTGCGGGCGGTATCCGTACCGACCTTGCGCAGTATCGTGAACTTGCGGCGTTCTCGCAGTTTGCATCCGATCTTGACGAGGCGACACGCAAGCAGCTTGAGCGTGGCAAGCGCGTCACTGAACTGATGAAACAGGCTCAATTCAAGCCGTTGTCCGTGGGTGAGATGGCGCTGTCGCTGTATGCGGCGAACGAAGGTTATCTGGATGATGTGGAAGTTGCGCATGTCGGCTCGTTCGAGACCGCCTTGCACAACTACGCGCACAGCCACGCCAAGGATCTGCTGGACTCCATCGGCAACAACGGCAACCTCAATGACGACATTACCGCTGGACTGAAGAAGACCCTCCAGGCCTTCAAAGCCAACGGTGTCTGGTAAGAGAGGCAAGCTTTATGGCCGGCACTAAAGAGATTCGCACGCAGATCAAGAGTATTCAAAATACGCGCAAGATCACCAAAGCCATGGAAATGGTGGCGGCAAGTAAAATGCGTAAGGCTCAAGAAAACATGCAGGCGACGCGGCCGTATCTGGACAAGATTCGTGTCGTGATTTCCAACCTTAGCAAGGCTCACCCTGAGTACACTCATCCCTTTATGGTTGAGCGTCCAGTGAAGCGCGTCGGTTTGATTCTGGTCACGACCGATCGCGGACTGTGCGGCGGCCTGAACGTGAACCTGTTCAGGCATGTTCTGCGCACCATGCAGTCCTGGTCTGAAAGCAAAGTTGAAATTGACGTTTGCGTAATCGGTTCTAAAGGTGCCGCGTTTGTTAAGCGCGGTGCATTCAATCCCGTTGCCGAAATCACAGGCCTGGGTGATCGCCCGCGCTTTGTCAAAGTACAAGGTGCCGTTAGAACGCTGCTTGACTCATTTGAGTCAGGCAAAATTGACGAGGTTTGGGTGGCGCGTAACGAGTTTGTGAACAGCATGACGCAAAAGCCTGATCTCGTGCGTGTTTTACCGATTGCTGAAGAAACGGTCAGTGGTCAGCAGCATCATTGGGATTACATCTATGAGCCCGATGCCAAAGATGTGCTTGATTTGTTGCTGAAGCGTTTTGTTGCAGCGAGTGTCCATCAGGCCACTGTTGAAAACGTTGCATGTGAAATGTCTGCGCGCCGCATCGCGATGAAAAATGCTTCGGACAATGCGGGCGATTTGATTCGTGCTTTGAAGCTGAAATATAACAAGGCTCGTCAAGCGGCGATTACCCAAGAAATTGCGGAAATTGTGAGCGGCGCAGCTGCGGTCGGTTAATGCGTGAATTCTGTACTTTATTGATGAGGAACTGATGATGAGTTCTGGCAAGATTATTGAAATCATCGGTGCGGTGGTTGACGTGGATTTTCCACGTGATGCCGTTCCGAGAGTTTATGATGCCCTGAAGGTGGAAGGTACTGGGCTGACTCTTGAAGTCCAGCAGCAAATCGGTGATGGCGTGGTTCGTACCATTGCTTTGGGTGCAACCGAAGGTCTGCGTCGAGGACTGTCTGTGGTCAATACAGGGGCTCCGATTAGGGTTCCGGTTGGCAAGGCAACGCTTGGTCGCATCATGGATGTACTCGGTGAGCCGATTGACCATGCAGGGCCAATTGCGACTGAAGAGCGTATGGCGATTCACCGCAAGCCCCCCGCGTTTGACGAGCAAGCGGCCAGCACGGCACTGCTGGAAACCGGTATCAAGGTTATTGACCTGCTGGTTCCCTTCGCCAAGGGGGGTAAGGTTGGTCTGTTCGGTGGTGCCGGCGTAGGCAAGACTGTGAACATGATGGAGCTGATCCGTAACATCGCAGTTGAGCACAGCGGTTATTCCGTGTTCGCGGGTGTGGGTGAGCGTACTCGCGAGGGTAACGACTTCTACCACGAAATGTCCGAAGGCGGCGTACTGGACAAGGTTTCACTGGTATATGGCCAGATGAACGAGCCGCCCGGTAACCGTCTGCGCGTCGCGCTGACCGGCCTGACCATGGCCGAATACTTCCGTGATGAAGGCCGTGACGTGCTGATGTTCATCGACAACATCTACCGTTACACCCTGGCCGGTACTGAAGTATCTGCCCTGTTGGGTCGTATGCCCTCAGCGGTAGGTTATCAGCCGACTCTGGCGGAAGAGATGGGCGTTCTGCAAGAGCGCATCACCTCCACCAAGACCGGTTCGATCACCTCTGTGCAGGCCGTTTACGTCCCTGCGGATGACTTGACTGACCCATCGCCTGCCACCACCTTCTCGCATCTTGATGCGACTGTGGTTCTGTCGCGTGATATTGCTGCTCTTGGTATTTATCCTGCGATTGATCCGCTGGATTCCACCAGCCGTCAGCTTGATCCGCAAGTCGTCGGCGAAGAGCACTACAAGGTTGCGCGCACGGTGCAAAAGACCTTGCAGCGCTACAAGGAACTGAAGGACATCATCGCCATTCTGGGGATGGATGAGTTGTCGGATGACGACAAGATGCTGGTGCAGCGTGCGCGCAAGATTCAGCGTTTCATGTCTCAGCCGTTCTTCGTCGCTGAAGTATTCACCGGTGCGCCGGGGCGCTTCGTAGGTCTGAAAGACACCTTGCGTGGTTTCAAGGCTCTGCTGGATGGTGAGTACGATCATCTGCCTGAGCAGGCGTTCTATATGGTGGGCGGTATCGACGAAGCCGTCGAAAAAGCAGCCAAAATGGCAGCCAAGTAATTGAGGAGGCTGTTATGGCCATAACTGTCCGTGTTGATATCGTCAGCGCTGACCACGCCGTGATGGGGGGGGAGGCAACGTTTGTTGTCGTGCCGACCAAATCGGGTGAGCTGGGGATTACTCCGCGTCATACCCAGCTTCTTTCGGAGCTCAAGGCTGGCGAAGTGCGCGTTACTGACGACAAGGGTGTTGTGAGTCTCTTCTTTGTTTCAGGTGGTGTGCTTGAGGTTCAACCTCACGGGATCACCATTCTGGCGGACAGCGCTCTGCGCGAGGAAGATGCGCGTGCGGTTGAGCTGGTGGCTGAAGAGGCTCGCCTCAAGGCGCTGGAAAGCCGGATCGAAATCGGCAATCAGGAGACCGATTATTTCCGTCTGCGCGGATTTGTCGAAGCTTCTGAGCGTATGAACTGGATTCGTGAAATTCGTGGTACGCCTAATCGCAGTTCGCAATAATGCGTTAGCGTGTGGGAGTGCTGGATTTAAAAAGGAGGCTTGGCCTCCTTTTTTGTTTGGCCTTATTACGCAAAAAACGGATTTAGCGCCCCTCGCGGGGGAGTGTGCGGGGTTAAAATATGCGCATAAACATGGGCTTGTGCCAACTTTTCAACCCTCTCCCCCCGTCAAGAGGCGCGCGTAAAACAACATACGGGCACTTCTATAAATCCGCTGAAGCCGCGTCTGCTGCACCCAAAACCCGCTCAAAATGCTCACATACTGCGTGTATGCTGCGCTTTTTCGCCGGTTTTTGGCTTGCATCCATCGGCTTGATCGAATTTATAGAAGTGCCCATACGATTTACGCAGGATGGCGGATTTTTCTCCTCCCCCTTGATGGGGGAGGGTGATGACGCAGGCCTATTGATGCGGCATGAATGAACCTTGAATGGACGGTAGGAGCGGGCTTGCCCGCGAGGCCTTCAGCATACGTTTTTTCGCGGGCAAGCCCGCTTCCTTGCGCTTCAAGATATATTCGTGCCGCATCAATAGGCCTAAGCCTTAAAAGATGTCGCTCTCCTCTCGCAGGAGGGGAGCGACAGGGCTAAATCCAGTCTCTGCCTAAGTCTTGAATCTATTCGGGTGTGAACATGACACAATGGAATCAATTACTTAATCCCGCACGTCGCCGTGCAAGCGCTTCACGCCTGGCGGGGGAGTCTTCCACATGGGGCAAGCCTGTGGCCTTGTCGCTGCCCTGGCCTGAGCTTAAGGGGAGTGGTGAGGTGCGCACGGAGATCGAGCGCGATTATGATCGTATTCTGTATGCGGCTCCGGTGCGTCGCATGGCCGATAAAACGCAAGTTTTCCCTTTGGAGCGGAATGATGTGGTGCGCACCCGGCTCACGCATTCGCATGAAGTAGCCAATCTTGCGCGTGCTGCGGGGATCGATTTGGTGTTTAACCATGCGGTTGCCCGTGAGCGCTCACAGGCCGCGCGTGATCTCCCTACTCTTTTGGCGACGCTGGGCTTGGCGCATGATTTGGGGAATCCGCCCTTCGGACATCAGGGGGAGCGCGCCATACAGGCATGGTTCGAGCGCCATGCCACTGAAGTCTTTGCCGAGCGTTTTGGTTTAACCGAGGCCATGCGCCTGGATTTTTTGCGCTTTGAGGGCAATGCCCAAACGCTGCGTTTGCTTACCAAATTGCAAATTATTAACGATGACTACGGGCTCAATCTGAGTTATGCCACCTTGGCGGCGTTGCTCAAATATCCGGTGGCTTCGGATCAGGTGGATAAGTCGCAAGCGGTGCGGCGCAAGCATGGTTTTTTTCAGTCTGAGGCAGGGCTTGTGACCGAGCTTTGGGCTGCCACGGGTTTATTGGCGGGGCAGCGTCATCCTCTTACCTTTGTGCTTGAAGCCTGTGACGATATTGCTTACTGCGTGCTGGATGCTGAAGATGCGGTGAAAAAGCGTTTGGTTTCATTTCACGACATTCTCGCTTTTTTGCGTCATGCCTCCGGGCAGGATGTCACCGTAGCCTGGGTATGCAGTGAGGCCGAGCGTGAGCATCGCCAGTATCGTGAGGAGGGCTTGTCGCCGGGTGAGCTGAATGATATTTCCATGCAGGTTTTTCGTATCCGGGCGATGGGTGTGCTGATGCGTGCCTTGAGCGAGGCTTGGTTGCGGCACGAGCGTGAGTTGCTGTGTGGCGATTTTACGGGCGAGTTACTGGCGGCATCCAGCGCGGGAGGCTTCCTGGCGAGTCTGCGCCAATTTAATCAGCGTCATGTGTACCGCCATCCCAGCGTGCTCAAGGTCGAGTTGCGCGGCTTTGAGGTGATTCATGAGTTGATGGATATGCTCTGGTTTGCGATTACCGATAGAGAGGACGGCGCTCCTGCCGATGCGCCAAGGCGCTCGCCATTTGCGGCGTATGCCTATGGGCGGATTTCGGAAAACTACCGCAGGGTCTTTGAGTCGCCGCGCAACGCCATGCCGCTGCGTTATCGTGAAGCGCAACTGCTTACCGACATGATCGCCGGAATGACCGACTCCTATGCCGTTGCGATGTGCGAGGAATTGCGAGCGCATTTTCGTGCGCTCGCATCCTCTGTTTACGGTGGGCTTAAGCCTTGATGATGGCAGGCGGTACGCCCCAAATCTGTTCGCAGTATTCGGCAATGGCGCGATCGGAAGAGAACTTGCCGCTGTGCGCAGTATTGAGGATCGACATGCGCGTCCAGCGCTCGCTGTCCAGCCAAGCCTGATCGACGCGCTCTTGGGCGTTGATGAATGCAGCGTAATCCGCCATCACCAGGAAGGGATCCGACCAGCTCAGGTTTTCGACCAGGGGGCGGAACACATCCCTGTCGCCGTGCGAAAAATGTCCGCTGGCAATCAATTCAAGCACGGCGCGCAGCTCGGGATTGTGTTCGATAAACTCATGCGGGCGATAGCCATCATGCTTGAGTTGAGCGACTTCGCTGGCGTTCAGGCCAAAGAGGAAGAAGTTTTCGGCCCCGACCTCTTCACGAATTTCGATATTGGCACCATCCAGCGTGCCGATGGTCAGCGCGCCATTCATCATGAATTTCATATTGCCCGTGCCGGAAGCCTCTTTGCCCGCAGTGGAAATTTGTTCGGAAAGATCCGCCGCCGGGTAGATGCTGTGCGCATTTTTTACATTGAAATTGGGTACAAAAACCACCTTCATGCGCGTGTTGACGGCGGGGTCGTGATTGATGGTCTCGGCGATAGCGTTAATCAGCTTGATGATGCGCTTGGCCATGAAATAGCCCGGCGCGGCCTTGCCGCCGAAGATAAACGCGCGCGGCGGAGTTTGCAGCTGCGGGTTAGCCTTCAGGCGCATGTACTGGGTGATGATGTGCAGCACATTGAGATGCTGGCGCTTGTATTCGTGAATACGCTTCACCTGGATGTCGAACATCCAGCTCGGATCAAGCGTCACACCAGTGTGCTGTTGGATGTAATCTGCCAGCACTGTTTTGTTGTGCAGCTTGATCTCGCGCCATTGCTGACGGAAGTCGGCATCCTCGGCATACGCTGCCAGGCGGCGTAACTGGCTTAGGTCGGTCAGCCAGCCCGTGCCCAGCCTGCGATTGAGCAGCTCACGCAGGCCGGGATTGGATAACGCAAGAAAGCGACGCGGGGTCACGCCGTTGGTCTTGTTGCTGAATTTTTCCGGCCACAGCGCGTAAAAATCCTTGAGGATACTGGACTTGACCAATTCGGTATGCAGCGCGGCCACGCCGTTGATGGCATGACTGCCGACCGAAGCGAGATGCGCCATGCGCACATAACGCCCGCCTTCCTCGCCAATCAGCGACATGCGCCGGACGCGCTCCAGATCTCCGGGGAAGCGTGCGCTGACTTCCTCCAAGAAACGGCGATTGATTTCGTAGATGATTTCCATATGACGTGGCAGCAGTTCGGCGAACATTGGTAAGGGCCAGGTTTCCAGCGCCTCGGGCAGCAGGGTATGGTTGGTGTAGCCAAAGGTGGCGACGGTAATCTCCCATGCCTGTTCCCAGCCGATGTTGTGCTCGTCCATGAGTAGGCGCATCAACTCGGCCACGCCGATGGACGGATGGGTATCATTGAGCTGCACGGCGTAATGCTCGGCGAAGCGGGTCACCGGCTCGCCGCGAATCTCCAGCAGGCGCAGCATGTCTTGCAGCGAACAGGAGACGAAAAAATACTGCTGTGCCAGACGCAGGCGCTTGCCGACCTCCGGCTCGTCGTTCGGGTACAACACTTTGGACACGGTTTCGGAGATGACCTTGTCGGCCACAGCCTGGTAATAGTCGCCGGTGTTGAAGGCCTGGAAGTCGAAGTCCTGCACCGCTTCGGCGCTCCACAGGCGCAGCGTGTTACAGGTGGTGACGTTGTAGCCCTGGATGGGTGTGTCATAGGCCACGCCCTTGACCACGCGCTCGGGAATCCAGCGCACCTGATGCACGCCATGGGTGTCCATGTAATGCTCGGTATACCCGCCCCAGTTCACATGGAAGGCGATGTGCGGCTTGATGATTTCCCAGGGGTTGCCGCGATGCAGCCATTTGTCGGTAATTTCGGTCTGCCAGCCGTCGTGAATTTCCTGATCGAAAATGCCGAACTCGTAGCGGATGCCATAGCCAATCGCCGGGCGCTGGAGCGTGGCGAGGGAGTCGAGGTAACAGGCGGCCAGACGCCCCAGGCCGCCATTGCCCAGGCCGGGCTCCTCTTCACAATCCAGAATCTGCTCGAAATCCTGTCCAAGTTCGCTCAGCGCCTGGCGTGCGGCCTCTTCAATGCCAAGATTCACCAGATTGTTACCCAGGTGCGGCCCCATCAAAAACTCCGCTGAAAGATAGCAGGCCACCTTGGTTCCTTTGGCCATGTAGGCCATGGTGGTGTCCATCCAGCGCTGTTGCAGGCGATCACGCACCGCCAGCGCCAGTGCGTGGTAGTACTCATGGGGCTTTGCCAGCGCGAGGGGACGCGCCAAGGAGTACAGCAGGTGATCCAGCACGGCCTGTTTGATGGCCTCGGCTTGCAAGCCCGTGCGCACCACGGCCTCGCATGGAATGGACGGGTTGGCAGCGGTAAATTGTTTCGACATGGCAAGACTCCGGGAAAGAAACTAGACTCTGAGAGTATGTAGCAGCGAGTAGTGACGCTCAGGTTACATTATTGATGCGGCACGAATATATCTTGAAGCGTAAGAGCGGGCTTGCCCGCGAAGCCTTCAGCATACGCTTTTTCGCGGGCAAGCCCGCTCCGATACGTTGCTGGGGTTGTCGTTTTGCATCAGTCTGGAAATAAGGTGAACATCATGGGAAAAAATCAGCACAGCTCGCCAGCGAAGCCTTGGTCAAACTCAAGCGCAAGAACTATGAAAAAGAGCTGCGCAAACTCCAGGCTGAACTGTGTGCCGTACAGGATTGGGTGGTTCAAACCAAACAGCGCGTGATTATCCTGTTTGAAGGGCGCGACGCGGCGGGCAAGGGCGGGACGATTCGTGCGATTACTGAAAAGGTCAGTCCGCGTGTGTTCCGGGTGGTGGCTCTGCCTGCGCCGACCGAACGCGAGAAATGCCAGATTTACATGCAGCGTTATATGGCGCATTTTCCGGCTGCGGGCGAAGTGGTGGTTTACGATCGTAGCTGGTACAACCGTACCGGTGTGGAGCATGTGATGGGCTTTTGCAGCAAGGAGCAGCACGCAAAATTTTTGCAAATGTGTCCGCTGTTCGAGAAAGGCATCATCGTCGATAACGGCATTATCTTCCTCAAGTACTGGCTGGAAGTGGGGGACGAGGAGCAGGAGCGTCGCTTCCGCGCGCGCATCGAAGACCCGCTGCGCCAGTGGAAACTCTCGCCGATGGATCTGCCCTCGCGCCAGCGCTGGTATGATTATTCGCGCGCTCGCGACTAGATACTGGATGCCACCGATACTGATTTCGCACCGTGGAATATCGTGCGCTCAGATGACAAGAAGCGCGCACGTTTGAATCTTATGACCCATCTTTTGGAGCATATTCCCTACGAGCATGTGCCGCGTGACAAGGTGCATTTGCCGGAGCGTGAGATGAAACACAAGTACGATGACGACGCGAGCATGAGCCAGCGCCGCTGGATTGCGCAGCGTTTTTGAGGTTTGATGCAATGTGTGCCACTAGTCCTTTTTTCGCCATGCTCTCCAGGATGCGCCTGATTCAGCGCTGGGGCTTGATGCGCAATACCCGTGCGGAAAACGTGCAGGAACACAGCCTGCAAGTGGCGGTGATTGCTCATGCGCTGGCGCTGATGAGCAACCGCGATTTTGGCGGCGCGTTTAATGCGGAGCGTATTGCCTTGCTCGGCATGTTCCATGATGCCAGCGAGATTCTGACCGGTGATCTGCCAACGCCTGTGAAATATGGCAATGAGGCGGTGCGTGCGGCCTACAAGGCTTTGGAGCAACAGGCCGAGCAACGCTTGTTGGAGCTTTTGCCTGAAGACTTGCGCGCGGACTATGCGCCCTTGCTGGACAGCCGCTTGGTCGAGGCGGCTGAACAGCGTCTGGTCAAGGCGGCGGATAGTATCGCGGGCTATCTGAAGTGTGTGGAAGAAGCGAGCGCGGGCAACCGCGAGTTTATTCACGCCGAAAAAGCCTTGTTGGCCAAGATTGAGGCCTTGGCGGCGGAGTTGCCGGCGGTGCAGGTCTTCATGCAGCGCTATGCGCCGGCGTTTTCACTGTCGCTGGATGAAATCAGTCATTCGCCGTTTCAGGCGTAAGCTCAGGTTCCCGCTTGGTTTTGGCCTGGACAGGCAATAGTGTCCGGTTGAGCTGCTCCAGCCCACTGCGCGCATCGACTTGCAACACCTCCACGTGCGCGGCGTAGAGCAGCGGATTGTCGGTGCCGCTAAAGCCCTGCATGTGTGTGAGCATGAGGACGACTTTGCGCCCTGCGTTTGCATCGCTCAGGCTCAGGTTGGGAATGCCTGTGCCGAGTCGTTCCGGGTTAATCAAATCGTGTGCGCCAATACTCAGGGTGAGCGCAGGAATCGCCTGCTCATCAGGCCAGTGTTCAATCAAGATGGATTCATCCACACCGGCTTCACGCAGCAGTAAGGCAAGCTGCCCCGGCAAGCGTCCGGCCAGGGGGTGGGCGAGCACCTGCACCTTGCTTCCGCGTTGACGCAGTTGCGCCGCAAGTCGCACCAGCTCGTGGCAAGCTTCGGCTGCCATGCAGCCAAAGCCCGGAATAAGCAAAACGTCCTGTGCATGTTCAAGTTCGAGGACAAGTTCCTCCAACGTCATTTGCCGGGCAGGACATGCCGGGCAGGGTTGCGCCTCGCTGGGGATGGCCTGCGCGCCCCAGAGCAAGGTGGAGAGCGGAAGGTTCACTCGCCGCCCTAGTTCCAGGCTGAGAATCAGCGTTAGCGTGGCGGAAAGCACACCAGTGGCCAACAGCGGCGCAAGTTCCAGTGCGATGCCCAGAAGCGCCAGACTCAGCCCGGTCAAGACTCCCAGCCACGAGGCCGCCAGCGGCGCTTCGCGTTCGGCCAGCGGCAGGCTGAAGACAATGCCGGACAGTGCGGCCAGCGTGAAAAAGCTCAATTGCCAGAGCGCATGATCTTTGATGCCGCTGGCCAGCAGGCCGCCAAGCACGAGGGTGAGGGTCAACAACACCACACCGATCCACGACTGCGACGCATGGCGCAGCACACGCGGCAAAAGGTGGCTCAGGCGCAGATGCGCCACCGCTGCGCCAGCGGCAGAAAATGCACCAAGCAGCAGGCTTAAACTGGCCAGCCCCAAGGTCAAGCCCGGCTCCAGCAGTTGCTCCAGCATGGCCATACTGGCGACCAGGGCAGTCGCCGCACCCGCCAGGCCGTGCAACAAGGCCAGACGTGCGGGAAGATTGGTCAGGCTGGAGATCAGGCCAAGAATCATGGCCAAGCCCAGTCCCAGCGCGAGCGCAGCCAGCATCAGAATCGGGTTGTCACCGCCGCCGAGCAGCAGCGGAACAAGAATCGCCGCAGCAAAACCGCTGGCAAACCACGGAAACGCGGTGTGCCCCGCATTCATGCGTTGCAGGCCGATCAACATCAATACGCCCGCAAGCGCCAGCCCCAGGTTCAGATCATCCATGCGGCGGCTCGCTGGGGTTCGAGGACCCAGGCTTCCCGGCTTGGCCAAGCTTTTCGATGCGGTACAGCCACAGCAGTGCGCCCATGCCGGAGGCGCTGGCGACCAAAATGGCCACGAAACCGGCCAACATGCCCAAGCCTTCATGGCTGTCGCCAAACAGCAGCATGGCGGCAGGCAGGCTCATGGCATTTAGCAACAGCGCGGCGCTCAGCCAGCGCAACTGGCGCTCAAGGCGCACTCGCGCAGCCCACACCTGCCCCAAAAGGGCGGCGAGCAAGGCAATGGTGAGCGCAGCGCCCATGTCCATGCTTTGTTAGCAGCCGTCGAGGAAGCGTTCGGCATCCAGCGCCGCCATGCAGCCGCTACCCGCAGAGGTAATGGCTTGACGGTAGATGTGGTCGGCCACATCCCCAGCGGCAAATACGCCCGCCACGCTGGTTTGCGTGGCATTGCCTTTCGTGCCGCTATGCACCTTGAGGTAGCCGTCTTTCATCTCCAGCTGGCCGTCGAAAATGCCGCTGTTCGGCGTGTGGCCGATGGCGACGAATACGCCGGTCAGGGCGATTTCGGAGGTGCTTCCATCGTTCACGTTTTTGATACGGATGCCGGTCACGCCAGTGTCATCACCGAGAATCTCATCAGTCTCGCTGTGCCAGTGGATGGTCACATTGCCGTTGGCGGCGCGCTCCAGCAGGCGGTCGGCGAGGATTTTTTCCGAGCGGAAACCATCGCGGCGGTGGATGACGTGCACATGGCGCGCGATATTGGCGAGGTACAGTGCCTCCTCTACCGCCGTATTGCCGCCGCCGATCACGCACACGTCCTGACCGCGATAGAAAAAGCCGTCGCAGGTGGCGCAGGCGGACACGCCGCGCCCCTTGAAGGCTTCTTCCGAAGGCAGGCCGAGGTATTTGGCGCTCGCCCCGGTGGCAATAATCAAGGCATCACAAGAATAGGCCGCCGAGTCACCCTTGAGGATGAAGGGGCGTTGGGAAAGATCGACGCTATGAATATGGTCGAAAACGATATTCGTGCCGAAGCGTTCGGCGTGTTGCTGCATCCGCTCCATCAGCGCAGGGCCGGTCAGTCCGTGCACATCGCCTGGCCAGTTGTCCACTTCCGTGGTGGTGGTGAGCTGCCCGCCCATTTGCAGCCCGGTAATCAAGGTGGGCGCAAGATTGGCGCGGGCAGCGTACACGGCGGCGGTGTAACCGGCAGGGCCGGAGCCGAGGATAATCAGGCGACAGTGGTTGCTATGGCTCATGGGTGAATCTCGTGATGTTTGGAGTGGGGTGTATTTAGCCACAATGAAGGCGGAGTTCACAGGGGGCGAGGGCTATGAGTGAGTCCGTCAAGGCAAAAGCGACTTTTTATCTTGCTTTTTTGCGCGCGCAAGGGAAAGTGATGCACTTACGTTCGGCCTTAAGCTCAACAAGGGGGATATCATGCTTGAGCGGGAATCAGCCACATCCCGTCCCCATCAACAAGCTCTCGCCATCCCATCCCATATACAGCACGCAGACTGTCCGGCGTGAGCATCTCCCTTGCTCGCCCCGCCTGCCATGCGCCATGTTCGTGCAGCAGCAGGGCGTGGCTGCAACTACGCAAGGCCATGTTCGGTTCGTGCAGGCTCATCAGCACGGCGTGACCTTGACCCGCCAAATCGCCTAATTCGCTTAAAACACGCCATTGCCAGGCCATGTCGAGGTGGTTGAGCGGTTCGTCCAGCAGCATCAGCGGCGGGTTTTGCGCGAGCAAGGTGGCAAGCCCCAGCCGCCTGCGCTCGCCGCCGGAGAGGCTGTTGATGCGCCGCTCACTGAAGCCGTCCAGGCCGCAGCGCGTCAGGGCGCGTTGGGTGATGGCGCGGTCTTCATCCGTAGCATCCGCCCAACGTTCGATGTAGGGGTGGCGACCGCAGAGCGCCGCTTCGAGCACATTGGCTTCAAAGCCTTCGCTGGCATCTTGCAGCAACAGCCCAAGATGGCGGGCACGCTGGCGGGCTGGCCATGCGTCAAGCGGACGGCTCAGCAGTTCGACGCGCCCCTGCTGCGCGGGAATCAGCCCCGCCAAGGTGTGCAGCAGGGTGGTTTTGCCTGCGCCATTGCGCCCTAACAGCGCCCAGCATTCGCCGGGGTGGATGTCCAGATCGAGCGTTTGCAGCAGGCTGCGCCTGCCCTGACTGAGCGTAAGTCCCGACACACGTAGCAGGGGGGTGCTCACGAGGTCGCTCATGTTCGGCTCTCGCGGTAGAGCAGGATGAGAAACAGCGGCGCGCCGATCAGGGCGAGCAGCGCCCCGGCGGGCAGTTGTTGCGGGGCGATCAGGGTGCGCGCCAAAAGATCGGCCAGCATCACCAGGCTTGCGCCGAGCAGAATGGCGGCAGGCAGGGCGCGGCGATGATCCGCGCCGACCAGCAGGCGGGCGAGATGCGGTGCCAGCAGGCCGACAAAGCCGATACTGCCCGCCGTCATCACCGCCAGCGCGGTGGCGATAGCGGCCAGCAGGTAAGCGCCCCAGCGCAGGGCGCGCACGTTGACCCCAAGCGACATGGCGCTGGCCGCACCACGGGTGAGGATGTTGAGATCACGCGCCCAGGGTAGGACGAGCAGGGCAAGCAGCCCCAACGCGCCCAAGGCCAGCCACGGCGCGGGCGCGCCGGACAAGTCGCCCATCAGCCAGAACAACATGCCGCGCAGGGCGTTTTCCGGGGCGAGGGCGAGCAGCAGGGTGATGAGTGCGCCCAGCGCCGAGGCCAGCACCACGCCAGTCAACAACAAACGTTGCCGCGTCCATGCGCCTTCGCCATGCGCGAGCGCGATCACCAGCAAAAGTGTGCCGAATGCACCCAAAGCGGCGCTGATTTGCTGCATCCATGCCGCCAGGCCAAACAAAATGGCCAGCAGGCCGCCTACCGCCGCGCCGCCGGAAATGCCGAGGATGTAGGGATCGGCCAGCGGGTTGCGCGTCAGCGCCTGAATCAGCGCCCCGGCCAGCGCCAGCAGGCCGCCGACGGCCAAGGCGGCCAAGGCGCGCGGCAGGCGCAGTTCGAGCACGATGCTTTGCTGGATCGGCTCATGCCAATGTTCGGGCGACAACCAGCCGCTGCTGCCCAGACTAAGGCTGGTCAGCAGCAGGAGGAATATACCTCCAAGCAGAAGGGCAAGGGTGAAAACGGGGCGCAGGCTCATATTCGTGAGTCTAGCAGCCTGTAGAACAAAACCCGTGCGCGCGGGGCGGGCTGGCTATGGGCGCTTAAACCAAGCACAAGGAGGGGGATGCTCAATAGACGTAAGATCAGGTTTTTCAAGGCGATACACTCCGATGTGGGGGAATGAAGGGGGTGTGCACTTTTTCTGATAGGCTTAACATGGCTTGCCGTTAACGTGTACCTTCTTAAGGTTAGGACTTACGCAAAACCCGGATCTAGCCCCCTCGCCCCTCGCGGGACAAGCGCTGTCTGGAACAGCGCTGGATCGCGCAGCGAACCCGAAGGGGGGTGGGTAGGATAGCCCGGCATCAGAGGGTTGGGGAGAGGGGGAAACCTTTGCCAAAACATAGACTTGTGCCAACTTCACCACCCTCTCCCCAACCCTCCCCCATCAAGGGGGAGGGGGTGAAAACCGCCATCTTGCGTAAGTCCTTAAGGTTTTTCTATGGACGCTGCGCGTACCTTGTCCGCCGCTGCGCACAGCGCGCGTATGCCCTCCAGCAGGCGCGGGCCGGGGCGGGTCAAAACATCGACGGGCAAGATGATGAGGGCATGGTTTTTCACTGCGGGCAGTTCTGGCCAACGCTGCCAGCGTTCAAAGTCGCGTGCGGGTTCTGCGCTCATAATCAATTCCGGGCGGGCGCGAATCACGGCCTCAACGCTCCAGGTTGGGGTGGGGCTACTGGCTTTGCCGACGATGTTTTCAATACCGCAACGCTGCATGGCTTCGGCAATAAAATGTGCGTCACTCACCGTCACCAGAGGTTGCGGCCAGATTTGAAAAAAGCCGCGCAGGGGTCGAGATTGGGCGTGTTCTTGCGTGATGATGTTGAGTTCGTGCTCAAACCTGTCGGCTGCTTTGTCGCCTTCGGCGCGATGCCCGCTTAGTTGGCCCACGCTGCGCAACTCAATGGGAATGTCCGCAAGATGTGCGCCGCGACTTACCCAGACCTTGATGCCAAGACGCTTGAGCGTATCAAGCATGGCGGGGGATGCGCCGCTTTGCCATGCAAGAATCAAGTCTGGCTTGAGGCTGAGCAGTTTTTCCATGTCGGGTTGATGGTAGCTGCCAAGATTGGGCAGACGGCGGGCGGCGGGCGGGAAGTCGCTATAATTCACCGCCCCGACAAGCTGCGCCCCGGCGCCAGCGGCAAACGCCAGCTCAGTGAGGTGCGGTGCCAAGCTTATGATGCGCTGCGCGGGCTGTTCGAGGCAGAAAGCGGAGTCGTCCGCATTCTTGACGCAAAGCTCTGCGCTTTGAGCATGAGTTGCTGTGATTAGGCTTAGAAAAGCAGCAAATAATGCGAAGTATGGGGGTTTCATGTCAGTGAAATCCCAAGCCCGAGCATGGCGGCGAGCAGCAGCAAGGCGGTTTCACAGAGTTCAATGCCCGCGCCCAGCATATCGCCGCTCATGCCGCCGATGCGCCGCAGTAAAAACCATGTCCATGCGCTTAAAACCAGCGGGGCGAGCAGCAGGGCGGGGGCGCTCAGCGAGGCTAGCAGCAACGCTCCGCCCCAAAGCATGAGCGTGCGCCTGGAGACCGACCAGACGAAGCGTTCCCCCAGGCCAGGCTCCAGCGCGGGTACCTTGCGTGTCCAGAGCAGCGGCCCCAGGCGCGCCCATGCGGGGATGAGCAGCACGATCAGCCATAAGCCCTCGCGGGCGATGAGCATCAACAAAACCAGCTTGAAGATCAGTTGTAATCCCAGCATCAGTACGCCAAACGCGCCCAGATGCGGGTCGCGCATCACGGCCAGCAGGCGCGTGGGGTCGCGGTGCGCTGCGCCCAGGCCGTCCGCCAGATCGGCCAGACCGTCCAAGTGCAGGCCGCCCGTGACCCACACCCAAACCAGCAGGCCCAACAGAGCGCCCAGCCACGGATCGAGCTGTGCGCCCAGCCAGGTCGCCGCAAGAACCAGCACGCCAATAAGCAGACCGACGGCGGGAAACCATAGCGCGCTGCGCGCCAGATCCTCTGGGCGGAAGTCTTCGAGCTGTGGCGTGGGCAGGCGGGTGAGAAATTGCGTGGCCAGGATCAACAGGCGAATTTGAGCGTGCATCAGGCCGATCCTTGGGGGTGTCCGGGGTGCAGATGGTGCAGGCGCGTGCCGCTGCTATCGGACACCCACTCCATGCGGGCGGCGTAGTGAATATCCACGCGCCAAAGCTGGCTGAGCGGTAATTCAAGCAATAGACAAAACAGCAAACGCATCACCCCGCCGTGGGTGACAATCAGCAAATGCCCCTCCGGCGGAAGTGCCTCCCAGGCCGTTTGGACGCGCGCCGCTGCATGGTGCAGGCTTTCGCCAGCGGGCGGGGCGTGGTGCAGCGGGTCGCGCCAGAATGCGCTTAAGCGTTCGCTATCGCTTTGCATGAGCTCCTCTGCGCTGCGCCCCGTCCACGCGCCAAAATCCAGCTCCATCCACGCACGATCCAGCACAAGCGGCAGGGCGTGGGCGGCGGCGTAGGCCTGCGCCACTTCAGCACAGCGGCGCAGCGGCGAGCTGAATATCTGCTGCGTGCCCTTGGGTAACGAGTCCAGCGCTGCGTGCATCTGCGCCCGCCCGCCTGCGGACAGGCTGACATCGTTGTGCCCGTGGTAAAGCCCCGGCTGGCAGGTTTGGCCGTGGCGCAGGAGGGTGATGTGACGCATGGTTCAGTTTTTATCGCTCACGCGAGCCTCGGCAAACGTGGCCATGCCGTTGTGCAGGGCGCAGGCCAGGCGCAGCAGGGGAAGCGCCGTGGCCGCGCCCGAACCTTCACCCAGACGCATCCCCAGGTTGAGCAACGGCTGGGCGTGCAGGGCGGCCAGCAGGTGTGCGTGCGCAGGCTCAGGGGATTGATGGCCAAAAAACCACCATGCGCGGGCGCCGGGCAGCAGGCGCTCGGCGCAGAGGGCGGCGGCGGTGCTGATCACGCCATCAATCACGGCGGGCAGGCCATGTGCGGCGCAGGCTTGGTATGCGCCGCACAGTGCCGCGATTTCAAAGCCGCCGACGCGGCGCAGCGCTTCGCGCGGGTCGTCGAGCGCTGCGCCATGCAGTTCAAGGGCGCGTTCGATGACGCTGATTTTGTGCGCTACGCCGGGTGCGTCCAAACCCGTGCCGGGACCGGTCAGTTCGCCGGGACGACGCTGGAGCAGGGCGCAGGCCAGGGCCGTGCTCGCCGTGGTATTGCCGATGCCCATTTCGCCGCCGATGAACAGGTCGGCACCGTTGTCGAGCGCACGCTGCACCGCCAGATGGCCGGCGGCGAGGGCATGTTCAAGCTGCGCGGCGCTCATGGCGGGTTCATGGGCAAAATTGGCCGTGCCCGCCCCGGCCTTGTCCCAGATCACGCCGGGCAGCGGGCATTCGGCGAGCAGGCTGCCTACATCCACCACTTCCAGATGCGCGCCGAGCGCCTGCGCCAGCACGCTGATGGCAGCACCCCCGTGGGCGAAATTGGCGATCATCTGCCCGGTCACCGCCTGCGGGAAGGCGGACACGCCTGCGGCCACGATGCCATGATCGGCGGCAAACACGCTGATCCACGGCTTGGCAATGTGCGGTTGAGCGCATCCCTGCATGGCGGCAAGCTGGATGGCGATCTCTTCCAGTCGCCCCAGCGCGCCGGGCGGCTTGGTCAACTGGCTTTGGCGTTGCAGCGCGGCTTGGTGCGTGCTGGCATTCAATGGGTGTGGAACGTTCATGGCTGGGTATCCTTGAGGGTGAGGGGTAGTCCGGCGGCGAGAAAGAGTACCTGTTCGACCTGTGCCGCAATGCTTTGGTGAAGCCGCCCGGCTTCGTCACGAAAGCGGCGGGCGAGTGGATTGTCGGGGACGATGCCCAGACCGACTTCATTGGCCACCAGAATGAGGCGGGCTTGCAGGTCGGGCAGGCTGTGCAGCAGGGCGGTGCGCTCGCGTTCCAGCAGGCATGGATCTGGGTGTAACAGCAAATTGCTGAGCCACAGGGTAAGGCAATCGACCAGCAGGCAGGTGTCGGCGGCATCGTGCGCGCGCAGGGTGGCAGCGAGCGCACGCGGCGTTTCCACGGTCTGCCAGTGCGCCGGGCGCTCATTTTGGTGTTGGATGATGCGCGCCTGCATGTCCTCGTCCAGAGCTTCAGCCGTGGCGATATAGATGACCTTGAGCTTGGATGCGCGGGCGAGCTGTTCGGCATGGCGGCTTTTGCCGCTGCGCGCGCCGCCGAGGATCAGGGTTTGCATGAGGGATGCTCCAGAATATCGAGAATGCGCGCCATGTCCAGATGCTCGTCCACCATGTCGGCGAGGCGCTTGATGCCTTGTTCGCGCAGCGCGTGCATGTCGGGGGCGGCGCTGTCGCGGCCAAGACCCGCCCAGGCGAGCAGGGCTTGGCAGGCAGAGGGCTGGTCAAAAATGCCGTGAATGTAGCTGCCCAGCACCTGATGGTCGCTGGAGATTGCGCCATCCATACGATATTCGATGCCATGTTCAAGCCGGGCGACGGGGCGGGCAAGGTCTGCGCCGCTGCTGACTCCAGCATGGATTTCGTAGCCGCTGAGCGCGCAGGCTTCGTCACAGATCGTAAGCGTGCCGCGTACCTGACGCAGTTGTTTTTCCGGTTGTAAAACGCTGTCGATGGCAAGCCAGCCCAGCCCGGGGGAGGTTCCGGCGCGGCCTTCCAACCCATGCGGGTCGGCAATGCTTTGGCCGAGCATCTGCAAGCCGCCGCACAGACCGATCACTTTGCCGCCATAGCGCAGGTGGCGCTGGATGGCCTTGTCCCAGCCTTGTGCACGCAGAAAATCCAGGTCGGCGCGCACGTTTTTCGAGCCGGGAAGGATGATTAAATCGCAGGGCGGGATGGGCTGGTGGGGGGCGATGAAGTGCAGGCTGACCTCCGGGTGCAGGCGTAGTGCATCGAAGTCGGTGTGATTGCTGATATGTGGGATCACGGGGACGATGATCTTGAATGTGCCATGTTGAGGGTTGGTACCTTCAATCGCGTCTTCCGCGTCGATATGCAGGCCGTGCAAATAAGGCAAGACACCGAGCACGGGCTTGCCGGTATGTGCCTCCAGCCAGTCGAGGCCGGGCTGGAGCAGGGATAGATCGCCACGAAAGCGGTTGATGACAAAGCCCTTGACCCGTGCCTGTTCGCTGGGCGAGAGCAGGGCGAGCGTGCCGACGAGGTGGGCGAAGACCCCGCCCTTGTCGATGTCGGCAATCAGAATCACCGGGCAGTCCACCGCTTCGGCAAAACCCATATTGGCAATATCGCCGGCGCGCAGATTGATTTCAGCGGGCGAGCCTGCGCCTTCGACGATGATGGCGGTATGGCGCGCGGCCAGCCGTTGATAGGAGTCGAGCACGGCAGCGCGGGCGGTGGTTTTGTAGGCGTGGTAGTCGCTGGCGTTTTGATGGCCGATGGCGCGTCCCTGGATGATGACCTGTGCGCCGGTATCGCTATGGGGCTTGAGTAGCACCGGATTGAAGTCGCTGTGCGCTTCCAGGCCGCAGGCCTGGGCTTGCACGGCCTGGGCGCGACCAATTTCGCCGCCATCGACGGTCACGGCGGCGTTCAGCGCCATGTTTTGCGGCTTGAAAGGCGCAACGTCGATGTTGCGCTGCTTGAGTGCACGGCAAAGCGCAGTTACGAGCGTGCTTTTGCCCGCGTCAGAGGTCGTGCCCTGTACCATCAGGCAGTGTGCTGTCCTCACAGGTCGATGCCGTGTTGCGCCTTGATCCCGGCGCGGTAGGCGTGTTTTACATCCTGCATTTCGGTGACGGTATCGGCCAATTCAAGCAGCGGCTCGATGGCGGCGCGCCCGGTGACAACGACATGTTGCATCGGCGGGCGGTTGCTTAGCGCATCGAGCACGCGCTCGGCATCGAGGTAGTGGTAGCTGAGCAGATAGGTTAGCTCGTCCAGTACGACCAGCGGGTAGGCCGGATCATTCAACATACGCTCGGCCACCGCCCAACCGCGCTCGGCAGTGGCGATGTCTTGCGTGCGGTCTTGCGTATCCCAGGTAAAACCGTCGCCCAGCACATGCCATTCGCATTGTGGGTGTTGGCGGAAAAAGGCTTCTTCACCGGTATCGGTGCGGCTTTTGATGAACTGGCAGACACCGGTTTTCATGCCGTGTCCGAGGGCGCGCGCCACCATGCCGAAGGCAGAACTGGATTTGCCCTTGCCATTGCCGGTGAGCACCAGCAGCAGGCCTTGTTCCTTGTCGTTGCGTGCGATGGCAGCGTCGATGAGGGCTTTTTTGCGTGCCATGCGGGTGGCATGGCGGGTGTTGAGGGTGGTGTTGGTCATGGTGGTGTTTTTTGTGTGGAATGATGAAATGTGTGCGGGGTGTGTGGATTTGGTTTTGGATTTCTCCCCCCCTTTTGAAGCCGCCGTGGACTGGCCTGCGGAGACCGGGTCAAAGCGCCATGGATGGTGCATTGAGCACCGTTGCGACAGGATGTCGCGTCGGTGCGACCCGGTTGGAGCAGGTCAGGCCACGGCTTGCCCGCAGGGCGGCTTCATGGGGTGCATTTCTTTGGTGACTTTCTTTGTGCAAGCAAAGAAAGTTACTCGCCCGTATCAGCGGTAAGTTACGCAGCGTACCGACATAAAAACGGGCGAAATGAGGCCACTGCGCTTTGATCAGAGGGCGGTGGTTTTTTCGCCCGCCGCTATGTCCTCGCTTCGTAAGCTGACAATGGCGCACACGGGCGACCCCATTTCTTTGCTCGTACAAAGAAATGGGGGAAAGAAATACGCCCCCGAGGGGTCGCCCTACGGGCAAGCCGTGAACGCAGCGCCTCCGGCAAGGCCATCCCGACGCAACGTCCTGTTGCGGCGGGACTAAACAGGCCATCCTTGGCCTGTTTACCATGCCTCCAGCACTACGTTCACGGCGACCCCAAGGGGGAGATAAATCCAAATCCGCGCACTGCGTGCGCAAATCCTGCCCCGTCCGCACTACGCGAATGGCAAACATCACATCCCATAACGCAATGTAATGTACCCCGCTCGCCCGGTCTGGTTGTACTGCCAGGCCGTCTCGTAATCCTTGTCGAACAGGTTGACGATGCGCGCCTGCACGCGCCATTCGGGGTTAATGACATACTCGCCGCGCAGATCGATGGTGGTGTAACCACCCATGCGCAGGGTGTTGGCGGCATCGTCATAGCGTCCACTCACCGCATTCAGCGTGCCGCCCACACGCCAGGCGCCGAAAGCCTGATCGGCATCCAGTCGCAGCACGTTTTGCGCACGGCGTGGCAATAGCTTGCCATCATTCACCCCGCCGACCTGCTCCGGATCAAGCCAGGTGTAGCTTGCCGCAAGGTCAAGATTGTCCAGACGTGTGGACAGGCTGGCTTCCAGGCCACGGATGCGCGCTTCGTTGAGGTTGCTGGGCAGGAATGTACCATTGGGCTGGCGCGCGGTGACGATGATGTTATCAATGTCATTCTGGAACAGGCGCGTGCCCCAGCGCACGCCGCTTATTCTGCCGTCCAGGCCGATCTCTACCGAGGTGGACTCTTCAGGCTTGAGGTTTGGGTTGCCAAAACCCGGGAAGTACAGTTGGTTGAAACTCGGCGCTTTGAAAGCTGTGCCGGCCAGCGCCACAAAACGCAGCTCAGGCGAGACGCGGTAGCCTGCGCCCGCTGTCCAGGTGTTGTGATGGCCGAATTGCTGGTTGTTGTCGTTGCGCAGCGAGAGCTGGGTGTCGAACGCGCCGAAGCGGGCGAGGTATTCGCCAAACACGCCGGTGTTGTCGCGGTGATCGAGGGCGTAGCTCGTGGTGCTGTCTACGCTGTCCTTGAGGTAATCCACACCAAGGTTCAGGCTTTGGTTCGTGGTCATGGCATAGCTGGCTTGCGCCGAATAATTGTCGCGCGCGGTATTAAAGCGGGTTTTGAACAGGCCGTTGAGGAAATTGTCGGACTGGTCTTTGCTTTGTCCTGCGCTAAAGAGCAGGTTGAGGTTTTGCATCGGGCTGGCGTTCAGGTTGGCGGCGAAGACTTCCTGGGTGGTGTCGGCCTGGTTGACAAAGCTGCCGTCGAAATCGTTCTTGCCATCGGCGCGCATCCAGCTCACCCCGGCTGCGCCCCAGTCGCCGAGCTTCGCTCCGCCGCGCAATGAGCCGGAGGTATTGCGGTAGCCGTCCTTGTCGCCTTCATAGGGTTGAAAGCTGGACGCGCCGTTGTAGGCGTTGAAGCCGTCGGTGCGGCTGTAGGCGAGTTCTCCTGATCCCCAGAACTGGCCGTTGCCGCCGGAAAATCCCGCCGAGCTATCAAAAGTAGCGTAGCTGCCGCCACCCAAGGTAGCGCGCGGGGCGAAACCGTCGCGCGTGCCCTTGCGGGTGAAAATCTGCACCACGCCGCCAATGGCTTCCGAACCGTACAGGCTGGAGGCCGGGCCACGGGTGATTTCGATGCGCTCGATCTGCGCCAGCGGGATGCCTTCCCAGGCAAAGGTGCCCAAGGTGGCGGAGCCCGTGCGCACGCCATCGACCAAGACCAGCACATGCTCGGCATTGCTGCCGCGCAGGAACATGGAGGTGGCCTTGCCTGCGCCGCCGTTGTTGGCAAAGTTGATGCCGGGCAGACCTTGCAGCAGGTCTCGCACATCACGCGCCTGGCTGCGTTCGATGTCGGCGCGGGTGATGAGGGTGGTATCCACCAGGGTATCGTTGATGTTTTGTGCACTGCGTGCGGCGGTGACCACCACGTCGTCGAGCGCGTCGGTGTTGGCCGTGGCGGCAAAAAGGGCAAAAGGGGAAATTGCGGCGAGGGTGGCCGCAGAAAGCGCGAGTTTTTTCATGGACAGACTGGAACCTGAATCAAGAGACGCGCACACCCGCACGTCTGGTGAAAAGTGTTGCAGGCCGGTCTCCGGGCTGGCACATCAAGTTGCGCCGCCTTCCCATCCCGCGTTGTGGGGACAGTGGCGTGTGTGGCGAACTTTTAAAATGCTTACCGTTGCGGGGGCAGCACAGGCTTGGGTTTGTTGCGAACAAAAGACACAAACCGCACCTGTTTCCCGTTTAACCTGGCATTGAAAAACGCCAGGCACCTGAAACATGAAGGCCGCGAAAAATCGCGGCGGCGAGATTATAAGCTCATTTTGTGGAGGGCGAGCGAACGGGGACGGGAAATTTGGCAAACGCAGCCGCCACAGCCGCTTCAAGGCCATAGGGCGAGGCTTCTGTTGAAGGGTCACTGGAAAAATCGCTAATCAGCCCCACCCACACGCGCTGGCGCTGGGCGATGTCCACAATGTCGATGCGCAGCGTGCTTTCCCAGTAGGGCGTGACATAGCTTTGCGCGGGATACAGCGGCCATGCGCCGTACAGGCCGGAGCGCCAGCCCCTGTAGCCGCCATAGCCGTAGCCCAGGCCGATCATCGGCGCGGCGTAAGTGGTGACTTGGGCGCGTTCCGTCCACAGCAGCTTGAAATTCACCTGCAACTGCGCCGAGCCATGCACTAGGCGCATCCCGCGTGCTTCAAGTTCGCGCTGGGTGGCGGAGATCAGGCGTTGGGAGAGGATGCTCTGAAAACCGTCGCTGTCGGTGTCCAGGGGAGTGGCGAAGCTGAAGGTTTTGTACTGGCTGAAATTGGTGGATGGGTTGTAATCCACCCAGACATCCGGTGTGGTCGCGCAGCCGTGCAGCGCCAGCAGGCTTGCGCCGAGCAGCAGTAAAAAAATACGCTCCCACATGGATCTGAAGAGTTGCTGCAACATGGTCTTGGCCTCGCGCGACGATGGATCACGGCTCAATCTAGCACGCGCGGGGGCGGGGCGTAAGAAGCTGTTTTGCAAAGCATCAAGGCGTTTTTTTCGCGCGCAGAAGAGTCTCGGACGTATTGAAGTTTTCCGGCTTCCAAGCGCCCAGATCAGCGATTCCAGCTCGCTGTTCGTCAAACCAGCGCCAGGCGGCGCAATGCCCTTGGCGCAGGCTGGCGGCGAGCGGTTCGCGCCATGCGACATGGCTTAGGCACAGCGTGGGATAGGCGCGTGCGACAGCATCCGCTTGTGAGGCGGCACGCCCGAGGGCGAAGAGCACGGCGGCGAGGGTGGAAAGGGCGGCGGCTTCACCGTAGATGTCGTTGCATTCGCCACTCCAGACGGCGCGCAAATGGGCGGGGTCGAGCTGACCGGGTTTGATCTGGCGGCGGTCGAGTTGCGGCTGCCAGTTCAGTTGTGTGCTGCGCACCGCATCCCCCTCTCCCCAGCCCTCCCCCGCCGGGGGGGGGCTAATACAGTGCGGTAGAGTTCCGTACTCATTTCCGGATTGATTTCCGCCTCGCCGCCTTCGCCCTTGAACACCAGTACGCCGGGGTCGTCGAGCAGGATGGCGCTTTGCTGGTGAATGCTTTCAAAGCCACGATGAAAGATGCCATGTACCGACAACGGCGCGCCGAGCGGATTGAGCATTCTTGCCACGCTGTGCAGCGGTGAGCGCAGGCCAAGCAGCTCGCGCAGTTGTAACAGACGCTTGAGTGCGGGGGCGAAATTTTCCAGCGCCACAAAGGCGAAGCCGCCGTCGGCAAGCAGGTCGCAAGCGGCCTCCAGCGATTGCGCCACGGGCATATCCAGTGCGTGCAAAACCTGCTCGCTGTACAGGCGATCTTCCGCCTCGCCCGCCGTGCCGTGCATCAAGACAGGCAAGCCGTTCTGCGCCAGCAGGCGGGCGGCGAGCAAAAACCAGGGCAGGTGACGGCGCTTGCCCGCATAGCTGCCCCAGTCGATGGCGGGGGTGATGGTTGTGGCAGGTTGCTTGATGCGCTGGCGCAGCGCTTGTACAAAGCCCGCTGCCTCGTCCGGCGTTTCCTCGCGGATGCGGATCAGCATCAGAAATGCGCCGATCTGCTCCGGCGTGGCCTGGTCGTCGAGAATCATGCCCATAGCCTTGCGCGCTTCGTCTTGCGTCAGGCTGCGCGAACCGTGGCGGCCTTTGCCGAGGATTTGGATAAAGGGGGCGAAGGGGTGCATGGTGGGTTCCTGTTGAAGATGTTTTTTAGCCACGGAGGGCGCAGAGATGAATTGGGACTTATGCAAAATGATGGGTTTTACTCCCTCCCCCTTGACGGGGGGCTGGGGTGGGGAATGTGGCATAAGTCTTTGTTCTGTGATGTGCTTTTTCCCTCTCTCCCCTGCCCCTCCCCCGCGAGGGGGGAGGGGAAAATCCGTAGCCTCTGTGCCCTCTGTGGCAAAAAAGACTTTCATGCCGCCACCTCACGCGGTTGCGCCACAATCAGCGCCTTGAGTTCGGGAATGCACGAGCCGCAGTTGGTGCCGCATTTGAGCTGCGCGCCCAAGGCTTCGGCGCTGAGGCAACCTGCGGCAATCGCCTTGTGGATGGCGACTTCGCCTACGCGAAAGCAGGAGCAGACGATGCGCCCGACATCTTCCCCTCCTGCCGGGGCGCGTCCGGCCAGCAGGGCGAGGCGGCCTGCGCTGTCGGCGGGCGGGGTGATGAAGGCATCGCTGATGGCTTCGCGGTCGATGGCGGGATATTGCGGCGAGACGTACAGCGCGATGACGGGCTGGTCGTGCTGCCAAAGCACGGCGTGGTAGTTCGCGTCGTAATGATTGCCAGCGTCCTGTAGGAGTGAGTTTGCTTGCGAAGCGCCATCACCCAGAAAACCATCGCGAGCAAGCCCGCTCCTACACCTTGCATTCATCCACTCGCGCCAGTCGTGCGGTACATCCATGCCCGCCAGTTCGTAGCGGTTAAAGCCTTCGCCTGTTATGCGCACCCAGTAGGGCAAGCCGTCCAGTTTTACCTCCGCACGGCTGTATAGCACCGCCTGCCAGCGCGCTTGCCAAGCCTCCACATAGACCGGGCTGTGCTTGGATTCCGGCTGGCTGGAAAGTGGGTCGGTGACGGCGTTGATGAGCGCGCCCATGCGCGCCTGCGCGGCGAACTGGCTATTCCAGTGCATCGGCACGAACACCGAGCCTGGGCGTTGGCTGTCGCTGATTTTGACGCGCGCCAGCATCCAGCCCGTCGGCGAGCTGAGGCGCGCCAGACCTTGTGCGCTCAGGCCAAGACGCTCGGCATCGGCGGGGTGGATCTCGCAATACGGCTCGTCGATATGCGCCAGCAGGCGGCCTGTTTTACCGGTGCGGGTCATGGTGTGCCATTGGTCGCGCACCCGGCCTGTGTTGAGAATGAACGGGTAGCGTGGGCAGGGCGCATGAACCGGCGGGCGCGGGGTGATGGCGATGAAGCGGGCTTTGCCGCTTGGGGTGTAAAACTTGCCATCGGTGAACAGGCGGGGTGTGCCTTGCCAAGTGGCAGACACCGTGTTTTCTCCCTCTCCCCAACCCTCCCCCGTCAAGGGGGAGGGGGCTGAATCTGTGCATCCCGTTTGTAAGGGCGCACGAACCGGCCACTGGATCGGCGCAAGATCGTCGTATTCCGCATTGCTGATCTCCGCCATTGCGCCAATATCAAAAGCGCGCCGCCCGGCGTTCTCAAAGCCCGACAAGGCCGCATGTTCACGGAAAATATCCGCCGGGCAGGTGTAGGCAAACGCTTCAGCAAAGCCCATGCGTGCGGCCAGATCGCAAATGATCCGCCAGTCATGCCGTGCCTCGCCGGGGATGGGCAGAATGCCGCGTTGGCGCGAGATGCGGCGCTCGGAGTTGGTCACCGTGCCGTCTTTTTCGCCCCAGCCGCTGGCGGGCAACAGGATGTCGGCCAGCGCCGTGGTGTCGGTGTCGCGCATGATGTCGGACACCACTACCAGCTCGCAGCCTGCCAGCGCCTGGCGCACGGCACGGCATCGTTGCCGAAGGCGCGTTTGTAGCCGACCACGGCGGAGGCCATGCACAGGCGCGAGTTGGTGTCGATATTGGCCGCGCCGATATAGCCCTTCATCAGCTTGTTGGCGACGTAATAATCCTCGGTCAGCAACTGGCCGGAGACGTAAAACGCCACCGACTGCGCGCCATGTTCGCGGATGATGCGGCTAAAGCCCTCGGCTACTGCATCCAAGGCTTCGTCCCAGTCCACACGCACACCGCCGATTTCCGGGTGCAGCAGGCGGCCTTGCAAATCCACGGTTTCATGCAGGTTCGCGCCCTTGACGCACAGGTGACCGAAGTTGGCCGGGTGGCTTTTATCGCCTTTTACGCCGATCAGTTGGCCGTTTTCCAGTCGTGCTTCAACGCCGCAGCCGACGCCGCAGTAGGGGCAAGTGGTCAGGTTGTGCTGTGCTTTGTTCATGATGTTTTTTTGCAAATAAAAAAGCGCCCTGCATTCCAGACAAGCCTTGTCAGGCCAGCGTGGAATGCAGGACGCCTTTGTCCTCTCCAGAAGACTCCCCCCGCATTGGAGAAGTCATTTTGTGTTATGCAGGTTTGATGCCAGATGGTAGGGGTGCTACACGTTGACGATTAGAATTTAGCCACAGAGGGCACAGAGTTCACCGAGGGGTATCGTTTGTGAGCTTTGTGCCCTCTGTGGCTAAATATTCACGCACCAAATAAGTGCGACGCGGCATGGCGAGAGCAAAAACGGCCAATGCCGCAGCTCATGTATGCCCGCATCGTGACTTTGAATGAGCCAGAGATAGGGCGCGTCTTTATCATTGCGGCACACTGGGTTATGGAATGGGGGCGGATATGGACGCAGTCGGCGTGTTATTGGCAAGCGTGCTGCTGGCGGCGCTGGTGTTTGGCGCAGCGGCGCAGATGTCGAAGGTTTGTCTGCCTGGAAGCCTGCGCGAGTGGGTGCTGCGCCGAGACTTGAGCCGCATGTCGATCTATCTGGTTGCCGTGGGCGCAGCCGTGGTGTTCACGGCTCTGGTGCAGGCATTCGCCGGTCTGGATCTGAGCGACACCAAGCCGCCGTATCGCAGCCCGCAGTTTGCCTGGGGGCGTTACATCCTCGGCGGTTTCATGTTCGGCATAGGCATGGTGATGACACGCGGCTGTCCGGCGCGCAATCTGGTCAAGCTTGGGCAGGGTAATCTGCAATCCCTGCCGGTGCTGATCGTGATGGCGTTGACCGCGTATGTGATGACACGCACCCCGGTGTATGCCGCATGGTTTGCGCCCTGGGTCGGCGGGTTGAGTGTTGATCTGACGCGCTTTGGCATAGTGCATCAGGATCTCGCCAGCCTGTTCGGCGGCGGGGTGGGGTTGAACCTGCTGTTCGCCCTGGCCTTGGGGGGAGCGCTGTTCGTTCTGGCGGCGCGCTGGAATCGCCCGCAACGCAATGCCCTGTCCTGGTTGGGGGCGCTGCTGGTAGGCGGCATGGTGGCCTTGGGTTATGGGCTGACGGGCGGCTCCATCGGGCAGGCGGCTTCGGAAGCGGCGCAACTGATGGATGCGCCGCAGGAGGGCTTGGGCGTGCAGTCGTTCACCTTTAGCGCGCCGCTGGGCGATGTGGTGCATTTCCTAAGTCAGCCAACGCACACGAGCGCCATCACTTTTGGCGTGCTGGCGGTGCTCGGCGTTTTACTGGGCGCATTGCTCAGCGCCGTGCTGCGCGGTGAATTCAAGCTGAGCGCATTCGGCGATCTGCGTGAATGGCTGATTACCCTGAGCGGCGCGGTGTTGGCTGGCGTGGGCAGCGTGCTGGCCATGGGGTGTACGGTCGGCCACGGTTTTAGCGGCATGGCGACGCTGGCGCTGGGTTCATTCGTGGCGCTTGCCGCGATCGTGGCGGGCGGGGTGGTGGCGCATCGGGCGGACGCTTGGTTAGGGCAACGATAAAAGTCATCAATCGCCCCCAGGCTCGTCGAGCCTTGATTTGAGATTATGGTGAAAGTCCAGGGAAGCGCTGATTTGGAAATAACCCGCCTCGCGCTGATGACGAATAGCAAGTATGAGGCAGCGATATTTGCTTTCATCAAAGCGGTAAAGCGCCAGATAGCCTGTGCGTCCGCGTGAAATCACCAGTTCGCGCAGACCGTGCTCAACCACACGCCCAATCAACGGATGTTGTTGCAACACCAAAACGGCGGACTCGATGAGTGCAAAGGTCTTAATGGCGCTTGCGCTGTCATTTTCCGACAAGAAATCGGTCAAGCGTTGCAGGTCGAGCAGCACACGCGGGGCATATTCAACCCGGTACACGGTTTACGCTTTCACAGGGGGCGGTATTTGCGCCTCGCGGCCTTCGAGCTTGTTGCGCAGGTAGTGATGCACGTCTTCGGCACGGTAAACCTCACCGCTTCGTTGGACTTCGTCTTCGGCGCTCAAAGCGTCTTGCACGAAGGCGGCGCGTCGCTCGGCGTGTTCGGTTTGGGTGGTGAGGGCATTGACCATCCAGGCGTGTGGAGTCATGCCCGCCGCGTGCGCCAGAGGTGCGATGCGGGCTTTGATGGCCTCGGGGAGTTTGAGTGTGGTGCTTGCCATGTTTGGGAGCCTGTAGAGCGGGTGGTTCCAAGGTAACACCCGCTCTGCCATCCATCAATAGAGATCTAGCTCATCACCCACACCGCGCCATTTTCGATCTTCACCGCCCACACAGGCACTTTGACCGCATCATCCTCCAGACATTGACCATCGGTCAGGCGGTAATGCTGCTTGTGCAGCGGCGAGGCGACCACGCGCTCGCCGCCGAGCGATCCAAGAATGCCGCGCGAGAGCACGTTCGCGCCACCTTTCGGGTCGAAGTTGCCAATCGCGAAAACTTTTTCCGCGCTATCCGGCAGGTGAAAGAGGGCGATTTGCGTCTCGCCCAGGCGGGCGGCAAGCCCGGCGTTGGGCGGCAGGTCGGCAAGTAAACAGAGTTCAGTCCAAGGCGTTGTGTTCATGAGGCGTATCTCAACGGGGTTGAAGGAAGGCATCCAACAGGGCGAATAGCGCGCTCTGCATGGCAGGGTAGGCTTGGGTCTCAAAGCGCATTGCTGCGGCGCTTTGCATCCATTGGCCTTGTCCGGGCGGCGGGATAAGGTAGGCGGCATCCTCCGTGCAGAAGTCTTCCACCATCTCGGGCGTGGTTTCGATATGGCATTGCAGGCCAAGCGCCAGGCCGTCGGCGGCGAGAAACATCTGGTTGCGGCAACCCTCGCTTTCGGCGAACAGGCGCGCATCCGACGGCAGGTCGAAGGTGTCGCCGTGCCAGTGCAGTACGTTCAGCTCGTCCGGCAGGGGCAGCACGTCGGCGGTCTTGCAGATCGGCCAGAAGCCGACTTCGCGCTGGTCGTTGGGGTAAACCGCTGCGCCCAGCGCCAGCGCAATTTGCTGCGCGCCCAGACAAATGCCGAGCACCGGCTTGTTGGCGGCAAGTGCGGCTTGAATGAGTTCGCGTTCAGGCGCAAGCCAAGGGTGATCGCCTTGGTCGTGCACGCTCATATCGCCACCGAGTACGACGAGCAGGTCGAATGCGTTGGGCGTGGGGAGCGCTTCATTTTGATACAGGCGGTGGATGCGTTGCGTGTGTCCGCGTGCGCTCGCCCAGTCGGCGATACTGCCTGCGCCTTCGTGGGGCATGTGTTGCAGAATGCTGATGTGCATGGTTTTTTTACCTTTGATTTTTGCCACGGAGCTCACAGAATTTACTGGGACTTACGAGAAAACTGGAGGATTTAGCTCCCTCCCCCGCGAGGGGAGAGGGGATAAAGCCAACGCGCACGCTTTGCACCCGTTCACTCCCCTCCAACGCATCTGTACGCGCATTCATCACAAAGCGAATGCCGCGCGCCTCCAGCGCCGTTTGCAACATCTGCCCCGCCGTTGCATCCAGCTGCTTGTCCATCAGCCATGCGTTGCGATGCACCACGGTTACGTCCATGCCGCGCCGATTGAGCGCGTCGGCGGCTTCCAGGCCGAGAATGCCGCCGCCGATCACCAGCGCATGACGATGTTCCCGCGCCGCTTTCAACATGGTTTCCACATCATCCAGATCGCGGAAACCGAGCACCCCCGGCAACTCTACCCCCGGCAAGGGCGGCATGAACGGCGCGGAGCCAGTGGCCAGCAGCAGCCGGTCGTAGTCCAGGCTCAGGCCGTGGGTGCAGTGGATGTGCCGCGCCGCAGGCTCAATAGCCGTGACGCTGACCCCGGCGTGCAGGGTGATGCCGTTGGCGGCGTACCAGTCCTTGTCGTGCAACAGCGTATCGGCAAAGGATTTTTCACCGGCCAGCAACGGTGAGAGCAGGATGCGGTTGTAGTTGCCGCGTGGCTCGCTGCCGATGACCGTCACGCGGTAACGCTCAGGCGCAAGGCGCAGCAGGTTTTCCACCACGCGCATCCCCGCCATGCCATTGCCCACCACCACCAGGTGCTGTCTGTTCATGGCGCAGCCCTACGCCGCCGTCTTGTGGTGCTTTTCGTAGAGGAACTTCAGCACTTCATGGCGGTAGTGGTTGTAGGCGGCATCGTCGGCAAGCGCAAGGCGCTCACGCGGGCGGGGCAGTTCGACCTTGAGAATCTCGCCCACGGTGGCGGAAGGGCCATTGGTCATCATCACGATGCGGTCGGAGAGCAGCACGGCCTCGTCCACATCATGCGTCACCATAATCACCGTGCTTTGTGTGGCGGCGCAGATACTCATCAGCTCGTCCTGCAAATGGGCGCGGGTCAGCGCGTCCAGCGCGCCGAAGGGCTCATCCATCAGCAGGGCTTTTGGCTCCATCGCCAGCGCACGGGCGATACCCACCCGCTGTTTCATGCCGCCGGAAATTTCGCCGGGCAGCTTGTCGCGGGCATGGCTTAAATGCACCAGCTCCAAGGCGGCATGAGCGCGTTCCAGCATTTCTGTTTTGGATTCCTTCGCGCCGAACACCTGTTCGACCGCCAGCAGTACGTTTTGCGTGCAGGAAAGCCAAGGCAGCAGGGAGTGATTCTGAAACACCACGGCGCGGTCGGGGCCAGATCCCTTGATTTCGCGCCCGGCGCAGAGCAGGGTTCCTGCGGTAGCATCAAGCAGCCCGGCGACCAGGTTGAGCACAGTGGACTTGCCGCAGCCGGAGTGGCCGATGATGGAAATAAATTCGCCTTTTTCGATGTGCAAGTCCACGTCGCGCAGGGCGACAAACACGCCGCGCTTGGTGTTGAACTGCATACCGACGTTATCAAGCTGGATATAAGCGTTCATGGGGATCCTTGTGTGAAGTATGTGACTTCAATGAGCTGGTTTTCTCCCCTCGCCCATCAAGGGCGAGGGAGTCAAATCAGCGTGCGTCGTAGTCAAAGCGCTTGGCCAGCAGGGTTAGCCCCAGCTCAAGCAACAGGCCGATAATGCCGACCACGAAGATAGCGATAATGATGTTGGCGACATTCAGGTTGTTCCATTCGTCCCATACCCAGAAACCGATGCCCACGCCGCCGGTGAGCATTTCCGCCGCGACGATCACAAGCCAGGCCACGCCGATGGACAGGCGCACCCCGGTCATGACGTAGGGCAAGGTGGCGGGAAACAGAATGCGCGTGACAACTTTCCACTCCGACAAATTCAGTACCCGCGCCACGTTCATGTAGTCCTGCGGCACGCGGGTCACGCCGACGGCGGTATTGATAATCATCGGCCAGATGCTGGAGATGAAAATCACCCAAATGGCGGCGGGGTCGGCTTTCTGGAACACCAACAGGCCGATCGGCAGCCAGGCCAGCGGCGAGACCGGGCGCAGCAGGCTGATGATCGGTGAGAGCATGTCATTGAAAAAACGGAAGCGACCGATGATGAAGCCGAGTGGAATGCCGATCAGCGCGGCCAGACCGAAGCCGATGCCCACGCGCTCCAGCGAGGCGAGGATGTTCCAGCCGATGCCCATGTCGTTCGGGCCGTTGTTGTAAAACGGATCGGAGAATAGCTCGACGGCGGCTGTCCAGGTCGTGCCCGGCGTGGGGATGGTCGGGGTGCTGTTGGAAACCAGCGCCCACAACATGATGAAAAGGCCAAGGCCGATGATCGGCGGTGGGGTTGAGCGTACTCATGGTGGTGAATCCTGGTTGTGTAGGTGCGATAAAGCAAATGGTTAGCCACAGAGATCACAGAGGGCACAGATGTGGTTTTTAACCCCCTCTCCCGTAAGCGGGAGAGGGCTGGGGTGAGGGTGCTTGGCTGGCGTAAGTCACTGTTTTTGCGATTGCCTCTCCCCTCACCCCAACCCTCTCCCCAAAGGGGCGAGGGCGCTAAATCCAGCTTTAAACAGAGCTGGCTACACTTCTCTGTGCGCTCTGTGTCCTCTGTGGCTAATTTTTTTACGCTGAACGCATCAAGCTTTGATCTTGAATCCATCCGCATAGGCTTTCGGGTCTGAGCCGTCCCATACCTTGCCGTCGAACAAGGTTGAACTGCGCATGTCGCTGCTGGGGATATTTATCTTGAGCTGGCCGGCGGCTTCCTTGTACAGCTCGATCTGGTTGATCTTTTTGGCCACGGCAAGGTCATCGGGATGTTCTTTGAGCAGGCCCCAACGCTTGTGCTGGGTGCTGAACCACATGCCATCCGACAGATACGGGAAGCTGGCTGCGCCGTCGTTGTAGAACTTCATGTAGTTCGGGTCTTGCCAGGTTTTGCCCAGGCCGTTTTCGTATCGTCCCATCATGCGACCTTCAATCACATCCACAGCGGTGTTGACGAAAGACTTGTCGGCAATCACGCGCGCAACCTCGGGGCGATTCTCCATCACGTCGATATAGCGTGAGGCCTCCAGCACGGCCATGGTCAGGGCGCGCGCGGCGTTGGGGTTGTTCTTGACGAAATCAGCGGTAGTACCCAACACTTTTTCCGGGTGATCCTTCCAGATGCCCTGGGTGGTTTCGGCCTGCGTGCCGCCGATGCCGAGTTGAACGCCGTACACCAGGCCGTAAAGCACATGCGCCGCGTCCAGCTCGCCGTTCACCAGCTTGTCGCGCACCGCCGCCCAGGAGGCTTCCTTGGAGGGGATGATTTTGATGCCGTATTTCTTGTCGAATTCCTTGACCGAGGCCATGACCACGCTGGCACAGTCGGTGAGCGGGATGAAGCCGACTTTCAGTTCGGTTTTTTCCGGCGCATCGGAGCCTGCCGCCCAGGCACCGGTACGGATGCCGGTAGGCAGGGCGGCATAGAGCGCCGCGCCGCTGGCCGCAGCCAGGCTGTGTTTGAGAAAGTCGCGGCGTGTCAATGGGTTTTGTGTGGCTGTGGATTTCATGGCTAGTCCTCTCGTGGGTGGTAATTGAGCGTGGGCAAAAAAAAAGGCGCTCATGCCATTGGGGGAAGTCCCATGACATGAGCGCCGTTGCTCGGGTTGTTTTGCGGCCGACGTTGGTCGCTGTTAAGTGTTATGCAAATGCCGTGCCATGTTGTGTTGGGCGCGTTTCGTCAAGGCTTGTGTTGGCGGCGGTGGGGTTTTCGCGCAGAAAGGGGGCGCTAGCTTGCACCAAGATGTAGCGCGGGAGCCGGGGTTAAAATCTGCGATGAAACAAAAGCCTGTGCCGACTTCCCACCCTCTCCCCAGCCCTCCCCCATCAAGGGGGCGGGCGTGAAAGCCGGTATTCTGCGTAAGTCCTGTCAATGCTGCTGTATTCCGTTCATGGAATACATCAGCGCCTCCTTAAAATTTTGCACCCAATATTTCCGCCATGGCCATTGTCGCCCGCGCCACTTCAATCAGGCGTTTGCCCTGATCCATCGCCGTTTTGCGTAACAGTCGATGGGCCTCATCTTCGCTCAGGCCGCGATGGCGCATCAGCAGCGCTTTCGCCTGTTCGATCTGTTTGCGCTCGTCCAAAGCATCGTGAGCGGCCTTGAGTTCATCCTGCATGTTTTGCAGCCGACGCGACTGGGTTTGCACCAGTTCAATCAAGGAGTGCCCCATCGGGGCGCGTCCCTCAATATGGTGACGCTCAACCTCCAGCAACAGTGCGGAATCCACCGCTTCTATCGGATGCCCAAGCACCACGCCGACCGGTAATGCAGGGTCATCTGCCGGATGGTCAAATCCGTGCTCCTCAAGAGAGCCCGCGCGACGCAGCGCAAGCCGACGCGTGCATAAATCATGCAGGTTTTCCTCAAGCGCCTCTTCGATGTCCTTCATGGCGTCAATGCGGCGGGTGCTCTGTTCAAACCAGAGTTGAACCAGCTCTCGCCCGGTGGGCAGGTCGGGGCGCTGGGTGCAGGCAATGCGACGCAGGCGTTCGACCTCGGCGGTTAAAGGAGACGCAGAAAGCTGTTGCCAGCGTGCAAGGTGAACGTCGTCGGCAAATTCGGAAAAGATCTGCAAGCAGCGCTCCTGTGCGTCAATGCGGTTGAGCAATGCTTCACGATCTTTCAGTTCATGCCAGCCCTGGCTAAAGCCGGCAACACCCAGCGCGCGCTCCTGTCCGGCCAATTCCTTGCCCTGCATGAAATTGAGCAGTGCGACCAGGGCGCGCGAGATCGCAGGGTCAGCCGCCATGTCTGCGGCTTCAAACACAATCCCGAGCAGGCGGCGAATCAGCTCGCTGAAGGTTTGCATCACATCGGAGGCTGAAATTTTGAAGCCGTCGATGGCGGCGCGGAGCGCGGGGAGTTCACTCAGTCCATGCAGGGCAAGGGCGATATTGGCATAGAGCCGACTGCCGGCAAGATGGTAACGTGGACGCTCCAGCCAATGGCCGAGTTGTTGACGTAGTTCTGTTTCGGCACATGCGCCTTCTTTGCGGTAGGCTTGCATACGCTCGGCATAGCATTCGCCGTGCGAGATCAAGACCAGATTGGATACGCCGCGCTCACGCTGTAGTGCGTGAATGAGCGGGCGTATATGGCCGAGCAGCTGGCTGGCCGCCAGCAGCTGTTCAAGCCCGGCGATTTCGCATTGGCTGGATAGATTGAGAAATGCGGCGACATCCTTGTCGCGTGAGTAGGGGGGCGCGGGCATGGTCGATGATGTAATGGGTGGGAGAGGCTTCGGCTGCATGGTGGTCATGCTGAAGGCTAAAATCGGTCTGAAAAACGGTTCAACCTGTAGGCTTGGAAGGCATGTTTCAGTCCAGGTTGTTGTGCAAGCGTTCATGCTGCGCTGTATGGGGGATTGTCTTGAAGCCGTGTGTTGGGGCGCTGATGGATGGGGGCAATGAAGGAGCAAAATGAATGTGTGCAACGCAACGGCGTTTTGTTGAAAAGCCATTCGTATTTCTCGTTCTGCGTCCATCTTCCTTGCGGCGTTGTCTGTTGTTTTGGGCGCATTTTCTTGCGCTTTTTGCTATTGGGCTGGCAGATTTGTCGTGGTCAATACGTCTGCTGATCGCAGGCATGGTGTTCGCTTCGGCCTGGATGGCCTGGCGCTACACGCCCCCGGTATGTGCAATCCAGGGCGGGCGCGATGGCCGCTGGCAATTACAGTTTGCAGATGGAGTCTGGATCGATGCGGCGCTGGATTGTGCCTCCAGCCGTGCCTGGTTGGGCTGGGTGTATCTTGCGTTTCGCCTTGAAAATGGGCGTTATCAGGGCGTTATGCTGTTTGCCGATAGCGTGGATAAAGAGGCGCTGCGGCGTTTGCGCGGGCGGCTTAAGCTTGAAGCCGCTGGCAGTTTAGTGCGCTGATGCGAGTTGTCGATAGGTATGGTCTAAATGCGCGATGCGTGCAGCAAGCGTTTCAATGGGGGCGCTGTTGTCGAGGATGTCATCTGCGCGTTGCAGGCGTTGAGCGCGTGTCGCTTGTGCTTTGAGCGTGGCTTCAGCTTGTGCCTGACTCACGCCGTCACGCTGCATCAGGCGCTTGAGTTGTTCGCTCTCTGTGAGGTCGACCAGCAAAACCCGCTCAAGGAGCGGGTCATAATGTTGACTTTCAACCAGCAAGGGAATGACGATCATCGCGTAGCTTGCGTTTTCCGGCTTGAGTGCGGCCAGTTGTGTGACAACCTGGGCATGAATCCTCGGGTGCATCATGGCATTGAGTGCGGCTCGCTCGTGTGCGGATGAGAAAATACGCTGGCGTAACCATGCTCGGTTGAGTTGGCCATCACTCTGTAGCGCCTGTGCGCCGAAGTGCGCCACAATCTCGTTCAGAGCCTCCTGACCAGGCTGTACCAATGCGCGGGCGAGCTGGTCGGTATCAATGACCGGGATAGCAAGCGCGGCAAATTGTGCAGCGACGGTGGATTTTCCGCTGGCAATGCCGCCTGTCAGGCCGACAGTGAAAAGAGTGGAGGACATGTTTTCTGTCTGGAGTGCGAGAAAAATTGAGCCACAGAGAACACCGAGGGGAAGCTGACTGGCTTGTCCAGTCCACGATGGCTGCGGAAGCTGCTCTGTGTGCTCTGTGTGCTCTGTGGCAAAAAACAGACTTACGGCATGATGCCGCCAAGATAGGCTGCGCTCATCAAGTCGCCAAAAAAGAACCAGATTACGCCCGCTGCGGCAAGATAGGGGCCAAAGGGAATCGCCATATTGCCGTCTTTTTTGTGCAGCAGCATCAGGCTGATGCCGATGATGGCACCGACTAAACTTGACATGAGAATAATGCCCGGCAGCGCCTGCCAGCCCATCCATGCGCCCAGAGCGGCGAGCAGCTTGAAGTCGCCAAAGCCCATGCCCTCTTTGCCGGTCAAAAGTTTGAAGCCCTGGTAAATCGTCCATAGGACAAGGTAGCCTGCGGCTGCGCCAATGACGGCATCGGAGAGGTTGGTAAACATGCCGCCCACATTCACCAGCAGTCCAAGCCAGAGCAGGGGCAGGGTGATCTGATCGGGCAGTAGCATGGTATTAAGGTCGATAACGGTGAGCGTGAGCAGCGCCCAGACCAGAATAAGCGCAAACAGCAGCGGCCACCCCCAGCCCACCAAGCTTGCCGCGAGGATGGCGAGCCCCGCCGCCGCCGCCTCGACCAAAGGGTACTGCGGTGAAATGCGTGTCTTGCAGGATGAGCACCGACCGCGCAGCAGTGCGTAGCTTAGCAGCGGCAGGTTTTCCCACCAGCGCAACTCGTGTCCACAACGTGGGCAATGTGAGGCGGGATAGGCGATATTAAAGCCCGTCGCGGCGGGCTCATCGGCCTGCTGACCGAGCAGTTCGCGGCACTCGCTGTGCCAGCGCGCTTCCATCATTTTTGGCAGGCGCAGAATGACCACATTCAGAAAACTGCCAATCAGCAGGCCGAATACGGCCACAACGCCATATAGCCAAAGTGGATAATGGTTCAGGATGCCCAGTAGAGAGGTGTCTTGCATCTGAGACTAGACGACCGAGCCAAGCTTGAAAATGGGCAGGTACATGGCGATGACCAGGCCACCGACCACGACACCGAGGAAGGCCATAATCATCGGTTCCATCAGGCTGGCCATGGCATCGACCATGTTGTCCACTTCCTCTTCGTAAATATCGGCGACCTTGCTGAGCATTTTGTCGATCTCGCCGGTTTCCTCGCCAATACCGACCATCTGGATCACCATCATTGGAAATAGGCCGGATTGCTGCATGGAAATGCGCATGGCCTGCCCCTGTTCGGTCATGTCGCGCATTTGCAGTACAGCCTGCTCGTAGACGTAGTTGCCCGTTGCTCCTGCAACAGAGCCCATCGCCTCGACCAGTGGCACGCCCGCCGCGAACATTGTCGATAAGGTGCGCGCAAATCGGGCGACAGCGGCCTTGTGCGTCAGCGGCCCCAAAACGGGAAGGTGTAAAACGAACCTGTCAAGTGCCTGTTGGAGCGCTTTTGAGCGCTTTTTAAGAAACATGAACCCGTAAACCGCGCCGCCGATACCGCCAAAAATAAGCCACCAATACTCCTGGAACAGCTCGGACAAGTGCAGTACAAACAAGGTAAAGGCTGGAAGTTGCGCGCCAAAACTGGCGAAAACTTCAGCAAATACGGGCACAACAAAAATCAGCAAAATCGCCGTGACGATGAACGCAACAACCATCACCGCGATAGGGTAGGTCAGCGCTTTTTTGATCTTTTTCTTCAGGCTTTCCGATTTTTCCTTGTAGGTGGCAATCCGTTGCAGGACGGCTTCCAGCGCACCGGCGTTTTCTCCTGCGATCACCAGGCTGACAAACAGATTGTCAAAATGCAAAGGATGATTTTTTAAGGCGTGACCGAGTGAAATCCCCCCGGCGACATCATCTTTGATTGTGGTGACCAATTTGGTCATGGCGGGCTTCTCTGAGCCTTGGGCAATAATTTCCAGCCCCTGGAGCAGCGGCATGCCCGCCTGCATCATGACCGCCAACTGACGCGCAAAGGCGGCAATATCGCTTGGCTCGACGGGTTTTCCGCTGCTGAACAGCGCCTTGGGCTTCTTTTTGATTTTCAGCACCATGACACCTTGCTGGCGCAGGCTGGCGCGTGCCTGGATTTCGCTGACCGCAAGAATCTCTCCCCGGATCACTTCGCCCTTTTTGCCTTTACCTTCCCAAGACCAGGTAACTTTGTTATCACCCAGTCGTTCTTTGTCCAGTTTTTTCGCCTGCGCCATGCGATGTCCTCGTGCCGTGGTCAGTGTTCCTGCAGTTCGCCCCTGAGTGTAGGAGAGGTGAGTGCATTTTGCCTAGGTAGATGCTGATTTATTCCATCCATGGAATAAATCAGCTCGCTCATCGCGGCACCTGTCCGCGATGGCTCGCATGAATCAAAGGCTTACGTCTTTGTTCATGTTGGGGCATCCTGCCCCAAACGGGAAACGCTGAATAAATCAGCGCTTCCCTGGGTGTTTTGTGCTGTCCGTCTTAATCGGGCGACATTGTAGTGCCATTGTTGCCGATATGCAGACGCGAAAGCAGGGCATCCAGCTCATCCAGTGAGCCATAGCGCAGAATAATCTGGCCTTTGCCGCGTTGTCCGTGGCGAATTTCGGCAGGTGCTCCCAGATTTTCGCTCAAGCGGCGCTCAAGCGCGCTGATATTGGCATCTGCGGGGGGCTGGTTGGCCGCTGCGGTTCCTGGAGTCTGGAGCAGACGATTCACCAGAGACTCCACCTCGCGCACCGACATGGCGCGTGCGGTGATTTTTTCCGCCAGTTCTTCCTGTTGTGTTTTGTGCAAGGGTAGCAGCGCGCGCGCATGTCCCATGTCAAGCTGGCCGCTTTCAACCATCCCTTGCACCGCTGGGCTCAGATCAAGCAGGCGCAGAAGATTGCTTACATGCGCACGCGAATGTCCCAGCGCTTCACCGGCCTGTTGGTGGGTCAGGCCAAACTCATCAATCAGACGCTTGATGCCGAGCGCTTTTTCCAGTGCGTTCAGATCCTCGCGTTGCAGGTTTTCCACCAAGGCCAGCGCCGCCGTGGTGCGGTCATCGACATGGCGCACTACGGCGGGGATATGGGTTAATTCGGCCAGGCCGCAAGCACGCCAGCGGCGCTCGCCTGCAATCAGCTCATAGTCGTCGCCTGCCGGGCGCACCACCACCGGCTGTAACAATCCCTGGCTTTTGATCGACAGGGCGAGTTGCTCCAGCATTTCAGCATCGAATACCTGGCGTGGTTGCCAGGGGTTGGGGCGAATGCGGCTGATGGCCAGTTGCAGGATTTCGCCCTCGCGCGGCGTGTCCGCCGAAGAGAGTAGCGAGCCCAGCCCACGTCCGAGACCGCGCTTGGCCGCGCTCATGCCGGTTCCTCCATGCGTTGGGCGACTTCCCGCGCAAGTTCGATGTAGGCTTGTGCGCCGCTGGAGGATGGGTCATAGGCAATCACCGACAAGCCATGACTGGGCGCTTCGGCCAGGCGCACATTGCGCGGGATGATGGTGCTGAACAGTTGTGTTCCGAAGTGGGCTTCGAGCTGCTCGGAAACCTCCTGGCTTAAGCGGTTGCGTCCGTCGTACATGGTGCGCAGTACGCCAAAAATACGCAGCCTTGGATTGACCGCGCCGCGCACCTGTTCAATGGTGTGCATGAGCGCGGAAAGTCCTTCCAGCGCGAAGTATTCGCACTGCATGGGCACAATCACATCTTCGGCGGCCACCAGGGCGTTGATGGTGAGAATGTTGAGCGCAGGCGGACAGTCAATCAGCACAATGTCGTAACGCCCCTGCATCTGTGTCAGGGCTTGCCGCAGCACCATTTCACGCCCGATTTTGCTCACCAGGCGCACTTCAGCGGTGGTGAGTTCGCCATTGGCGGGAATCACATCGTAGTTGCCATGCGCACTGGCATGAATGCAGGCGGTGATCTCCTGTTCGCCCAACAGCAATTCGTTGGCGGTTGGTTGGATGGCGTGTTTGTCCAGGCCGCAGGCGGTTGAGGAGTTGCCTTGTGGGTCAAAGTCAATCAGCAGCACGCGCTGGCCACCCAGGGCGAGTCCAGCCGCCAGATTGACGGCCGTGGTGGTTTTTCCTACGCCGCCCTTTTGGTTGGCAATGGCGAAAATGCGGGTCATGGCGTTTCCTTGTCGGTCAGCAGGATCAGATGGCGTTCGCCAAGTGCAGAGGGTACACGCAATGCGGGGGTGTCCGCGACTTTAGTCCACGCGGGCAGTGCGTCCATTTCCTCGTGCGGGATGAGCCCTTTCATGGCCAGCCAGCGCCCCTGCGCCGCCAGTAGCGGGCGCGTGAGCGTAACGAAGTCGCTCAGGCTGGCGAAGGCCCGGCTGGTGATTTGCGGAAACTGGCCGTCCATATCTTCGATGCGGCAGTGGATGGCGCGGGCATTGGGTAGTTGCAAGGTGCGAATGACGTGCTGCATGAACTGCACTTTTTTCGCCACGGCATCGACCAGCGTCAGGTTAAAAGCGCCTTCCCCCCTCGCGGGGGAGGGTTGGGGAGAGGGGGGGGCTTTCGCGATGGCGATCACCAGTCCCGGCAAGCCTGCCCCCGCGCCGACATCCAGCAGTGGCGCATCCTGGATATGCGGCAACAGGCTGAGTGAGTCGAGAATGTGCTTGTCCACCATCTCCAAAGGCTTGCGGATGGCGGTCAGGTTGTAGGCCTGATTCCATTTGTCCAGAAGCTGAAGATAGTCGAGCAGGCGCGCCAAGGTTGTATCGTCCAGCTGAAGCTCCATGTCGGCAAGACCCGCCTTGAGGTGGTCGGCACAGGCGGCACGCGGGAAATTCATGCTCATGAGGCGGCCTTGAGGCTGGCGTGCTTTTTCAAGGACACGAGCAACAGCGAGATGGCCGCCGGGGTGATGCCGGGGATGCGCGAGGCTTGGCCAAGTGTGGATGGGCGGTGCTGCTTGAGTTTTTGCCTGATTTCATTCGACAGGCCGCTGATCGCGTCCAGATCAAGCGAATCAGGTAGTTGTGTATCTTCATTACGGCGCGAGCGTTCAATTTCCTGGCGCTGAATATCCAGATAACCGGCGTACTTCACCTGAACTTCTACTTGTTCGGCCACTTGCTCAGCCGCCTGTTCGCTCATCGGTTCACGGGAGGCTTCGGCGGCAAGACCGGGCAAGCCTACAAGTTGCGCGTAACTTAGTTCCGGGCGTTTCAGCAGGTCAATGGCCAGGGATTCACGCGAAAACACCATGCCGCGCTCAAGCAAAGCCTGGCCCGCCGGGCTGTTAGGGGTCACCATGATCTCGCGCAAACGCTGCTGTTCGCGCTCAATCGCCTCGCGTTTATCGCAAAACGCCCGCCAGCGGACTTCGCCCACCAGACCGAGGTCACGCCCAATCGCGGTCAAGCGCAGGTCGGCATTGTCTTCGCGCAGCAGCAGGCGGTATTCCGCCCGGCTGGTGAACATGCGGTAGGGTTCCTTGGTGCCGAGGGTAATCAAATCGTCGATCATCACGCCGATATAGCTTTCTTCACGGCGCGGAGCCCAAAGCTCCAACTCTTGCGCCGAGCGCGCCGCATTCACCCCGGCGACCAAGCCTTGTGCGCCCGCCTCTTCGTAGCCGGTCGTTCCATTGATTTGCCCCGCAAAAAACAGGCCGTTGATGACGCGGGTTTCCAGCGTGGGCTTGAGGTCGCGCGGATCGAAGTAATCGTATTCAATCGCGTAGCCAGGTCGAGTGATGTGCGCGTTTTCAAAGCCCGCAATCGAGCGAATCATCGCCAGTTGAATATCAAATGGCAGCGAGGTGGAAATGCCGTTGGGATAGATTTCGGTCGAGCTCAGGCTTTCCGGCTCGACAAACACCTGATGGCGGTCTTTGTCGGCAAAACGCACCACCTTGTCTTCAATCGACGGGCAATAGCGCGGGCCGATGCCTTCAATCACGCCCGCATACATCGGTGAGCGATCCAGGCCGCCACGGATAATCTCGTGGGTGCGCTCGTTGGTGTAGGTGATGTAACAACTCACCTGGCGCGGGTGTTCGGCGCGCGAGCCAAGGAAGGAAAACACGGGCACAGGGTTGTCACCTTGCTGTTCTTCCATCAACGCCAGATTGAGCGAACGGCGGTCGATGCGCGCTGGTGTACCGGTTTTCAGGCGATCCACACGCGGATGCAGTTCACGCAAACGCTGCGCCAGTGCAATCGAGGGCGGGTCGCCCATGCGCCCGCCGGCGTAGTTGTCCATGCCGACGTGAATCTTGCCGCCTAAAAACGTGCCTGCGGTCAGTACCACGCTGCGTGCTTGGAAGCGAATGCCGGTATTTGTGACTACGCCTGCCACGCGCTCGCCTTCGAGCATCAAGTCATCGGCGGCTTGCTGAAAAACCAGAAGATTGGGCTGGTGTTCTACCATGTCGCGGATCGCCAGACGGTACAGATTGCGATCGGCCTGCGCACGGGTGGCGCGTACCGCCGACCCCTTGCGTGCGTTGAGAATACGGAACTGGATGCCGCCCCGATCCGCTGCGCGCGCCATGGCACCATCCAGTGCGTCGATTTCCTTGACCAGATGCCCCTTGCCGATGCCGCCAATCGCTGGGTTGCAGCTCATTGCGCCCACGGTTTCGATGTTGTGCGTGAGTAGCAAGGTCTTTGCGCCAGTACGCGCCGCCGCCAGCGCCGCCTCGGTACCGGCATGGCCGCCGCCAATCACAATCACATCGAATTTTTCAGGGTAGAGCATGGGTCAAAAATCTGATTTGGAAATGCAAGCGGCTGATTGTACAGGAGATGCCGTTGTTTTTTATGTTGCTAAATGTCGCGCAGAGCCTCGCGCACAAACTCCGGCGGGGTGAGCGCCCCTTGGTGGATGCCAGCGTTGTAAAAGCGGGTGGGAAAGGTTTTGTTGTGTACATCTTCCGTGCGGAAGGTATCGAGCGTTGCGCCCTTGCGTGCCAGTGTGCAGGTAATCGAGCCGCCGGGGTAAACCGGCTGAGGAAACAATAAGGCGTGGCGGTCACTGAAGCCGGTGGCGCGCATGGCGCGGTGTACGTTTTGCAAAATGTGCATGTGGTAGAACGGCGATTCACTCTGGCTGACCAGAATGCCGCCCTCGCGCAGCACGCGGAAACAGTCGGCAATGAAAGCTCCTCCGAACAGTCCTTCGCCGGGGCCGACCGGGTCGGTGGAGTCAACGATGATGATGTCTGCCGAAGCATCGGCGGCATCCGCCATGTATTGGATGCCGTCGTCAAAGCGCAAATCGGCGCGCGGGTCGTTGTTGCGCTGGCAGAGCTCCGGGAACCACTTTTCCGCCATGCGCGTGACCTGTTCGTCGATGTCGATTTGGGTGACTGTTTCGACATCCGGGTGCTGCAAAACCTCGCTCAAGGTGCCGCAGTCGCCGCCGCCGATAATGAGCACATCCTTGGGTGCGGGGTGGGTGAACAGGGCGGGGTGGCTCATCATTTCGTGGTAGACGAAGTTTTCCAGGCTGGTGAGCATAAAGGCATCGTCAATGACGAGCAGCTTGCCCCAATGCTCGGTGGCGTACACGCTGATTTTCTGGAAGGGGCTTTGAATTTCATCAAGCTTCTGTGTGGTTTTCAGGCTAAACGCAGCGCCCATGTGCGGGATGATTTCGCTGATCCAGCGCTCATCGTGTGTTATTGCAGCTGAAGGGTTGAGGTTCAGGGGGTTCATGGATGGGCTCCTTGTGTTGTCATCTTGCGTTCACCTTGGGTGGAAAATTGTGTAACAATCAGCGGTTGCCGTCATGTTCCCAAGACTTCGGTTGGATAGGGCTTGTTGTGCTTGCATTCGGTGCGCTTGGGCTTGGTGTGCAGATGAATATTTTTTAACGTTAATATCGGGTTGCGGTACATCATGAAACAAAAAATTCTCGTGCGTTCTGTGGTTGTCAGTGTCGCTTTGGCGGCGATGGCTCCTTTGCTCGTTTTTCAGGTTCTGCCAGCACAGGGCTTTCAGGTTTTATCTTATGTCTTGTTATTTTTGCTTTTTATTGTGTCGCTGCTGATTGTGACCTGGGTGAGCGGGGCTTGGGCGGGGGCGTTTGAAAAGACTCAGCCCCCGCGCACCTCCTTGGGGGTGCAGTCTCCCGAAGATGTGGGCTTGCAGGAAACCGGTACGGTGAAATGGTTTGATGCCGGCAAGGGTTACGGTTTCATTTTGCGTGACTCGGGCGCGGAGATTTTTGTGCACTATCGTTCCATCTTGGGTGAGGGGCATCGTGCGCTGTTCGAGGGGCAGCGCGTGGCCTTTGTGATTGCACAGGGGCGCAAGGGCTTGCAAGCCGAGGAAGTCATGCTGATTGAGGCTTGAGTTCTTTGATTTCAGCATCCGGCAGGTTTTGCAGGCAGGGGTGCTGAATCGCCAGTACGGTTTGGCGCAAGGCTTCGATGGCTGCGACGCGCGGGTAGCTTTTGCGCCAGGCCAGAATCACGCGCCGGGTGGGTGTGGGGGCGCTGAAAGGGCGATAAATCAGGCGGCCAAGATCGAAATTTTGTTCGACCGAGCTGCACGGTAAAACAGTGACACCCAGGCCGGAGGCCACCATGTGGCGGATGGTCTCCAGCGAGCCGCCTTCCAGCGTGCGCTGGAGTCCGCTGAAGTTGGCGCTGCGGTTGCAGTCCGGGCACATTTGCAGCACTTGATCGCGGAAACAGTGACCCTGTCCGAGTAGCAGCAACTCTCCTTCGGCCAGGCGTGCGGGTGAGAGATGTTTTTCACGCGCCCAGGGGTGCTCCGGCGGCATGGCGACCACGAAGGCTTCATCGTACAGTGCCTGGGTCGCCACGCCCGGCGCGGCGAAAGGTTCGGAAAGCACAATGACATCCAGCTCGCCCAGTTGCAGGCGGTTGGCCAGTTCAGCCGTCATGCCTTCCTCAATCCGCAGCGGCATGAGCGGTGCTCGTTGATGCAGGGCGGGGATGATGTGCGGCAAAAGATAGGGGCCGATGGTGTAGATCAGGCCGACGCGCAGCGTGCCCTGGAGGGGGTTGTTGTAGTGTTGAGCCGCCTGTTTGAGTTGTTCGCTTTCTTCCACGACGCGCTGGGCGTGGGTCAGAATGCGCTCGCCGGCAGGGGTCACGCGGATAGCGCTTTTCGGGTCGCGCTCGAAAATCTGCACGCCGAGTTCGTCTTCCAGCTTGCGCACGGCAACGCTCAACGTCGGTTGGCTAACGTGGCAGACCTCGGCGGCGCGGCTGAAGTGGCGCTCGCGGGCGACGGCAAGAATGTAACGGAGTTCGGTAAGAGTCATGAGTGATTTTCTGGTCGTAGGTGCGGGTGCTATCGGTATGTTAACCGCTTTGGCGCTACGCCAGCGTGGATACGCGGTCACATTGATCGAGCGCCAGTGCGCTGGTCGTGAGGCCTCATGGGCGGGCGGGGGGATTCTCTCGCCGCTCTATCCCTGGCATTACGCGGACGCGGTGAATGCCCTGGCGCAACGCTCGCAACAACTTTATCCGGCGCTGGTCGAGCGTTTGCGGGCTGAGACCGGGGTGGATCCTGAGTTGTTGCCCAGCGGGCTTTTGCTGCTGGATGATGTCGTAAGCCAGGATGCCGCATCCGCGCCAGACATTAACCCGCTGGACTGGGCGGCGGCATGTGGCGCGCAGGTTCTGCGTATGGCGGCTGATGAGCTTGCGGCATTGCAAACGGGGATTCAAACCCGCGCAGAGGCTGCGTGGTGGATGCCAGAGGTGATGCAGATTCGTAATCCGCGCCTGCTGCGCGCCCTGCGCACGGCGCTGGATGTGCATGGCGTGCGCCTGCTGGAACAAGTTGAGATCGAGCGTCTGGATGTCGTCGCGGGGCGTGTGCATGGCGTGCGCGTTGCGGGGCAAGCGCTGTCAGCCGAGGCCATTGTGCTGACGGCGGGAGCCTGGAGTGCGCAGCTTTTGCAAGGACTTGCTCCGGGTACGCCATGCCCGCCGGCGATTGCGCCGGTGCGTGGGCAAATGATGGTATTGAATGCGCCCAATAGCGGCTTGCGCCGTATCGTCATGGCGCAAGGGCGCTACCTTATTCCGCGCAAGGATGGGCGGGTGTTGGTGGGAAGTACGGTGGAATACGTCGGGTTTGACAAGGCCGCCACCCCGGAGGCGCGTGTGGCCTTGCTCGATTTTGCCGTGGACTTGTACCCCGCCTTGCGTAATGCGCCCGTGGAGGCGCACTGGGCGGGCTTGCGCCCCGGAAGCCCGCAGGGTATTCCTTACATTGCGCCTCACCCGGAGATTGCCAATCTATTTCTTCATGCCGGACATTTTCGTAATGGACTGGTTATGGGGCCTGCGTCCACCGAGCTGCTGTTGCAGCTGATTGAAGGCGAGGCGACGATGCTGGATGCCGCGCCTTATGCTTGGGATGCGCTGCGCGATTGCCCCGGCACGCGGTGATGACACTAGGGAAACGCGGGTTGATTGGGTCTTGACCCATTATCGCTACATGCTCGCGATTGATTTTCGTGCGGGACATGGCGGAGGAGCGTGCTCAGGTTCTGTTTGCGGCTATTGATGCGCCACGAATATATCTAGGACTTACGCAAGATGGCGGTTTTCACCCCCTCCCCTTGATGAGGGAGAGGCCGTGCCGAGGGGGCTAGATCCGGGTTTTGCTTAAGTCCCAATACTGAACGGCTCTCATGCTCGCGCAGCAGCCTGTTCGAGGTGTCCTGTTATGCCGTCCTGGTTGTGCAGTTCATTGACGCGGTTTCTTTTCCCCGTCTACAATTCGGATCATGGGCTATTCTTATGCACAAAAACGTTTACGGGGTTTCTCGCGCACTTGGTTGGTGAGCATGTTGCTCGTCTTGGCGCTTGGGATTTTTCAGTCTCTGCAGCAATTCGATGCGCAGGACAACCCTGTCGGTATGTCGTCTCTGGTTGTGATGAGCGAAGAGAGCATCATTGCCGATTCGGAGCACCGGGACTTTGTGTTGCCCGCTCCATTCTCGGATATTTCTGAATCCACCCCGCCCCCGCTGATACGAATTCTGCGTGAGTTCTTTATCTCGCTTGAAGCCCCTCCTCCCCGACCGGTCTGACACTTTTCAGTGTGACATGTGCGCTGCCAGTTTCCGGTTGCGCTGCATCCATGTCTTCGGTTTTTGATGTTTCGTCTGCGGGAATCGCTCCCTGACGATGCTCGTTGAGCATGAAGATTTGCGCTACGATTGGTGATGCCACGCGCCGGCTGGTATTTGAGCCGGCGCGGGTGACGGGAGTTTTTCTAGAATGATGAACGGGAAAAAATGTGCTTTGCCGGGATGCCGGGGGGCGTTTGCAATTCTGCTTGGGCTAGGGTTTGGGTTGATGAGCCCTTTGGGGCTTGCTGCGGAGTCTGTGTCCGCGCCATCCGCAGTGCGGCTGGATCTGTCGTCGGCGCTACTCGCCGCGAGTCGGCTCTATCCGGATATTGAGGCGGCAGAGGCCGCCGTTCGTGAGGCCGATGCGTTGCTTGTTCAGGCGCATGTGCTGTTGCCTAATCCTGAGCTGGAGGTTTTTGCCGGAAAAAATCGCGCCCGGCGTGACGATGGCTTGACGGGCAATAGCCAGTTCGTGGAATTGAGTCAGCCTTTGCTGTGGCCAGCAGCGCGCGCAGCGCGGATCGATCAGGCGCGTGCGGGCATTGAGGTGGTCGAGGCTGATCTCAAGAGGGTTCAGGCTGATCTGGCGCGCAAGGTCAAGTTGGCTTACATCAATCTGCTGCGTGCGCAGGAGACCTGGCGGCTGTTGCAGGATGACTACCACAGCCTGCTGGCGATGCGGGATCGCGTCCGGGCAATGGTCTCTGTGGGCGAAGCCCCGCGTTACGAGGCGGTGAAGGCTGAGGCTGAGGTCTTGTCGGCGGGGCGCTTGCTGGAACAGGCGAAATATCGGCGCGAGGCGGCGGAGCTTCTGCTACTACGGCTCACGGGTGGGGCATCCATGCAGGGCATTGTGATGCTCAGCGGCAAGCTGGCTGACATTCCTGATCTGGCGAGCTTGCAATCGGGCATGGAGACTCTCAGTCCGCTGTACGCTCGCGCCCGTGCGCAGGTATTGGCTGCCCGTGCGCAGGTGCGGGAGGCGCAGATCGAGCGTATGCCTGCGCCGACGTTGAAAGTTGGGATGGAGCGTGGGCCGGATTCCGAACTGTGGCTGTTGGGCGTGCAGATCCCCATCCCTTTGTTCGACCAGAAACAGGGGCAGGTCGCTGCGGCTGAATCGCGGCTGGATCGGACGCTGGCTCTTGGACGGCAAGAAGTGAGCGTGCTGGAGCGCGAGCTGGAGCAGGGGTATCTGAATTTTCGTAGTGCCGGGAAGCAGCTCGAAGCCATCGAGGGGGGCTTGTTGGCGGAAGCTCAGGCGGCTCTGCGTGTGGCGGAGGCATCCTACCGTGCCGGCGAGCGCGGTATTCTCGATGTGATCGATGCCATGCGTACCCTGCGCTCGGTGCAGCTTGACCGAGTCCAGACCCTTTATGACCTGTACTCCGCTCTGTTCGAACTGGAACATTTGAGCGGTCAATCCCTACTGAAAGAGATTTAACCATGAAATCCATGATCCAAGCTGATGCCTCTGTGGTTTCAGTGTCGTCTCTGCCCCTTTTTTTAGTGTTGATACTGCTCCTGTTGCTCTTGAATGGTTGTTCGAGTGAGACGGCACCCCCGACACCCCCCCCTGCGGCGGCAAAAGATACGCAGTCCATCTTGCCAACTGATGCCATGCGCAGCCGTTTGCACGTTGATGCGCTGGCCGAGCGCCCCTGGGGAGAGATCTTGCGCTCGCCTGGCGTGGTGCGACTCGATGAACAACGGGTGGTTCGGATTGGTACTACGGTAACAGGGCGCGTCGAACAGATTTTTGTACAGCCTGGCGATCGAGTGGAGCGCGGTCAGGTGTTGGCAACGCTCAACAGTACTGAGCTTGCGCAGGCGCAGATGAGTTATCTCAAGGCGCTTTCCGGGCGGCAGCTCAAGGCGCGCGAGGCGCAACGGGCGCGCAGCTTGGTTGAAAGCGGGGTGATTAGCGAGGCTGAGTTGCAGCGCCGCGAAAATGACTCGCAGGAGCTGGGCTATGAGGTCAGTGCGCTGGAGGATCAGTTGCGTGTCCTGGGCATGTCGCCGGAGGCGATACGCATGCTGGCCAATACCCGCAAGATCAACTCATCCGCGCCACTGGTCGCCGGTATGTCCGGCACGGTCATCGAACGCAATATCGTGCCCGGCCAAGTGGTGCAGGTGACAGAGGATGCCTTTAAAGTGGCCGACTTGTCGCATGTTTGGGTGGTGGCGGAAATTCCCGAGCAGGCTGCTGCGGAGCTGAGAATTGGTCAGCGGGTGGAAATCAACGTCCCGGCCTTGGGGGATGCTCCACCGCGTATCGGCGATATCATTCACATCAGTGCGCTGGTCAATCCGCAGACACGCACGATCGCTGTGCGCAGCGAAGTCGATAATACCGATGGCCGCCTGAAGCCGGATATGTTGGCGCAGTTGCAGATCCGCATTCGTCAGACCCAGGCGCTGGTGGTACCCATGTCGGCCATCGTGCGAGAAAACAATACCGATTTCGTCTTCGTGGAGCAGGCCGATGGCTCGTTCCGTCTGCGCGCGGTTCATTTGGGGGCGGCGATCAACAGGGAGCGACCGATTCTTGCTGGTGTGCAGCCGGGTGAGCGGGTCGTGCTCGATGGGGCTTTCCACCTGAATAACGAGCGTCGCCGTCAGGAGCTGGAGTAAGCCATGATTGAAGGTTTGATGCGTGCTGCGCTCAAGCAGCGAATCGTTGTGGTTGCCCTGGGGTTGATTGCGCTGTTGTTTGGTCTCAACGCCATGCAGAACCTCTCGGTCGATGCTTTTCCGGATGTCACTAATATCCAGGTGCAGATTGCCTCCGAAGCGCCGGGGCGCTCGCCGGATGAGGTCGAGCGCCTGATTACGGTGCCGCTGGAAATCGCCATGACGGGGCTGCCAGGGTTGGAGGAAATGCGCTCGCTCAATAAAAACGGCCTGTCGTTGATTACCCTCGTCTTCACTGATGCGACGGATGTGTACTTCGCCCGTCAGCTGGTGATGGAGCGTCTGATGGAGGCTGGGGGACGGTTGCCGACAGGTGTTACTCCAGTGCTTGGGCCGGTCTCCACTGGTTTGGGTGAGGTGTATCAATACACGCTGGAGCGCCCGGACGATGGTCAGAAAGCCCTGAGTCCTGCGGAGTTGATGGAGCGGCGTACAGTGCAGGACTGGGTGGTGCGCCCCCTGTTGCGCGGCATTCCGGGTGTGGCGGAAATCAATTCCCAGGGGGGCTATGTCAAACAGTACGAGGTGCGGACGCAGCCGTCCCGCTTGCAGCATTACGGACTGACTCTGGCCGATGTCCTGCGAGCCTTGCAGCTCAACAATGCCAACGCGGGTGGCGGGGTGTTGCCTCAGGGGAGTGAGCAGTTTCTGGTGCGCAGCGTTGGCCTGCTGCGTAATGAGCAGGATATTGAGATGATCGTGCTCAAGGAGGTTAACGGTACGCCGGTGTATATCCGCGATGTGGCCGAAGTCGGCGTTGGACACATGGTGCGTGCGGGGGCTTTGGTCAAAAATGGCGACACCGAGGCTGTGGGCGGTATCGTGCTGATGATGCGCGGTGGCAATGCCAAGGAGGTCGTCAGCAAGATCAAGGAGCGGGTTGCGCAAATCAATGCGCAGGGTCTGTTGCCCGGTGGTTTGCAGATCGTGCCGTATTACGACCGCAGTGAGCTGGTCGATGCCGCTCTGCTGACGGTGGTGAAGGTGCTGCTGGAAGCGATGGTGTTCGTCATCATCGTGCTGGTGGTGTTCCTGGGCGATTGGCGCTCCTCGCTGATCGTGGTGGCCACCCTGATTCTGACCCCGCTGATTACCTTTGTGGTAATGAATGAAGTAGGGCTCTCGGCCAATCTGATGTCACTTGGGGGGCTTGCCATCGCCATCGGTTTGATGGTCGATGGTGCCGTGGTGGTGGTGGAAAATGCCCATGCCCATCTTGGGCGACCCGAGAATCGAGGCGAAAGTCGGCTACGGGTGATTCTGGGGGCGGCGCGGGAGGTCAGTACGCCGGTGGTGTTCGGTATTAGCATCATTATCTTGGTGTTCTTGCCGCTGATGACCTTGCAGGGCATGGAGGGCAAGATGTTTGCGCCTCTGGCCTATACCATCGCCATTGCGCTGAGCGTGGCGCTGATTCTGGCGTTGACGTTGACACCGGTGCTGTCGTCTTATCTGCTGAAGGGCGGGGCAGAGCACGACACAGTGTTGATCCGCTGGATCAAGACTCCTTATTTGCGCCTGTTGAATTGGGCACTCGGACATGAGAAAACGGTGATCGGCGCAGCGCTCGGTTTATTGCTGCTGACCGGTGGACTGTTCGGCTCGCTTGGTACGGCTTTTATTCCGGAAATGAAAGAAGGCTCGTTGGTTCCCGGTATCAATCGGGTGCCAAACATCAGTCTGGACGAGTCGCTGAAGATCGAGCATGAAGCGATGAAGCTGGTGATGGAAGTGCCGGGCGTCAAATCTGCGATTTCCGGGGTTGGCCGGGGTGAAAGTCCTGCTGATCCGCAGGGACAAAACGAATCCACCCCCATCGTGTCACTGTTGCCGCGCGAGCAGTGGCCAGAGGGCTGGACACAGGACGACATTGCGGCGGCTATGCGTGAAAAACTGTCGGTATTGCCCGGTGTTCAGATCGTAATGGCGCAGCCGATTTCCGACCGGGTGGATGAAATGGTCACCGGCGTGCGTTCGGATGTCGCGGTCAAGATTTTTGGCGATGACCTCGGCACACTCAAGGAAAAAGCCGATGAAATTGCCCGTGTGGCGGGTAGCGTGCCCGGGGCGCGGGATATTCGGGTTGAGCGTGTCAGCGGGCAGCAATACCTGGATATTGACATTGACCGGCAGGCATTGGCGCGGTTGGGGCTGAATGTCGAGGATGTCAATAACATGATCGAAACCGCCATTGGGGGGCGGGTGGCGACCGAGCTATACGAAGGTGAGCGCCGCTTTGGCGTGTTGCTGCGCTATCCCGAAATGTATCGGGATAGCATTGAGCACATTCGTGCCTTGCGGCTGGTCGCGCCCGGGGGTACTCAGGTCGCCTTGGGTGACATTGCTCAGGTGAGTGTGATCGATGGGCCGGCGCAGGTCAGTCGTGAGAATGCCCGCCGCCGCATCGTGGTCGGGGTCAATGTGGCGGATCGCGATTTGGGTGGCTTTGTGGCCGAGCTGCAAAAAGCCGTGGCTGAAAAAGTCTCTCTGCCCGAAGGCTATTACCTGGAATGGGGCGGGCAGTTCCAGAACATGGATCGCGCCATGAAACACCTGATGATTATCATCCCGGCGACGGTGGCGGCGATTTTCTTCCTGCTGTTCCTGCTGTTCAACTCGCTGCGCATGGCCAGTCTGATTATGCTGGTATTGCCGTTCGCGTCTATCGGGGGCGTGCTGGCCTTGCTGGTCTCTGGCGAATATCTTTCCGTGCCGGCCTCGGTTGGCTTTATTGCCTTGTGGGGTATCGCCGTGCTGAACGGCGTGGTGCTGGTTTCCTACATCCGCAGCTTGCGTGATGAGGGAATGAATCAGGTCAAAGCTGTCAGTCAAGCCTGTGCCCAGCGTTTCCGTCCGGTGATGATGACCGCCACCGTTGCGATGCTCGGGCTGATTCCCTTCCTGTTTGCGACCGGGCCTGGCTCCGAGGTGCAGAAGCCGCTGGCCATTGTGGTCATCGGCGGGCTGATTACCTCTACCCTGCTCACCCTGGTGGTACTGCCCACGCTGTACCGCTTCTTCGAAGAACGACGAGTCGAGGCATGATATGAAAGAGATCAAAGCTATTATTCAACCCCACCGCCTGCCGAAAGTCCGGGCAGCCTTGCGTCACATCCATGGATTCCCGGGGATGACCGTCAGCCGTGTCGAGGGCGCGGGCGCTACTGAACGGCGCGAAATCCGTAATATCAAGGATGAGCTGACGGATTATAGTCCCAAGGTGCGGCTGGAAATCCTCTGCCAGAACGAATGGGTCGAGGCCATTCTGCAGGTGCTGGTTGAAGTGGGGCATACCGGCAACCGTGGCGACGGTCTCGTTTGGGTGACGGGCGTAGAGCGGATGATTCGCTTGACTGAGCAAATCGAAGTCGTGGATATACCAAACAGATAGATGCTGAAAATACCCATTCATGGGCTTATGCAGATCGAGGCTGCGCGGGCAAGCTCGCTCCCGTCCATTCACGGTTCATTCGGCTCGGATCAACAATAGGACTTGCGCAGAATGGCGAATTTCGCGTAAATCCTAATTAAATCAGCACGTCGCCAAGCAAATGGTTTCCCGACGTTTGTCTGACTTTTGCACGCAGAAAAAAAGCCGCATACGCATGCGGCTTTTTGACGCTCGCAACACGCGCGGGGGCAATTCAGTGCTTTGGCCTTGAGCGTGTTGTATTCATCAGTGCTAATGGTTCCGGCATCCAGCAGCGCCTTGGCATCCGCGATTTGTTCGGCAGGCGATTTGACCTGCACCATTCCACGCAAATACGCTTCGGCCTGCTCGCGGTTTTGTTGCAGCGTGTTCATCTGTTAACACGGGTCACCATAATGGCTTGGGGCTTACGAAGCAGTTGAGGGTTCAATCTTTCACGCAGTCAATGTGGTACACGATTTCACCGTTGATGTTTTCTGCAACCAGTCCGTGTACATCGGTTTCAAAGCCGGGAAGCTGCTTGTTGAATTCACGCACGAACTTTAGGTAGTCCACCACGGTTTTATTGAAACGCTCGCCGGGAATGAGTAGAGGAATACCCGGTGGATAGGGGGTCACCAGGCTGGCGGTAATGCGGCCTTCCAGCGCGTCCACGGGCACACGCTCGATCTGACGATGCGCCATTTTTGCCCAGGCATCGGCCGGGCGCATGGCGGGGATCATGTCGGAGAGGTACATTTCGGTGGTCAGGCGCGCCACGTCGTACTGTTTGTACATGCCGTGCAGCCTGGCGCACAAATCCTTCAGTCCCATGCGTTCATACACGGGGTGCTTGGTGATGAATTCCGGCAAAATACGCCAAAGCGGCTGGTTTTTGTCGTAATCGTCCTTGAACTGCTGCAATGCGGTGACCAAGGTATTCCAGCGGCCTTTGGTAATGCCGATGGTGAACATGATAAAGAAACTGTAGAGGCCCGTTTTTTCCACCACCACGCCATGCTCGGCAAGGTATTTGTTGACGATGCCCGCCGGGATACCCCAATCGGCGAAGTCGCCGTCCACGTCCAGCCCTGGCGTGATGACCGTGGCCTTGATCGGGTCGAGCATGTTAAAGCCGTCGGCCAGATCGCCGAAGCCATGCCAGCGGTCACCCTTTTTAATCATCCAGTCTTCGCGTTCGCCCATGCCTTCGCTGGGCAGGGCATCAGGCCCCCAAACCTTGAACCACCAGTCCGCGCCCCACTCGGCATCCACCTTGCGCATGGCGCGGCGGAAATTGAGCGCCTCGACCAGTGACTCTTCCACCAAGGCCGTGCCGCCTGGCGGTTCCATCATGGCGGCGGCCACGTCACAGGAGGCGATAATCGCGTATTGCGGCGAGGTTGAGGAGTGCATCAGGTACGACTCGTTGAAGACATCGCGGTCGAAGCCGCCGTTTTCGCTGTCCTGCACCAGAATTTGCGAGGCTTGTGACAGACCGGCCAGCAGCTTGTGGGTGGATTGGGTGGAGAAAATCAGTGACTCCTTGCAGCGCGGGCGACCTTCGCCGATGGCGTGATAGTCGCCGTAAAATTCGTGGAAAGCGGCATGGGGCAGCCAAGCCTCGTCAAAATGCAGCGTTTCAATCTTGCCGTCCAGCAATGCCTTGATCGCCTCCACGTTGTAGAGTACGCCATCGTAAGTGGATTGGGTGATGGTCAGAATGCGCGGTTTTTTGATGGCGGCATCGCGGGCGAAGGGGTGCGCGTCGATTTTCTTCTGGATGTTGTCCATCGTAAATTCGGACAGCGGAATCGGGCCGATAATGCCGAAATGATTGCGCGTCGGGGTGAGGAACACCGGAATTGCGCCGGTCATGATGATGGCGTGCAGAATCGACTTGTGGCAGTTGCGATCCACTACCACGATGTCGCCGGGGGCGACCACGCTGTGCCAGACCATCTTGTTCGAGGTGCTGGTGCCGTTGGTGACGAAGTAGAGGTGATCGGCATGGGTAATGCGTGCGGCATTGCGTTCCGAGGCGGCGACAGGGCCTGTGTGGTCAAGCAGTTGGCCAAGCTCTTCCACCGCGTTGCACACATCGGCGCGCAGCAGGTTTTCGCCAAAAAACTGGTGGAACATCTGTCCGACCGGGCTTTTCAGGAAGGCCACGCCGCCGGAGTGGCCAGGGCAGTGCCAGGAATACGAGCCGTCCGCCGCGTAGTGGGTCAGCGCACGGAAGAAGGGCGGGGCGAGGGTGTCGAGGTAGGCCTTGGCTTCACGGATGATGTGGCGCGCGACAAATTCCGGCGTGTCTTCAAACATGTGGATGAAGCCGTGCAGCTCCTTGAGTACATCGTTGGGGATGTGGCTGGAGGTACGGGTTTCGCCGTAGAGGAAGATCGGAATATCGGCGTTGCGGAAACGGATTTCTTCAACAAAAGCGCGCAGCTGGCGCACCACGGCCAGTTCCTCGTTAGGGATGCCGGAACTGAATTCCTCATCGTCAATCGACATGATGAAGGCCGAGGCGCGGCTTTGTTGTTGGGCGAACGTGGACAAGTCGCCATAGCTTGTGACCCCCATGACTTCCACGCCTTCGTCTTCAATCGCCTTGGCGAGGGCGCGAATACCGAAACCGCTGGCGTTTTCGGAGCGGAAGTCTTCGTCAATGATGACGATGGGGAAGCGGAATCTCATGGGCGACCTCGGCAGATAGGGGGTAGATAAGAATGAGTGATTGTACAACCAGCTTGATGGCAAGAGGATGTCAAAATAATGCGGGTTTCCACCGCGTTATGAGGTTTGCGCAGGTCTGGGATTCGGCTAGTCTTACGGCAGCCAGAAAATGAGGAAAACGTGATGCGTTCAGGGTGTGCAAGGTTCGTCGTGATGCTGGTGCTTGGGTTTGGCAGCGCGCTGGCGCAGGCGGATGTCAGCGGAGTTTATACCGTGCAGGAGAAGGGCAAAAACAGCGCTACGCTCAAGGTGTTTTACCGCGATGCGCAGCATGTGCGCTTTGAGATGCGCGGCGAGAAGCCGGATGAGGCAGGCGCCATGCTCTTGCTCAAGGACAAGCTGTACGCCATCACCCCGCAAGGTGAAGTCATGGATATGGATGCCTTGGCCGGAATGATGGGGGCGATGAATCAGATGGCCGGGCAACAGCAGGAGACCAAGGCCAGCGATTTTCGTCTCAAGGCCAGTGGTCAGCGAGAGCAAATTGCAGGCATCGACGGCGAAGTCTACCAATGGCAGGATGGCAAGGATGCAGGGAGTCTGGTTCTGAGTCGTGATGCGCGGGTGCAAAAGCTTTCTGCAGCGATGATGCGTATCGCTGAGCACATGCAGCAGGGGATGGGACATGGTGACGCGGCGACACGCGTGCTGGCCGCGCGGCAACTGCGCGAGCTGCGCGATCAGGGCGTACTGCAAAGCAGGCAAACCGCAGGCGAGGGTGCAGGTGTGGTGATGCGTCTTGGCGTGCTGGATGAAAAGCCTTTGGATGACCGGCTGTTCACCCTGCCCAAAGGCGCGAGCGTGAAAGCGCTGCCCGCAGGAATGTCCAATCTCAATGACCCGCAGATGCAGAACATGATGAAGGAAATGCTCAAGCAGCAGGGCAGGTAGTTGATGAGTGAAACGGGGTGCTACGCTGCCTTGCATGAATCTTGTGGGGAATGCGGGTTTATTCAGCGTTGCCCATTGAGCCGTGAAAGCCGTTGCGAGCGAAATCCTAAACAGCTTCTATTGATCCGGCACGAATATATCTCTGACTTACGCAAAACCCGGATCTAGCCCCCTCGCCTCTCGCGGGAGAGGGGGCAACCTTTGCCAAAACATAGACCTGTGCCAACTTCACCACCCTCTCCCCAACAGCCCTCTCGGCACGCCCTCTCCCCCACCAAGGGGGAGGGGGTGAAAACCGCCATCTTGCGTAAGTCCTATAAGGGATATTTGACGGGTGGTTGGGTGTCCTTGCTGTAGACGGTGAGGCGCGGGTTTATTATTCAAGCAAGCTTCTTTTCTGATTGACGGAGGGTAACCATGACACGTCTGAGCGGTTTGGTTTTGATTCTGCTGGCATCGTCGCACGGTTTTGCCGGGGATAGTCCGGATCTTTTTTTGCCTGCCGAGCCTGCTGCGCTGCTGTCTGCTCCCCTGGGGGGCGGAAATGTGGCTGCTCCTCTGTCTCAGGGGGTGCGGGCGGTGCGTATCAACCCGGCATTGACCCAGAGCATTCGGCCTGGCCAACGGGTTGCTCTGGGGGCGATTACTGGCTCCCCGCGCGAGATCATTTTTCAGCGTGTCGAGCAAAATGCGAGAGGCGCGAAGATATGGGTTGGCGAGGTTGCCGGAATGGGCAGTGATTACCGCGCTATCCTGCTCCAGGATGAGCGGGCGATGTTCGGGCGCATCCTGACACCGGAGGGTGAATTGCTGCTGCGCACAGAACAAGGCCAGCCGGTCATCATTGATGTCAGGGCAGCGGGTCTGCAAGCCCCAGCCAGGTTTTGTGGCGTCGATGATTTGCCGCCCCCTCGCGTTGCCATACCCCCACATTCCGAAGAGCGGCACACGCACGCACCCATGTCCGAGTCCGGCGGCGCATTCACTGAACCGAAGCTGGCGATTTTCGCTGCGCCCGCGAATCAGGCTGCTCCAGCGGTGGCAGGGACGACGATTGATGTGATGGTGGTGGTCAATAATGATCTTGCCACGGCGCTGGGCGCGGGCTTGCAGGCACGCATCGATTTCCTGTTTGCCCTGACCAACCAAGCCTACCGCGACAGTGGCGTGGATCTGGAAATACGCCGGGTGGGGGCGATAACCCAGTTAGACTATACCAGTCGCAACAGCAACAGTATTGCTCTGGATGCCATCACGGACGGCTCATCGCCCTTTAATACGATTGGTAATCTGCGCAATGCGGCAGGGGCGGATTTGGTGGTGTTCATTCGGCCATACAAGCGTCCCGAGCAGGCCAATTGTGGTACGGCCTGGATCTCGGGCTATAACCAGCAGCCCATTGCCGGCAACATCAACTTTTGGTCTCAGTATGGCTACGCTGTAGTCAGTGATGGTCGCGACCCTTCCGGGTATTACTGCACGGATATGACTTTTCCCCATGAACTTGGACATAACATGGGGTTGGCGCATGACCGGGCGAATGGCGGCGGAAGTGGTGCTTATACCTACGCCAATGGCTATGGCATTAATGGCGTGTTCGGCACCATTATGAGCTATCTCAGTCCTGAGGTGGCCAGGTTCTCGAACCCGAACAGAACCTGTGCTGGAGGCCATCCTTGTGGCGTGAGCGAACTTGCTGCGGACTCGGCTCATGCGGCTTTGGCGCTCAACAATACCAAAGCGAGTATCGCCGCCTATCGCGCCGCACCAGCCGTTACCGCACGTTGTGGCGCAGCGAACACCGTCCCCAGCGTTGCAACGCCGAGCGATCTCTGCGCCAGCGGTAGCGCCAGTAGCGTCACCAGTACCGTCAGTCTTTTCAGTTGGATCTGTACGGGTAGCAATACGGTTCAGTGCAGTGCGCCGCGACATTACAGTCTGAGCGCCAGCGTGGCTGGCGAAGGTAGTGTCAACACGACACCGAACCAGACCAGCTACGCGTACAACACGAGTGTTAGCCTGACTGCGCGACCAGCCAGCGGCAAGGTTCTGGGGGCATGGGGTGGTGATTGTGTTGGCACATCCAGCAGCTGCGTTTTGAGCATGACCATGAATCGCGCCTTCAATGTAAGCTTCGTTGCCCCCACCGAAAACCACTTCTCACGCATGTATCTTGCCGCCTTCCTGCGCGGCG
>CAZTYJ010000007.1:54222-84788 GCA_964618025.1 uncultured Halothiobacillus sp. | reverse complement strand
AGCGCTTGTCCCGCGAGGGGCGAGGGGGCTAGATCCGGGTTTTGCGTAAGTCCTGCTTTTTATTGATCCTTGCCTGAATGAATCGTGAATGGACGGTAGGAGCGGGCTTGCCCGCGAAGCTTTCAACATGCGCTTTTTCGCGGGCAAGCCCGCTTTCTTGCGCTTCAAGATATATGCGTGCCGCATCAATAGCGGTTTTGCGTAACGCCTGTACGTTAATCTCGGCCACAAAAAAGCCGCTCTTACGGAGCGGCTTTTTATAGGTATCAATTAAGACTTAGTGTGCGCCATGCGGCTTGAGCGTACCAATATAGGCCGCAACCGCCGCTGTATCTTCAGCATCCAGCCCCTGAGCCACAGGCCACATGAATGAAGAGTTCGGGCCAACAGACTTGCCCTCTTTGTAGATCTTCATCAATGCGCTCACCGCGCTGGTGGGGTGACCAGGCAGCAACGGCGCATTCAACAGGCGACCGGCACGCGCATCTTCATTGCCATGGCAAAGTGCGCAGGTGGTGTAAATCGCCTTGCCACGCGCCAGTACGGCCTGGTCAACTTCAACCGCAGGAGCCGCCGCTGCGGCTGCTTCCGCAGGAGCAGCACCAGCCGCACCGCCCATGCCACCGATAAACGCGGCCAGGTTGTCAATATCCGCATCGCTCAATGACTTGGCATTGGGAGCCATCATCGCCGTGTTGGCTCCAACGGTTTCACCCGCACGATACTTTTTCAGCAGATCAGCGGCTTTATCCGCGCTCAGACCCGCAAGTTTCGGGAAAATCCCCGCGCCTTCGCCATTCGCACCGTGGCACGCGGCACAGGTCGCATACGCAGCCTTACCTGCTGCCGCATCACCCTTGCCTGAAGCGGCGGGAGCCGCCGCAGCCGCAGGAGCCGCCGCTCCGCCCATTGATGCGATAAACGCGGCCAGATCCGTGATATTGGCATCAGACAACGACTTGGCATTGGGAGCCATCATGGCGGTATTTGCGCCAACCGTCTCACCTGCACGGTACTTCTTCAGCAGGTCAGCGGCTTTATCCGCACTCAGGCCCGCCAGTTTCGGGAAAATCCCCGCACCTTCGCCCTTCGCGCCGTGGCAGGCTGCACAAGTGGCAAACAGCGCCTGACCTGCTGCGACATCCCCCGCGCCGCCCGCAGCAACTGCGGTTGCCGCTGGCGCAGCAGCAACGGGAGCTGCAACCGGAGCCGCCGCAGGAGCTGCGGCCTTCGGCGCTTCGGTCATAACCGGCCCGCGCGTGGTGTTTTCATTGACCGTGCCTACGAAGGCTACAACCAGATAAATCACGGCGACCAGCAATACAAGGGCACCCACCCCTGTGATGACCTTCGCCATTGGATCGACTTTAACTTCATGCTCTGCCACGGGATGCTCCTTAAGGTTTTTGTAATGGTTTCGACGGTGCGCTACCGCCCGCGAAATTGCCAGGATTATAGGATGAGACACGCTTATCCGGGTAATAAGAGGATTTTAGCGTAGTCTTGCGTCGATTTATTAGGAAGTCCTTATAATGTTGCCGGACGACAACTCTCGGGGCACACAAGCTTCACTCGTTGCACCGTCGGCGTTTCCTTAAAAGACCTTTCAGGCTACATTGTCTGCCTCTTTGTGCTTCTCTGTTGACGATTGCATGCCCTCCTTTGTTTGGTCTGCGCTTGATGCCTCTGGACATACCCGCAAGGGGATGCAGGAGGGTGATTCTCCCCGCCTGGTTCGACAGGCACTGCGCGAACAGGGGTTAACCCCGCTCAGCGTTGAACCAGGCGCCGAACAGGCGCGAGAGGCGACGGCCTCCGGTGGATTCCGTTTTTTCAAGCCTGCGGTCGGCGCGGCGGAGCTGGCCTTGATTACACGCCAGTTGGCCACCCTGGTACAGGCGGGCTTACCGATTGAAACCGCGCTGGGCAGCGTGGCTCGACAAAGCGAGCGGGCGGCGACGCGGCAAATCGTCCACGCCGTGCGCTCACGGGTCATGGAAGGACACACTCTGGCGAATGCCTTGAGCGAGTTCCCGCGCGTGTTCCCCGAACTGTACATTTCGACCGTGGCCGCCGGCGAGCAGTCCGGGCATCTGGACACGGTGCTGGAGCGCCTGGCTGACTACACCGAGTCGCGTGAGTCGTTGCGGCGCAAGGTGCAGTTGGCGCTGTTTTATCCCGGGTTACTGACCCTGATGGCCGTTGTTGTGGTCATGGGCTTGCTGACCTATGTGGTGCCGCAAGTCACGCAGGTGTTCGAGCATCTTGGGCAAAAGTTACCGACGTTGACGCAAGGTTTGCTGGCGGTGTCGGGTTTTTTGCGCGTGTATGGTTTGTGGCTGTTGGGCGGCATCGTGCTTGGGCTGTGGCTGTTCAAGCGCGCACTGCGTGCGCCAGCCTTCAAGCGTCAATGGCACCGGCTGTTGCTGCGCTTGCCGGTGATCGGGCGGCTGATTCGCGGGGTAAATACCGCGCGTTTTGCGCGCACGCTGGGCATTTTGGCCTCGGCGGGCGTGTCGATTCTGGAAGCGATGCGCATTGCCGCTTCGGTGATGGATAATTTGCCGATGCGCGAAGCGGTTGAGGCGGCCACGGTGCAGGTGCGTGAAGGCGTGGGCATTGCGCGCGCACTGGAGGAAAGCAAACTTTTCCCGCCGATGACTGTCCAGTTAATCGCCTCCGGCGAACAATCCGGGCGCTTGCGCCCCATGCTGGATCGTGCGGCGGTGCAGCAGGAAGGCGAGTTATCAGGCATTATCGCCACGGCGCTTGGCTTGTTCGAGCCGGTATTGATTATGCTGATGGGCGGCGTAGTGCTTATCATCGTTTTGGCGATTTTAATGCCTATTTTTGAGTTAAATCAATTAGTTAAGTAATTGATGCCAAACAGGGGAGCCCGGTATGCTGCATAGTTATGAAGCCATTTTCGATCATGGGAATCTACGCTGGTTAGGCGATAAGCCCGATGTCGAAACTGCACGCATTATCGTGACCTTGTTGTCCGCCGAGGAGATTAGCCCGCCAAAGTTTAAACGTACACCTTCTGCGCGCATTGCCGGTCAAGGGAAAATCCTCGGTAATTTGTTAGAGCCCGTGATCCCGGCAAGCGACTGGAATGTGCTGGGATGATTGTTTTAGACACGCATATTTGGGTGAACTGGATTATTCACGGTGATGCAGGTGTCAGTCGCTCTGTTATAGAGGTCATGGATTCACAGTCCACTTGGGCTGTCTCCGCAATTTCGTGCTTTGAGGTCTCGTTACTCGTTAAGCAGAAAAAACTTGAGTTAAACCTATCGGTTGACGACTGGCTGCACGAGGCGCTTGACGGTTCAGGTGTTATTTGTTTACCGATAAGCTGCCAGATTGCAGAGCGATCGGTTGCTCTGTCGGGCATTCACAAGGATCCGGCCGACCGGATCATTATGGCAACGGCCTTGGTGCATGGCGCACTGTTGGCGAGTGTGGATTCTGTTTTTCCTTCCTACCCAGAAATGACTGGAATTTTGATTACTAGCAAAAACTAAGGGGTGTGTTGTGCATCGTCAGCAAAGTGGTTTTACCTTGATTGAAGTGATGGTGGTGGTGGTGATTCTGTCGATTCTTGCGGCCATTGTGGTTCCCAAAATCATGGATCGCCCCGATGAGGCGCGCATCACCAAGGCCAAGCAGGATATTCGTGCGCTGGAAGCGGCGCTGAATTTGTACAAGCTGGACAACTTCATTTATCCGACCACTGACCAAGGACTGGAAGCTCTGGTGCAAGCGCCGACGATTGCACCAACGCCCCCCAAGTGGAAACAGGGCGGCTATCTGGATCGGATGCCGCTTGACCCGTGGGGCAAGGCCTATGTGTATATGGCGCCCGGCGATCAGGGGCGTGCGTTTGATCTGTACTCGCTGGGCGCGGATGGACAACCGCGCGGTACTGGGGCTGCTGCCGATATTGGCAACTGGGAAACACCATGAATGACTCAAAGAATGAGCCTCCTCGCGAGCCTGAACAGACCTTGATTCTGCGCGACGAGGCGAGCGAGCGCGCCCCGTTGGAAGGTGAGGTTTTGCCGCAACCCGGCGAACAGTTCGATGCCGCCGCCCGCCGCATGAGCAAGCCCTTCAATACCCTTTGGTGGTTAAGTCTAGGGATGACGCTATGGCTGGTGTGGCTAACGCTACGCGGCGACCCGAGCGGGTTAATGAATATCTTGTTGGCCGTGATTTTGAGCCTGCCATTTTTGACCTTAAGCGCCGCGCGACTAGGGCTTGCGAGCGTGTTTAATCTTATGCGCGATAGCGTTCAGCACGCCCATGCCATGCCCAAAAATGCCCATGAATGGCAAAGCACACTCCATCAAGCCCGCGCCCAGGCCAGCCAAGCCAAAGCCGGCGATTGGGTCGGCGCTGCGTGGAAAGCCAACGAAACCGTTGGCGGTGCGCGTGACGCATTGCAAATGCTCATGCTGACACCAGCGTTCTTTGCCGCGCTCGCCTTGTCGCTGTTGGCCACGCTGATTATGGTTCCGGTCACACTGTTCACCCTGCTCTTGACCGTGTTCTAAATGGGTGCTGCCGATGCTGCATGATGCCATTCTGCTCATCGGTGGCGGCCAACGCCTCGGCCTTTACCACGCCGAGCGCATCCTCGATCACGGCTGGCCGCTGATCCTTACCTACCGCACCCCGCGCCCATCCATCGAGCATTTGGTTTCACGTGGAGCCATTGCCATCCAGGCCGACATCTCCCATGCAGCAGGCATTGAGGCTTGCATTCAGGCCATCCAGCAGCAGGTCGTCAGCCTGCGCGCCATCATCCACAACGCATCGCTCTGGCTGGATGACGCACACCTTGCACAACACCCCGCAGAGCTGGATGCCATGCTGCATGTGCATATCCACGCGCCCTACCGGATTAACCTCGCCTGTGAGAACTTACTACGCGCAGGCTCGGCAGCTTTGGGCGACATCATCCATATCAGCGACACCGGCGTGCGCAGCGGCGATGCGCAACACGCAGCTTACATGGCCAGCAAGGCTGCGCTGGAAAACCTCAGCCTGTCCTTTGCCGCCCGCTTTGCACCGCATATCAAGGTCAATACCCTTGCCCCTGGGCTGATACTATTCAACCCAGCGGATGACCCTGCCTACCGGCAATGTCGCCTTGCCGAATCTGCACTTGGCTTTGAACCGGGCGCAGACGTGGTATGGCAGGCGATTGAGTTCCTGCTGAACAATCCCTACACCACCGGAACAACGCTTAGCGTCGATGGCGGGCGACATCTTCCATGAATACAAGCCATACCGACAGCGCGATCTGCTGGCTACGCCGCGACCTGCGCTTAAGCGATAACCTGGCCTTAATCGCCGCCGCAGAACATCAGCGCTTGATCGTGCTGTACATCCATGACGAAGATGACCCACCCGGCGCGGCCTCCGCATGGTGGTTACATCACAGCCTGCTGGCGTTGGATCACGAGCTGCGCCAACATGGTTCTTGCCTCATCGTGCGCCAAGGCCGCGCCCACGCGGTTCTCGACGCGCTTATCCATGAAACTCAGGCGCAGGCCGTGTATTGGAATCGGCAATACACCCCGGCACAGCTCGCGCGTGACACCGAAATCAAACGGGCACTGCGTGAGCGCGGCCTGCGCGTCGAAAGCTTCAATGCACATCTTTTGCTTGAGCCTTGGCAAAACACGCGCGACGGCCAGCCCTACAAAGTGTTTACGCCTTTCTGGAAAGCCTGTCTCACACGCGGCGTCGACTTCACTCCAAGCCCCGCGCCCACCCAACTCCCGCCCACGCCGACGCTTGTTTCCGCACCGATAGAAACTCTGCGTCTATTGCCGGATATTCCTTGGGATACGGGGCTATGCTCTACGTGGAGCGTCGGCGAACACGCCGCATGGCAGCAACTTCAGACCTTTTTGGCACAACACCTCAACGACTATCCCGAGAGACGCAATGTGCCGTCACAGCCCGGCAGCTCACGCCTCTCGCCACACCTGGCCTTCGGCGAAATCAGCCCGCGCCAAATCGTATATGCCGTGCGCGCTCACCAGAGCCTGCACCCAGCAAGCAGCGATGAAGCCGTGCGCGTCTTTCTCAGCGAGCTTGGTTGGCGCGAGTTTGGCTACCACCTGCTGTACCACTTTCCACACACGCAGCACGCGCCGCTCAACCCGCGTTGGCATGTTCTGGATTGGCCGGAGATCAAACAGGATGATTGGCAGGCTTGGATACGCGGGCAAAGCGGCATCCCGCTGGTCGATGCCGGAATGCGCGAACTCTGGCACAGCGGCTGGATGCACAACCGCGTGCGCATGAACGCCGCCTCGTTGCTGGTGAAAAATATGCTCATACCCTGGCAGCACGGCGAGCGCTGGTTTTGGGACACGCTAGTCGATGCCGACCTCGCCAGCAATGTGCAAGGCTGGCAATGGACAGCGGGCTGTGGTGCGGATGCTGCGCCGTATTTCCGCGTATTCAACCCTGTGCTGCAAGGCGAGAAATTTGATCCCGATGGCGAGTACATCCGCCGCTGGATTCCCGAGCTTGCGGCATTACCCGCACGTTGGATCCAGCGCCCCTGGGAGGCTCCCGCACTTGTTTTGCAATCCGCAGGCATCAAACTTGGCGTACACTACCCCAGACCCATCGTTGACCTTGCCAGCAGCCGCCAACGCGCACTGGCCTTTTTTGCCCACCTCAAACAGACTGCGCCAACGCCCTGAGCGGTTCATGGCGGAAACAATCCATAGTGTGGTCATTCACCATCCCCACCGCCTGCATATAGGCATAACACACGGTTGAACCCATAAACTTGAAGCCACGCCGCTTCAAATCCGCGCTCAGGGCATCAGACTCCTTGGTGCGCGCCGGACACTCGGCCAGCGTGCGCCACGCGTTCACCTGCGGCCTACCGCCGACAAAACCCCAAACATAAGCGCTGAATGAACCAAACTCCGCCTGCACTGCCAAAAAGCGCTGCGCATTATTAATCGTCGCCAACACCTTCAAACGATTGCGCACAATGCCCGCATTCGCCAACAATTCAGCCACTTTATCCGCGTCATAGCGCGCAATAATCGAAGCATCAAAGCCATCGAAGGCCAGTCGATAGGCTTCGCGCTTGCGCAAAATCGTGTACCAGCTCAAGCCCGCCTGTGCCGACTCCAAGACCAAAAACTCGAATAACGTGCGCTCATCATGCACGGGCACACCCCACTCCGTATCGTGGTAAGCCACATAATCCGGCTTGGTCAAATCCACCCAGGCGCAGCGGCAAGCTGCGTTATCATGTCCCATCGCTTTCACCTCGCTTTACCCCATGCTGCACATAGTTTTATTTGAACCCGAAATTCCGCCCAATACTGGCAATATCATTCGCCTGTGCGCCAATACGGGCGTGCAGTTGCACCTGATCGAACCGCTTGGGTTTCACATGGAACATCAACAACTGCGTCGCGCCGGGCTGGATTATCACGAATTCGCCTCGGTACGCACCCATGCTTCATGGACGGCTTTCCAGCACGCGGTGCAAGCTACGCGCGTCTGGGCAATGACCACCAAGGGTCGTCATACGCCTTTTGCGGTGCAGTTTCAGTCGGGAGATGCGCTGGTGTTTGGTCCTGAATCACGCGGCCTGCCTGCCGAGTTTCTGCAAAGCCTGCCCCACGAGCAATGGCTACGCCTGCCCATGCAGCCCGGTTCGCGCAGTTTGAATTTATCGAATGCCGTTGCGGTGACGGTGTATGAAGCCTGGCGACAGAACGACTTTGCCGACTGGACGGTTTAAGCGGCTAAAGCCTTGCGCATCCGACCGAGCGCCTCCTCGACCAAAGAGCGCGGCGCGCCAATGTTCAAGCGCATAAAGCCCGCGCCCGCCTGGCCGTACATAATGCCTGGGCTCATCCCCACCCCAGCCTTGACAAAAAGCCGCTGCAATGCGGCATCATCCAAACCCAGAGCGCGGCAATCCAGCCACATCAGGTAGGTGCCCTCCGGAAACACCGGACGAATGCCGGGCAGATGTTGCGCGCAGTAAGCCAGCACGAAATCGCGCGTCTGCTTGAGATAGGCCATGAGCGCATCCAGCCAGTCCGCACCATGTTGATAAGCCGCCTCTGCTGCGGCCAGGCTGAAAATATTATTCGTCTCGATATGTAATTGGGTGAATTGCATCCGCAGCGCATTGCGCAATTCAGGGTTGGCCACCACCATAAAGGCCAGTCCAAGCCCTGGAATATTGAAGCTTTTGCTCGGGGCAACCGCTGTCATCACCCGCTCGGGAATATCCTCAAGTCGCGCAATCGGGATATGGCGAGCACCGCCCGGATAAATCAAATCGGCATGAATTTCATCCGAAACAATCATCATGTCGTATTTTTCGGCGATAGCCAGCAAGCGCTTCAGCTCATCCTCCCGCCACACCCGCCCCACCGGGTTGTGCGGCGAACAAAGCAGCAAAAGCTTGCCGCCATCCGCTGCACACTGTTCCAAGTGCTCAAAATCCATGCTGTAACGCAGGCCATCCGCGCCCTCTTCAAGGCGCAATGGATTAAGAATCAGCCGACGATGGTTATCGGTCACCGCGTTAAAAAACGGGGTGTACACCGGCGACTGCACAATCACCCCCTCGCCTTCCTCGGTGAACGCACGCACCGCCGCATACAGAACAGGCACGACTCCCGGCGAAGTTGCCACCCACTCACGCTCAACCGCCCAATCATGCCGGGTGGAAAGCCATTGCATCAGCGCATCGAAAAGCGTCTCAGGGGTCAGCGTGTAGCCATACACCGGATGGGCGACGCGCCTCGCCAAAGCGGACTGCACCGCAGGCGGTGCAGTAAAATCCATATCCGCCACCCACATGGGCAGGACATCCTTGCTGCCAAAATAAGCGGCACGACCATCCCATTTGACGCTATGGCTTCCTTCCCGATTGATTATTTGATCGAAGTCAAACATCTTTACCTCAGCGCTTGGCGTGTCGTTTGAAGAGGGCGTACAGGCGTTGATCGCGCCCAAGGCTGCCGTGCCTCCCGTCAGTTTTAGAAACGCGCGTCGTGAGTTCATGTTTAAGTCTCTCCGAAAAATGGGCATGAGCACACATACAAGGCATAGCTCATGCAATGCGCTCCCACAAGGTGACTTCAGAAACGGAGTGCTGAAATTTACGCCGTGTTTCACGAATCACAAACGGCACATCCTGCGGCGCTCGCAGCAAACGGAAGTGCTTACTCAAGATGGCTTTCAGGCCATCCAGCGTGCTGAAGTTTTCACCGTCTTTTTTAAAGCCGCCAAGCCAATTTTCGCGCTGGGTATGCTCCTCCAACCAGGTGTAGGGTGAGGCAATCAACAACACTCCGCCGAGATTCATGCGTGTATGAATGCTTTCAAGGAATTGCGCCGGATTGTAGAGACGATCAAGCAGATTGGCGGCCAGCACGAGGTCAAACCCCCCAAGAAAGGACTTGAGATTACAGGCATCACTCTGCACAAAATCGACCTTGCCGCGCACCGTGTCCAGCCCCAAATCCGCCAGATGCGCCGTTTTATAACTCACCAGCTCACCTTCATCGCTCAGGGTATAACGCACCATACCCTGCTCGGCGAGTTGCACGCCCAGATTGATAAAACGCGCGGAGAAATCCACGCCTGTCACATGAGAAAAATGCCGCGCCAGCTCGAAAGTCGCCCTCCCGGCGGCGCAGCCCAAGTCCATGGCCTTCAGTGCGGGTTTATTGCCCACGGCCTCGATGGCAATATTCGCCAGCGCCCGGGGGAAATTGTCCACGCCGAAATATTCATCGCCATAATGAAACTCCGCATACTCCGCAAGCTGCTTATCCGTTTCGTAATACATATTCGGCATAGCGGGCTCATGTTCACTGGAAACATAACGGAATCCTGCGTGCTGAAAGAAATGCCTACGGAACGCATAGCGCGCCGAGCGCCGGGTTTCATTTCCACAAGAAATCCACGAGCCGCCTTTCATTAGATTATGTCGGCCATCAAAGGTCGGCGTAGTAAAGTCATCATAAATAGGATGGACTTCAAAACCCTCAAACGGATAAATCGGTGTTTCTGTCCATTGCCAAACATTCCCCACCACGTCGAAAAAATCCCCGTGGGCAAAGCGATTAACCGGACACGGGGAGGCAAAATAATCCAAATGCAGGTTACCTTGCGCAGCTTGGTCAGCGGGTATTTCGCTCAAACCAGAAACATCATACATGCGCACCCATTCGTCCTCGCTGGGCAAACGCACGGCTTGACCGAGCTGTTCAGATTTCCAGGCGCAGAACGCTTTGGCCTCATGGTAATTCACCTCGACCGGCCAATCCCAGCGCATCGGCACTTCTTCCGTCATTAAACGCAAACGCCATTCACCATCACCGCGCAGCCAAAATGTCGGATGCATGGCTTGCGAGAATGCTCGCCAAGCCAAACCTTCATCCGTCCAGAAATGGTCCGTGGTGTAACCGCCTGCATCAACAAAACCAAGAAACTCCTGATTACTGACTAAAAAGCGACTGACCTGAAAGGCGGGAACCTCAACCACCCGCTCACCGTACTCATTATCCCAACCATAAATGGAATCAGCGCGCTCTTTACCAAGATGAGCCGTGCCAGACTCAAGCATAACCCATTGATTTTCAGGCGAAGCGCTCGATTCTGTACATACTGGAAAAGCAGGATGCGGCTTAACACGATGCAGAGCATGTTGGCGAATCAATACCGACGAGGTTTCTAAATGAATCCTTTCATGCTCAACCCCCATCAAAATCGCCCACCAGGGATGATTCCAATCAACCGGCAGATCCAGCGGAGCCGTAAGGATAATCTGCCCCACCAGGGCACGAACCTTGTTCCGATAGGCCTGTACTTCAGCCACGCTTGGCCATTGGTAACGAGTCTCGGAAAGGTCATCCCAACTCATTTCATCGACACCAACGGAAAACATCGACTCAAATTCAGGATTGATTCGAGAACTTACCAAACCCGCAAGAATTAGTTTATTAATAAAAAATGTAGCAGTATGGCCAAAATAAAAAATAAGCGGGTGACGTAAACTTATTGGCTTGTGATAATACGCCTCATCGTTTGCCAGCGTTTCAAATAATTGCTCATACCGATCAAACGTCGAATGAAAATAATCTCCTAACGTTTCTCGCATAAAATCAACATCGAGATGACTTAAATCAGGTGTACGAGCGAATAAGGAAACAGGCATGGCTTTAACTCGACTTGAAGGACGATTGAAAATCAGGCATAGGGACTGGCTTCACCCAAGGGTCTGGTTTTGAAACGCCGATGCAGCCAAAAATAATCCGCCGGTGATTGTTTGACAACCATTTCAATCATGCTGTTATATAGAGTCGCATCTTGCAATAAATCACCACTTGGAAAATTTTCCACCGGGCGAATGTGCAAAACATAGCCTCGCGCATGAGGTAAGCGCTCCGGGTAACTAAACAATATTTTGGCACCGGTTCGCTGAGCAATTTTGCTCGCCAACGTCAACGTTGCGGTCGGCACATTGAAAAATGGCGCAAAAACACCTTGTTCAATACCAAAATCCTGATCCGCACCGTACCAACAAACCCCTCCCGATTTCAAAATATCGAGCATGCCGCGTAAGTTATCGTTGGCAATAACAGATTGAAAATACCGTCCACGCCGAGCCAGCATGACTGAATTAAATCGTTGATTTTTGGCGGCTTTATAAACTGTACTCACGGGAAAATGGAGCGCTGCAATCCGTCCGGCCAACTCCATAGACGTGAAGTGCGCACCCAAGACCAAAACCCCACACCCCCATTGCTGCGCCGCATGGTAATGCTCGATCCCTTCAATGTGCACAAAAGACGACAGACGCTTGCTTGAAACCCACCACGCAAGCCCGCCCTCAATCAATCCCATACCCGTTGCGGAAAAATTGGCACGCACCACCTCGGCGCGTTTTTTCTGGCTCCATTCCGGAAAACACAACTCAAGATTGCGCTGCACGATTCGTCGTCGGGAAGGAAGAGTCGCATAAGCAAACCAACCAAGAGCACGCCCCAAACCTTGCGCGATCGGCAAAGGCAGGCAAGCCCCTAACCCAAGCACTCCCAACCCCAAAGCTAAAGGCCAAGACTGCGGATTAAACCAACTCAACATCCCTACCGCTTTGCCCATCAGCCCTTCTCATAAAAACTTATTGAAGTTGGCGCTGTAGTTGCTCAAGATCACTCACCGCCAAGGTCCCGGCAAAACGCTTGAGCAGAATGGTCGTCAACAAATAGTCATAACGTGAGTTATTCAGGTTACTAATCGCCAGACTTAACTGATTTTGCGCGTTAATCACATCAACAATCGTGCGCGTACCCACCTGATAACCTGCCTCATTGGCCTCAAGCTGCATTTCAGCCGATTTTTTACCTTGCTGAAAAGCCTTCACTTCATCAATTTTTGCATTGACCGTACGGAATGCGTCTTTTGTATTGCGCACCGTATCAAGGCGCGCGGCCTCGTATTGATCCTGAGCCTGCTGAAACAAATACGTGGCCTGTCGGGTTCGTGAAGAAACACTACCTCCCATATACAGCGGAACATTTAGTTGCACAGCAACTTGCGATTGATAATAATAAGCATCGCTCATTCTTGGTAAATTGGTTAACACCGGCGGCTCTTGATAGGCATAAGAAGCCACTAAATCCAGGGTTGGATAATGACCCGAGCGTTGAACTTCAATCTCTTCACGATTAATATTTATACTTATTTCCGCGCTTTGTAATTTCAGGTTTTGCTTTTCTGCAAACGAAGTCCATTCTTTTAAATCGTTTGGAACCGGCGTTAACAATACCAAACCATCCTTTACATCCAGCAAATAGTCTATCGATTGACCTGTAATCGTGCGCAAACCCTCACGGGCAAATGAAAGGGCATTCTCCGCCTTGATAACCGCTGCTGAGCGCTGATCGCGCGCTGCCAAAGCATCCGCCAAATCAGTCACAGGAATCAAACCAACGTCATAGCGCTTTTGTGTTTGCTCAAGCCTTTTTTGCGCAGCCTCAAGATCCGATTGAGCCAATTTAAATGCTGCCTGTGTGCGTAAGACATCAAAATATGCCTGTGTTACTCGAACGATCAACTCCTGCTGGCTATCCGCGTAACTTACATTAGCCTGTTGAACGATTAGCTCTGCTTTATCAAGTAAGGCAAAATTCTTCCTATTGTAAATGGATTGATTCAAATTAAGCGAATAATTATTTGAGCCTGAATCCGCATTAGGCAGGGTTGGATATTCTACCCAGGCGTAAGCAGAGCTTCCTGTAAATCCCACATTCGGTAAAAAATTGGCCTGTGCCTGTGGAATATTTTCACGCGCCGCCGCACGTGCCTGCGCAGCAGCCCTCAATGTTGGGTCAAACTGCTCGGCCATACGATAAACATCTGTAAGATTTTCAGCATGTACTGGAATTACCGACACCAATGTCAAGGCAAGAAGCCACCCAATGGAAATTTTTGTACACACAATTCGTTGTGTAATAAAGCTCACAAACAAGCCCCCGATGAAAATCAAAGCTAAAAGATAAAACGCGCTTCTGCTGCTGCATATTCCAGATAAGGCAAGTCTGTTTCAAACAAACTCTCCTCTCTCCAATGTTGCTCACCTTCTCGTGTTATCAATATGGCTTGCATTACAGGTTGGGGTCCACGCACAACAAACAAGCGACCACCAATATTCAATTTATATTTATAGGTATCAGGAACGGTCATCATTGCACCCGTTATAGCAATGACATCGTAAAAATGAGGGTCACTCCACCCACGACTGGCATCACCTGTCTCCAGCGTAACATTTGCACAACCTTGCTCAAGGAGCACGCTTTGAGCCTGTTCACTCAAATCGTCAAACAACTCCACGCTTGTAACGTGCATCGCCATCTGCGCGAGACAAGCCGTCATGAAGCCACTGCCCGTACCTATCTCAAGAACACGCTCATCATTCTGCACATCCAAAGCCTGCAATAATCGTCCCTCAACAATCGGCGACATCATGTACTGCCCATGTTCAAGGGGGAGCATCACATCAGAAAAAGCTTGATTAACAAGGTTTTTAGGCACAAAAGCCTCCCGTCTGACACGACGTAGAGTCTCTAACACACGCAAGTCAAGCACATCCCAAGGGCGCACCTGCTGTTCGACCATGTTGAAGCGAGCTTGTTCGATGTCTAAAACAAAAGGCATAGCGTTCATAACAAAAAATAATGAGTAGTGAATTTAGTGCACCAAGCTTAGGGGCTTTGATCGGCTTGAGCAAGGCTTGAGCGCAATCCGCTTGATGCAAAAGTTCCGGTTTTCGGATTAGGACTGGCCACATCTGTACAAACTTCATGCCTGGACACCTAAACACATAATCAACCCATTGAATTACAAAGAATAAAATAAATTATCTTCGCTAAATTGGATGATGATGGGCTGTGACTAAGCTATGGATAAATCTGTGCATAAAACGTAAAATGCAGACATCGCAAATTTAACAAGGGATGATCCAGGATTGAGCCAAAAAAATTTATGGTTACGTTGCCAGGAATCGCTGATTTCTGAAATCCAGGCGCAACAACTCAACACATGGATCAGGCCATTACAGGCCATAGAAACCAAAGATCAACTGAATTTACTCGCACCAAATCGCTTCGTGCAGGATTGGGTAAAACAGAATTTTCTTGCTCAAATAGAGGCTTTGGCAAAACAGATATCCAACAACGATCTTCTCGTGGTCACAATTTCTGTTGGTAGCAGCAACCAAAGAAAAAATTCACCTTCTGAATACAAAAATGAAAAATTAAAAATAAACCAAGATAAAACAACTCCAAAAGAAATACAAAACAAATTTGAGCATGGGTTAAACAGGCTATTTACTTTTGATAATTATGTCGGGGGCAAATCAAACCAGCTCGCACGGGCTGCCGCCATACAGGTTTCAGAAAATCCAGGATCCAGCTATAACCCTTTGTTTATCTATGGAGGAGTAGGTTTAGGAAAAACCCATCTAATGCATGCCATTGGCAACCAAATTCTCAACCACAACCCTGAGGCGCGTATCCTTTATCTACACTCCGAACGTTATATGCAAGATATGGTTCGGTCAATTAAAGAAAATTCGGTTAATTCATTTAAACAATTCTACAGATCATTAAATGTTTTACTTATTGATGATATCCAGTTTTTCGCTGGCAAAGACAGAACCCAAGAAGAATTTTTTCATACCTTCAATGTATTAATGGAAAATTCTCAACAAATAGTCATGTCCTGTGATCGATATCCTAAAGAAATAGAAGGTCTGGAAGATCGACTCAAATCAAGGTTTGGATGGGGATTAACTGTAGCGATCGAACCCCCTGAACTGGAAACACGCGTTGCAATTTTACAAAGCAAAGCCGAACAAATGGGTATAAATTTATCCCATGAAGTCGCATTTTTTATAGGTAAGCGTATACGTTCAAACATACGGGAGCTTGAAGGCGCTCTAAGGCGAGTGATTGCAACAAGCCAGTTTACAGGGTTAGCGATTACCCTGGAATCTGCTAAAGATGCGTTAAAAGATTTAATTGCCCTTCAAAACAGGATGGTAACTATAGAAAATATTCAAAAAACTGTAGCCCAATTTTTCAAAGTGAAGCTCGATGACTTGCTTTCTTCAGGTCGAAGTCGTTCGATTGCCCGCCCTAGGCAAATAGCCATGAGTCTTGCAAAAGAACTGACCAATCATAGTCTGCCAGAAATTGGAAAAGCGTTTGGAGGCCGCGACCATACAACTGTACTCCACGCATGCAGAAAAGTTGCTGAACTAAAAGAAGAAGACCCAAAGATAGAAGAAGACTATCAAACACTTTTAAGAACCTTGAGCAACAATTAAAAAATAAAAACTTCTGTATAAGCTTGTGGATAAAAGCACCCAACAGGTTGTGCATAAAAGTTATCCACATATAACTACAGGAAGTTAACCGCTTACATCGACATCTATCAAGCGAGTTTTACAGGATGTAATTTTATTCAACCCTTTGTTTTTAATCATTTTTTTAAAGAAACCCACAACACGCCTTCTACTACAACAACAATAAAAACAGCTTTTTATTTATCTTTGATCTTTGTATTTTTAAAGGAGACTGAAATGCAATTCAGCATGAACAGAGAAGTTTTCATCACTGCCATTCAAAACGTCATGGGAGCCATTGAACGCAAGCAGACCTTGCCAATATTAAGTAATATCCTCATTGAAATAACCAATGATGTAGTTGAAATCACAGCTACAGATCTTGAAATTGAATTAAAAAATTCATTCAAACTTAAAAAAGATTATGGTAATTTTAGATTTACCATACCAGGTCGAAAAATAAACGATATTTGCAAAACACTGGATGAAAATAGCAAACTTGTTTTTAATATAAATAACGAAAAAATTGAAATAACTTCGAATAATAGTACATTCACCCTTGCAACACTTCCTGCTGAAGATTATCCAAAGATTGATGAATTAATATCTCCTCAAAAATTTTATCTAAGTCAAATAAAATTTAATGAGATAATTAATAATGTGTCTTTTGCCATGGCTCAGCAAGATGTACGCTATTACCTTAATGGGATGCTTTTTGAAATAAGTAATAATTCATTTTCTGCGGTTGCGACCGATGGCCACAGACTGGCCTTTAGTGAAATAAAGGAGAATTTAAATATAAATGAAACAAATCAATTAATAGTACCAAGAAAAACCATTAACGAACTTATTAGATTGATTTCTAAAAATAATAATATAGAAATTGAATTCGATAGCAACCATGTTCGTTTTACTTTTGATGGTATTATTCTTACAAGTAAATTGATTGATGGTAAATTCCCTGATTATAAAAGAGTAATACCTTTGTATAATGATAAATCAGCATCAATAGATAAAAAATATTTCAAACAATCATTAATAAGATCATCTGTTATTTCAAATGATAAATTCAAGGGAGCTAAATTTTTATTTGATGAAAATTTATTAAAAATAGAAACAAAAAATTCAGAAAAAGAAACATCAAAAGAAAGTATTCATATTGGTTATATATCCGAAAAAATATCTATAGGATTTAATATATCATATATATTGGATATTATTAATGTATTCAATGGTGATGTTATTGTTATGGATTTAAAATCATCGGACACAAGCGCGGTAATTAAATCTGAAAATGATAATATAAATAATATTTTTGTTATTATGCCAATGCGAATTTAATAAAAGTGATTATAAAAAATTTATCTCTTGAAAATTTTCGTTGTTTTGAAAAAATTGAATTGATTTTCAATGACAGCGTTAATTTAATAACAGGAGAAAATGGGTGCGGTAAAACAAGTATTCTCGAATCCTTACAAATAATATCTACTGGAAAGAGTTTTAGGTCATCCCGTACTGTAAACATAAGAAAAGATCTTTGCGATTATTTTTTAATTTCATCTTGCATTCAAGATAAAAGTGGTTATTTTAATATTGGATTGCAAAGAAATCATAAGGATGTAACTTTAAGAATTAATGGAAAAAATGCAGAAAGATTTTCTGAGGCAACAAGAAAATTATCTATATTATCTTTTAATTCCGATACATTTAATTTAATAGACGGTGAGTCATCTTATAGAAGACGGTTTATTGACTGGTGGCTTTTTTATGCTCATGACAATTTCCATCACGAATGGTTGAATTATCAGCGTATATTAAAACAACGAAATTCATGTTTGCGTAATGATGTTGACATGCTTGATTATTGGGATTATTCATTATCCCAATCAGGAGAATTGATTAATAATTATAGAGAATATGCTTTTAATTTAATTTATCAAGAATTTAATTATATAGATAAAATTTTTTATAAAAACAATAATTTTTCATGGTCTTATTTTAGTGGATGGTCAAAAGAAAAAAGTCTTTTAGATGCCCTTACTCAAAATCGACAAAAAGATATTTACTATGGTTATACATCTGTAGGCCCTCATCGCGCTGATATTCGAATTTTGACAAAAAACAAAAATGTCAAGGAAATATTATCAAGAGGACAAAAGAAAAAATTAATACTATTAATGCTCTCTGCTCTGGCGACCAGTTATAAAAATTTTTTGCACGAATCGCCCATTTTTATGCTTGATGATTTTCCTTCTGAATTAAATTCAAGCCATAGGCAAATTATCTTGGAAAAAATACTTTCTTTGGGTGGTCAGGTTTTTTTTACGGCACTTGAACAAACAGAGTTGGATTTTTCTGGTATTGGCTCTTTAAGTACGTTTGTTCTCAAGGATGGCCATGTGAGCATGGTATGATGACCAAATCGCCACCCTAAAGTGACTACAAACAATATGAACTCTGAGCAAAAAAAATCTTATCAATCTGATTTAAATGAAGAAATCAGGACTTCAAACAGCTATGACTCCAGTTCCATCAAGGTGCTCAAGGGTCTGGATGCGGTTCGTAAGCGCCCCGGAATGTACATTGGCGATACGGATGATGGTTCAGGCTTGCATCACATGGTGTTTGAGGTTGTTGACAATGCTATTGATGAAGCGCTTGCGGGCTATTGTTCAACCGTTGATGTGGTCATGCATGCCGATGGATCTGTGAGCGTTGCCGATGATGGGCGCGGTATTCCAGTTGATATTCACGAAGAAGAAGGCCGTTCTGCTGCTGAAGTTATTATGACGGTTCTGCATGCGGGGGGGAAATTTGATGATAATTCATATAAAGTATCGGGTGGTCTTCACGGCGTGGGTGTTTCTGTAGTTAACGCATTATCTGAAACACTTGAACTTACGATTCGACGTAATGGAAAGAAATACCGTCAGGAATATTCGCTTGGTGATCCTTTATATCCTCTAAAACAAGTCGGGGAAGCGACAGGCACGGGAACTCGAGTACGATTCAAGCCAAGTCCCACCATATTCAATAACATTGAATTTCATTATGATATTCTTGCCAAGCGGTTACGTGAACTTTCATTTCTCAATTCAGGTGTACGTATTCACCTGCATGATGAAATAAGTGGACGAGATGATATTTTCATGTACGAAGGTGGTATCCGTGCCTTCGTAGAGCATCTTAATCGTGGGAAAACGCCGATTCACCCTACAGTAGTCCATATTGTGGGTGAAAAAGATGGCATCGGTGTTGAGGTTGCCTTGCAGTGGAATGATAGTTATAACGAAGGCGTTTATTGTTTTACCAATAATATCCCTCAGCGAGATGGCGGTAGTCATTTGGCTGGCTTTCGAGCGGCCTTGACCCGCACCTTGAATCAATACATGGAAAAAGAAGGCCTATTTAAAAAGGCTAAAGTAGACATTGCAGGGGATGATGCACGCGAAGGTTTGACGGCTGTGCTTTCTGTCAAAGTGCCAGACCCTAAATTTTCTTCTCAAACAAAAGATAAACTTGTTTCTTCCGAGGTTAAAGCACCGGTTGAAAGTTTGGTTACGGATATTTTCAATGATTTTCTGTTGGAAAAACCCAACGAAGCGAGTGCGATTACAGGAAAAATTATTGATGCAGCGCGTGCGCGCGACGCTGCTCGCAAGGCTCGTGAGTTAACACGCAGAAAAGGTGCTCTCGATATTGCTGGCTTGCCTGGAAAATTGGCGGATTGTCAGGAAAAAGACCCTGCCAAATCCGAACTCTTCTTGGTGGAAGGTGATTCGGCGGGCGGATCAGCCAAGCAAGGCCGAGATCGTCGAACGCAGGCTATTCTTCCTCTCAAAGGTAAAATTTTGAATGTGGAAAAAGCGCGTTTTGATAAAATGATCGGTTCTGCGGAGGTTGGTACGTTAATTACGGCTCTGGGGACTGGTATTGGTCGGGAAGATTATAATCCAGACAAACTTCGTTACCATCGTGTCATTATTATGACGGATGCGGATGTTGATGGCTCACATATCCGTACTTTGCTGTTAACCTTTTTTTATCGACAAATGCCCGAACTTATTGAGCGCGGCCATATTTATATTGGTCAGCCGCCTTTGTACAAGGTTAAGAAGGGTAAGCAGGAGCAGTATGTCAAGGATGATATTGAATTCCAGGCGTATTTACTTCAACAGGCTATTGAGGGTTCTCATTTGCAGGTTTCTTCTGATAGCCCGCCCATTTCGGGTTCCGCTCTGGATCAGTTAGCACGAGCGCATTTGCTTGCACGTACAGTCATTGAACGCCTGGCTCGTCGTTTTGATCGTCTTGCGATGGAACATCTATTGGATATGCCTCGTTTGCGTGCTGATGAATTGGCATCCTCTATCAAATGGGCTAAACGTTGGGCTCAACTTTTAAATGCAGGAATGGATGCTCGTGTTCAGCATCATGCTGAAGTGGTTACGCTGGAAGGTGAAGCGGTCATTAAACTTACGCGCGATCAACATGGTTTAAGTCATAGTTGGTATTTCGATGGCGATTTTTTCAATTCTTCGGATTATCGCCTTTTAGCCGATCATTCGGATCGTGTGCAAGGCTTGCTTGAGGATGGAGCGGTTATTCGTCGTGGAAATGAATCCAAGTCGGTGCGCCGTTTTGAGGATGTGATGCAATGGTTGGAAAATGAGGCCCGGAAGGGCTTGACGATTCAGCGTTACAAGGGTTTGGGTGAAATGAATCCTGAGCAGCTTTGGGAAACGACGATGAATCAGGAAACCCGTCGTTTGCTGCAAGTGCGTATTGAGGATGCGATTGCTGCGGATGAGATTTTCACGACCTTGATGGGTGATTTGGTTGAGCCACGACGTGATTTTATCGAGCGTCACGCTTTGTCGGTCAATAACATCGATATCTAGATAGTCTTGAGAGGCTTGTCGCATGAGCTTGCCTGATTGTGCTTTGCAACATGAGGTTGAGCAGGCTTTGCTTGGCTTATCTGAGCAAGATCGCGCTAGCCTGTTAGCTAATATGGATACGGCTTTATCTTACCTGGCCGTATTTTCTGCCAGCCCGTTTGTTGTTGAATCCTTTATTCGTCAGCCTGGCGTGCTTGATGATCTGATTCACAGCGGTGATCTTTTTTCGTCGTGTGAGTTATCGGATTTAAGGCAACGTTTAGATTATCGTTTTAAGCTGGTTTCAGATGAAACGTCTCTGTTGCGCGCCTTGCGTCAGTTCCGCCGTCGGGAAATCGTGCGGATTGCCTGGCGCGATTTGGCCGGTTGGGCGGATACGGGCGAAACGCTGCGTGAGCTCACCTGGTTGGCGGATGTTGCCGTGCAGGGCGCCTTGGATTGGTGGATGGCGCAATTATCACAGCGCCATGGTCAGCCTCGTGATGCTTTGGGTCAGCCGGTCGGGTTGGTGGTACTGGGTATGGGTAAACTCGGTGGCCATGAGCTTAATTTTTCTTCGGATATTGACCTTATTTTTGCCTTTGATGATGAAGGTGAAACGGATGGCGCCAAGCCGCTGGACAATAGCGAGTTTTTTACCCGTCTGGGTCAACGCCTGATTCGGGCAATTGATGCGCGAACCGAGGACGGTTTTGTTTTCCGCGTGGATATGCGTTTACGGCCTTGGGGTGATGAAGGCCCTTTGGTGCTGACTTTTGAGCAGATGGAGTTGTATTACACCCTGCATGGTCGCGAATGGGAACGTTATGCGTTGATTAAGGCTCGTCCTATGGCCGGTGATCTCCTGGCTGGTGAGCGTTTGATGCAGCAATTGCGACCCTTTGTTTATCGGCGTTACCTTGATTACGGTGCATTTGGTCAGTTGCGCGAAATGAAGGCCATGATCGAGCGCGAAATGGCTAAAAAAGGCATGCGCGATAACGTCAAACTAGGTCCGGGCGGTATTCGTGAAGTCGAGTTTATTGGCCAGGTCTTTCAGCTGTTACGTGGCGGACGTGAATCTGCACTGCAACAACGCGGTATTTTGAGTATTTTGCGGGTATTGACTGATAACGAGGTGTTAAGTGGCGATGAATTTATGCTACTTAATATAGGCTACGATGTGCTGCGTCGGGTAGAAAATCGCTTGCAAGCAGCGCGTGACCAACAAACCCAGCTTTTGCCGGAAAGCCCTCATGAGCAAATGCGCCTTGCATTAAGTATGGGTTTTGCGGATTGGGCGAGTTTTATGGTGTTTTTGAATCAGACTCGTGCGGGTGTTCACCGTGTTTTCCGCCGGGTATTTCGTGTGTTGAGCGATCAGGCTGCGGATACGCCGAGCCGCCTGGATGATGTGGTCAAGGGATTGTTACAAGGCGAAATGGCTGAGCAGGTTTTGCTTGAAGAAGGTTTCAAGCGTGAAAATGTCACGTCCGTCCTTGAGGCTTTGCATCTATTTTTGCAAGAGCGCTTTATTCGTGCATTAAGTGATACGGCGCGGGCACGTTTGATGAAACTTCTGCCGCATGTTTTACGTACTGTGGCGACTGAAGTGCGAGTGGTGGATGTTTTGCCGCGTATGTTTGCGCTGCTTGCCAAAATAGGCGGGCGTAGCGTGTACCTCGCTCTTTTGCTGGAAAATCCGCAGGCGCTGGAATTGCTGATACGTCTTCTGGCAGCAAGCCCGTGGATTGCTGAACAGCTCACCCGTCATCCGGTTTTGCTGGATGAATTGCTTGATGCGCGAACCCTGTTTGACCCGCCGAATGCTGAAGATTTGCGTCTTGAGCTTGAGGATATGCTGGTGAATGTCGTCGATGGGGATATTGAACGCCAAATGGACGAGCTGCGTCGCTTTAAGCAAATCAATATGTTGCGCGTTGCTGCCGCCGATATGATGGACGTTTTGCCGGTGATGCAGGTGAGCGATCATCTGACCTGGATGGCGGAAACCTTGCTGGATGAGGTTTACCGTGAGTCCATGCGTGAATTGACTCAACGTCATGGAATGCCCGCGTGCGTGGTTGAAAATCAAAGGGTTGCGCCGGGTTTGGCAGTGATTGGTTATGGCAAATTGGGCGGGCTGGAACTCGGTTACGGCTCTGATCTGGATATTGTTTTTCTGCACGATTCTCGTGGGGAGCAGCAGGAAACAGAGGGTGAAAAACCTCTGGATAACGCGCTGTTTTTTGCGCGGGTCACGCAGAAAATGATTTCACGTATGACGACACAAACCCCGGCAGGTGTTTTGTATGAGGTCGATACCCGTCTGCGCCCGGATGGAGCCTCCGGTCTGCTGGTTTCGAGCCTTGGCGCGTTTGAAGATTATCAACGCCATCATGCCTGGGTTTGGGAACATCAGGCCTTGACCCGGGCGCGTTGGGTGGCCGGGGATGAGCGTCTGAAAACTGCTTTTGAGCGGGTGCGTCGGGATATTCTTTGTCAGCCGCGTGATGCGGAAGCTTTGCGTGTCAGCGTGGTGGAGATGCGTGAAAAAATGCGCGCTGAACTCGATCAAAAGAACCCGGCGCTTTTCCATATCAAAACCGGCATGGGCGGGCTGACGGATATTGAATTTATCGTGCAGTACCATGTGCTGGCCTACGCATACCAGCATCCGCAAATCGTGCGTTGGAGCGACAATATCCGCCAGCTTGAAGACTTGGCGCAGGCAGGCATTCTTGAAGTTGAAGAAAGCCTAAAACTCGCGGAAATTTATCGTTGCCTGCGTGATCGGGGTCATCATCTTGCGCTGGAAAAGCGGCAAACCTTGCTTGATGCCAACGAATTTGCCCAAGAACGTGCATTTGTGGGTGAAGTATGGCGGCGCAGGATGGAGCGCAAGCCGGCTTCCATGCCATAATTCCTCAACATTTAGCGCGGCGATTTCGAGCCAGTAAACTTTAGGAGTTCTTAGACATGGCATCCCTTCCCACCATGGCCGACCGTGATGGTCTGATCTGGTACGACGGTCAAATGGTTGATTGGCGTGAGGCCAAAACCCACGTTCTTACTCACACCTTGCACTATGGCATGGGGGTGTTTGAGGGTGTGCGCGCCTACAAAACCGACAAGGGTACGGCGATTTTCCGTCTGGAAGAGCACACCAAGCGTCTATTAAATTCGGCAAAAATCCTGCGCATGGACGTTCCCTGGAACGCAGAAGAGCTGAATGAAGCGCAGCGCGCTGTGGTGCGTGAAAATAAACTTGAATCGGCCTATATGCGCCCGATGTGTTTTTATGGCGCGGAAGGCATGGGGCTGCGTGCTGATAACCTCAAGGTACACTGCATTGTCGCGGCCTGGACGTGGGGTAGTTATCTTGGCGCTGAGGGTATGGAACGCGGCATCCGTGTGAAAACATCGTCCTTCACGCGCCATCACGTCAACATCACCATGTGCAAGGCCAAGGCTAACGGCAACTACATGAACTCCATGCTGGCGCTACGCGAAGCGCTGCAAGATGGCTACGATGAAGCCATGCTGCTGGATGCGGAAGGTTATGTGGCCGAAGGTTCGGGCGAAAACATTTTCATCGTGCGTGATGGCATCATCTTCACCCCGGATCTGACCTCCGCGCTGGATGGTATTACCCGCAAGACCATCTTTATGCTTGCGGATGAACTGGGTCTGAAAATCGTCGAAAAACGCATCACACGTGATGAAGTCTATATTGCAGATGAAGCGTTTTTCACCGGTACGGCGGCGGAAGTGACCCCCATTCGTGAAGTGGACAACCGTCCGATTGGCAGCGGTTCGCGCGGGTCGATCACCGAGCGTTTACAGTCGCTGTACTTTGATGTGGTGCATGGCCGGCATCCCGCTCATCTGGGCTGGTTGAATCTGGTCGTCTGAACATAGAGGTTTCCCCATGAATCCCAATACTGCCGCGCATCCGCAGGATTTAAAAACGCCGAACAGCGTCAAGGTGATACAGGTACGACGCAGCGAACTGCCCGTACATTGCCCGCGTGATGGTGAAAGCCTGTGGAACTCGCATCCGCGCGTTTACATTCCGGTAGAAGAAAACGGCGGACAGGCGCGCTGTGTTTATTGCAGCGCCTTGTATCAACTGGTGGATTAGGGGGCGGCTAAACCAACGCGCTCAATAGCATCATGCAGCTCTTGCTGGATAACCCACTCTGGATTGCCGTCATCGTGGTGACGATAGCGCTCCATGTGGGTTTTTTTCTGGCTATTCGACGGCTGATGCGGAAAAACACATCCGCCGAACAAAACGAGGAATGACATGCTGCGCTTTGTGCTGATTTTTTTCCTGCTCTTGACCGGACTGATGTGGCTTAGCATTCTTCCGCCAGCCCAGTCGCATTTTGTGATGCCATGGACAGCTTTTTTGGCGCAGATCAGCGGGCATATCGTCCTGGCTTTCGACCCCCACGTCGCCTTCTACAATAACATTCTGCAAAGCACGACCACGGGTGTGGGCGTGGCCATTTTGCCTGGTTGTAATGCGGTCGAAGCCAGCATTATTCTTATCGCCGGAATACTGGCTTTTCCTGCTCCGTGGCGTATGCGCCTGGCGGGTATATTGCTCGGCGTTGTGGCGGTACAGCTGGTCAATCTGCTGCGCATCATCAGCCTGTTTTATCTCGCGCAGTGGAATAGCCACTGGTTTGAAATTGCCCATACATATTTGTGGCAAATTCTTATCATGTTGGATGTGCTGATTTTCTGGTTGTTCTGGATACGCTATGTTGGACGCAACGTCCCACTTACAACCCAAAGCCCCCAACCCACATGAAAAGCTTCGTTTTGCGGGCGCTTGCCTGGACAGTGGTGATGCTTATCCTTTGGTACTGGATCGCCGCCTGGGTTGCGCCGCCCGTATCCATCACGGCGGGCTATTTAATGCACCTTATCTTTCCCGACTGGGTGCATGGCTCAGGCTGGAATCATGCTGTTCTTGTGCTGTTTACCGATTTACCCCTGACCACAGTGGGCGAAATTCAGGCTAAACGTTTTAATGCGTATGCCAGCATGAGCATGTTGGGCATGGGGCTGCCGTTTTATATCGCCTTGCTCCTGGCATCCAAGGCTCAATCCCTGGCGCGTAAAATTCTGCTCGGAACGCTGTTATTAATTCCGTTTATGCTCTGGAGCATTAGCTTCACCTGGCTGGCGCAAGTGCTTTCCGAGCGTGGCGCTCACACGGCACAGGAGCTGGGCGTGAATGCCTGGCAGCTCTCGCTCATCGGTCTGGGCGCGCAAATGGGCAAGCTGATCTTTCCGGTGATGAGTCCGGTATTGATTTGGTTATGGTTTGAGCGGCGTTTTGTCGAAAATACTTTTTTGCAAAAAAACAACGCGCCACAACAATAACTTGCCTTGCCTTGCCTGCTATTAATGCGGCACGAATATATCTTGAAGCGCAGGAGCGAGCTTGCCCGCGAAGCCTTCGACATACGCTTTTTCGCGGGCAAGCCCGCTCCTACCGTCCATTCACGAATTAAAACTTCACTTGGACGAATCAATAAGGAAACCAAGCATGTCTTATCTATCTGCTGTTAACCATCATGATCCCAGGGCTCAGGGCAAGAACCTGAAAGTTCTTTTGTTGCTGGCCACGCTTGTCAGCGGAGGGTTTTCGCTTGCCGCACAGGCGGATGCTGACATCGTACTGAACCATTCCGATAGTCCTGACCCGGGTCCTGCGGGCGGGATATTCACCTACACCTTGCGTATTGATAACAATGGCCCTGACCTGGCCACAAGTGTCGCGCTTAACAACACCTTGCCGCCCGGCTCGCAATTTGTCAGCGCCAGCACAACCGCCGGAAGCTGCACCACCCCGCCGGTGGGCTCGGATGGCACGGTAAACTGCACCTTGGGCGATATTCCCTTTACCTTCCCTGTGACAAGCTTTCAGACGGTCACAATCCGGGTCATTTTGCCGACCGCAGGCGTATGGACGAACACCGCTACCGCGACCACAACTGCGGTTGACCCCAACCCCGGCAACAACACCAACAGCGTTCAGCCCACCACGGTGCTGGCGGCTGCGGATATGAGCATTACCGCCACGCCATCTGCGGCGACGGTGACCGCCGGGCAACCCTACAGTTACAGTGTCGTTACGACGAACAATGGCCCTGATGCGCTGGCAAGTGACGCGCGTCAAGTTATCAGTTTTACCATTCCCGCAGGCTCGACCATTACCGGCGTGCCAACAGGTTCCGGTTGGACATGCGCACCGTCTACGGGTTACCCGCGCACCAACCCGGCGGATACCACGACGATTAGCTGTACGCGCACAGGCGCCCTGGCGGTGGGCGCTTCCACACCGGCACTCACCGTACCCGCGAGACTGAACGTTGCCGGCACAGTGACGGCGGCTTTTGATGTGGCGGCGATCAAGGGCAACGGAGACCCCATGCCGGATGGCAATCTGAGCAATAACATCACCTCGGTCAGTATCACATCCAACGCAGGCTCGGATGTTTCCATAACCAAAACCGCCAGCCCGACAACCGTCGCGCAAAACGCCAATGTCACCTACACCCTGACCCCGCGTTACGTCGGCGGCATCCAGCCAGGCTCGACCGGCTCGGGTATCATCACCGTAACAGACACCCTGGGTGCTGGCCTGAGTGTGGTATCCGCCACGGGAACAGGCTGGACATGCGATACCGGGGTTGTGCCCATCAGCTGTACTCGCCCAGGGCCTTGGACAGGCGCAGTAGGCAGCGCCATGCCAACCATTACGATCGTGGCCACCGCGACGGTTGCAGGTTCTCTCTCGAATAGCACCACGATCAGTATTCCTGAAGTTGATCCAGTGCCCGCAAATAACACGGCTAACGTGAATATCACCTCGACCGACCAGGTGGATTTACGCATGACCAAAGCCGCCAGCTTAAACCCGGTGGTCTTGGGACAGGATTTCAACTACACCCTGACGGTACGCAATCTGGGGCCGCTTGCTGCGCTGGCGGGTGATGTGGTCACGGTGAGCGATACCGTACCGAATGGCATGACGCTAAGAGCTTTGCCAACAGGTACCGGCTGGACATGTAGCGTACCGGTCGGCACGGTTTTCCCCGCAGCCGGCCCCATCACGGTCACATGTACGACCAGTGTGGCAAGAGCGGCTGGTGGTGACTACAACGCGATCACCGTTCCGGTCGAGCAAACGGCTGCCGGCGTGGTCAACAATACGGCCTGTAACGTCTTCAATGGCGCGGTAAGCGGTCGTAACGATGGTAACGTCGCTAATGATTGCAGTACCGTCGGCACCAATGGCACCACGCTTGGCAACGAAGCGGATTTGGTGCTGGTCAGCAAGACGGCGAATCCTGACCCCGTGATTGCCGGCGAAAACCTGACGTATGTCATTTCCATGCGTAACGATGGCCCAGGTGATGCCACCAACGTGGTGTTGAGGGATACCTTGGGTAGTCTCGTGGCGACAGGCAGCTTGCAGTCGGCGGTGCCCACGCAAGGCAGCTGTACCCCGGCTGCACCCGCCAATGGTGCAACGATCAACCTGAGTTGCAATCTTGGAACTGTACTCAATGGCGGCACGGCTTCCGTGACCGTTGTCGTGCGCCCCAGTATTGCCACAACAGGTAATCGCACGAATACGGCGAGCGTCTTTTCCAGCGACATCGGCGACCCGAATCAAGCCAACAACACCGGCTCAGTCACCAGTACCGTCACGGCCAAGGTGGACATTCAAGTCAGCAAGACCGCCAACCCATCCTCGGTTCCGGCGGGTGCAACGGTGACTTATGTTTCGACCGTCCGCAACAATGGCCCTTCGACGGCGGCCACGGTGACCATGACCGATACGCTTCCAACCAATGGCGCATTTATCGCTCTTGGGGCGGTTAGTGGCGGCGGCACTTGCTCCACCGTGCCTGCTGCAGGAGATGTGGGCGGCACCTTGGTGTGCTCTTGGCCGACGATAGCTGCTGCTGTGCAGCAGACTGTAACCTATAGCCTGCGTCCGTTAGGCACGGCAGCAGGCCAAAACCTGGTCAACAATGTGGCGGTTACCACCGCTACGCTGGAAACCTTCTTTGACAATAACAGCGCCACCACCACCACGCCCGTCACCGCTGCCGTGCTCGATATTCTGGTACAGAAAGACGATACCGTGGATCCTCTCGATCTTGGCGCAACAACCGGTTATACCATCCGTATCAACAACGGCGGCCCCTCTTACGGCACCAACCTTGTGATGACAGATGTGTTTCCAGACCCGCTCAACACGGCCACCGCAATCTTTAGCTACCAGGGTGGTCTGGTGGTCAGTGGCGGCGGCGTGTGTACCGAACCGGCCATTGGCGCAACCGCAGGCACCCTGCGCTGCACCTGGCCTGGCATTTACAGCGGCGCGGGCAGCGCGCAAACCGTAACCTACAATATGCGTGCCGAATCGCTGACCATTGTTGGTGCCTATAGCGGTACAGCCTATAACCGCGTGACGGTAGCCGTAGATGAGTCGGAATCCTTATCGACCAACAACGAGGTCTACGAAGACACCACGGCGCGCCGGGTGAGCATCGCGACCGATATGGCTCTGACCAAGTCCACCACGGTGCCGAATGTGTATGCGGGTCTGACCATTCCTTACACGCTGAGCGTGACCAACAATGGCCCGCTGGCCAGCGATGGCGCGCAGGTGGTGGATGTCTTGCCTGCGGGCGTGAGCTTTGTGTCTGCGCCGGGCTGTACGCTCGCAGGCAGCACCGTGACCTGTGCGGTCGGTGCCCTGGCGGTCGGCGCGAGCCGTAGTTTCACGCTGACCGTGCAGGCCAACACGCCTTACGATGGCGCAGACCCTCTGGTCAACACGGCAACGCTGGATGCGCTGGGTGATACCAATTTGAGCAACAACACCAGTACGGTGAGCCGCCCCGCAAACCCGGCAGCCACGCCGACGGACTTTGCGTTGAGCAAGAGCACAACATTGCCTGCGGTTTATCCCGGCGCGACGATTCCGTACACCCTGACCGTGACCAACAACGGCCCGTTGGCCAGTCCCGGCGGGGCGCAAGTGGTAGATGTATTGCCCGCAGGCGTGAGCTTTGTGTCTGCGCCGGGCTGTACCGAAGCCGCAGGAACCGTCACCTGTGATGTCGGTGCGTTAGCCGTAGGGGCGAGCCGCAGCTTCACCTTGACCGTGCTGGCGAGTAACCCGTACACCGGGGCGAACCCCTTGGTGAACAATGCGGACGTTGTAGCTTCAGGCGATACCAACCCCGCCAACAACCGTGGCACGGCAAGCACTCCGCTGGATAACGCAGCGACCCCAACGGATTTTGCGTTGACTAAAGACACCACCATTCCGGTGATCTATACCGGCGCGAGCATCCCTTATACCCTGACGGTGACCAACAACGGCCCGTTGGCCAGTCCCGGCGGGGCGCAAGTGGTAGATGTATTGCCCGCAGGCGTGAGCTTTGTGTCTGCGCCGGGCTGTACCGAAGCCGCAGGAACCGTCACCTGTGATGTCGGTGCGTTAGCCGTAGGCGCGCAACGCTCATTCACATTGATGGTTCTGGTAGGCACGCCTTATACCGGTGCCAACCCGCTCGTGAATACAGCGGAAGTTCAGGCGAGTGGTGATACCTATGCGCCCAACAACACGGGCAGCGTGAGCAGACCCTTCTCCGCGCCTTGCACGCCAACAGACCTTGGCATAAGCGTCAGCACAAGCGCGAGCAGCGTGGTTG